>CAZGQS010000065.1:0-1511 GCA_964527775.1 uncultured Rhizobium sp. | reverse complement strand
AACATCCCTTCAGAATCATATGTCCATTTATTTTCAATTATATCCGATTCATAGCGTCGAGTTATGATTTGCAACTTACCTTGCTCATCTTCTTCTGGAGAAGAAATTAATAGATTTACACTTTTATTATCGATATCATCTCCATTAGGTTGTTCATTCCCACCCGCTAAAGAAATGCCATTGTAGCTATTTATATTAAAAATTTGTGGCTCTTCATTCAAAACAAATTGACCCATTATAGTACCACCTGGAAATGATAACACTCCTTGAGAATCAAATTGCCAAATGTTTGGCTCCTCATCTGACTCTAAGTCTCGAGTCATCATAAATATAGTTCCTTGATTCCCCTGTGGAAAAATATCAATTGCAGCATTTACATCTGTTTCATCTTCAAAAGTCTGGCTACTTTGTAAAGTAATACCAGTAGGGCTATTTATTTCAAAAACTGAAAAATCTTCATTTTGATCATTTCTGCCCAAGGTAGTCCCATCTGGAAATGTTAAGCGGCCTTCTGAATCATAAATCCAAACATTTAGATTATTAGATTCTGCGCCGGGAGTAATTAATTCTATAGCCAATGGATCATCTATTCTTTGCAAAATATTAATGCCTCCAAACGAACTGTTTTCAAGATATGGGTCTCCAACAAATAAAGAAATTGCATTGGGGCTATTAAGTTCAAAGATGGAGAAACCTGGACCATTGGTTACACCCATTGTAGTACCCCTATCGGGAAAAGATATTTTTCCATCATCTTTGAACGTCCAATAAAAATCCTCCTCTTCTGAAGTCGTTTTTAATTCGATGTATCCGCCAGTTTTTGATCTTATGCTAAATACATTTTTTAATTCTTCTTCTTGATCGCTTAAATAGGGGTAAATTCTTGATCCATCCGAAAATCGCAATTTCCCGTCAGCAGTGAATTTCAGTTCATGTTCGCGAGGATCGGATTCTCCAAACTCAATATCTTCAAACTCAACGGCACTTGTTTTAATTGAAAAATCGACGTCTGGTCTATTTTGAATGGTCGTAGGAGAGTCCATACCACTTAGTATTTGTGTGCCAAGTGATAAATTTAAGACGCCGCTTGGTAAGGTCAGATCACCAATTACAGTTTGATTGCCGCTGAAAATATTTTGCTGACCTTCGAAATAATTATTCTCATTAAGTTTTGCAAGATTCCTTAAACTGAAATCAAAGTCTGCTGTAGATAGCTTCGCGTCTAATGCTTCTTGAGTTGCCGTACTGATCGGTTTGAGCGCATCAGCCGTATTGTCCACATTTCCAAGGCCCACTTTTACCTTGTCTACTGCGTCTACCTGTGCGTCAACATACGTTTTAACCGCTTTCTGTGTGGGAAAAAATACATCACTTGTGGATGTGCCTCCCAAATCAGTTAGGATGGATTTATTTCCTGCATTTTCTTTTAACTCCAATGCAGAAGTAACGGAAGTGGTAGAAGCTTTGGTGTCAAGGGCAGTTGTCGTTGCATACCCGGACAAGTCTTGATC
>CAZGQS010000064.1:0-1575 GCA_964527775.1 uncultured Rhizobium sp. | reverse complement strand
GCTTTGGCGATGGTGCCATGGCCGGCACCATTCAAATCTACACAAAAAATCAACCTTCTAACAGTCTCAATATTGCTGCGGGTAACTATGGCGCGCGTTCCACAAACCTATCGGTCGGCGCTCAGGGTGAAAAGGTGGGTTTTTCATTTGTAGGTCAGCATCTTGCTAACGGCGGATTCAGTGCTCCCGATTCAACAGGCAATAAAGATCGATCCAAGAGTAATTCTGGAGAGATGAAACTGGACTTCACCCTTTCAGGCAATGTCATTTTTGATCTTGTTGTTGGGTCTTCGGATGTTGATGTGAGATATCCCGGTGCTTTGAATCTTGCAGAATTTAATCTTGATCCTTCACAGGCTCCGGCACCACGTCCCCCATCTTTTACTCCGTACAAGCACACCCATCAAAAACTGAAGACGGATTGGTGGTCAATTCGCACTGAGGCTGATTTGAATGAAAGTTTAAAACTGAATTTGAGGCACAACCAAGAGGACAAGAGCTCTGCATTCGTTCCATCTACCCCAAGAAAATATGACTACAGCAGCCAACTTGCTGAGCTGGTTTTTAACCATGGGGCAGGTGAGCTAATTGCAGGGATTAACAAATTTGATGGCAGAAGGATTGATGCTACAAATGTGACATCTAAAAATAACTTGGGTTTCTATCTGCTGGGTAATATGAGGACAGGTAAAAACATTTTTTCGGCTGGCATTCGTAGGGAAAAAGTTGATTATCGGTATTCGCCGAACTCTGGTTCTGACTTATCTAGGTCAAATAACTTAACGGGTTGGGATATTGGAATTAATCATCGATTAAATACTGAAATCAGTATATTTTCCAATTTAACTTCTGGTTTTCAGGCGCCTGATATTGATCGTTTTTTTCTTTGGGGTGGGGCATTCAATGGATTTATTGAACCTGCTAAATTAAAAACACTTAACATCGGCCTAAATCATCAAGGAAGTGACTCGAAAATAAAAATCACTTCATTTTATTCTAGGTTAAATGATGAGATCTACTTGTGTAAAAGTAATGCCGTCCCTACGTGCGATGGATTTGGTGATAACAGGAATATCGATAAGTCCAGCAAGTATGGTTTTGATATCCAGCACAGTCAGGCTCTTGGAAAAGGCTTGAGTGGCTCAGTGAACTATGCTTGGACCAAGGCCGTTGTCAAAACGGCTGCAAACGGGCAAATTCAAAATAAGGAACTGCCAGGAGTTTCTCGCCATAATCTGACCCTGACTTTGGACTACGAACTCAATGCGCAACATCGCTTGGGCGTTACGCACACATGGCGTAGCAAGGCATATAGCCTTGAAGACTTCCAAAATTCTTTGACTCAAAGACAAAAGCCATTTGAATACACCAGCGTGAAATACACTTATTCTCAAAGTCAAAATGTTGACTTGTTTGTGATGGTCGACAACGTTTTCGAAAAGAAAAACGGTCTTTGGCTTAGAGATAACGTGATTTACCCAGTCAACTTCACGCGAAACTGGATGTTGGGTCTCAACGCTAAATTCTAGTTTTAAACAAAACAATCTTCTCCATGCAAGGCCCCCAACGCATCGT
>CAZGQS010000063.1:0-1699 GCA_964527775.1 uncultured Rhizobium sp. | reverse complement strand
TTTCAACACCATAAACAATCACCAGTATGGCGAAAATAGCCAAAACTGCACTGACCAACCCATTTAAAATTGCTTTTTGATCGAATGGCTTGGAAATGAACCACCTTGTTGCACCGACCATTTGCATGGTTTTGATCAAAAAACGATTAGAAAACATAGCCAGTTTAATGGTGTTGTCAATCAGAATGATCACTATTAGTGCGAGTACTCCTGCCAAAGCCAGTAGAAAATATCCTGTTTTCTTTACGATGTTGTTGAGGTTACTTACTACTGCATCTGGGTACTTGACTTCACTGATGATGAAATTCTTGGTGATTTCAGCCGTGATTTTTTTAAGACTGTCTTTGTTTACATATTCTGGCTCAAGGTAGAAATCAATACTGGCTGGTAATGGATTGTAATCTAAAACCTTGTTCCAGTCTTCATTTCCATCTCCTATAAATTTTGCTCTTGCGGCTTCCTTAGTGGTGAATTCAACATTTCTGGCATAAGGCTTAGCTGTTATGGATTTTTTTACTATATCTACCTCTTTTTGAGGAGAGCCATCTCTCACAAAGGCATTCACTTGTACGCTACCCTTGAAATAACTTTCTAATTTACTCGCATTGATAACCAGCCAGCCCAACATTCCTAAAATGAAAAGTACAAGTGCAACACCCAGAATGGCCATAAAATAGGAGGGTTTACTGCGTTTCATTGAAGATTTGCTTTGTGCTGCCATGTTTGACTTTAATTTATTTTGGGTTTGGACGTTGGTTCAGATTTCAAAAATAGCAATTTTAAAGCGTTTGTGTATTTTTGCGCTTCCCAATAAAGGTTTAATTTTCAACAGACTCAACAAAGAAATTCAAGATGGAATACGCGTTTAAGGATATTGAGAAAAAATGGCAGGAAGCATGGATTAAGCAAAATGCGTATAAAGTGTCAAATAACAGTGACAAGCCTAAGTATTATGTGCTAGACATGTTCCCTTATCCGAGTGGTGCAGGCCTCCATGTTGGTCATCCTTTGGGTTATATAGCGAGTGATGTATTTAGTCGTTACAAAAGAACCAAAGGGTTTAATGTGTTGCATCCAATGGGTTATGATTCATTTGGTTTACCTGCTGAGCAGTATGCAATCGAGCATGGAATTGCTCCTTCAATTTCTACAAATAAAAATATAGATACATTTCGTTCTCAGTTGAATAAAATTGGGTTCTGTTATGATTGGGACAGGGAAGTGAGAACTTCCAATGCAGACTACTATAAATGGACACAGTGGATTTTTCTTCAGTTGTTTGATAGCTGGTTTGATCGTGCTATCCAAAAAGCCAGAAGAATTGAGGAATTGGTTTCTATTTTTGAAAAAGAAGGAAATCGAAATCATGTTTGTCCCGGTAACCGAAAACTGAACTTTACCAATAGTGATTGGCAGAGATATTCTGATAAGGAAAGATCTGATGTTCTCATGAATTACCGATTGGCATATTGCGGTATTGGTGAAGTGAATTGGTGTGAAGCATTAGGTACCGTTCTGGCCAATGATGAGGTGATCAATGGTGTAAGTGAGAGAGGCGGACATCCAGTAGTCAAAAAGAAATTGCGTCAGTGGTATTTACGAATAACCGAATATGCAGAACGTTTGCTGAAAGGTCTGGAAACGGTTGATTTCAGTGATAGTATGAAAGAAATGCAATCCAATTGGATTGGGAAAAGTT
>CAZGQS010000062.1:0-1754 GCA_964527775.1 uncultured Rhizobium sp. | reverse complement strand
GCCGCCCGCCGTCAGCCAGCCCCTCCCCTCTAAACCCTAAACTCTAAACTCTCCAACCGTCCGCTGTCTGATCACCGATCACCGATCCCCGTTAACCTAATAATGTTTTTCTGTAATTCTAAATCAATCAAATCAACCGTTTTTTTATTGATATCAAAACTTTGAGCCTTCTTCCGAAACCCTTCCACCCCGGCTATCACTGCATCAATCATTTCTTGGGCACCCTTCAAACCAATCCTATCCGCTACTTTCAAAATATCAGATCTTTGAATGTTTCTATCTTTCCCATTGACCGTAATTTTGTGTACCATCCCGAAGTTCTGAAATGGGTCAACAGGATAGGTCAAATCGTATGCCGGCGAGACCGCCCATTCACCCAATGGACTCATCAAAAAGCTAAAATTTTTGGTGTGGTCATCTCTATTTGACGCAGCCACATTGAAAATCATATTTAAAAAAAGTTGCTTCTTATGGTCATCTGACAATTTCAGAAAATCGATAATTTTAAAAATATTCTCGTAACCAAATTCATTCGTGCGACCATAGAAACCCGCCATTGCACTCACGGTTTGTGTATGCCACCGCACATTGTTCACTCTGTCAAATCGCTTGGTTTGAAAATGCACCCGTTCTCCCTGAAAAATCAATTCCGACTCTGGTACATCCAACCCAACTTCTCTAGCAATTTGATTGTAAATAAACTCCACCACATTCTTTTCCCTATGCCAAATTTGAGTGGTATCGTGACCCAATTTGATAATGTAATACTCTGCATCTCCATCGTGCACAATATCGCCCGCTAAGTATTCCTCCGTTCCGCGTCTTTTTGCCACCAAAATCTTGGCCTGAGCACCTCCTACCGATGCCCCAATTTTCAAAATGTTTTCTAATGACCGTATTCCTCCTATCGACTCGTATTTTCTCTTTATAATCAAATCGGAAATCGTAGAAAGTTCTTCTAAATCAATGTTTTGAATCACGTTTGCATTGCCTTTCTCCACATGGTATTCCAAGGCTCCCATACCTCGACAGCCCACGTACAACAGTCTTTCCACGGGGTTCATGTCCGATTCTTTCAATCCCGATTGTTCCAGCCATTCCTTGAACACCACATTCCCGAAGGCATCGGGCAACGAATCCTTAAACACTGGAATCAACCCTTCAAATTTCTCGTGGAAGTTATTTCCATAGAGTATTTCTTTTTTCTGGGGATGTAAAATCGGCGCGAGATTAAATTCTGACTTCACATATTCAGCGTCTGGTTCAAAAATAGAATTCTGTTTTATGCCATCCCAAGCCAAATATCCAACAGTAATACCCCAAATAGAAACCCTTGCAACACTCATTTCTGTGATTTTAAAAACAAGTCCTTTGGAGAAATCGCCGAACCCTCTAAAATCTCCAACAACTTCTCCGACTTATTGAACAACTTCAACAATTTAACAAAAATGAGCAACGTTGTTCCCTTCCCAGATTCAATATCACCAATATGCTTTCTGCTCACTCCAATGTGATCAGCCAAATCAGACTGACTCATCTTCTTCTGCTTCCGAAGCTCCCTCAATCGCTTCCCAACCTCCTCCAAAACCTCCCCATCCAACTTTACAAACAAGTAATCATTGTAACCCATTAGTAACAAATATACTAAAAAATACGCATTTTGCAACCAATAGATAGCAATTGGTCCTTGGTCTTTGGTCTTTGACCATTAGCCGTCAGCCGTCAGCCGCAGCCATCAGCCATCAGCCATCAGC
>CAZGQS010000061.1:0-1769 GCA_964527775.1 uncultured Rhizobium sp. | reverse complement strand
AATCCCATCTTTCAAGCAGACCGTTGCAGCATCAATTTTCATCCTTTGCACACCTTTTATGCCATGTTGGGATATGCAGTGTTGTTGTTTTTTCGGGGGACATATAGACTGTTAGGAGTAGGCTTGTTGTTCCACATGCTCACTGATTTTATAGATTGCCTTTGTACCTTCTCTCGTTGCGCAGATTGCCTTAAAGATTCACCGATTTATGGATTCTTGACGAATCTATAATTTGCCACTCTTACGTTTAAAGCCAGTTGGCTTGCTCGAACGGCCTTGGGGTTGACGCTGGCCTTGGCCTTGTTTGGCGGGAATTCTGTTCTCTGGTATAGCCCATTCAGCGTTTGCGGCCTGTGCAAAGGGGTGATCTTCTATGAGGGGAATGCTGAGATTGATCAATTTTTCAATGTCCTTGAGGTAGGCACGCTCGTCTGCGGCACAAAACGAAATAGACGCTCCCGAAGCATCGGCGCGGCCCGTTCTACCAATTCGATGTACATAGGTTTCGGCGATGTTTGGAAGCTCATAGTTGATGACGTATTCGAGTCCCGAAATATCAATGCCGCGGGCGGCAATATCCGTAGCGATAAGCACCTTTAGGCTGCCGTCTTTAAAAGCGTTGAGCGCATTTTGACGTGCATTTTGGCTCTTGTTTCCGTGGATGGCAGCCGCTTTTACTCCCTTCTGAGTGAGGATGCGTACCACCTTGTCGCAACCGTGTTTGGTACGACCAAATACCAATACCGATCCCTCCATCTCCTTGAGCAATTCAAGTAGCAGTGCGGGTTTGTCGTTTTTGGCAACGTAGTAAACCGCTTGCGTAACGCGTTCGGCAGTGGGCTTTTCCACAGCAATGCGCACCTGCTTGTAGTTGGACTTTAAAATTTGAGAACTCAGTTCAACAATGACCTTGGGCATGGTTGCACTGAAAAAGAGGCTCTGTCTGCGTTGTGGGATGATTTTAAGGAGCTTGCGGATGTCGTGAATGAAGCCCATATCCAGCATCTGATCTGCTTCGTCTAACACGAAGTGGGTGAGATGTTTGAGGTCAATAAACCCCTGATTGTGAAGGTCTAGCAAACGGCCGGGTGTTGCCACCAGGTAGTCTACTCCTTTTTTAAGCTGTTCCACTTGAGGATTTTGTCCCACACCACCAAAGATCACAGCGGTACGCAATCCGGTTCCGGCGCTGTATCGTTTGGCATTTTCAGCAACCTGCAAGGCCAGTTCACGGGTGGGCGTAACCACCAGCGCTCTAATTTCGCGTCGCTTGGGCGTGGGGTCATTCAGCAGATGTTGTATGATGGGGATGGTGAATGCGGCGGTTTTTCCGGTGCCGGTTTGAGCGGTACCGAGGAGGTCATATCCATCCAGAAGCACAGGAATGCTCTGTTGTTGAATGGGGGTGGGGGTAGTGTAACCTTGGTTTTTTAGGGCGGTTAGGATTCGAGAATCAATTCCTAATGAGTCAAATGTCATAGATAATTTAGTTGCATTCTTAAGAACGCTGCCGCAAAGATACGTTATTCGCGGGGGACCGAGGGATTTGACTCTCTTTTAGTCTCCCTTTGGACAACTCATATATAAAAAACCTACCGGAGAAGGCATGATGATTTCTCCACATTAACTGCCGAAGATTTCGGAATAGGTTGTTTCGATTCGCTTTACTTCCTGCTCAGTGAGCATGCTGAATTCTTTGTCTTTGGCTCGCTTCGATAACACACCTTGGTTTTGCTCTAAAAATCTAACGAGCACCGAAATTAATTTAT
>CAZGQS010000060.1:0-1797 GCA_964527775.1 uncultured Rhizobium sp. | reverse complement strand
ACCTGCCAACCGATTCGCTGCCGCTCGACCCCACCAAATTTGACCGCGAAAAGCCAGAGACCTACAGCAAAAACATGGCTCTGACCGTGTATGACGTGAACGGTACAGCTTACCTAGCCACCATTTACTTTGTGAAAACCGAAAACGGTGGCCCCAACAATGCCGACTCCAAGTGGCAAACATTCATGTATGTAAACAACGAGTTGGTGCGTCCATCGTTGATGCCTGCACAACAAAACGGCGCTGAGCTATTCGTCAATAAATACGGTGAAGTTTTACCTCGTACTGATCCCCGTGTGATTCCTCCAATCGGTGGCGGTGTCCCGATGTATCGATACGACATGCTTTTTGACAATAAAAATCAAAAATCCTCTGTTCCCGCATCAGTAGATCTAGTGGTGAATCTTAATGATGAGGGAAAGGTAGAGTTCCCAGCGACTGCAGATGGCACTTTTGAGGCGGAAATAGATATTGGTGGTTTGCCGCCGTTCAAATACACAGCTATTGCAGCTGATAGGTATCCTGAGGTATTTGCTAAAAATATTGAAAATCTGATAAACCGTGAAATTGCTTCGCTCAATTCAAGGGTCTCAATAAAATTTGCTCCAAATGATAGTGATGTGTTGACATTTACTGTCACTCAAATCAGCGGTGCTAATGCTTTGAGTCCTACTGAAATATCTGCACTCCAGAGCTTATTAAATGGTGATGTGAAAAACAATTGGTCAAGTGCTTTTAAGCCGATTGGATTTGATCCAGAAAATTTGTTAAAGTTTAGTCTCAATATTGATGGTATGACTAACGCTGCTGAAATAGAGTATATCCCATTGGATGAAGATCAAGATCCTGCAAAACTTGCTAAAAATCTCGAGGTCTTTGTATCTCGTGTTATGGCCACACAGGGAGAAACAAATTCAAGATATGGTATTAGGATAGAGTATAACACTGACAAAGGCTTATTATCAATTATTTCAGGTTCTACTGGGGATTTCTCTAGTCTAAAAATTTTAAGCCCCAATGATGTTGCAGCCGAATTATTTGATAATCCTAATTCAGAAGATGGTGGGTTGCCTGAGACTCCAGTTTCGAATGAGGCTTTACGCGGCGTGAAAAGCCTTCCGGCAATTTTGAAGGGTGGTCCAATTCAACTATCAAGTTCGGATGCTCGAATGTTGATAACTCCTGAAAACAACAAGTTTTTCGTATTTGTAAATGGTATACGTTCCAATATAGAAATACCGGCAGGTGACTATAGTGGAGCTGATGCTGTAGCCGCAGCCATAAAAGAAAAAATTAATTCAATTAACGATCTATCTACAGGCATGGCTGTTGCTGGTGTTGATGTGAAGTTTGATCCTGAATCAAACGGCTTTGTATTTAGTACTGGTACTCAGGGTCAAGGATCTTCAATTTTAGTGATTGGAGACGAATCATTGGGTCTTGCCAACCTAACAATAGCAACTGCTGATAATTCAAAATGGACGCAGTTGAGGCAGCATTCTGAAAATGGCAAAAATCAATTTGTTCAAAATGGAGTTTCAGCTGAAAGCGTTATACCCGCTAAAAATGTTGAGTGGTTTCCTTTGTATCTAGATCCGGGTGAGCTTTCATTCTCAGGGGGCAAGCTGCTATCTCCTAACCCTGGAATGAAATTTGATGCTTTTAAGCTTGGTGCTGGCGTCAGAGATTTGAATATCACAATCGATTATTCAAAAACGCGTGAAAGTAACGCTCCATTTAGCGTGTTTGCACAAAACCAAGACGGCCGCCCCGAGGGCGACCTGCTGGGCTTGGACA
>CAZGQS010000059.1:0-1881 GCA_964527775.1 uncultured Rhizobium sp. | reverse complement strand
TCGAACCCGCGACCCCATGCGTGACAGGCATGTATTCTAACCAGCTGAACTACCAAACCGTTTTGTTCGTGTGAACGGGAGTGCAAAAATAATTTTCTTTTGCAAATTTCACAACTTTTTTGAAAAAAAATTTATCCTAACCTATTTTCGCATCATCCCATGAAAAAATCTACGGCCAAAATCATCGCAGCATTCCTCTTCACCTGTTCCGCCGCTTTACAAGCGCAGTTTCCGCACATACATTCCTATCACTCTGACCCTCAAGGAGCTACTGAACGCAATCGAAACATAGATGTCACCCATATGAAGCTCCAAGCTTCCTTCGAAACCCTTCAGAAAAAAGTCATGGGTACCGTCACCCACCACTTCACTTCCCTCCAAAATAATATCGATACCATCTTCCTACATGCCCCAAACATCGTTATCCTCGATGCTAAAATTGACGGAAAGTCCTTATCCTTCAAAACATCCCCCGAAGGTGTAACCCTCAATTCCAATCTCAAAAATGACTTCCAAAAGCAGCACCAAATAGAAATTTCTTACAATGCCTTCCCCAAAAAAGGACTCTATTTCCTCGGGTGGAACCTCGGTCAAATTACCGAACCCCGCGACATGTCTAGGCAGCAGATTTGGACCCAGGGACAAGGAATCGACAACCGCCATTGGATACCCATGATTGATGACCGCAGCGACAAGTTCACCACCGAAACCATCATCACCTTCCAAAAAGATTTTCAAGTACTTAGCAACGGACAACTGCTCAAAGTGGTTACCAATAAAGACAACACCAAGACCTGGCATTATTCACTCACAAAACCCCACGCCGGCTATTTGCTGATGCTCGCCATCGATAAATATGCCGTTAAAAAATCGGTTTCGAAAAAAGGCGTTCCCATGCAGTTTTGGTACTACCCCGAGCACCCCGAGAGAGTAGAACCCACCAGCAGATATTCGGAAGAAATCATTGATTTTCTGGCAGATGAAATTGGCGTCGCTTACCCTTGGGGAAGCTATTCGCAGGTGATGGTGCAAGATTTCCTCTATGGAGCTATGGAAAATACGTCCGCTACCATTTTTGGCGACTTTTTCTGGGTAGATAATCGTGCCTACTTGCTCAACCGCAACTACGTGAGCGTCAATGCCCACGAGGCCACCCACCAATGGTTTGGCGATCTCATCACCGGCCGAAAAGACAATGAACAATGGCTTCAAGAGAGCTTCGCGACTTATTATCCAGGACTTTTCGAGGGACATCAATTCTCAGAAGATCACATGTATTGGTACTTCCGAAACAACCAGATGGGAGCCATTCAAGCGGGCAAAGCAAACTCGCTTCCCGTGAGACACAGCCAAAGCGGATCTTCGAGACATTATCCCAAAGGGGCGTCGGTTTTACACATGCTTCAGCATCAGGTTGGAAGAGATAACTTCCGTCGAGCCATACAATTATATCTAAAACGCCACCAATTTGAGGGTGTTGAAACTTGGGACCTTCAAAAAGCCTTCATCGATGCCACCGGCATCAACGTTGATGCCTTTTTCGATCAGTGGATTCACCGCGGAGGCGAGCCCATTTTTGACGTCGAAATCAAAAAATCAACCGCTCAAACCACCTTCCAAATCAAACAAATTCAAACCATTGACCCTGTTGTCTCTTATTTCAACACCCCGGTTGATCTGGCCATTTACTACACCGACGGCTCAGTAGACCGCAAAACCGTTCAAGTATCTGGGGCATCAAACACCTTCGATTTCCCCACCAACGGCAAAACCGTTTCGTTCTGTCTTTTTGACGAGGGAAGTTTTCTCTTGAAAGAACTCAAATTCAATAAAACTCCTGAAGAACTGCTCAGTCAAGCCCAAAACGCTAAATACATGCTT
>CAZGQS010000058.1:0-1963 GCA_964527775.1 uncultured Rhizobium sp. | reverse complement strand
AAGAATTCTTTTGAAAAACTCAAGAAGATTCACAATTTGCATCCTAGGAAATAGTGGCTATGCCGCATTTACTTCACTTCAATCACAATTTTCTTGACGGCAACTTCTTTTCTCAAAGGGTCTTTGATAGACAAATAGTAGATACCCGATGTTGCACCCCAATCAAGTACGTTGAATTCAATGATTGGATTGTTGATGGTGGTAGATTCTAGTAGCCGGCCATTGACATCGCGAATTTCAATTTGGTGGCTCAGGAAATCCATGAATTTTCCAATTTTGAGGATCAATTTATCGGATGTTGGGTTGGGATAAACTTCGATGTTTGAAATAACTAAAGGCGAGCTGCCAGAAAGTGGAATGGAGAAATTCAAAGTGTCTTCCACCTGAATGAATGTAGTGTCATACAAAGTAATCCTAAGGGTGTCGTATAGGGTGATTTTTATGTAGCTGGTGTCAAATAATTTGGTGGTAGTTGTATCGAAAATGGTGATTCTGCCAGTGTCCCATTGAGTGATAAATGTGGTGTCAAAACGTTGAAAAAAAGTGGTGTCGTAAATGTTGATTTTAATTGAATCTGTGTGGATGTAAAAACAAGTGTCTGCCAATTTTAGTGTTGTTTCATTGGACGTGTCTGAGCAAATATCGTTGTAAGCCAGCAATCTGAAGTTCATGTTTTCGTGAAAAAATTGCACTGAATCTATGCTCAGTTTTTCCGTTTGCGTGTTTCGGTAGGGTTCAGAGTTTTTGATGTTTCCAAATTCTACTTGGGGACTTTGGGCTTGCCATTGGAACTTGATATTAGGATATCCCTTGATGGTGTCTGTTTGGATTTTCAAAGAGTCACCAATTCGGTAATATCCGTTGCCACTTTGTTGCATGTTTTTAAGGCTAAAAGAGTCACAACATCCCCCGTTAACAAAAACCGTGAAGGTGCGGTTGGTGATGAGCGGCGAAGCGCAGCGGTTGTCTTTTACTTGAAGATAAATGGGGTAGACATGTCCGCGCGCATCTTGTGAAGTGGGTGACCAATTGAACGAATATTCGTAATGATTCACCGCTTTTTTCGTTTCGTTTAATATAGCTCCATTAGGAAGGTTGATCCATTCTATTTCTAAAGTATCTGGACGAGTTTGATAGCCACTCCAAGTGCTGTCTTTGATGGTGAAATTAAAATTTAGAGAACGGTTGGCGCAAACCTTAAAGCTTTTTTTACCATCCACCATTGGGGGTAGATTGTAGGCCGCTGTATTGCTGCCCGAGTTGGTGAGATCCGTGGTCCAAACGTTTAAATCTCGGCGGGTGCAGCCCATGTATTGGTATACATTCAAAGAGTCTTTACGGTATTGGCGCGCTTCAACTACCAAGGTATAAAAGCCGGAACAATTGATGGGAGTGAGGATGACCTCGCCGGTGTAGGAGTTTAAATGAATTCCTTTGGGATAAAAATCTTCGGGTTGTGGCGTGCATTTAATGGTAGTGCTCGGTTGGCAGTATCCAGCAATGGGAAAATCATAAGAAAATGGCGAGGAATAGCTCATGTGAACATTGTAGGCAGTTGTCTTTGCCTTTGCCCAAACATAAGATATGGAATCATGGTCGGGATCGTTGACCCCATAACTCATGTAATTTCCAATGTTGCATTGAAGTTTATTGATGGGATTTGAAAGGTATTCGCCAGAATTATTGTGGGCCATTTTGGGAGATGACAATCTACAAAGACTGATTTCAGCATTGAAAATAGACTGAGTTGAACTTTGATTGGGTCTAGCTTGACTGAGAATTAGTTAAGGGGTAAATACACATCGTCCGGCAGAAATATGTCCTTGGATGGTTGAGTTGCTGAGATCAACTGTATCGGTATAGCGGTGTTTTTCCAGGCCAAAACCTTGACTAGCGGTATTTGTTTTCGAGCAAAAGGGAACACCGCCCTTACAAATATTTGAAACTTCAGAAATATTTACGA
>CAZGQS010000057.1:0-2053 GCA_964527775.1 uncultured Rhizobium sp. | reverse complement strand
TAACGGGGCAAATATAGTAGAAAAACAGCGACCCTTGGGTTTTGTTTGGGATTTCAACCCAGGAAAAAAAATGGATTTTTTTATGGGAGTAAAAAATTTACACGCTTCTTTTCGCTTTTCAAGCAACAAATACCTTTTTCCTTTCTTGCAAGATTCGTTAATCAGAAAAACGCTATTCATTTCAGCTATTTCTAGTAGAATATGATTTAAAAAATTAAATGAAATCGATTCTTTTTGATTATGAATGGGATGCAAAATTTTATTTTGAAGGAGGAGTGAGAACTCGTTCGAATTGGAATTTTGTAAAAGTTTATTGCAATCCTTTGAAGAAATGATAATAGGAATGCTTAAAAATAATTTTGCTTTTAAAAAATTGCGGTATACATTTACAGCATGTTCATCACAGCAGTAATCTGGTTTAGCTTCTTTTACTTTTACTTTCGACCTGAAAATCGAATCGGAGCTGTGTATTGTCTAGCCAAAAACTAAAAACAACTAATCATCACAAAGCCCGATTCGAAAGAGTCGGGTTTTTTTATTTAAACCCCTTCAATTTCATGAAGCCACACAAACAAATCAAAGACTGGGGACTTGGCCTGAGTAATCCGATGGTCATCGGAGGCCCTTGTTCCGCCGAAACACCTGAGCAGATTGCTCAAATCTGTTCCGAAATGAAAGAAGCACAATTTATTCCTCAAGTGTTTCGCGCAGGCATCTGGAAACCACGTACTCGACCGGGCTCTTTTGAGGGCGTTGGAGAAGAGGGCTTGAAGTGGATGGAGATTGTACGCAACGAACTCAACATCCCCATAACCGTCGAAGTGGGTAATGCTGCACACGTAGAAATGGCCCTCAAGCACCAGATTGATATCCTGTGGATTGGTGCGCGTACCACAGTCAACCCATTTGCTGTTCAGGAAATTGCAGAAGCACTTCGAGGGGTAGACATTCCCGTCATGATCAAGAATCCCATGAATCCAGATTTGGAACTTTGGATGGGTGCTCTGGAACGCATGTATGCCGTGGGTATCACCAAGTTGGCTGCCATTCACCGAGGATTTTCAGATGCTTACGACAAGCGCTACCGAAACAAACCAAATTGGTCTATGCCCATTCATCTGAAGCGGGAGTGGACAGGAATGGAAGTAATCAACGACCCTTCACACATTGTTGGCCGTAGAGATGGATTGCTGGAAGTAGCGCAAAGTGCCATGAACTTTGGTTTGGATGGTTTGATGATTGAAACCCATCACGATCCAGATAAAGCTTGGTCAGATGCTAAGCAGCAAGTAACTCCATTTCGCTTGAAAGAAATGATTGATTCGATTGAATTCAAGCAGTCTTTGGAAAACATGCGTCCTGACGAAAAACTATTTGATTTACGCCGAGCTGTTGATCATTTGGACGACCAGCTATTGGATATTTTGCAGGAACGATTTGCTATCATAGATCAAATTGGAGCACATAAACGAGAGCACAACCTGACTGTATTTCAATCAGACCGATGGAAAGAGGTGATGGACTCCCGAACTGAAAAAGGAGTAAAAAAACACCTCAGTGAAAAATTCATGAAAGAGTTACTCTATTGCATACATGAAGAGTCGGTAAAGCGCCAAGAAAGACAGCTTAGGGAAGCTGAGACAATCAAAAAATAATTAGTTTCTACTTTCCGCTATCCTTTGGTAGCGGGAAGGTTAGCTAACTTCATCTCCTTGACCCAAGCGATCTGTGGAAACGGTACACTTCACCACTGACATTCGCAGCACCTTGAAAGAGGTGTTGCAAACACGCAAGTACTCCAAATTGGTAGTGCTCACAGATGTGAATACCTATCGGTATTGCCTCCCATTGATACAGGAAGTGCTGCCTACGGATACGGTGCTGATTTCAGTTCCCGCAGGAGAATCCTTCAAAACACTAGAAACCTGTGCGTCCATTTGGACTCAAATGACCGAAGCAGTGCTTGATCGACAGGCTTTACTGCTCAACTTAGGTGGCGGGGTGATTGGTGACATGGGTGGATTTTGCGCCAGCGTATACAAAAGAGGAATTC
>CAZGQS010000056.1:0-2207 GCA_964527775.1 uncultured Rhizobium sp. | reverse complement strand
GGGGTTCTAAAGGGTGAATTGCATTAACCCTCAATTTTAAGGTAAAAAGCCATTTAGTCGCTTAATATGGGTCAATTTGCAATAAACCCATGATTTTCTAGGAGAGAATAGTGCCATCCAAGATGATGAAAGAATTTCGTGCTTTTGCAGTCCGTGGCAACGTCGTTGATCTGGCGGTAGGCGTCATCATTGGAGGGGCTTTTGGGAAAATTGTTGATTCCCTCGTCAATGACATTGTCATGCCCCTCATTTCCACCCTTCTAGGGGGCAGAATTGACTTTACTAACCTGTTTATCGTACTCGGCACAGTACCGGATAACGTACCAAGAACCTTTGATGCTCTAAAGAAAGCTGGCATCCCCATATTTGCCTATGGGAACTTCATCACCATCCTCATTAACTTCATCCTGCTCGCATTTGTAATCTTCCAAATGGTCAAGATCATCAATAGAATTAAGGATGAAGAGCCAAAACCCATGTCACCAACTCCTGAAGATATTGTTTTGTTGAGAGAAATTAGGGATAGTCTTAAACGATAAACAATGATGTAGATGCTTAAATAATTTAATTAATGGGGTTTCAACAAAAAATCTTTAATTCCTAAAGAATCTATTGCATCAATTTAAGAGCTTATTCATAAAAATATTTATCAAATAAAAACCCGCTGCATTTCTACAGCGGGTTTGCACTACAACTGGTCTTAGCTAACTTTCGCTAGCATTCAATCAGAAGGTGTGACGAACACCTACAGCATAATTACTTAAAGCATAGTTTGTATTTCTTCCGGCTATATTGGTATTAGAAGTTTGCTCTTGACCGTAGATAGCATAGAGATTTGTACGCTTGCTCAACCAATAATTCGAACCTAACTGGAAGCCAGTAAAATTAGCGGTAGGTTGGCCTGTACCTGAAGCATTAAAACTACCATTACCAACACTGGCCCAGCCTTCAACTGTCTTCGTAATGTTGCCGCGAACACCAATCTGTTGGGCACTTCTCTGAACATACGAATTACTATTCAAGTTAGACGTTACCTTGCGATTGATGTAGTTGACATATGCACGCAAAATTCCAAAATCATATGTTCCAGCGAAATACATTTGATTATCTGTTCCGTTGGTAACAGTCAGAGCGCCAGTAGAAGAATTCACACCTACAACGCTAGCGGATGATGTCGTTTCATTTTTGAAACTTTGATAATTGGCAGTAACTAATAATTTTTGCCAAGTAAAATCAATACCTACGCCGTAAGAATTGATATTTGTTGTTCCACCAGTGGTTGGGCCTGTCTGTGTTTGATTTTGGTTATTCAAAGCGTAGAAAGCATTACCCTGGAATCCAGAAATTCTCTCAGTTTGCAGAGCAAGCATATTTGACGCACGAACAGTGTAAGCATTGTTGTTGCCGTCTGAATTACTGCTTGCATTGCCGGTGCCCACATTTAAACCGGAAACTTGTGGATTAATAACGTTACCAGCAACGTTATTCAACATTCCAGGGTCTGTTCTTGCAATTGCGTTATGAATGGTTGTGTATTGGGTTCCGATAGAGGCCTGTCCTAAACCTTTTTTTGCAAGACCAACAAAAGACTGGCGATTGTTAAAAACAGTTGTGGTGCCATTTAGGGCAGTACTTTGGGAGGCGCTACTGTCTTGTGGTGATAAACCGACCTCTACCGTAAAGAATGCGCGAGTTCCACCACCCAAGTCTTCAGTTCCACGGAAACCGAGTCGTGAAGATTGTTGGGCGCTTTGACCAAATTGACTGTTTTGCTGTTTTGAGGTTGTACCGGCAACAGTATCTTTTTCATTGGCACCAACATAACCCACATCCAAAATACCGTATACAGTCACGCTCGACTGGGCTTGTGCAGCACCAGCAAACGCGCCAATTGCGGCGAGTGCTAATAGTGATTTTTTCATTGTTTAAATCTCCATAAATTAAGAAATGCCCGAATTCCTTCGAGACCATTGAATTATCCCGTTTTTGTATGTAAATACAGCCTTTTGAGACTTTTTTATGGCTATTCGTTGTATTGCTGCAACAGGGATTTCTTATTGATTTATTGTATATAAATTAATGCTTTAAAGAACTATTCTGATTTTTCTTCTTCAGATTCGGTTTTGGGTAGGTAAAAACGAGCAATAAATAGGCCAAGCTCGTAGAGAAGGCACATGGGAATGGCCAAAAAGAGCTGGGACAAGACG
>CAZGQS010000055.1:0-2271 GCA_964527775.1 uncultured Rhizobium sp. | reverse complement strand
CCGACCCTAACAAATATCTCCCTCGGGTGGAAGCCACCAAAAACTACCTTCGTGACGTTGCACAACCAAGCCGTTTCAATTTCTTCAACGTTGGTTGAGTAGGTCGCGCCCCATTGGTTGTGGTGAATCATTTTCAAATGGAAATCATAAGCTCTCAGTTCGGCGTTCGAAAAGATCAGATTAATGCGTTCAGCGCCTTTGCTGAGGTGGTCTAACATGTCATCGGCGCCGGCTACCATCGCCAAGTCGGCCTTTGAGCCCATGCCGCTGGCAATGAACTCCGGAAAGTCAATGTACCAGCCTGTTTGGTCCTTGTAAAAGTCGAATTGATGGGTTTGTGCTTTGGTGAAAATGGTGGTTTTTCTTCTTGTAGTAGTCATAATATATGGTTGTTTTTTTTGTAAAGATCATGCCCATTTTCCCCTTCGAATGAAATTGACAACCTTGCCAAAGTAGATTTTTGTACATTTGAATTTCAACCAGAATTCATGTCCATCATCGCTCTCTACGTGCAAAAAGGGGATACCCCTTACCGTCGGTTCTTCCAAGAGAACCTCTACCAATTGCAGTTGGGATTTCATCGACGTAATTATAATTTGGTCTTTCTGCCGGCTATTACCCAGCATCAGAATCCCAATTTTAGGGAGGGACTGCAGCAGTACCTAGACGTTTATTATCCGAGTTTCAAGAAGCTCAACGACGTTCAGCAGCAGCAAGCGCTGTTCATTGTTGCGTCAACTTCCTCTGAACATGAAGTGTATCAAAAGCTCGATGAAATGTTTGGGCTGAATCTGGCCAACGGTGCGTATTTGTTTTTCCTCAAGCCGGGCTACTTCGAGTTTGAGAAACTGCCCAATGATGCACATCCCAGCGAGGCTCTTCGCGAATATTTGCAGTTCCAGAGTCACTCAGAACTGTCAGAAAAGGAAGCTGTATTTAATCAATCCATCCCACAGAAATCGAGTCGTTGGTCTTGGGTGAAAGGGTTGTTCAGGAGTGATTCAGACGAATTCGATTTTTCGTCCCCCGAAACGGAAGAAAATACTGTGGTGGGAGAGCTTCAGCAATTTGTGGAGGCTGAGTGTACGGTGATTTCGCCGGAGCTGCAGCGCCTGTTCGATACGGTCAATGCCTTGCAGCTGCAACAGGGACTGCGCGAGCTTTTGGAAGTGGTTTTGGGCCGTTACGGTCAAGCGGGAAATACTGTTTCGGCGCCGCTTTTACAGCCTTTGGAAAGGGTTTTTTTTGATGCCGAGGGACGTGTTTTCGTGGGACAGCAACCCGTGAAAATGAATCCCATTTGCCGGTCGGTATATAGGTTGTTTTTGAATCATCCCGAGGGGATTGAACTTCGGATGTTGAGCGATTACCGCACTGAACTTTTGGGTTATTACACGAACATGGCCACGCACACAGATCCCGTGGTTTTGCGCGATCGCATCAACCTGATTTGCGACCCTCGGGAGAACAGCATCAACGAAAAATTGTCGCAAATCAATGCGGCGTTTGAGAAGTTGCTTGGCGAGGAAGTTTGCAAGCCCTATCAAATCTTGGGTGTTCGCGGCGGGCCTAAGAAAATCAACCTTCGGCGTGAGTTTAGGGGTTGAAATTGGCAAGGTTGCCAAAATCAAGTGGCACTGTTTTTTAGGTTCAATTTTGTGTCACTATGAACAAAGAAAAGAACACACAAAAAAACGCCGTTACCTTATTCATTATTGACCAAAGCGGAAGCATGCAACATTTGAAATTTGCAACCGAAGAGAGCCATCAAGGGGTCCTCCAAAAAATAAAACAAGAATGCACTGACCTTCCTGAGCTACATCAGTTCTTGAGCACTTGGGTTTTTGGGAATGGGCGGGTGAACGAACAAATGCCGCTGACCAAAGTAGATGCTGAAGATTCGCTCACACGATTGGATTTGAATTGCAGCGGAGATACACCATTGTTAGACGCCATTGGCAAGGCCTGTTCCAAATTGGAGAGGCAGATGAATCGCTTAAAAATGTCCCCCGAAAACACCCTAGTGACCGTGGCGGTTTTCACCGATGGCGAAGAAAACTCGAGCCGTGAATTTTCGCAACCCGAAGTGAAGCGCCTGATCACGCGATTGAGGGAGAACGGTTGGATTTTCAACTATTACGGCACAGACACATCGGTGGAAGACATGAAAGAGAACCTCGCTTTTGATTACGGCATGAAAATGAATGCTAGTGTTGCGGGTGTGGAACAGAGTATGTTTGAATATTCTGAAAAAAGTTTGGCTGATAAGAA
>CAZGQS010000054.1:0-3004 GCA_964527775.1 uncultured Rhizobium sp. | reverse complement strand
TTTAACGGCGCACTCCGCTCGAAAAAACCACAAACTACGTAAGGCCCGTCTGGAAGACAAGTAGAGATTTGGAATTAGGAATTTGGGATTAGCTCCGAGCGGCCGATATGTTTCTATAATAATCAGTAATAAGTAATTAATAATGAACATGTCTTGTCCTGAAATGGTGGACGATCCTGTATAAATATTTGATCTCCGGATCTTAGAAAAATTTCATCCCCATTTTCATTAAATTTGAATAGATTAATCATGAAAAATTAATCTACCTCAATGAACGAGATAATCATCTATAAATCGAAGGACAAGAAAACTCAAATTGAAGTAAGGTTTGACAATGACACAGTCTGGTTGACCCAGCAGCAAATGGCTGAGTTGTTTCGACAGACAAAACAAAATATCAGCCTTCATATTAATAACTGTTTCAAAGAGAAGGAATTGCACGCGGTCTCAGTTGTCAAGGAATCCTTGACAACTGCCGCTGATGGCAAAAAATATAAAACAAAATACTATAGCCTTGATGTCATTATTTCTGTTGGCTACAGGGTAAAATCAATACGCGGTACGCAATTTCGTCAATGGGCAACCCAGCGACTCAAGGAGTACCTGATTGATGGCATTTCACTAAATGAAAAAAGACTGGAGCAGAAAAACAAGGAGATTCAGGTATTGCACGACGGAATTCGGATTCTTAGTCGGGTTATTGAAGACAAGGCTGGCATTTCTGAAGACCTTACCTGGTTGCGTGAATTCAGCAAGGGCTTACAACTATTGGACGATTATGATCATGAGTCATTGGATAAATCTGGCAAGAATAGAAAGAAAGCAAAATATCCTTTAACCAAAGACTATATGCGATTGGTGGAGAAGATGCGACAATCCTTCAATTCTCAGGTGTTTGGAAAAGTAAAAGACAAAGGATTTGAAAGTGCTATTTCCCAGATCAAGCAAAGCTTTGGAAATAAGGATGTGTATCCTACGATCGAAGAAAAGGCTTCCATGCTGCTATATTTGGTTGTAAAAAACCATGCATTTGTGGATGGGAATAAGCGTGTAGCTGCGGCTTGTTTCTTGCTATTTCTTGAAAAGAATGGAATGTTGTACAACGTTAATGGAGAGCCTATTATCAGTAGCGAGGCGTTGGCAAGTTTAACTTTGTTTGTTGCATCCAGTAAAGCCGAGGAAATGGAAACAGTAAAGAGACTTTTGATCAGCGTTTTGAACAGGAACTTATCCTAAATGAATAATGGTCGCTGTATGTCATTCCAGATGACCATTACTTTTTTCGAGAATATCTTGCCTAAGACTGGATTAGCTACGCTGATCCTGATGCACTACGAGGGGTGGGGAGTGTAATTGGGGATTAGGAATTTGGGATTAGGTCCGAGCGGCCGTCATGTTTCTACAATAATCAGTAATAAATAATTTATAATCAAGATTGAACTTGCGCAAGCTTCCCGCTTGTTCCTATGTTTTAAAATGCTTTTGAAAGGAAATAAATTAGCTATGCTGATCTAATACGTCCTACGAGGTGACTAGGAGGGTGAGGAGGAATTGGGAATTTTTTAATTAGCAGGGTTTCTTTTGCTCGCACCCTTTACTGATTTGAGTTTGTATGAAATTGTCGGTGATATTCCAATCATATCAACTAGTGTGCAGTCTGCGATTTAGAGGAATTATTTAAGTTGATTATATACTCTTGCCATCATTCTTACGTTATTAAATTTTGCCTGTCTTTTCATTAGTGCTGTGCCAGTTACAAAAGTGGTTGCAGCCACATAAGGAATCAAAAAACCTATGCTCTGAAAACCTATTGCCGTAATTGCATTTGGTAGCATAATAGCTGTAAAAATCCCCATAGTGTGAAGTCGCAAATACTTTTTTTTGATTGTCTCGTATTCCGGATATGATGATTCGTAATGTGGATCAAATATTTTTTCAAAATTGATTTTATTTAAAACAAGCAAAACAGAGTCGTTCGATTCATGATAGTAGAGGCGACTGTTGGTTGAAATTCTTTTGGGATTAACAATTCTCCTTCCTTCAGGTATTTGGAAATCATAGATGGATATGGTTCCGGATTCGAGTTGTCGTGCTAAACACAATCTCTTTCGAAACTGAATTGTTCTATACAAAACTCCCGAAGAGTGGTCGTAGATTTCATTAATTGTCTCCAATCCAATTCGCTTTCGCTCAATAAAAACATCTGGTGTGCGCAGAAAAGAACGATACTGAAAACTTAAGTTACTTACGAAAAGTGTATCATCTGTTTTCAGCCGTACCGTGAAAGGCTGTGCTGAGGCGGTTTTGATGAATGAACACATCAGGATAAATATGAAACGCAGATGCATATTGCAATTAACAATTTAATCAGTAGTAAACCATCCGTTTTACAATCTTTTTATCCGTTTTTTACATGATTCCACAATATTTGTGACCAAGTGAGTTTATTTTAAACTCTAATTTCCTTCAGTGTAAATGTTCCGCTTGCAAGGTGGAACATTTGATGCTATTTAAACTAGCCACGATTGTATCGGGGCGCAAATCAATGCACAAGTGCGACGCTTGCGCTAGTGTTTAAACTGCTTTCGAAATGATTGGATTAGCTATGCTGATCCTAAACTTCTACGTGGGGTGGGGAGAGTAACTGGGAATTAGGAATTTGAGATTAGGTCCGAGCGGCCGACATATTTCTACAATAATCAGTAATAAGTAATGAATAATCCACATTGAACTGGCTCGAGCTTCCCGCTTGTGCCTATGTGTTAAAATTCTTTTGAAAGGATTGGGTTATCTACGCTGATCCTAAAGTTCTACGTGGGGCTTGCAGTGTAGATTGGAATGGGAATTTGTAGATTTTCTTTTACTCGTGCTGCCTTTTGCTGGACGGAGTTCGATCCAGCAAGTCAATGATTTAATCCATCTGATCTGATTTTGTACAGTAAGATGGCAGAGCTGTGATTTCAATACTGAAATAAAATGGGGTTAAGCGGCGAGTTGATCACTT
>CAZGQS010000053.1:0-3067 GCA_964527775.1 uncultured Rhizobium sp. | reverse complement strand
TTATGACAACCCCGTAATCACTCCGTCATTGATATCCATTCCCATGGCGGCGGGGTCTTTTGGTAAGCCAGGCATACGCATGATGCTGCCGGCTACGGCAACTATGAACTCTGCGCCAGCGTTAATTATCAGGTTGTCAATGGTAATGGTGAAGTCTTTTTCTACGCCCACTTTTTTGGCGTTATCTGTGAAGGAAAATTGAGTTTTAGCAATGCAAACAGGCCATTGGTCTGCACCTAGTTCTTTGATTTGTTTCATGCTTGAACGGGCCTTTTCACCTAGAATTACTTTCGCGCCACCGTATATTTTTTGAACGATGTTGGTGATTTTTTCTTCCACCGATTGTGATAGTTCATAGGTATGTTGAATGGGTTTGGACGGTGTGTTTTCAACGATTTCTACTACCTTTTTGGCAAGCTCTACCGCTCCGTCACCACCTTTGGCGAACCCTTGGTTTCTAGCAAAAGCGGCACCAAGATGTTTGCAAAAGTCTTCTACCATTTGAAGTTCTTCTTCGGTGTCAAAATGAAATTGGTTAAGCGCTACAATAACTGATTGTCCGAAATTTTGGAGGTTTTCAATGTGACGTTGCAAATTGAGCAATCCTTTTGAAAGTCCCTCTTTGTTGGGAAGTTTGATGTCTGTTTCAGGAACCATGCCGTGGAGTTTCAAACTTTGGGTAGTGGTTACTAGAACGGTGGCTTTTGGTGTAATGCCTGCAGCGCGGCATTTGATGTTTAAGAATTTTTCGGCACCGAGGTCACTTCCAAATCCGGCTTCTGTGATAGCGTACTCGCCGTGTTCCATGGCAGCGTAGGTGGCCATGATGCTGTTGCATCCGTGTGCGATGTTCGCGAACGGACCTCCGTGGATGAATGCAGCACCACCTTCGAGAGTTTGAACGAGGTTTGGCTTGATGGCATCTTTCAGCAGGATGGCTAATGCCCCTACAGCGCCTAAGTCGGCTACGCGGAATGCTTGTCCCTCGAAAGTATAACCCAAAAGAATCTGTCCCAAACGACGCTTTAGATCATCAAATGAGGTGGAAAGGCATAGGATAGCCATGATTTCGCTGGCAGGGGTGATGTCGAATCCGGTTTCTTGGGGAATTCCGTTGGCACTTCCGCCGAGACCGGTGGTTATGTTGCGCAGAGAGCGGTCATTCACATCAAGAACACGGCGCCATAGAACGGATTTCAATTGAGTGGGTTTTCCGCGGTGATTGTACTGATAGTTGTCAACTAGTGCCGCAAGGGTGTTGTTAGCGGCTGTAATGGCGTGAAAATCGCCTGTAAAGTGCAAGTTGATGTCTTCCATGGGAAGGACTTGAGAATATCCGCCGCCGGCAGCACCGCCTTTCATCCCGAAACAGGGTCCCAAAGAAGGCTCCCTAAGAGCGACGATGGCTTTTTTGCCAATTTTTTGTAAACCTTGAGTCAAAGCCACAGAAGTAGTAGTCTTACCGCTTCCGCTCTTGTTGGGAGTGGTGGCAGTGACCAAAATTAGGTTGCCCTGAGCACGGCGTTCTGCATTTTGATTGAATTCAATTTTTGCCTTGTACTTGCCATAGGGTTCCAACGAATCTACGTCAATTCCAATTTCACGGGCAATGTTTGCAATGGGCTTTAACTGGGCCTGTTGCGCAATTTCAATATCGGTGAGCATGCGGCTAAGTTAGTAATATTTTCCTTGTATTTTTGCAATATGAACCAACACGAACCCATTGCCGCCATTGCAACCCCTATCGGATTGGGAGCTGTTGGTTTGATCAGAGTCTCTGGCGAAAATTGCATAACTCTAGTTGATCAACTTTTGCGAAAATCGCTTGCAGATGTGAATTCTCATTCAGCAGTTTTGAGGCGGATTTTTGATGCCGATGGACTCATTGACGAGTGTTTAATTACCGTTTTTCGGGGGACGAAAAGCTATACTGGACAAGATACCCTAGAAATTGCCTACCACGGCAGCGATTATATTGCTCAGCGCATGTTGAAAGCTCTCCTGAATTTCGGGATTCGGATGGCGGAGCCCGGTGAGTTTACCCAGAGAGCCTTTTTAAACGGTAAATTGGATCTCGCCCAAGCCGAAGCCGTAGCCGATGTCATCGCTGCTGAACACAAATTTGCCCATGAGCAAGCACTCAAACAACTCAGGGGAGGGTTTTCAAAGGACATCGCCGATCTGAGGGACCGTCTGTTGCATTTTGTTTCTCTTATAGAGCTGGAATTGGATTTTGGCGAGGAAGATGTGGAGTTTGCGTCGAGGGCTGAATTGGTGAATTTAGTGCAGAAATTGAAGGGTAGGGTAGATCATTTGAAAGATTCATTTGCCTACGGAAATGCCCTAAAAAAGGGTTTTGCTCTGGTCTTAGCGGGTCGTCCAAATGCTGGAAAAAGTACGTTGTTTAATGCTTTTCTAAACGAAGATCGAGCCATAGTCAGCGACATTGAAGGCACCACTCGAGATGCCATTGAGGAAGTCATGAACCTCGGAGACGTTCGCATTCGGCTGGTTGATACTGCAGGCATTCGTGAGGCCACCGATGCCATTGAGCGCGAGGGTATTAATAGAACTTTTAAGCACATCGAAGCCGGAGGAGCCACGTTGTATTTGTTTGATCCATCGACTTTGAGCGTAGATGAATTCTGCAGCGATATCCAATTGTTGAGCCAAAAATCGAGTCGCATCTGGTCGGTTGCCAACAAGTTGGATGTTTTTTCGGGGGACTTAAATGCGTACAAAGAGGTTCATCCAGACATCCTGACGGTAATTGCTCGTGACCGACAAAAGGTTTTAGATTTAACAGTTGAGTTGCGCAATCGTTTCACGGCTGAATTGCGTTCCTTTGAGGGTGAAACCATTGTTACGAATGCTCGCCACGCACACGCCTTAGGCATTTGCAGCGATGAGTTAGATCAACTCTTGTCAGGCATTTCTATGGGCATGACCGGAGATTTGCTCTCTTTCCACCTCCGTTCTGGCATGCGCGCGCTATCTTCCATCACAGGCGAGATAGATACTGAGGAAATTTTAGGTAATATTTTTAGCAGGTTTTGTATCGGAAAGT
>CAZGQS010000052.1:0-3071 GCA_964527775.1 uncultured Rhizobium sp. | reverse complement strand
CACCGTCAACCAACACAACCATCTACCAACACAATTTGACGGTCTGATAGTTTGGCTAGTTCTAAATTGTGGGTTACTATGATGAAGGTAAGATTGAAGTCGTCGCGCATCTTGAAGAAGAGCTCGTGAATCAACTTGGCATTTTTGGAATCTAAATTTCCCGTGGGTTCGTCTGCTAATATTAAGGATGGACGCATACTCAACGCTCGAGCAATAGACACTCGTTGTTGTTCGCCGCCCGACAATTCGCTGGGGCGGTGATGCATGCGATCTGATAGTCCTAGATAGTCTAACATTTCTTTGGCCGATTTTTCGGCTTTTATTTTGCTTTCACCAGAAATCAGGCGTGGTAAATAGGCATTTTCCAATGCTGATAATTCGGGTACCAATTGATGAAATTGGAAAACAAAACCGAGTTGTTGGTTGCGAAAATTGGAGAGTTTTTTACCGCTTAATTTCGAAATGTCGTCCCCACGAAACAAAACCTGCCCCGATGTTGGACGATCTAAAGTTCCGATGATGTGCAATAGGGTACTTTTACCCGCTCCGCTTTCGCCAGTGATGCTGATAATTTCGCGCTCCTGAACGTCAAGAGATACCCCTTTTAGGACCTCCAACTGGCCGTATTGTTTGCGAAGTTCAATGCAAGAGATCACTTTTTGTAAAATTATTGCGGGAATGGGGTCAAAGTTAATTATTTTCGCGTCGGAATTCCAACCTACTATGAACATTCACGAATATCAAGCTAAGGAAATTTTGAAAAAGTACGGTGTAGCCGTGCAAAATGGTTTTGTAGCCGAAACTCCCGAAGAGGCTCTTGCTGCTGCTGAGCGAGTGCGCGACGAATACAACAGCGGATGGTGCGTGGTGAAAGCCCAAATCCATGCCGGCGGTCGCGGTAAAGGTAAAATCCAAGGCACTGAACACCGCGGTGTTCAAGTGGCTAAGTCCCCCGAAGGTGCAGCTGAAATTGCAAAAAACTTGTTGGGAGGTACTTTGGTGACCATCCAAACAGGCGCTGCTGGTAAAGTAGTGAATAAGGTTTATGTTGCTCAAGACGTATTCTATCCAGGTCCAAATGAACCTAAAGAATACTACATGAGCGTTTTGTTGGATCGTACACAAAAACAAAATGTAATCATTTACACCACTGAAGGTGGAATGGATATTGAAGAAGTAGCTGAGCATACCCCTGAGAAAATTCACAGAGAATGGGTGCACCCTGCTACAGGTTTACAACCTTTTCAAGCACGTAAAATTGCTTTCAACCTCGGTTTGGAAGGCAACGCGTTCAAAGAAATGGTTCGCTTTGTAACTGCTTTGTACAAAGCATACGAAGAAACCGATTCTGCCATGTTCGAAATCAACCCAGTTCTTAAAACTTCTGACGATAAAATCATTGCCGTTGACGCCAAAGTAAATCTTGATGACAACGCTCTTTACCGTCACAAAGATTTCGTTGAATTGCGCGACCTTGCTGAAGAAGATCCAACCGAAGTTGAAGCAGGTAAATTCAACCTTAACTATGTTAAACTTGACGGTAACGTAGGTTGCATGGTGAATGGTGCCGGACTTGCAATGGCTACCATGGATATCATCAAGTTGTCAGGTGGTGAACCTGCGAACTTCCTAGATGTGGGAGGTACTGCGAACGCTGAAACGGTTGAAGCTGGATTCAGAATCATCATGAGCGACCCTAACGTTAAAGCAATATTAATCAATATCTTCGGAGGTATTGTTCGTTGCGATCGCGTAGCTAATGGTGTTGTTGAAGCGTACAAAAAAATTGGCGATGTTAAAATTCCAATCATTGTGCGTTTGCAAGGAACTAACGCCGAAGAAGCTAAGCGCATCATTGACGAGAGCGGTCTGAAAGTATTCTCTGCAATTGCCCTTAAAGAGGCTGCTGAATTGGTTGAAAAGGTCCTAAAAGAAGCCTAATCTACCGTCCGCCCTAAGTTTTTTCATGCATTTAGCCGCGGCATTTTTGGGATTTCTGTTTTCTGGGGACGTTCACTCGTCTACCCCTATCAACAGCGGTAACCAATTTAGACGCGACTCAACTGCCAGCCGTATCTGGGAATACGGTGCAGATTTTAAATTCAATTTTTCATTAGCCAACTCATCCCCCAATTGGAGCAGTGGTTCGAGCAACAACATCAGCATTGCTGGTCTCATCAGTGCCGGAGCCAACCTCAAAAAGGAGCGGATGAGTTGGGATAATACCCTCAAAATAAATGTTGGTGTCATTGCCAATCGTCAAAGCGACATTTTCGGAGACGGCTTCTGGAGCACCCGAAAAAATATCGATAACGTATTCTTAGACAGTAAATTAGGTGTGGAATTCGATGAATACCCTACCCTTTCTATGTACGGGGGACTCAACTTTCAAACGCAACTTCTACCCGGTTATGTCTACACCAAAGACCCTATTGGCCGAGAAATTGCGACAATGACCACTAGTTTTCTTTCCCAAGGACAAACCCAATTGGCCATAGGTACTGAAAACAAATTCTACCGAAACTCTTTCATTCGTTTAGGATACGTCACCCTGAAACAGACTTACGTCATCAACCAAGAATTATACAACCTTCGTAACACCGAAGTCATTGCCCGTGTTCAAAAAGGCCAATTCGTTGATAACGAATTCGGTATGCAAGTACAAA
The DNA here is from genome assembly GCA_964527775.1 of uncultured Rhizobium sp. Lineage (GTDB taxonomy): Bacteria > Bacteroidota > Bacteroidia > NS11-12g > UBA955 > VMCP01. Next base: position 405 of record CAZGQS010000052.1, on the reverse strand, counting down.
TGGGGGGCACCCGAAACTTTGGTCCCAAAGAAATGTACACCGCTAAACTCAACTATTTGGGCTTCCTTCCCTATCAAACAGATCGCGCCCTTTTAGACTCCCGTATTGACATTGGGCTCTCAGCCCGTCTCACCAAATACTTAAACCTCAACTACACCCTCATTTCCATCTTCGACAAAGACCTAGTAAAACCCGGCACCAACGCTTGGCAAAACTCGTGGGTCTTTGGAATTGGGTATGCGTTTCATATTTAGTTGCCGGTGATCGGTGATCAGCCATCAGTTTTCGGTGATCGGTGATCGGTGATCAGCAGTCAGCCATCAGCCATCAGCCATCAGCCATCAGCTTTCAGCGAAGCTGCCCAGCCGCGCCGAAGGCGCTAAGTCCTAGCGAAGCGTGAGTCTC
>CAZGQS010000051.1:0-3310 GCA_964527775.1 uncultured Rhizobium sp. | reverse complement strand
ATGCCTACTGCAATTCAAGGATGGCCCGATCTAAAATTTTATCTTTGGTTAAATCACTCCAATCAAACGAGGCTACAACGGCAGGTGGAACCCCAGACTCTGCGTAATTATTGCCGTTTAAATCCAATAATTGAGTGATACTAAATCTGTAGGTCCATCCGTTAGGAAGTTGACCGCCGTTGGGCAACCCACCACCCCCTCCGGTGGTATCTCCAATCAAGGTGAATTGGGGAAATGCTTTTGTAACTAGTGAGAAAAACGTAGTTGCACTATAACTTCCTCGATCAATCAATACTGCTACGGGTTTTAAATATTTCGCGCCGCTGTAGGGAGTGATGTAGAAATTCTCTTTATCACTGAATTCATTGTGTTTGGGACCGTTTCGGGTGATATTGTAGGCCGCGAGAATTTTTGTATCGGTAAACCTACTCAGTATTTTTGGAATGTTAAATAGATTGCCTCCACCGTTTTGTCGAAGATCCAAAATCAACCCCTTGGTATTTTCATAGCGCTTAAGAACAAAATCAATCTCTTCATCCGTAAACTCAGACATAAAACTCTCATACCGAACGTATCCTAATTCATTGCTGTCCAGAAATCCATGCGAAAAAGCGGAGGTTTGCCACATGTCGGGAATGTAGTGTTCAGTTATGGTACGTTGTCTGTAGTTTTCTGGGGATTTCAATGCAACATTATATCGCGAGATGTTGAATGGACTTACTAAGTTGGTATGATCGTCACGCAATTCATTCAGCATTTTTGCCAACACATCGAACAACTCCTGCTCTGTGGAATTTTCATTCAGCATGGATCGGTACTTGGTTTTAATTGCAAACCAATCAATGTTTTTTAGTTCAAAATAACTGTACTTTTTGTCTACCTCATTCCATAAATAATCAAAATTTACGAGCGGTTTGCTTGATGCCTGATCTGGAGCAAACATGACTTTTTCGCAAGAGAACAGGAATATTACGGGAATCAGAAATGTTAAAAATCGTCTCATGATTAATTTTTTGAAGAATTGAAGTAAAACGTATATCGAATTTGATGTGTCGCCATTTGAAATGCTTCAAATTTCCCTGGTACATGGGCGGCATCCCAAGCATAAGACCAACTTCGAGCATTTCCGTTTGACAAATACTTGATAAATTCCAATTCTGTATTGAATCTCCAACCGTTTGCAGATAAACGATAATCAGATAAAATCCACGCTTGCGTTTCCAATCCGTTCAGCTCATCAGCATATGAAAACGCATAACCTGGCCTGCTGTTCAAGTTCAACAAACCTGCATTCAATTGAAATCTGCATTCCCTCTTTTTAGGCTTTAGGACGGTCTTGAACATGCCCAATTTAATTTTTCGATCATTCTTTCTAGAAATATCTCTAGTAATCTGAACAGATGCCATAACGTTGGTGATATTTTCAAAACCTAAAGCATTGTTAAATAAACCAGAATTAGGTCTAATATTGAGCGTATTCAGCACATTTCCCCCAATTTTAAAATTGTTTTTTTCATTGGAGAAGCGCTTAAAATCCCACAATTGGAGGTATCGTAAATTCACTTGAATGAATGAAGCGAATGATGATGACTGAAGAAAACTGCTCTGGGGCAAATCGGCAGACATACTGCTGTAATTGAAATTCAAGTCCAGAGCTCTCTCTCTTTTTTGAGACTTTTTTAACCAAGAAGTCTGCAGTAAAATGCCCGTTCCGCTGTAAAACAATGGAGATGTGGCAAAGTCTCTGTAAACAGGACTATTATAACCCATTGTTAATGTTTGATAAGAAGCTGTGTTCTGTTGACCATAGATTGATTCCATCTGCAGAAAATTGAACATCAATGCCAACAGAAATACCTTCGGTTTATTCATTTCTTTTATTTATTCGATTGGTTTAGGGATGCAAATGTACAGCCAAAAAACAGCAATGAATCTATTAATTTTTTAAAAATAACTTTGGATTCAATACGCTATCAATGACTTGCCCAGGTTTAATTCCAGGGCACCAAGTACTAAGATCGTTCAACTGGTTCTTGTTTTGGGGTTCAGAAGCGATCATTTCATGGTCTATGTAAATCACGGTCATCACCTTTCGAATCTGCTCTGTTTTATTTGCGCCAGCTCGATGAAATATCCATCCCGAATGAAAACTAACCTCTCCCAAATCATACGGTTGAACCACATGCTCAAAATGATTTATTTTCAAATTTCCGCTGATTACTCGTTCACTGTTGTCGCTAATTTCCAAATTTCTACCCGCCGTAATTTGATGGCTTCCGGCACTGAATTCCAAAGGTCCCATATCTAAAGGAATCTCAGCCAACGGTATCCAAGCAGTTACCGCTAGATTCGTTGAAAATGGCCAATATTGCTGGTCGGCATGCCACGGGGTTATACCCCCTCCCGACTCCTTAAACAGAGCTTGATCGTGATACAATCTTACTCCAGAACATCCCATAAGCTGAGTTGCAATGTGTGCCAAACGTTTGCTAAATACCAACTTTGCTATTTCGGTGTCGTGTTGCCATAAGTTAAATTCTTGAATGAATGCTTTTCCGTAGGTATCTCTCTCTTCTAGTTTCAGTAGTTTGTTGCTTTTGCCTTCCATCACATGGGAAATTCGATTATTGAAAAACTCCAAAACTTCAGCATTGAATACCTGTTTCAATTTGATAAAGTTGTAATCTTGATAAAAATTCAATTGCTCCTGACTAAGATAAAATTCTTCTGAAAGTAATTCAAAATTCATAACTGTAAAGCATTTTTGAGTGAATGGGCATTAGTGCAATTCAAAAATAGATAAAACCCCTAACACATGAATGTTAATGTTTGAGAGACTAAAATTCAAACAATTTAGAAACTACGATCAACAACCATTATTTTCGATTCTCTATGAAAAAATTATTATTCTTTGCCTTATTAGTTTTTGGCACGAAATTGATTTCTGCCCAAATGATTGTAGATGCTGAAATGTTTAGGGCCAACCCAAACCAGTTTATGGGTAAGGTAGTTACAATTAGGAATGTTGTTTTTAAGGGCAGATCAATGACCCCTGGATCACCCGGTGCACCTACCGGCGTTGCTGGCCCAACCAGCGGTAAATCCCAATCCGTTTATTGCAATCCAGCTCCAAACTTCACACTTACCCGTTGGACCCTTGGACCTAACAACGATATCTGCCTACAAGTAGATGCTAGAATTAGACCGATGGTAGACATGTGCCAGGTTGGTGGAGCTGTTAAATCTATCTCCTTCAGAGTAACGCCAAATATGTACGTTGCTACTCGAGTAGAAAAGTAGAACGGTTTTT
>CAZGQS010000050.1:0-3430 GCA_964527775.1 uncultured Rhizobium sp. | reverse complement strand
GATACCATCATTCCTGCTGGACTAAGAAATGTGATGGCTATTTTTAGCGAAGTGGGTGGAGTCAAAGATGCAGATCAAAACCCCGGTGCTATTTTTTCAGAATGGCAACTGACCACCGTTGACGGTAAACCTTGTAAAAAAGATGTAAATGGAAACACATGGAATAAAAGCGTCATTGAACGCAGCAGTATGCCATCCAATCAAGAACATCTTTATTTATTTGAAATAACTGACACTGATTTTTAACCAAAATGATGGAAACGGAATCTCTGTAACTAGGCTGTTTTTCATTAAAAAACCATAAAAAAAGGAGGCCATGGCCTCCTTTTTTGTAACACAAACATTCATTCAATTATAACATGGTGGTTGGGCAGACATAGTCTGTAACCTTGAATGCGGGATTATTCTTGATGGCGTTAAATCCACCCTTTACATCAATTAAGTTATCATATCCGCGTGCCTTCAATATAGAAATAAAGATCATAGAACGATAACCTCCAGCACAGTGAACATAATAGGTCTTATTGGGGTCTATCAAAGTCATACTGTCATTGATATAGTCTAATGGTCCGTTTATTGCACCTTCAATTCGTTGAGAATAAAATTCACTTGCTTTACGCACATCTAAAATATTCAACCCTGAATCAGCCAAATAAAGAGAAGCGAACTCATCAGCAGTGATTGATTCAATGGTTTCGAAAGGTTTTCCGGAGTTCTTCCAAGTTTGAAATCCTCCCTTTAAAAATCCGATGGAACCATCGTATCCTACACGAGCCAAGCGAGTCACTACTTCCTCTTCCTCTCCAGACTCGGCTACAATCAAAATAGCTTGCTGAATATCTGGAACTAAAGTTCCAACCCAAGGTGCAAAACTTCCGTCAACTCCAATGTTGATGCTTCCAGGTATAAATCCTTTTGCAAACTCATCTGCTTTACGAGTATCCAAAATCAAAGCATCGGTTTCTTCTGACGCCGCTTCAAAAGCTTCAGGAGAAAGTTCACGTAATCCTTGTGACATGACATCATCAATTGATGCATAGCCTTGAATATTCATCAGAACATTCTTAGGGAAATAACCCGGAGGGGGCATCAAACCGTCTAATAATTCCGCAATGAAGGTAGGTTCGTCTAATCCTTCACGCAAAGCATAATTGGTTTTCTTTTGATTCCCTAAAGTATCTGTAGTCTCTTTACTCATGTTCTTACCACAAGCAGAACCTGCTCCGTGACCAGGATATACAATGATATCGTCAGATAAAGGCATGATTTTCTCTCTTAATGAATGATACAAGTGCGATGCCAACTTTTCTTGTGTCAACTCTGCAATCACCTTCTGAGCTAAATCAGGACGTCCTACATCCCCAATAAATAAGGTATCGCCCGTGAAAATTGCTGTTTCTTTGCCATTTTCATCCATTAAAAGATAGGTAGTGCTTTCCATGGTGTGGCCAGGCGTATGAATGGCTTTTATTTTTACATTTCCTACAGTAAACACTTGATTATCTTCTGCAATAACTGCCTCAAAATTGGGTTTTGCCGTTGGCCCGTATACTATTTGACCACCCGTCTGTTTGGCCAAGTCTAAATGTCCGCTAACAAAATCAGCATGAAAATGGGTTTCGAAGATGTACTTAATGGCATTACCATCTTTTTTCGCCCTTTCAACATAAGGTGAAACCTCTCTCAATGGATCAATAATGGCAGCTTCGCCGTTTGATGCGATGTAATAAGCTCCGTGAGCCAAACATCCGGTGTAAATTTGTTCTACTTGCATGGCAGATATTATTTAAGTTTGTTAAAGCGAAGTTCATATTCAAAAGTTAAACAAACAGTGACCAATGTCACCATTTCAAAGTCTGCTAAATGAGAGCCATTATTCAAAGAGTTTCTGAATCCAGCGTAACTATTGACCAAAAAATTCATGCTAAAATTAGCTGTGGATTTTTGGTGCTCCTAGGTATTGAACACGAAGACACTTTACAAGATGCCGACTGGCTTTGCCAGAAAATTACACAAATGAGAGTTTTTAACGATGAAAACGGCAAAATGAACCTGAATCTTGAACAAATTCAAGGAGAAATACTGATTGTAAGTCAATTTACGTTACATGCAGCCACCGCAAAAGGAAACAGACCCTCATTCATCAAAGCAGCTAGACCCGAAACGGCAATTCCCCTATATGAGTATTTCATAAAAAGAATTTCAAATCAAATTAAAACGGTAAAAACGGGCATTTTTGGGGCAGACATGAAGGTTTCTCTGATAAACGACGGACCTGTGACTATTTTCATCGACTCTAAACAGCGAGAATAGACCATTTTGCAAAACAATTGTACCTTTGCACAACATATTGCATAACAGTGAATCGACCATTTTACATAAATTCCAACATCTTTACCGCTTTTATTGCAATTTTGGGTTTTATAATTCCGCAAGTTTCTCTTTCTCAAACACTCAATAACAGTCCCGTTCCTTTCCTTCGAAAAGATGGAAAATATACTTTAGTTTACAAAGGAACCGAACAACGCGCCATCGATACGGCCTTTGATTGGATTGGGAGTTTCCATGATGGGATGGCTAAAATTGAAGTATTCGGCGAAATTGGCTATATAAACCAGAAAGGTAAAATTATTGTTCCTCCCAAATTCCTCTTTGGTAACGACTTTTTCAACGGTCGTGCGAAAGTTTCTACGGGTACCAAATACGGATTTATTGATACATCAGGCAAGCTGATTATTCCTGAAAAATTCGATGCAGCTGGTGATTTTAAAGATGGTATGGCCGCTGTTCGTATTGGAAAAAAATGGGGTTATATCAACACCCAAGGTACACTTAAAGGTGGTTTGCTTTTTGAGGATGCGGGCGATTTTTCTGAGGGACTTGCACACGTAAAAAGCAACGGAAAATGGGGATTCATTGACTCCAATGGCACTTTATTTCCATCCAAAGGGAAAACCTACAAATTTGAATCTTCTGAAAATACCGTACTCATTAACATTAACAAAAATGGAATGTGGGGTTATGCCAATAAAGACGGTAAAGTGGTCATTAACTTTCAATACAACGATGCTCGTCCTTTTAGTGAAGATTTAGCTCTCGTTTTAGTAGGTGAAAAATACGGCTTTATCAATAAAAGCGGTGTATTACAAATTCCTGCTGTTTACGACCTTGCCGATAACTTCTATGAGGGTGTAGCTGCAGTTAAATTCAAGGAAGAATGGGGGTTTATCAATCATCAAGGAAAATGGGTAATTAATCCCGCCTTTGAATTGGCCACCCGTTTTAAAAATGGCATTTGCTGGGTTCAAATTGAAAATGAATGGGGAGCCATTAACCTAAAAGGTGAATTCCTGTTTTCTGAACGATATGAAGAATATGGTCAATTTTCTGAAGGACTTGCACCCGTAAAAAAATCAGGAAGTTGGGGCTA
>CAZGQS010000049.1:0-3435 GCA_964527775.1 uncultured Rhizobium sp. | reverse complement strand
CCCTGGGAAAGTATGTCGCCGCCAACCTTATTGATTGAAAAGCCTCACCCTTAAAAGTGAGGCTTTTTTTTTACACTTGCTTTTTGCATTTTTCTTTCTATATTTGTAAAACTAACATACGTTAGTTAGTATTTAGCCCAGCATGCAATGACTCGCAAAGAAGAAATACAGTTGAAAGCTCTTAGACTCATGAAGTTTCATGGCTTCTCTGGTCTTACTATGCGGTTGTTGGCTAAAGAATTAGGAATAGAAGCCGCTAGTATTTACAACCACATATCTTCCAAAGATCAGATATTGGAGCAAGTTTGCTTCGACTTGGCTTTGAAATTTGAATCATCGGTATTTGAAGTCAATGATATATATTTTAATGCTCCTGAAAAACTCAATATCCTTATAAAACATCATGTCAATATTCTCTGTGAAGATTTAAATGCGTCTTCCGTATTTATGCATGAATGGAGATATTTAAAAGAGGAGAAACGAGTAGAGTTTATAGGGAAGAGGAATTTATACGAGCAGGAAATTAGAAAGATCATTCAGTTGGGAATTGAAGAAGGTCATTTTAATGAAGTTGACACCAAGTTTGCTGCCTTGACGCTTTTGAGTGCCTTGAACAGTGTGGTTGAATGGTATAAACCCTCAGGTGAATTGAGTCCCGAGCAGGTAGCTCAGAATTTGGCTCAATTTGTGTTGACCGGATTGTCAAAACAGAAATTATAATTAATACTAAATATTATGTACGGAAACGCTTACGTTGAAAACCCAGCCGCTACCAATTCGTTAACAGCTAACGAAGATCCCATTAAATTGGCTGAATTTGAAGCCCGCATCGCTGCTGGTGACAAAATTGAACCCAATGATTGGATGCCTGCTGAGTACAAAAAACAATTGATTCGTATGATTGAGCAACACGCTCATTCTGAAATTATTGGTGCTTTACCTGAAGGTACTTGGATCACACGTGCTCCTGGATTTAGAAGAAAGTTGGCTTTGATGGCTAAAGTTCAAGATGAAATCGGACATGGTCAGTTGCTTTATTCAGCAGCTGAAACTTTAGGTAAGTCTAGAGAAGATATGACCAATGATTTGATCAATGGAAAAAGTAAATATTCTAATGTATTTAATTATCCAGCAAAAACATGGGCTGATAGCGCGGTGATTGCATGGTTGATTGATGCGGGTGCCATAGTGAATCAGCTTGCCAATAGCAAAGGTAGTTATGGACCTTATTGCAGAGCTTTGGATCGTATTTGCGCGGAAGAATCTTTCCATTTGAAATACGGACATGATAACGTGGTGTTTTTGGCAACAGGTACTCCAAAACAGCGTGAAATGGTGCAAGATGCCTTGAATAGGTGGTGGGAGCCCATCATGCATTTCTTTGGTCCGCCAGATAAAATGTCTGTTCATACCGAAGTTTTGATGCGTTGGAAAGTGAAAATGGGAACCAATGACGACATGCGTCAAACATTCTTGGATATGTATGTGCCAAAGATTTGGGACTTGGGATTGACTTTGCCTGACGAGAACTTGAAGAAAAACGAAGAGACTGGCAAATGGGAATACACCGAGCCTAATTGGGAAGTTTTCAAGCAGGTAATCAATGGTAATGGTCCTTGCAACAAGGAACGTTTGGCCGTGAGAAGAACAGCTGAAGAAAAAGGTCGTTGGGTGAGAAATGCCATCTTGAGAAAAGATGCGAAGTATGTGACTCCATTGGCTTAATAATATCCATTAAATCATCCCCCGAAAAAATGAAAATTGTAAGTCTAGACCCCCGAGTTACCCGAGAAAATATTGATGTTGAAACCCGTGAAGGTGAATTAAAGCCGTTGGAACATTTCGAAACCTACGAAGTGTTTGAACAGCGTAAACGAGGCACCCACCACGTACATGTTGGAAATGTGCATGCACCTAGCCATGAGTTGGCCATCGTTTTTGCGAAAGAACAGTACACCCGTCGTGGGCAGTGCGTGAATCTTTGGGTGGTAAGAACATCTGATGTTTTCGTGACTGAGTACATGGATTCTGATATTTTTGAGACTACTGCCAGCAAAAAATACCGTGAGCCAGACTCGTACAAGGTGATTGATAGAATCAATGCTTTCAAGGCCAGGGAGGCAGCAAAAAACGTTTAATTATTAAGAAATGGAATTTACAGAAAAACACGTAGAAGGTCTTAAAGACTTGTTGTATAGAATGGCCGACGATCTTTTGATCTTGGGACATAGAAACTCGGAATGGACCGGATTGGGACCCATTTTGGAAGAGGATATTGCGTTTTCGAGCATGGCTCAAGATAAAGTAGGTCAGTCACTTGCCCTGTATGAAATTCTTCATGAATTGGGTGAATCTGATCCTGATACCGTGGCCTTTACCCGCAACGATTTTCAGTTTCACAATTGCCAAATGGTAGAATTTCCCATTGGGGAGTACGACTTTTCTTTGGTAAGGCACTTCTTTTACGATCATGCAGACGCTCTTCGATTTGAGGCCTTGACCGAGACTGTTTTTGAACCCCTCCAAATGGTGGCCAAAAAGTTCAAAGGCGAAATCAAGTACCATACCATGCACGCAAATTCTTGGTTGAAACAACTTGCCCACGGATCGGAAGAATCAAAAATTCGCATGCAACAGTCTATCAATGAATTGTTTCCGTACGCTTTGGGTATGTTTGAGCCCTCAGATTATGAGCAGGAATTGATGGAATCTGGTTTATTCATCGGTGAAGCGGCTCTTCAACAGCGTTGGTTAGACGTGGTTGTGCCAACCCTCGAATCCTACGGATACACCGTACCTACTGATGCGGCTCCTCTTTTCGGGGGACGTAAAGGCGTTCACACCGAACATTTGCAACCTTTGCTTGATGAAATGACGGAAGTCTTCCGCATTGACCCATCGGCAGAATGGTAATAGATATTATGGATACAAGCGCGAGAATCAAAGCAATATTAGAAACGGTGATGGATCCTGAGATTCCCACCATTTCGTTGGTTGACTTAGGTATAGTGACCAAAATTGAATCTCGCGCTGCCCAGCATGCGTACGTTCAATTAACTCCCACATTTTCAGGTTGTCCCGCCCTACGAGTCATGGAAGATTTGGTTCGAGAAGCTCTCACTGATGCAGGTTTTCAAGAAATTGAAGTAGAAACATCGTTCGAGACCCAATGGAACACCAATCTCATTTCAGATAAAGGTCGTGCGGCCCTTTTAAAACACGGACTCGCTCCACCAGTAAAACACGAAGGTTACATTGAACTTGACGTTCTCAGCGACACTCCATGTCCGCTTTGCAACAGCAGAAATACCACTTTACAATCTCCTTTTGGACCCACGCTTTGTAGAAGTTTGCACTACTGCAACAATTGCAGAAATGCGTTTGAAGGGTTTAAACCGATTTAGGACTCACGCTTCGCTAGGACTTACGCTTCGC
>CAZGQS010000048.1:1274-3928 GCA_964527775.1 uncultured Rhizobium sp. | reverse complement strand
GTCCAATTCGAATTGTGACGGTGTTTATGTAAAATCAAAACTCGTTTTCAAAGATAATCAAACTGCAAATCGGAGATATTCAGAAATAAATTTGCAAAGAATTACTCAAACAATCATCGGTTACGCTAGACCGTGGCAAACAGGGGGTATACTTTGGAGAACATCTTCCTGTAAAGATTGGGGATTGCTAAAAACGAATGAGGACGCTTTTTTTGAGGTCAAATCTTCCGTATTTAATAAATTGTTACCCATAAATGAGGGGCTATATTTTGTTGATCGAACAACAGAAACAAGTTTATCGAATTTTTATTCATTAGGAAAAACAGTGATTAATCATCAAGAATTATTCTTCATGATTTTTAGGGAAAAGTCAAACAAGTTGAGTTGTAACACGAAAATAGTGCTTTACCACCGTTTAATCCGAGGGCAACTAAAAATCTATGAATATTGTTCATCTAAAACTGCAAGAGTTTTCAGAGATCGTTTGTATGAACATTCCAAAACCTTGGGATTTCTTGGAAGATCAAGGATTGTATTAAAATTATTGCATTACATCCTACAGAACTCCCCATTTAAAATTCATTATTAACCCATGTCCAGTCTGTTTGGATCTGTAGGAACAACCACCATTGAACATCAAGATTTTGAAAAGCTCACCTTGATGTCAAAGAAAGGGGGGCCCGATTCTACTGATTATTACAGCAGTGAACATGTACAATTTGGATTCAATCGCTTGGCCATACTCGATACCACATCCAACGGAAATCAACCGTTTGTTTCTGAATCGGGGAGGTATGTATTGATGTTGAACGGTGAGGTGTATAACTACCAGGAGATTTACAAGCAGTTTAATTTGGGTGTACTTAAATCGGGGTCTGATGCGGAAGTGGTTTTGAAGTTGATTGAAAAAATATCCTTCGAAAAAGCCATCCATGAGCTAAACGGAATGTTTGCCATAAGCTGTTGGGACAGCGTGGAACGAAAACTTTATCTTGCCCGTGATTTTGCTGGAATCAAGCCATTGTTCTATTCGAATACTTCACAGGGCATGGTTTTTGGTAGCCAATTCAATCAGTTGTTGAAACACCCTTGGTGCAAACAGTGGACGTGGTCAACGGTCGGACTTTCAGAATATTTGCAATTTGGATATATGTTGCCGCCGCATACCTTGGCCGAAGGTGTTTTTCAACTCAATGTGGGAGAGTATTTAATCTATTCTTTTGACAGTCAAACGTACGAAAGGAAAGAATATCAGCGATTTTTCAAGCAAGCCGGTCAAATTTCTGAATTGGATATCAATGCGAACGTTGGAAAAGCAATTACTGCCGCGGTGGAAAGGCAATTGATTGCTGATGTTCCATTGGGAGTTTTTCTTTCTGGGGGGATAGATTCAACGTTGGTCGCGGCAAAAGCCCGAGAAATGAATCCCAATTTAACGGCAGTCACCATAGGATTTGACGATAAGAAATATGACGAGAGCGAAAAGGCCATTGAGTATGCAAAGCACTTGAAAATAAAACATCATCATGTTGAACCCTTCGGAAGTCAGTCGCTGTTGGATGTAATCGATGACCATTTTGATGACATGCCAGAGCCTATAGCTGATTACAGCAGTTTGCCTACCTATCTGGTGTCGAAAATTGCGCGTAAAACGAATACAGTCATGTTATCGGGCGACGGCGGTGACGAATTGTTTTGGGGTTATCCTAGATTCTTGACATTTGCCAATTCAGCACCGTATTTTAGGATACCCGGAAAACTTCCCCGAAAGGCTGTAAAGAAGGTTTTGAAAGCCAAGGGTTGTGATATTAGTGGGTTTTTAGGGGAATCCAATTTAGGCGCTGCGAATATGGCATTCCAGAGTTACATGGATCCACAGAGAATTCTTTCTTATACAGGTAATTATGAATTGTCGCAAGAGACTCTAGATGAATATAAATTCAATGGAACGACCCCATCCAACAGTTTGGATTACTTGAGGCGAAACGAGTTTTATTTCCACTTGCAGAAAATATTGGTAAAAGTAGATCGCATGAGCATGGCTAACTCTCTGGAGGTACGTGTACCTTTGCTTGACAAACAGGTCATAGAGGCTTCCGAGCATTTATACAGCGAGTTGGGTATGAGCCATGTTCAATTGAAGCATGTTTTGAAGCAGGAATTGTATTCTTACATCCCCAAAGAATTGGTTGAAACCCAAAAAAAGGGGTTTACCCCACCGTTGGTTCAGTGGGTTGAAAAGGAATTGAGGTCTGACATTGAAGGAGTGTTGAAAGCATCAGACTTGATTAATCACGATTTGTTGACTTCTTATTATCAGAATCGTTCGGTAAGTTTGGAGCATTTGTGGACGGTTTATGTTTTGTTGAGGTGGGTTAAACAGAATTCAAATTGAAGATTCCAGCCTACAATACACTGATTAAGTACCATATATTCTTGGGAATAATATTGAATTTTATTCCACAATTATATATATTGCATCATTGGCTTTTCTTTTTGTCTTTCTTGTTGATATTAGTGCAATCAATAAATAACAAGGAGCGGTTTAATTTTCTTTTTTTGACTGGATTTGCTTATTTTCCTTTGTTGGAAAGTCTTGGTAGACTCCACTTACTTGATCCATTCGTTCCTTGGGAATGGGGGAAATACTATGC
>CAZGQS010000048.1:0-1174 GCA_964527775.1 uncultured Rhizobium sp. | reverse complement strand
GTATTAATAATATTTTTACTTTCAAGTATTACTAAATTGCAAGATTTTAAAACAGACGATATTGAATTGGATTCGAAGTTTGTTTTAGATGAGATTCCTTCCAATCAAATTTCTACTTATATGGGTTTAGGGTTCTTTATGGGTATTATATTATTTAAAGAACGGATTAAATTATTCTTCAATGGCTATCAAACTGGGGTTTTATTTGGATTTGCAATGCTAATAATTGGAGTGATTAGTTTTTCACGCGGTGGAATTATAGTTGGGTTAATTGGCGTTATTTTGTTGTATTTTAACAGGTGGAAATCATTTTTCCAATTTAAATATATAAAACAACTCATAGTTCTTATTCCAATAGTTATAGGATTTGCTGCGTATTTAAACAGTAAGACCAACGGTAATTTACTGCTTAGATATTCAGGTGAAACAAAGGGAACCCTTGCTGGGAGCAAAGAAAAGGGCATAAATACATTAACAACCAATCGATATAATATTATGATAGGTGACTTGCTTACTTTTTCTCAAAATCCATTATTTGGCGTTGAGGTGGGTAGGTCGCGTGAGTATAGAATTGAATCTGAAAAGCAATACTCACATGTAGAATTTAGCCGTTTATTGGCTGAACATGGTATTATAGGTTTAGGAGCGATTATTGTAATATTAGAGGGTTTGTTCAGAACGAGGAATGGTATATCAAACCATGTAAAATTCTCATTGTACTTGGTCGCTTTTTTAACTACTTTCCACGGTGCAACACGAACATCATTACCCTTAGTAATGATGTTAATTCCTTTGGTTAAAATTGATAAAAAATTTGCAAAATGAGAATTGCCTTTGTCATTGATCGTTTAATGTTGGGTGGTGCCGAAAATGTATTTATAGATTTGGTGAATAGGTTTTATTCAACCTTTAAATTTGACATTATTACAATTACGCATTTCGACGATAACCAAATTGATTACTTCTCAGGAGAATTAGCAAATGATTTGAGGATTTTTTCAATTAAAAGAAACTCACGATTAAGTTTAAGCTCTGCATATCAATTGCACAAGACTTTAAAAAATTATGATATAGTACATTCACATCTTAGGCATACCTATAGATATATTGCTTGGGTTAGAAAATTTTTTTTGGGCAAGTATAAAATTGTTTTACACGACCATGAAGGAAGTAT
>CAZGQS010000047.1:0-4148 GCA_964527775.1 uncultured Rhizobium sp. | reverse complement strand
CATGTACTTAGTGAAAGTGAGCAATGGAACACAGAGCATCACTCGCAAAGTGAACATTCAAAACTAAGTATTTGGTTTAATCATAGCAGTAATGAAAAAAGAAAAGGGGCGTAAGCCCCTTTCTTTTTTTAGTTTAATTTGATTTTAAAAATTCCGTCTTTAGAAGCGAACAAATTTTATATCGTTCATCGTGGGTGTCTTGGTAAAGTGCTTCAAGAAGTAAGTATACTTGTTTTAACCCAAATTCAGTGCAGAATTCAAATGGCCCCTTCGGGTAATTGGTACCTAGTTTCATGGCCGTATCAATGTCTTTTTTTGATGCCGTACCCTCTTGAACAGTATAGTACGCTTCGTTGATGATCATGCATATGATGCGTGGGGTGATGAAGCCCACCCTTGATTGAACGTATTCGGGTTGATATCCCAAGAAAGAAAAAACGTCCCCCGAAAGAATAAAACCAAATGGAGAGGTAACTTCTAATATTTCTCGTTCGGCCATCAATGGAAATGCGTTGATGCCCAAGAATTTTTGCTCGTTATAAGTGATTCCGGCTTGAAAAAGGGCAGATTCTACCGTGATTAAACAAGTGTTTAGAAGGAAAATAGTGTTTTTATTGGTGGCGTATTCGGAAATTCTTTGAGGGTTTTCGTCGAAATCAAGGTCAATGAAAACCTCGTAATTGGTGTGACTTTTTGTATCTTGCACGTATGTTAGCGCGGTGTTTGCTTTCCGCATCCAAGAAGTTAATTTTGGGCCTGATCCCAATACTGCTATATTCATGTCATTACAAAAATACATCATACACCATGAGAGAAACTATTTTTTCTGAAAATGCTCCCCAGCCTATCGGACCATACAGCCAAGGCGTGAAAGTGGGCAATACTTATTATTTATCTGGACAAATTGGATTGAACCCGCGAACAGGTGCTTTTGCATCAGATACTGATGTTGTAATTCAGGCCAAGCAAGTTATGGAAAACATAAATGCGCTTTTAGTATCCCAAAATTTGACCTTTGACCATGTGGTGAAATCAAGTATTTTTTTGAAAAGCATGAATGATTTTCCAAAAGTAAATGAAGTTTACGCACAATATTTTAAGGGAGTTTTTCCAGCAAGAGAGACCGTTGAAGTGTCGCGTTTACCCAAAGACGCATTGGTAGAGATATCGGTTATTTGTGTTAAACCCGAGTAATTTTAAATTAACTTTGAGGCGTTATGTCAAATCAAAACGAAAATAAAAATCCCAATGCTTTAGACATTGAACTGACCGAAGAAATTGCGGAAGGTGTATACAGTAATTTAGCCATCATTACCCACAGTGACACTGAGTTTATTCTCGATTTTATCAGAATGATGCCTGGCGTTCCTAAAGGAAAAGTTAAAAGCAGAATTGTGTTGTCACCCCAACATGCTAAGCGATTGATTATGGCTTTAGGTGATAATTTGGCTCGCTATGAAGATAGTTTCGGCGAGATTGAATTGCATGAGAATAATGGCAATGGCATTCCATTGAATTTTGGTGGACAAACGGGACAAGCTTAATTTTTTAAACGAATTATATGGAATTGAATCCAAAAATCAGTCAAGCCATTCAGGCCTTGCGTGAAAGAACGTATTTCAGCGCTTATCCAGAGAATCCAAAAGCGTATTCAGAAGAATCTCATGAAGCAGGAAAAACCGCTTTTCAGAAGCAGTTGAGTAATCCTTACTTAGGACTTGATGAAACGGGTGCTACTGGCAAATTTGGAGAAGAAGTTTCTCCATACATGCTAGTCGGTTTGGGAGTGGAGTACCCAGTGTTTACGGCAGATTATTTGGTAGAGCAATCTCAAATAGCCCAAAATCAATGGAAGAAAGTTCCGCCGTTGGAGAGGGCCAATATTTTGGTTGAAATGCTAGATAAAGTGTCAGAAAGATTCTTCGAATTGGCTTATGCAACCATGCATACTACCGGACAATCGTTTGTGATGAGTTTCCAAGCCAGCGGTCCGCATGCCAATGACCGTGCCCTTGAATCTATAGCTCTTGGTTACGAAGAATTGACTCGTTATCCTCAGCAGTTGGATTGGGTGAAGAATATGGGCAAGTTTGATCTGACCATTAAGAAGAACTTCAAACCTGTTGCAAAAGGTGTAGGTTTGGTGATTGGTTGTTCTACGTTCCCAATATGGAATACCGTGCCCGGTGTTTTCGCTAATTTGATTGCGGGTAATTCGTGCATCATCAAGCCCCATCCTAAAAGCGTTCTTCCTATTGCCATTGTGGTTGAGGAGATGCAAAAAGTGCTTTCAGCGCACGGGTTGTCTATTAAGTTAGTTCAACTTGCGGCAGATAGCTCTGCGAATCCTATCACTAAGCACTTAGCTGAACATGCTGCTGTTAAATTGATTGATTATACTGGTGGTTCTGATTTTGGACGATATATTGAGTCTTTATCTGGAAAAACAGTATTTACAGAGAAAGCAGGAGTTAATTCTGTCATTCTTGACGGGGCAGCGGATGCTAAATCCGTTTTCGGGAATTTAGCTTTTGCAGCGAGTTTGTACAGCGGTCAAATGTGTACTGCTCCACAGAATATCTTCGTATCTAAAGATGGAATCAATACTCCTGAAGGAAATATCTCTTTTGACGACGTGGTAGCTTCGTTGCGTGGTGCGTTAAAAGGATTGGCCGAAAACCCTAAGATGGGTGCAGGGACCTTAGGTGCTATCCAAAACGATGTTACACGAAAGAGGGTGGAAGACACTTTATCTGTTTCAGGCTCTTCGGCCAATAATGCTGTAGTTGAAAATGCTGAGTTTTCAGATGCGCGTATTTTAGCACCTTCGGTAGTTGTGGTAGATGCCGCAGAAGATTCTTGGAAGCATGAATGTTTTGGCCCTATACTTTTTGTGGTCAGAACTTCAGGCAGAGAAGAAAGCTTGGCTTTGGCTTCTCATTTAGCATCAACCGTTGGCGCAATTACCTGCTCATGTTACAGTACCGATGTAGCTTACATGCAGTCGGTTGAGGAGGTTATGAATGAACAGGCCTTCACTCCCGTGAGTTTTAATTTTACTGGAGCCGCTTTTGTTAATCAACATGCAGCCTTCAGTGACTTTCACGTTACCGGCGGAAACCCAAGCGGAAACGCTACTTTTACAGACTCATTGTATGTAAACCGACGCTTTGTTTGGGTAGGTAATCGTTTTGCTTGATTTCTGAGGATATTTTATCGTTGAATCATAAACGAAAAAGTCCCGGCCTTGCGACCGGGACTTTTTTATGTGAATGAAAAATGAAAAATGAATGGATTACATTCCGCTTTTAGCATCACTTTCAGCAGCAGCAGGTGCTTCAGCAGCAGTTGCTTTGATGTCTAAAGTTATTTCGATGCTTTCAGATACCACACCGTTTTTCAACGCAGCTTTAGCTTTTTCGCTCAAGCTCATGTTTGCTTTGTCGTAGTTAACACCCCAATCCAAACGGTTGATGGTTACGCTACCTTTAGCGGTGAAGTTATTTCCATCAATAGAAACTGCAGCAGGAATGCTGATGTTTTTAACTGAATCACGAAGGGTCAAGTTACCTGAAATAACGTGAGTGTTAGTACCTTCTGCTTTTTCTTCAACACCAGTGATTTCAAACTTCGCAGTTGCAAATTTAGCAACGTTGAAGAAGTCATCAGCTTGGAAGTGACCAATTAATTTTTGCTTGAATTCATCAGGAATAGAATCTGTACAAACAATTTTGTTCATATCAATAGTGAAAGAACCAGCAGTTAATTTTCCGTTTTCAACAGAAATAGTACCTTCAGAAATAGCGATGGTACCTTTATGCTCACCGATACCTACTACTTTAGAACCTCTCCAGCCTACAACGCTTTCGGTAGAAACTGTGTAAGTAACTGCGCCGGTATTAGCGGTAGCAGCAGAATCAGCATTACCAGCGTCGCTGGCGTTACTTCCGCAAGAAGCCATTGCAAACACGGCAACAGCTGCGGTCAAATAAATGAAACTTTTTTTCATATGTGTATTTTGTTTTTTTGTTTTTTATTAAATCTGGGAGCAAATATACATTTGTTTGAACGAATATGCAAATTTGTACGGTGATCGGTGGTCGGTGATCGGTTATCGGTTATCGGTGATCGGTGATCGGTGGTCGGTG
>CAZGQS010000046.1:0-4302 GCA_964527775.1 uncultured Rhizobium sp. | reverse complement strand
GTAACCACCTCTTGGCTTCCCAGCATCTTGTCAAAGCGCGCTTTTTCAACATTTAGAATCTTGCCCTTTAGCGGTAAGATTGCTTGGAACTTTCGATCGCGTCCCTGTTTGGCTGAGCCGCCAGCAGAGTCGCCCTCAACAATAAACAGCTCCGATTTGGCGGGATCTTTTTCTTGGCAGTCGGCGAGCTTGCCCGGTAGACCAATGCCGTCGAGCGCGCCTTTGCGACGCGTCATTTCACGAGCTTTGCGCGCAGCCTCGCGCGCCTTTGCGGCATCCACAATCTTGCCACAGAGTATTTTTGCGTCTTGGGGCTTTTCGGCTAAATATTCTGCAAGCGCCTGGGCTACTACCTCCTCAACAGGGCCCCGGACCTCGCTTGACACCAACTTATCTTTGGTTTGGCTTGAAAACTTGGGCTCCGGAACCTTCACTGAAAGGACGCACGTAAGCCCTTCGCGCATATCGTCGCCAGAAATCTCAACCTTTGCTTTTTTAGCAATCTCATTCTCATCGATGTATTTATTGATGACCCGAGTCATTGCCGCGCGCAGCCCCGTTAGGTGGGTGCCGCCATCGCGCTGAGGGATGTTGTTGGTAAAACATAAAACTTGTTCGTTGTATCCATCATTCCACTGCATCGCAACTTCAACGGTAATTTGACCACCCAGATCCGATGGGCGCTCAGCAAGCGCATGGAAAATATTTGGGTGTAAAACGGTTTTGGTTTGGTTGATGTACTCCACAAAGCCTCGTACACCGCCAGAAAAAGCAAAGTCCTCTTCTTGGCCGCTGCGCTGATCAACAAGACGAATATGAACACCGTTATTTAAAAACGAAAGTTCGCGTATTCGTTTTACAAGAATTTCGTAGTGATACTCAATGTTGCCAAAAATCTCTTCGTCTGCAAGAAAGTGAACTTCTGTACCTCGGAGATCTGTTTCACCTGTTATCGAAATTGGGGAAACTTCAACCCCATTTTCTTTTTGAATATTTCGGTTCTGAACAACTCCGCGAGCAAACTCCATATGATGGACCTTGCCATCACGCCGAATTGTCAGACGTAGCCATTTTGAAAGGGCATTTACACAACTCACTCCAACACCGTGAAGCCCGCCTGAAACCTTATAGGAGTTCTGGTCGAATTTGCCGCCCGCATGAAGTTCTGTCATTACAATTTCTGCAGCGCTACGTTTAGGCTCATGTTTATCATCAAACTTAATGCCGGTTGGAACGCCTCGGCCATTATCGATAATAGAAATAGAGTTGTCGGTATGAATCACAACCGATATTTCGGTACAGTACCCCGCTAACGCTTCATCAATCGAATTATCAAGAACCTCAAATACCAGGTGATGTAAACCAGTTCCATCGGAGGTGTCGCCAATGTACATTCCTGGACGCTTGCGGACTGCCTCCAACCCCTCCAAAATCTGAATAGAAGAGGCGCCATACTGCTCGTTGGTTTGATTTTCTAAAGACATGAGTTTTTTTCTTTAAGCTTATTGAGGCATTAAAACTTAAATGCGCATCGGCATTACAACGTACTTAAATGCCTCCGATCCGGGTAATGTAATTACAGCACTACTATTGGCATCACCGAGACTAATTTGAATCTCTTCGTTTTTGATGTTGGCCAAAACATCAAGAAGATAGCTGACATTGAAGCCGATTTCAACAGCATCACCGCTGTAATTGGTTTCTATTTCTTCTTGAGCCTCTTCTTGTTCAGCATTTGTAGACTGTATGGTTATTTTATTGGTTGTTAATGAGAAGCGAACGCCTTTAAATTTCTCGGTTGTCAAAATGGCTGCTCGCTGTAATGCGGCCTGCAAAATTTCACGGTTAACAGAAAGTGAGTTTTTGTGTCCCTTCGGAATTACCCGCTGATAGTCTGGAAACTTACCTTCAACTAACTTCGAGATTAATTCGATATCCCCAAAGGTGAATTTGATTTGATTGTTACTAATACTAATATCAACCACTTCGTCTGTATCTTGCAACAAATGTTGACACTCTAAAATCGTTTTCCGAGGAATAATAATTTCTTGTTTTTGACCATTTCCAGTGGGGTTGGTGTCAAGCTCAACATGACTATAAGCCAACCGGTGGCCATCGGTCGCAACCGCAACCACATCTTTCCCATCGACAACCAATAGCATTCCATTTAAGTAATAGCGTATATCCTGCTGAGCCATTGCAAAATAAACCTGGCTAATCAGTTGACGGAATTTTCTTTGGCTCATTCCCCAACTTGACTGGACCTCAGAGTGAATTTGCATCACTGGAAACTCGGTGGCAGCTAGCGTTTGAAGAGAAAATCGACTCTTGCCGCTTTGAACCACCATCTTGTTATCTTTTAAATTAAGACTTACAGGCCCCTCGGGTAGAGCCCGCAAAATATCTAAAATCTTTCGGGCACCCACTGTCGTGGTGACATCATCATCACCAACCCCAAAGTTCGCCTTAGTTGTAATTTGTATTTCAATATCGGTAGAAACAAAAGAGACTAGGGACCCTGTTTTCTTAAAGAGTAAATTTGCCAGAATCGCCAAGGTATGACGTCGTTCAACAATGCCACTGACCACCTGTAACGGTTTTAATAAATCATCTCGAGTAGCGTTGATTAGCTGCATTGTTTTTTAATTCCTTCTTATATTTGTATCGTAGTAATAATAAGGGTGTCTTTTTTGGTTGATAAGTTAAATTTTATAGTGAAATCAAGCTCTTTTTGAGAAAAATTGGTGTGAATAAGTCCGGTATAACGTATGGATAAATTGTGAACAGGGGCGACGCCTAAAAAAACCAAAACACTTGTTCACAAACTTGCCAATCACCTATTAACAAACTTATCCCATAAGCCTTCCACAGGCTTATCCACAGGCTAATTTTTCAGGCTTTGTTCAAGAACGTGTAGTTCGTGGTTAAGGTGAGAATCGTGTTGGCGTTCCTCGGCAATTTTACGAACCGCGTGTAAAACAGTGGTGTGGTCTCTGCCGCCAAAAAGCTCACCAATTTCGGGTAGGCTTTTTTGGGTTAGCTCCTTTGCGATAAACATTGCAATTTGGCGTGGCCGGGCAATGTTGGCGGGGCGCTTTTTGGAGTACATGTCGGCAACTTTGATGTTATAGAAGTTGGCAACCGTCTTTTGAATGCTTTCAACCGAAATTTGTCGATTTTGGATTGACAAAAGGTCTTTAAGGGCGCTACGGGCCACCTCAATATTGACCTCTTTACCGTGAAAGTGAACGTACGCCAGGATTTTTCTAAGCGCGCCCTCTAATTCTCGAATATTGGAGCGTAGGTGTTTGGCAACAAAAAAAGCAACATCCTCACTCATCGGGATGCCCTCAATAGCTGCCTTTTTCATCAAAATAGCTACTCGCATTTCGAGCTCCGGCGGCTCAATGGCGACGGTTAGTCCAGAATCAAAGCGGGAAATCAGGCGCTCATCGATGCCCTCCATCTCTTTTGGATAGGTATCGCTGGTGATAATTACCTGTGCCCCATTGCTAATTAGGGCCTCAAAAGCATAAAAGAATTCCTCTTGGGTGCGCGATTTGCCACCAAAAAACTGAATGTCATCAATTAATAAAAGGTCCAGTGAGTGGTAGTAGCGCTTAAATCGATCAAACGCTTTTTGCTGATAAGCCCTAACAACGTCCGACACATACTGCTCAGCATGGATATAGCGAATTTTGGCATCCGGTTTCTCTTTAAGAAGGTGGTTGCCAATTGCGTGAATTAGATGGGTTTTGCCTAAACCGACACCACCATACAAAAACATTGGGTTATAGGATGCCCCAGGATTGTGGGCAACCTGAATGGACGCTGCACGTGCCAATTGATTTGCTTTTCCTGTGACGAAGCTTTCGAAGGTAAGACCGGGATTTAGTTTGGAGTGTTCGCGGTCGGCAAGCACGGTCCCAAGGTTGGTTTCGGCAACCCCATCAAACTCAACTCCCAAATCCCCGCTGTTTAATGTAGATCCAGTTGATGAGCTATTACCAGCCACCCCCTCAGTCAAACCTTCGGGGCGTAAGTCGGGGCCGGGTATTTTGGCGATGCTTTTTGATGGGTCGGCACCAAGTGTAAATTGAAGGTTAATGGGGCCCCCAAAATAGGAAGAGGCGATTTCATGAAGCCTTCCTGAGAAAGTACGCTTAATCCAGTCAAGCTTAAATGGATTGGGCGCCCCAATTAATAGTAAACGCTCACTTTCGTCATAGCCCCTTATTTTAAGGGGCTGAATCCAGGTCTTAAACTGTTGTGGTGAAAGCTCTTTGGCCAAGGTTTCCAGGG
>CAZGQS010000045.1:3143-4341 GCA_964527775.1 uncultured Rhizobium sp. | reverse complement strand
ATTCGTTTATAAGCATGATTAACCAGAGCAAGGTCTCCCCTATTTGCTCTTCATTTCATTGATTACTCTTCAAATAGCTCTTCAAATCCCTCAAAGGGCCCCTATTCACAATTTGGAGCTTTTCCAGCAGCTTTGATTTGTCTTCATCAGACAGGAGGTCAACTTCCTCCCGGATGTTTTCGAGGGCAAAATGCGGATAATAATAGATGGTGTGCTCAGATTGGACGATGAATTTGAGACGCTCCAACGGCGACAAATCACTCATCTCGCTGAAATGTCGCATTTTCCGTTCAAACTTGATGTTCTTCTCCAACTGCTTTTGCAAATGGTTCACCCGCTCCTCCAACTTTCGCATGTTGCTCAAGTGAACCGAAAGCTCCTTGTTGACCGCCTCCATCTTTTGATGCTGCCGTGTTCTCATCTCCCTGAGCCTCTCCTTCACCCGGTTGTTCTTTTGGGTGATTTGCAAGTATTCAGACAAACTTTTCGCGCCGTAATTGGTGGTTTTAAACGGCAAAAATTCATGATTCCCTTCCAATAAGATCTTGTTTGCCAACTCCGTGTATGCCTTCGGAAGACCATCTGCCAACTCTCGGCCTTCCAAATTTGTGATTAACGCGAACAGTTCTTGAATGGGTCTGATCAAGTTTTCATGTCCGTTACTTAAATATTGATCGAACAACATTGACGTTATCTGCAGTTTTTCTTTCTGGGGACAATCACCGAAGTAATCCTTGTAAAAGTTGTATCCAAGAGCGGCAATGGCTTTCGCATAAGCAACCACTTTTTCCCTTTCAAAACTCACAATCCGATGTTCCAAAAGCTCCGGCATGTGTCTGTACACAACGGCGTTTTTCATCAATGTCCCATAAGAATACAGTCCAAATTGCCTTGTTATGATGCTCTCGAAACGCGAGCTGTTGTTGTAGTATTCCACTGTTTTAACATCCAACAGATCCAAATCAAACGACTCATCCAGAATCAACTTTTTAACCACTTTGATCTTAACAATGGGATCACTCACCACATTCATCAGAATGGCAAATCGAGACTTTGCATGAAAATCAACTTTGGCCTTTCCGTTTTTCAACCACTCACACAGTCTAGCATCATGGAGCAGCTCCATTGCTTCATTCTCCCTTTCTCGCACAGATTCCAACCTCTGTGCATACCAGTTTGTGACACATGGCAAACATTC
>CAZGQS010000045.1:0-3043 GCA_964527775.1 uncultured Rhizobium sp. | reverse complement strand
CTCGCACAGATTCCAACCTCTGTGCATACCAGTTTGTGACACATGGCAAACATTCGCAGCGCTCTGTCTTGGGAGCCGTCAAAATTTCAATCAGGGTTAATTTTTGCATAATTATTTTTACTTTTGGCTTGCAACATTAATCCAAAAACAGAGCGTATCCACTCCATGACCACTCCCCCAAATCGCTCCTTATTTATATTGAATTATAATTCAATGTTTTTTTTCAGACTTCCAACATTTGACTTTTCACTGACAGAGTGATAGAGCGGCGACAAATACGACCAGAGCTCTACAAGTACCATGAATTCATTGGTGACGATGTATCGAAATGGTACGACAAGATATTTGAATAGGGAAATATTTTAACCAGGGTTACTTCATTGATATTATTGGCATTAAACGCATTAAATTAGTTTAAACTCTGATATTTTATGTCACATATATTTGTATATTTGTGACATGAATAAGTCAATCATTAGTCAAATTGAGGCGAAAATAAAACGGTCTAAGCCGGGTGAAATTTTCATGCCATCAGACTTTAAAGACTTGGGAACTTCCACCGCTATCAGGAAGGCGCTTTCTAGATTGGTTGAGCAAAATGTGTTAACACGTATGGGGCAAGGCATTTACGCAACTCCTATTCATGACAAGGTTTTTGGAGATGTGCTTCCATCTATGGAAGAAATTGCAGCTTCGTTAGCAAAAAAAGATCATGTCAAAATAATGCCCACTGGACAATATGCCTTGAATAAAATTGGTCTTTCAACGCAGGTTCCCATGAAAATGGTTTTTCTAACCAACGGAACAAAGAAGAATATTAGCATTGGAAAAAGTTCGATTTTATTTCAACCAACTACAACTAAAAAATTAGCCATGGTTGGCTCAATCTCAAGTTTGTTGTTTTTAGGGTTAGAGGAATTGAACTTAAATCAACTCTCTGAACCAGAAATAGAAAAAATAATAAGCTTACTCAAAAAAGAAGATGCGAAAAAACTGAAGCATGATTTGAAATTAGCGCCATCACGAATTAGTGACTTCGTAATCAAAAACTTTTTAAATGAAATAGTATGATTGGGTGGCTTAATAAACTAGATGATAATTCTCGAAGAATCTCATTGAATCAAGCTTCATTGAATTCTGGAATAACTCCTAAGGCCATAGAAAAAGATTGGTGGGTTACACTTGTTTTGAGAATGTTGTTTACTTCAGAGTATGCAAAGTATTTTGCTTTTAAGGGAGGAACTTCACTGAGTAAAGGATGGAGGATTGTTGATAGATTTTCTGAAGACATAGATATTGCGTTAAATTCAGAGTCCTTTGGAGTTCATTATAAGAACAAGCCATCAAAAACATTTGTAGAGCATCTCAGAAGAGAAGGATGTGCGTTTACAAGTACAGAAATTGCAAATGAACTAAAAATACAATTTGAAAAAAATCAAATCCCTGAAGAATACTATTCACTAGAAGTAGAAGTAGTGAGACCTGATATGCCTGACACCGATCCCCAAACAATTTATATCCATTATAAATCCTTGTTTGACCAAAATCCCTATTTGGCAGATAAAGTAAAAATTGAATTTAGCGTACGCTCGCAGAAAGAGCCAAACGAGAACCGTCAAATGCAAACACTATTGGATTTATTTTTTCCCAATGACATTTACGGGGAAGATGCATTTCATGTAACAACAATTAAACCAAATAGAACGATGATTGAAAAAATCCTTTTATTACATGAAGAATACAACCGCGAAGAAAAGAGTAAAATGAGAACAAATAGGATGTCTCGTCACTATTACGACCTTCACCGAATTCACGAAGGATATTCAAGTACCCTCAAAGATATTCAATTCATTGAAGACATCATTGAACATCGTAAATCATATTCGCGTTTAAGACATTTCGATTACAGTACACTATGTATTGGTCAAATTTCAATTATTCCATCTGAGGACATATTAATGAAATTAAAAAGTGACTATGAGGTAATGTCAAAAGAAATGATATATGGAATCGTTCCTACCTTCCAACAATTAATGGAAACTGCAGAAATTATACAGAATACTTTCAATCAAAAGCCATAATTCCAATAGTTCAATTAACCTTAATCCATATGCATCATTTTATTGCACTTGTGACATTGAACTTGTACAAAATTTATCTGAGGTACTGGGGTCGTTTTATGGCACTAAAATTCATGAGTTTATTTAATGAATGAGTTCATGATTCGTTTTTATTAATGAGTGAACGCATAATTTTCGCAATCCAAGCGGGTGCATAGGGAATTTGTTTTTTAATGTGCTTGATATCTTGTTCCAAAATTTGAGTCCGAATCAAAGAAATCATTTCATCGGTAACATTATCCTGTCCTATTTGGCGCAGCGCATGCAGTATCAATCCAGCCTTGGTTCCTGCCCCAACCATATTTTTGGGAGTAGTTGGCTTCAGAAGTATCTCTTGATTTCCAAACCGGATTTTCCTTCTTGGACCATTGGTATGTAGCTCAATGCGCATGGGAATCTGAGTAGACAATCCCAAAAGATTTGCGGCATACGCCCCTGTCGCCTGAACCTCAATAGCTTCAGCAGATTTAATCGCATCAATGACATTTTCAACCTTAGGCACTAGTTCGCCCAACTGAGGATGCACCACAGGCAAATCGTATAACCCGTGCGAAAGCCGTCTAATTAACTTCTTCTGCACTAGCCTTGTCAAAGCAGTTCTAACACTACCAGAATCATCCGACAAAGATGAGAATTGCTTTGTAGTAAAAACAAAACCTCTTCCATGTGCTCGTATTCTTGCAATAATTTGTTTTTCAGTCAATTCCATTACATTTTGAAATTATTTTTCGTAACAAATATACAACATTATTTGTTACATATTAGGTCTACCACAAGCCCATTTATTGAATTATTCATTTTTAATCTATTGATTTTCAATACTTCTGCATAAAATAGGGGTAATTTTTTGCCGTTTTTGTCATAAAAAAGGGGTAATTTTTCGAGGAATTTGTCATAAAATGGGGGTAACGGAATAAAGTGCA
>CAZGQS010000044.1:0-4576 GCA_964527775.1 uncultured Rhizobium sp. | reverse complement strand
TTTGGTCTTTGGTCTTTGGAAAACAGCCGAAACCCAATAACTAAAGACTCAAAGTCATAGCGAAGCGTGAGTCCCAAAGTCTCAGCAAAGCTGACGGCTGACGGCTACAGAGTTTAGGGAGTAGAGTTTAGAGGGTAGAGTTTAGAGGGTAGCGGGCTCAACTCTAATCTCTAAACCCTAAACTGAACGCTGACGGCTGACCGCTGACGGCTGATCACCGATCACCGATCACCGATCACCGATCACCGTTAATTTGGCCCACTTTTTGCTATCCCTTCAACATGAAGCCTATTTACTTATTCCTGTTGTTGCTTTTCAGCCTGTCAAAGGCTCAATCTCAAAACGCTAACTTTCAACGTGAAACGGTTTCATTTAATTTCGATATGAAACCAAATCCAGCCAATCATTGGGTGAATATTTCGCTCGAAAATGTGATAGGCGACATCGAAGATTTGGAAGTAGAAATGTATACTGTAATCGGCACTAAAATTCATCCTCTCAGAATACAAATGAATCCTTCAGAAAACAAAATGGTACTCAATTTAACCCAAGTCCCAGATGGTGTTTATTTGGTGAGAATCAAAGGCAAAGATTTTGAGCTAACCAAGCGCTTAAGAGTGCATCATTAATGAGAATTTAAATCATTTAACCTAAATAAAATGAGGTGAAAACTTTGAAGTATGACAAAGAATTCATTAATTAGCGTTTTAATTAGGCTTAATTGTGAAGATGCATTTCCCCGATATTCAAAAACTTCTCAGTAGAGGAAAAAATTTATTGGTAATTGCAGGGTTTATTTTCCTGGTAACTACTTTAAATACAGGCTGTTCGCCAAAATTTGGCGACGCTCAAAAATTGTTTGATCAAGGGTACTTCGGTCAATCTGCCATTGTCTTTGAACAAGTGGCTAGAAATGCCAAAGACAAGAAAGAGCGCGAAAAAGCCAACATGATGGCCGCCGAAGCTTACCGTCTAAACAATAAATATTTGAAGGCCCAAAAGCTGTATGAAAAGGTCCTTAAGACAGACCCAAACAACAGCCAAGCGCTTTTAATGAGAGCAAATATGCTCAAGAAAATGGAAGATTACAGAGGCGCACTTTCTGCCTACGAATCTTACCTTGAACGCGTGCCTGGCGACAGTCAAGCTATACAAAAAATGTTGGGTTGCGAAATGGCTTTAAGCTGGACACCCGACAGTTCACTTTTCAGAGTTCAAGAATTTAAACTTGCAAACACGCGTGCCAACGATTGGGCTCCCATGGTGGCGTCACGTAAAGACGATGTAGTGTTTTTCGCCTCTGATCGTGAAGGCGGTACATCCAAAAGAGTTTACGGCGGAACCTTAGAAAAATGGTCTGACATGTGGTACATTGAAGGACAAAAAACCAAGAAAAAACGCGGCGATACATCAGCTTCTGCAGGTCAAATGAAGTGGGGTAAGGCCATGTTTTCAAAATCAGCCTCCACCAAATACAACGAAGGTGGTATTACCTTCAATCGTCGTTTTTCGGAAATGTACATGACTCAATGCGGTGGTGAAGACGGAAAATCTGAGAAATGCGCAATCTATCAGTACAAAAAGACTGGACCAGATTGGCAAATGGGTGACGTTCTTGAAATCTGCAAGCAAGATACTGGTCACAGTTACGGTCACCCCGCCCTCGGCGATGATGATAAAATTTTGTTCTTCTCTTCCGACCGCGATGGTGGTTTCGGGGGATTTGATATCTGGGCAGTAACCTACAGCCGTAGATCTAGATCTTGGGGCAATCCAGTAAACTTGGGTCCCCAAATAAACTCACCCGGAAACGAATACTTCCCCTATTTCAACGAACACGATAAACGCCTTTACTTCAGTTCTGATTACTGGCCAGGTTTAGGTGGATTGGATATGTTCTCTGCCGCACAAACCGAAGAAATCAATAAATGGGTTGATATGGAAAACCTTCGTGAGCCTCTGAATTCAGGTGGAGACGATTTTGCAATCACCTTCTTAAACAATACAGCAAAAGCAGGTTACTTCACCTCAAACCGCGGTGATCGTAGAAACGATGACAATATTTACTCATTTGATGTATTGCCTTTAGTCATTACACTTCGTGGTGTGGTAACAGATTGTAATACTAAATTACCTCTTAAAGGTGCTACTGTAGTAATCACCAACGATAAAGATACATCAACCATGGTACTTAAAACCAATGAAAACGGTGAGTACATGGCCCAGTTGAAACCCAAAACCAACTACGAAATCGTTGCTAAAAATCCTCAGTTGTACTACTTTGACATTCCTTCGGTTCAAAGAACCACTCACGGAATCAGATTCTCAACCGAATTGGTTCAAGATTTCTGTTTAGTAAACCCACTAGACCAAATCATTTCGCTTCCTATATTCTATGACCTTGACAGCGCAAGAATCCGTCCAGATGCAGCCCGCATCCTTGATACATTCGCTCAAGAGGTTATGATTCGCTATCCAAGATTGATTGCTGAATTAGGTTCTCATACTGACTGTCGTGCATCGGTTGACTACAATACACGTCTGGCACAACGAAGAGCAGATTCAGCGCGTGTTTATTTGATGCGTCGTTGGAACATTGACTCATCGAGAATCATTGCTGTTGGATTTGGGGAAAAAGAATTGATCAATGACTGTAAATGTGAAGGCGCCGAAAAAGCGGGCTTCACCCCATACATTGCCGGAAAGACCCGTAAAATGGTCATCACCAAAGATAAAAAAGGAAACGTAATCAGTTCGGTTTACGACACTTATAAAGCTTCGGAAATCGTTCCAATTGATGGAAAACCCTTTGTGCCTTGTGATGAATTCCAGCATCAACAAAATCGTAGAACCACGGTTCGTTTTGAATTTGAAGATAAAAAGTCACGCGTAAAAGTCAACCAAGATGTTGACGTAAACAACACCAATGTAGGAGTTAAGGATTCAATCAAGGTGGTTGCAGCAAAAGATTCAGCTGCCGCAGCTCAACCGGCTAAACCAGTATTAGATTTGACATTTGCTATTAAATTACCGCTTTCTGGTCCCAAGGAAGAAAGAACCATCCCCATCATGATGTTCGGCGCAGAGCCTACCATGTTTATCATCGACAAAAAAGGAAAAGTAAATACAGTTACTCCTGAATTGGCGGCTGAATGGTACAAAAAGAAACTATTGACCAAGAAAGACTTCATTGAAGGCGACAAATTCAAAGTGGGTAAAATCAAATTGCCAAGCAATAAGTTCACCGTTGAAAACATGGAAATCGGTGATTACCCAATAACTGGTGTACAGTTCAAAATTGACGAGAAATCAAATGCTCCTCGCATTACTGACAAAACTATTACCAAATACTTCACCTCAGATTCATACGAAACCGATAAAGAATTGGTGTTGATTCCAAAGAAAGTGTCTCGTGAGTTCAAAATCAAGCGTGTTGGACAACCAGTGAAACCTGCTAAGCCAGCCAAACCTGCTAAGAAACCTGCGGCAAACGCCAAGGAAAAAAATGAAAAATAAAAAGCTTATAAAATAGCTTTTCTAATACGCTGCAGCCTCTCCAAAAGGGGCTGCAGTTCGTTTAAGGGTAGCATATTCGCGCCATCGCTCTTCGCTAACGAAGGATTTGGATGTGTTTCTACAAACAATCCATCTACTCCAACTGCAACTGCCGCTTTTGCAATGGTCTCAATCAACTCTGGCTTACCTCCAGTTACTCCACTGCTCTGGTTGGGTTGTTGCAAGCTATGAGTGATATCCATCACCACAGGCGCTCCGAAAGATCTCATTTCCGGAATATTTCTAAAATCCACCACCAAATCTGAATACCCAAATGAGTTTCCTCTGTCAGTCAAAATCACTTGATCATTTCCTGAATCCACGCACTTCTGTAGAGCGTGTTGCATAGCGTTGGATGCCGCAAATTGTCCCTTCTTAATATTGATCCACTTTCCAGTCTGTGCCGCAGCCACCAACAATTCGGTCTGTCTGAACAAAAACGCAGGAATCTGCAACACATCCACATATTCTGCAGCCATGGCCGCTTCGTGCGACTCATGAATATCAGTCACTACAGGAATTTGATACTTCTCTCTAATATCCCCCAAGATCTGCAATGCAGCTTCATCACCAATTCCTGTAAACGAATCAATTCGTGACCTATTTGCTTTCCTATATGAACCTTTAAACACCAAAGGTATCTCCAATTCATTAGAGATCTGCACCAATCTATCCGCTATTTCAAAAGCCATATCCCTACCCTCAATGGCACAAGGCCCGGCAAAGATGAAAAAATTCCCAGACTCTCTAAATTTCAACAACGGAATGTTCGGCATCATGATGTTCATGCTGCAAAGATAGTTAATAACGGATATCGGTGGTCGGTGGTCGGTGATCAGATTTCGGCGATCAGCCGTCAGCCGTCAGCTCTCAGCTCTCAGCTCTTAGCTCTTAGCTCTCAGCTCTCAGCTCTCAGAAGCGCCGAAGGCGCAAAGCAACGGCAGCGTAAGTCTCAAAGTCTCCGGCGAAGCCGTCAGTCTCCGGCGAAGCCGTCAGTCTCCGGCGAAGCCGTCAGTCTCCG
>CAZGQS010000043.1:0-4873 GCA_964527775.1 uncultured Rhizobium sp. | reverse complement strand
AAGTTTGTTTTTAATCCTTTAAAACGGTCAACATATTTCAGGCACCGACAGAGGGCTGTCAGCTGTCGGCTGTCGGCTGTCAGCTGTCAGCTGTCGGCTGCCCGCTGTGGGCTGTGGGCTGATGGCTGATGGCTGATAGCTGGTTCCGCCAAACTCGGAAGTTAAAATGCGCCAAACTCGGAAGTGAAAGTGCGCCAAACTCGGAAATTGTTGTATATTTGTATTTGTTAAATGTCTAAATATGAATAAAATAAAGTATTTTGATAGACTAGGAGATTTAGAGTTAAAATTAGCACTAGAAACTTCGGGTGCAATTCTCATTGAAGGACCTAAATGGTGTGGCAAAACCAGTACGGCACTCATGGCATCAAAGAGTGTGATTTATATGCAAAATCCTGATTACAGCGCGTC
The DNA here is from genome assembly GCA_964527775.1 of uncultured Rhizobium sp. GTDB lineage: Bacteria > Bacteroidota > Bacteroidia > NS11-12g > UBA955 > VMCP01. Next base: position 4,462 of record CAZGQS010000043.1, on the reverse strand, counting down.
TTATTTGGAAGTAGCCAACCATCAACCGTCCATTTTGTTGAGGGGTGAGGTTCCTCGTCTGATAGATGAGTGGCAAATGGCCCCTGTTTTATGGGATGCTGTTCGATTTGAAGTGGATCAACGCGCTGAATTGGGGCAATTTATATTGACAGGTTCAGCTGTCCCAACCGATAACGCAACTGCCCACACTGGTACCGGTAGAATTGCTCGAATGAGGATGAGGACTATGAGCTTATTTGAATCTAAAGAATCAAACGGTGAAATCTCTTTGAGTGATTTATTCGAGGGACGTCAAATTGTTGAAACCTCTATGTCCAATTTAAAAATTGAAGATATAGCATTTGTTATTTGCAGAGGCGGATGGCCTTCAACCCTCAAATTGAGTGAAAATGCAGCACTTAAGAATGCCTTCGATTACACTGAAGCAGTTATAAATTATGACGTTTCTGAGGTTGATCAAGTTGAAAAAAATCCAGAAAGAGTGAGACTCTTAATGAGATCTTTGGCAAGAAATATCGCAACAATTGCAAATTATCAGACCATAAAAGAAGACATGGAGGCCAATGACGCAGTAATCTCAGATAAATCTATTGCTTCATATATAAACGCACTAAAACGCATTTTTGTAGTCGAAGATGTACCCGCATGGATGCCGTCTCTTCGTTCAAAAACCGCCATTCGTACGTCTGAAAAAAGACATTTTGTAGATCCTTCCATCGCTACCGCTGTGATGAGAATAAAACCTCAAGCCCTATTAAACGATTTTGAATATTTTGGATTCTTATTCGAAAGTTTGTGCACCCGAGATGTTCGTGTGTATGCTCAATCGATTGATGGAGATGTATTTCATTACCGCGACAAGAACAATTTAGAAGCAGATCTTATTGTTCGTTTGCGCGACGGTCGGTGGGCAGGAATAGAAGTAAAATTAGGACATAAGCAAATAGATGAAGCCGCAGCAAATTTGTTGAAGCTAAAGAACATCATAGACGTCGAAAAAATGGGTGAACCCTCATTTTTGATGGTAATTACCGGTGGACAATTCGCTTTCAAGAGACCCGATGGTGTCTGGGTTGTTCCTATTGGCTGTCTCCGGAATTGATACTTTTCTTTAGATTTTGGACTTTGATCCTTGGTCTTTGGCGATTAGTTGAGAGTTAATTTTACGAGCTGGTAGATGAAAAATCATTCTAGCATTATTTCCGCATTGGAAACACTGTTTTTTCTGCGATTGCGTTCTATTAAAATATTTCTTTGTTCTTGTTCAATGGATTGTAATCCAATTGCATATCGATTTTTATTCAAATTATGATTGTCGAATTTTAGAGGATTTCTGCGATAAGGCCAAAACTTAAATTGTGAGAAATTTGATCTATCTGGATACATAAACTCTAGGATTAATGCATATTGAAACGCGGGTATATTTCCAATTGTTAAATTGGAATATAACATATCTTTTAATTTCTCGTCAATTTGAGCACCATCTGTAAAGCAATGCTGAAGCATGATTTGAGCACGAGAATCACGCAACTCAGACGGTCCCCAGAAAGATAAATACTTTGAAAAAGTAGTTGAATCTTGAATCGCAGGCAGACCAATCAACTTTTCTTCAGGGTAACCAAATTTAGTAATGATGATTTTGATTATTTTTAATTGACGTCGATTATTTGTTTTCCAGCGAATCCAATAAAATGGTTTTAATAAAATAAAGCCATCATTCAAATTTCGGGTGAGTTTACTATCAATTTTAATTAAACTATCTAGCAACTCACTAACATGAATATTAATTCTAGTTTTATATATTAGATTTAAACTATCAAAATTCAGAATGGTATTGTGCGTGTTTGAATACCTTAATGCTTCATTTGTAATTTTGTTGGATCGTATAATCCAAATTGGAATTCCTTGTTTGAAACACTTAGCAAGCCAGAGGTCTGACTTTACGCTGTCTTTAAGTGTGACATAAATTTGGAGAGCTTTTATACAATGTTTCGCATAAATAAAATCGTAAGCTTCGTAAACACTGTCTAATCTTTGGCTGGCCAAAGATAGATTCTCCGTTAACACATCATCATCTATTCGATTGAAAATTCTGTGATATTCAATGTAATTCTGGCCAAATAATTGATTGATTATTAAAAAGTAGAAATAAAAAACTAATTTCTTTTGCCAATTCATTTTTTCATATTAATTCTTCAAAATTAGGGGAGTCGGAAATTTAAACAACCAAGACACACCTTAAATTCGCATAATATAAATTTCAAATGATAAGTCTCTGCAAAGAAAATGAAGAATTTTATTCTGTGATTTCACAGGCCAACAGCGTTTCTGAACTAGTTATTGAACTGGCTGACACCATAAAACAAATTCTGGAGCTTCAACTATTTAAAAACCATAATCTTGAATTTTATTTAGACGGCACAAATGGCAGTTATTTCATTTACGAAGTGGAGAATGATGGTGAGCGGATTGACGAATCAATTACGGTTCATTTTTGTGCACTTGAAATTTGGGAAAATTACACTGACACCAATGAATTTGATGCAGATATGTTGAATTCTTTGAAGTTAGCGTTTGAGTCAATTTTGACTGAAAAAATTTCAATCCCTTTCAGAATAATTGTTCGAGATGAGTTGGATAATACCTATGTATTATTAGACAATTAGTGAACTTCGTTCTTATCAGCTATCAGCTGACGGCTTCGCCGGTGACTGAGTGACTCACGCTTCACTAGGACTTGGCGCTTGCGGCGGCGATGCCCTCAGTTATCGGCTATCGGCTGACGGCCGAAGTCTGCCCGCTGACCGCTGACGGCTTCGCCGGTGACTGTGTGATTTACGCTTCACTAAGGCTTGCGCTTCGCGCTGCTTGGCACTTTCGGCGCTACATGGCGGCAGAGTCGCTGCTGAAAGCTGACGGCCGAAGTCTGCTGAAAGCTGACCGCTGACCGTTGTCGGCTGTCGGCTGATCACCGATCACCGAAAACCACCAAAGACCAAAGACCAAAGACCAATATCCTACATCCAAAGACCAAATTAACTACCTTTGCACTTTATTGATTTATGTACGAGTCCGAGATCGCCAAACGAAAGACCTTTGCCATTATTTCTCACCCCGATGCCGGGAAAACTACCCTCACAGAGAAGTTCTTGCTTTTCGGGGGACAAATACAAACTGCAGGTGCGGTGAAGTCCAACAAAATTACCAAAACGGCTGCTTCCGATTTTATGGAAATTGAGAAGCAAAGAGGTATTTCGGTGGCGACTTCGGTGATGACCTTTCCATATAAAGGAAAGTGGGTCAATATTTTGGATACTCCTGGACACAAAGACTTTGCCGAAGATACTTACCGTACTTTGACCGCCGTTGACTCCGTTATATTGGTGGTGGATTGCGTGAAAGGGGTAGAGGAACAGACCAAACGACTCATGGAAGTTTGCAGAATGCGTAAAACTCCCGTGATTATTTTTATCAATAAAATGGATCGCGACGGTAAAGATCCCTTTGATTTGCTCGATGAACTCGAAGAAAATTTAGATATTCAAGTGCATCCTCTGAGCTGGCCCATCAACGGTGGTCGCGATTTTAAGGGCGTATACTTACTTCCCTCGAAATCATTGAATCTCTTCGAAAGTTCCAAAACCAAACTGTCAGACGATGTGATTGCTGTGCAAGGCGTTGATGACGAAAGACTTCCGCAGTTAGTAGGCGATAAGAATGCAGCGAAACTTCGCGAAGACGTCGAACTCATTGAGGGTGTCTACGGTGATATCGATATCAATAATTACTTAAACGCTGATGTGGCGCCCGTTTTCTTCGGGTCCGCTTTGAATAATTTTGGGATACAAGAACTCTTGGATACCTTCGTTGATATCGCTCCAAATCCGCTCGCACGTCCCACGACCGCAAGGGATGTGGAACCCACCGAAGCCAAATTTTCGGGATTTATATTCAAGATTCACGCCAATTTAGATCCTCGTCACCGCGACCGAATTGCCTTCCTGCGAGTTTGCAGCGGTAAATTTGAACGCAACAAGGCCTACAAGCATACACGACTCGAGAAACAGGTCAAATTTGCGGCGCCCTATACCTTTTTGGCCGATTCGAAAGAGGTGATGGATGCTGCTTTTCCGGGGGATGTTGTGGGCTTGTACGACACTGGAAACTTCAAAATTGGAGATACCTTGACCGAAGGAGAAGTATTCACTTTCAAGGGGATTCCATCGTTTTCGCCCGAAATTTTCAAAGAATTGATCAACTTAGATCCAATGAAGAGCAAACAGCTCGAAAAGGGAATCCAACAGCTCACCGACGAAGGATTGGCAAACTTGTTCATTCAAGAACCGGGTAGCCGAAAATTCGTAGGTACGGTGGGTGAACTTCAATTCGAAGTATTGCAATACAGACTAGAACACGAATACGGCGCGAAATGTCGTTTCGAAGCCCGAGGCATCCACAAAGC
>CAZGQS010000042.1:0-6169 GCA_964527775.1 uncultured Rhizobium sp. | reverse complement strand
CCCCACTCGACATCAACAACAACACCGTTGGCTGAGAATCGTCTGACAACCAATTTGATAAGGCTGATTCGATGTCAGCTAAAGTGGAAATGGCTGTGCCGGGAGCGACTTGGAGGCGGGATTCGATGGTGGATGCGCTGGGGATGTCCATTTTCTTGAGTTCGAAGACGTGAGGGTCGTAAACGACTTTGAGGAGGTCCGCGCCTTCAAAGCAGCCCGCGTACTGGGCCATGAATTCGGGCATGAGGCTCGAAAACGTGTGGAGCTCGAAAAGGGCAATGAATCGGTGTTGGGGATATTGCTCGCGTACAGCCGAAACCGTGGCTTTTACCTTTGAGGGAGCGTGCGCAAAGTCGCGGTACACAACCAGATTTTCGGACTCTTTGATTTTTTCCAAACGTTTGGCAGTGCCAGGGAACGTGGTGAGCGCATCCCAAGCATCTGAAGAAGAAATGCCCAGCGATTCAGCGATGGCAACCACTCCGGCTGCGTTTTGGAGATTGTGCTGTCCGAAGAAAGGAAAAGTACGTCCTTCGTGGTTGGAAGGGGCGTCGTAGGTGGTCCAATTGGCCGATGATGTGCTCAAATTGAGTTGCTGAGCATCTATCCCCCGAAAAAGAAATCCGCGCTCCAAAACGGTATCGGTGAACAGCTGAAACTGATGCACGTACTCTTCGAAGGTGGGAAAAACATTGATGTGATCCCAAGCAATGCCCGTAATCATGGCCAAATGGGGGTGGTAATGCAGAAATTTGGGACGGCGATCTAAAGGCGAAGTCAAATATTCGTCACCTTCAATAATGATCAACGGGGCATCAGAGAGTTTCACCATGCGATCATAACCGTCAATCAAAGAGCCCACCAGGTAGTCAAATTCCAAATTATTGCACTTGAGAATGTGCATGAGCATGGCCGTGGAGGTGGTTTTTCCGTGGCTACCCGCTATCGCGACGCGCTTTTTGTTGCGCGAATGTTCGTAAATAAATTCTGGAAACGAATAAATTTTTAGGCCCAGTTCTTTGGCCTTGATGAGTTCTGGGTTGTCAGCGCGGGCGTGCATGCCAAGGATGATGGCGTTGATTTCGGGGGATATTTTCTCGGGAAACCAACCCAATTCCGATGGCAAAATACCCGCATTTTGCAGGCGAGTTCGGGCAGGATCAAAGATTTCATCGTCGCTGCCAGTGACCTTGTTTCCAAGGGCTGAAAGTTCCAAAGCAAGGTTGTGCATCACGGCTCCGCCGATGGCTATGAAATGATAAAAACTCATGGCTTCAAATTTGCCTTATTTTTTTTGTATTTTTGCGGTAAATTCATTTCGAAATGAAAGTTTTAGTCTGCATGAGTGTTGTCCCTGACACCACCACAAAAATCACGTTCACCGACAATAACACCGCCTTCAATACTGCTGGCGTGCAATACATCATCAATCCATACGATGAATTGGCCATCACCCGCGGACTTGAATTGGCGGAAGCCAATAACGGCACCGTGACAGTGGTTCACGTAGGTACCGCTGAAAACGAACCCAGCATTCGTAAAGCCCTCAGCATGGGTGTGAACGAAGCCATTCGTATTGATAGCCAAGCTTTTGATGCTCAATTTGTTGCAGAACAAGTAGCGAACATCGCTCAAGGCTATGACTTGATTTTGACCGGCCGCGAAAGCATCGATTATAACGGTGGGGCAGTTTGCGGACTTTTGGGCGCTTTGTTGAACATTCCATCGGTAAATGTGGTAACCAAGATTGATTTCGAAGCAGGTGTTTTCAAATTTGTGAGAGACATTGACGGAGGAAGAGAATCTCTAGAAACCGCAGGTCCCGTAGTAGCTTCAGCACAAAAAGACCTTTGCGAACCTCGCATTCCCAACATGAGAGGAATCATGGCCGCTAGAACTAAGCCTTTGACCGTTTTGGCCCCCAAAGACGCTGCAAGTAGCACCCATTACAACCAATACGAAACTCCAGCAGCAAAAAGCGGCGTGAAACTCATTGAGGCCGATAACGCAGGAGAATTGATCAATATTTTACGCAACGACCTTAAAATCATATAATTATGTCAGTAGTAGTTTTCGCAGAAATCGACAACCAACAGTATAAAAAAGCTTCTTTAGAAGCCATCGGTTACGGTAAAAAAGTAGCTGCTCAATTGGGTACCGAATGCATCGCTTTGACTTTGCAAACCTTATCTAACAGCAGTGACTTAGGAACTTACGGCGCTGACAAAGTGGTTTCGTTGAACCTTTCGGATGCGTTTGTAGCAGACAGCTGCAGCTCAGCAGTGAGCCAGGCATGTCAACAATTGAACGCTCAGGTAGTGGTGATTTCTAACTCGTATGTTGGCAAATCATTGGCTCCTAGAGTGGCGGTTTCGTTGGGCGCTTCTTTGGCCACCAACGTCATTTCTTTGCCTGAAACCGCAAACGGATTTCAAGTGAAGAGAGGCGTTTTCTCCGGAAAAGCCTTCGCTTATACCGAACTTAAAAACAACACCAAAGTGTTGGCCTTAACCCCCAACTCTTTTGATTTAACTACCGACGGATCTGCTTGCGCAGTAGATTCTTTGTCTGTAAACGCTTCAACGTCCCCCGTAAAAATCACCGCATCTGACAAAGTGACGGGCAAAATTCCGCTCACCGAAGCTGAGATCGTGGTTTCTGCTGGACGTGGAATGAAAGGCCCAGAACACTGGAACATGGTGGAAGAATTGGCAGACCTTATGGGCGCCGCAACCGCTTGTTCTAAGCCTGTGAGCGACATGGGATGGAGACCGCATTCTGAGCACGTTGGACAAACGGGTATCACCATCAAACCCAATTTGTATGTAGCCATCGGAATTTCTGGGGCCATTCAACATTTGGCGGGCGTAAGCTCAAGTAAAACCATTGTAGCCATCAATAAAGATCCCGAGGCGCCTTTCTTCAAAGCCGCTGATTACGGTATTGTGGGAGACGCTTTTGAAGTGTTGCCACAGTTGATTTCTGCACTTAAAAACTAATTCATGCGCAAGGTAGAGGTCTTCATCAAAAACATCCTTCCTGCGCACTCTCATGGAGCCTATACCCTTGTTCTGCACAATCCTAGCTTACAAGTTCAACTTCCGGTGCTTATTGGCGCCTTAGAGGCCCAATCTATTGCCATGGAAATGGAGAACATTCAGTCGAGCAGACCCTTGACTCATGATTTATTTTCCAGCACCTTACGCCAATACGAAATAGGCATCAACGAAGTGTGCATAGAGCGTTTGGAAGAGGGCATCTACTACTCTACCATTTATTTTGTGAGAGACGGTGAGCAAATGGCCATTGATTCGCGCACTTCTGATGCCATTGCCATGGCCATGAAATTCAAATCGCCCATTTTTGTGCTTCAAACCATCATTGATGAGGCCGGATATTCAGATGACGAACCCCTCACCGATGAACCCACTCCCTCTCGCAGCGACAATGAACCCAGCATACCCAAGTCGCACAGCAGCAGCGACAATCCTTTCGCCAACATTGACTTAGACGAACTGGAAATCATGCTCGAAGAGGCCATCAACAACGAAGACTACATCAAAGCGGCCCGCATCAGAGACGAAATTGCCCGCAGAAAATAACCTAGTATGATTGGACATTTTCTCATTGACGGCGAATTGCCCAAGGAAGGACTCGATTGGTCTTCACGTTTATTCAAATACGGCGACGGCTTCTTTGAAACTATGCGTTTTTTCGGGGGACGTTTGCAGCATGCTTACCTACACCAGCAGCGTACAGAAAAGTCGCTCAGGCTCCTAAAAATGCCCGATCCCGAAGTTTCTTTTGAAACTTTAGAACATACCATCACCAAATTCTGCATGATGAAAGGCATTTCATCGGCTCGCATTCGCTTAGGATTTTACCGCGAAGCAGATGGCTTTTACCGTCCCAAAAACCCCATCACCCGCAGCATTTGTGAAATTTACGAGTTGGATTACGAAGGATATCCGCTCAACACCGAAGGACTCACTTTGGGAAGTTTCAAGGAACTCACCAAAAACTCCAACTATACCAGCTTTTTAAAAACCACTTCGGCCCTCATTTACGTGATGGCCGGACTTCATGCCAAAGAAACCGATGTAGATGACGTGATCATCTTCAACGACTCCAGCCGCGTCAGCGAAACCATGTCGAGCAACCTATTCGCCGTCATTGGCGATTTCATCATCACTCCTCCCCTAGACGAATTCTGCGTTGACGGGGTGATGCGCAAAATCGTTTTACAACTGGCCCGCGACTACGGCTACGAAGTGGCTGAACGCCCCTTATTAGAAATTGACCTGAACGGCGCTGACGAAATCTTCTTGACCAACGCCGCCTACGGCATCCAGTGGGTAGGCCATTTCCAAGGCAAATCATACCGCAACGTGGTATCGAGGGTGTTGGCGGGGAAGTTGTGATCGGTTTTCGGTGATCGGTGATCGGTTTTCGGTGATCGGTGATCGGTGATCGGTGATCAGTGGGCGACCGACAGCCCTCAGCCCTCAGCCAACAGCGGACGGCCGACAGCCGACAGCCAATAGCTAAAGACCAAGGACCAAGGACCAAGGTCCAACGAACAAAGACCAAAAAATGCCCCCCGATAAAATATACGCTTTCATCACATCAGCATTTGTTGCTGAAATTTTAGGTACCGTGGGCGGCTTCGGGTCTTCCCTGTTTTTTGTGCCTATTGCAGCCTATTTTTTGGATTTTCATTCGGTTTTGGGAATCACTGCCCTGTTTCATGTTAGCAGTAATTTGACCAAAATTGCTCTGTTTAGGCATGGTTTTGATAAGAACATCATTTTGTGGGTGGGCATTCCTGCCGTGGTTTTTGTGGTCATTGGCGCCTACCTCAGCCAATTTGCAAATACCGATGTTTTGGAAAAAATTCTCGGTGTGTTCTTGATAGTCATCAGTGTATTTTTCTTCCTCAACCGAAACATGAAGATTGAACCCTCTCGAAGAAACTCTCTTTTGGGTGGTGTTTTTTCTGGACTTGCAGCAGGACTTTTGGGAACCGGTGGCGCTATTCGGGGACTGACTTTGGCATCGTATCAACTTCGTATTGAGGTGTTTATTGCCACATCGGCCATCATTGATTTGGCCATCGATGCTTCCCGAGCGGTAGTCTACACATCCAACGGATACGTTCACAAACACGACCTCTACTTAATTCCTTTGTTATTGGTAGTAAGCATTTTAGGCACGCTGATTGGAAAGAAAATCTTATCCAAAATATCCGAAGACAAATTCAAAATGATTGTCTTAGGCATGATATTTCTAACGGGAGTTTTCTCCTTACTGAATCTCAACTAAGACCTCAGGATACCTCAATTTGGTATTTCTGTAGCAATCCCGCGAGTCCGTCTTGGGAAAATTTGGCCTTTTTTATCCTATTCTGATCTGGGTCTAGCGCCACGTTTACGGCGTTTCGGAAGTCGGCTTTTTCCAGGTTGCTGTCCACAAAAGTGGCGCCCAGCAAATCACATCCGTCGAAAGAAGCCTCGGTAAGTTCAGCGAAGGTAAAATCCACTTCTCTCAGGTTGCATTTCAGAAACTGCATTTTTTTTAGGGACATCTTTGGAAAGGCAGACAACTGTAAATTGCAATTTTCGAAATGAGCTTGAAAGAGCTTGTCGTTGTGGATGGTAAACTGCACACCCATCAATTTACAATCTGAGAAACGGGCATCTCGAAATGCAGCCCCATTGACTTTAGCGCCGCTTAAATTACACTTATAAAACTCACAATCAGTAAATTGTGCACCATAAAGATTGAGATTCACAAAATCACAATTTTCGAAAACGCAGGCTTCATATTCCCCAATTTCAAATGACTGCGCATTGAATTCAACATTCTGAAAGGTTTGATTATAAGCCACGGGATTCATGTTGGGGCAAAGATAATTATTTGTTTCCGGTGATCGGTGGTCGGTGATCGGTGGTCGGTTTTCAACTGGCGGCTAGCGGCTATCAGCGTTCGGCGTTCGGCGTTCGGCTGATGGCTGTCGGCGGACCGCTGAGCGCTGATATCTGTTTTTTAATATTTTTGAATTATTATTTGCAAAAGGTAGAAAAGGGTTGTATTTTTGCAGTCCTTTTGAAGGAAAGGAGAGATGGCAGAGCGGTCGAATGCGGCGGTCTTGAAAACCGTTGACTGTAAC
>CAZGQS010000041.1:0-7048 GCA_964527775.1 uncultured Rhizobium sp. | reverse complement strand
GTACTACAGTAACATGTGGGAGAGTATGTCGTCGCCGATCTTCAAAAAGCCCCCCCGAGAAATCAGGGGGCTTTTTCGTGTTTAGTACTTTTTTATTTTAATTTGTTCTGAATGTAACACGATATGGCAATTTACCCCATATTTGCCTGCTATTATTATAAAGCAAATGAATTCAATCAAACAGCCACCTCTGGCGCCAGGAGCAAGTCCAGTTCTAGGTCACTTGATTCAATTCAAAAAGAATCCGCTCAACTTCTTTCTTAAGTGCTCCAAAGAAATGGGCACAATCTATAAAATCAAATTACTCAATAAAGAATACGTCGTTATTAATCACCCAGATGCCATTAGACATGTCCTTGTCAATAATGTAAAGAATTATTCACGAAGAAAATCGTATGCATTCTTACAAGAACTCCTTGGAGATGGTTTACTAACATCAGAGGGAGAAGGTTGGAAAAAACAACGCCGATTAACACAACCTATTTTTTCGAAAGAGCAACTTCATGGTTTAATAAATCAAATGGATCATTCAACCCAAGATTTCTTTGATTCCCATTGGAACAAAAATGGAACGATAGACTTGGAGCAATCTCTGAACATCTTAACCCTTCAAATTCTTACACAAAGCATAATTTATTCCTCTGATAAAAGTTATTTCAATAAGGTGCAATACGATTTACACGATGCACTCACATATATGACTTCCAAACGTTTCAATGCATTGAAGTTCCTTTCGGTATTGCCAAGCAAGAAGAAAAGGAAAGGCAAGGCTGCAATTAAAAACGTGAAGGCTGTCGTGGAAGATATTATAGAAAGTAGAGCAAAGTCACAGTCTAGGAAGCATAACGATCTTTTGGAAATGCTAATGACTACGAAAGATGCGGAAACAGGAGAGTCTCTCGATAAGAAAGCGTTACTAGATGAAGTCATGACTATGTTCGTAGCTGGACACGATACAACAGCTGCAGCAATAACATGGACGATATACCTTCTTCAACAAAACAAAAATGTGCTAAACGTTATGCTCGAAGAGCTAGACAACCATTGGAATAACGAAAGCATTAATGTTGAATCTCTCAATGCATTGGTATATATGAAAATGGTTATTAACGAAGCTATGCGCCTACTGCCTCCTGTATGGGCATTTGGAAGAAAAGCAAAAGAGGACGACTCAATCATGGGTTTTGAAGTTCGTAAAGGACAGTCCGTGAATATGCCTATTTATGCCATGCATAGACATCCAGACTTTTGGGAAAAACCGAATGAATTTTATCCAGAACATTTTTTGCCTGAAGCAGTTAAACAAAGAGATAAGTTCGCTTATATGCCTTTCAGCTTGGGCCAGCATAGATGCATTGGAGAATACTTCGCCCTTATGGAAATTCAAATGGTGCTTATGAGATTCTACAAAAATTTCAAGGTAGAATTGATCTCAAATGAGCCAATGGAATTCACACCTTTGGTTACTTTAAAACCGAAAGGAAGTATAGAATTAAATCTAATTAGAAGATAGCATGAGCGTGAATTTTAAAACAATTGATTGGCCGAGTTATAGAAATGATATTGTAGATTTCTTGGATATTGACAACCGCAGAAATCATGCGCAGGCTATGTTCGAAGTGGACATTACAAAACTCAATGAACAAATAGCCATGCGTCCAGAGCGCATGTATTCAGTTACGTTTCAATTGGCGCATGTACTGTATTGTTATGCAAGAGCTATTCTAGAACATCCTCAGATGCAAAGCCGCTTGTACAAGAAAAAACTGTATCTCTTTGACGATGTTGACATCTCTATGATTTTTGAAAAGACTGCGCCAAACGGAATGAAGCTTCCTGTTCCTTATGTTTTTAGAGGCGTTCAAAAGAAAACATATACAGAGATACTAAACGAATTGCAATGGGCCAATGAAGCCGAAATGCATGAAATTTACAAATCGAAAAAATCAACTTGGCTCAGAAAATTGCCTAAGTTTTTAAGAATGTATTTATTAAAGAAGGCCCTGTCTAACCCTTTAAAATGGAAAGAAAATTTGGGAACTGTCGCCTTCACGACGTTGGGAATGGTTATTCGAAATAGACGCATGTATCCAGTTCCAATAGGACCTTATAGCTGCATGTTAGCTGCGGGTTCTTCCTACCATGAAAAAGTTGATGGTAAAACCATTTCAAAGTGGTGCATGGTGTTAAATATTGATCACAATATTATTGATGGCGCTCCGGCAGTTAGATTCGGAAAAACATTCATAGCACTGGTAGAGAAGGGACTGCCTGAGGAATAGAATACATATAGAAATTATGACAACGAATTCTTTAAAGTGGTTTATATATCCGATTGTAATGACTTTCGGTGTAATGCAGTTCTTTTGGATATTGAGTTTTGGACAGAGTCATTTAGAACTGGCCACTACCGTTCCGATGATATTTATGATGCTATCTTGTTTCTTCTTGGAAAGAATTTTTCCATACGACAAGAACTGGAAGCCAGAAAGGACCGATTGGGGAATCGATACACTTCATCTGATTTTATTTCAAACCATTTTGCCAAAAGCATTTAAGATAGGATTCATGTTATTGGTTTTACATTTCTTGCCGAACAACATTGAATTCATTCATGGCGTATGGCCTCACCATTGGCCTTTGATTGTTCAAGGATTGATGATGCTTTTTATCTCTGATTTTTTTAGATACTGGATTCATAGATTTAGTCACACGTTTCCTTTTCTCTGGAGGTTTCACGCGGTGCATCATGCGTTGAAAAAACTCTATTGGTTGAATACCACTCGAATTCATCCAGGAGAAAAAATCCTTCAACTGATTTGGGAAGTAGGTCCCTTCATTTGTATCGGTGTTTCTAAAGAAGTCATTGCGTTGCATTTAGTCTTATACGGACTAAATGGGTTTCTAAGACATTCTAACATAGATATGAAATTTGGACCTCTGAATTATATCCTTTCAACAAATGAATTGCATCGTTGGCATCATTCAAAGATCATTAACGAGTCGAATGCCAATTACGGAAGCGACACATCCCTTTGGGATCTTCTGTTCGGAACATTTTTTTGGCCGAAACATTCCAAGGTAGAAGAGATAGGTGTATACAATAAAAATTACCCGCAAAATTTCAAGGGACAAATGGAGGCGCCTCTGGTAAACGATATTGATAAAGAAGATAAGCTTCCATTTAGTTGGAAGCATTTTCTTTTGAATATTCTGCTCAAATTGAAAATGCGCAAGAATGGAAAGAAATTTAAGGGCCCATTGGCTCATGAAACAAAAGAAATCGAAAGAATACAAAAGGAAGTGCTGACGAAATTGCTCAGGGAAAATTCCAGTACAAAATTCGGACGTCAATATCAATTTGAAAACATACAAAGCAGTGGTGAATTCCAAGAGAAGGTGCCCGTGCATACCTATGAGGATTTAAGAAGTTGGATTGAAGAACAAGCGATTTCAAATAGTGATTCCATAATTGCTACCCCATTTGCAATGTTCAATCAAACCAGCGGAAGCACGGCAAAACCGAAGTGGATTCCTGTTACTAAAGAAACATTAATTGATTTGAAGAACAGTCAGCAGTTATCGACTTGGCTCCAATACACATATGCTCCGGAAGCTTTTGAAGGGCACATCATGGGACTAGTAAGTCCAGCCCATGAAGGCATGAGCGAGTGGGGAATTCCTTTTGGATCGGCCAGCGGACACTTCTACAAGAATATGCCCCAAATTGTAAAAAAGAAATATGTTATTCCTCATTTTATTTTTGAAGTCAAAGACTATCAGGTAAAATATTACCTCATTCTTCTTTTGTCATTGCAGCATAAAGACATTACTTATTTTGGAAGTGCAAACCCGTCTACTTTTCTTCAATTGAATAATATGTTGAAGGAAAGGAAAGAAGATCTTTTAAATGACCTTCAGTCCAAATCACCAAACGCTGTCAAAGCACAGATATCTCAGCAGTTGTATGAAAGGGTTTCCAATCTGCTAACTCCATCAAAAACCAGATTAAAGGAGTTGGAGGATTTGTTTGATAAGGATGACTCAAGTATCAAGGATTTTTGGCCACACTTGAAGTTACTTGTCACATGGACATGTGGAAGTTGTGGGATCGCCTTGAAGGCGGCATTGAAATTAATGCCCGATAACATAAAAGTTGCGGATCCAGGATATTTAAGCAGTGAGTTTAGAGGTTCCGTTACATATGATTTTTCTTCCCAGTCAGGACTTCCAACTTATAAAGATCACTTTTTTGAATTTATGTTGAAGGAAGAATGGGAAAGTGGAGATTCTAATTTCAAATTGTTGCATGAATTAGAAAAAGGATGCGATTATTATGTATTCATAACAACACCTTCTGGGTTGTGGCGATACAACATGAATGATATTGTTCGCGTCACCGATTATTTAAACGAGTGTCCCTTGATTACCTTTCAGCAAAAAGGAAATGGAGCGTGTAACATTACCGGAGAAAAGTTATACGAGAACCAAGTGATTGAAGCCTTTCAATCGATGCAATGGAAAGCGATGTATTATCAGGTTTTAGCTGATGTGAATGACTCAAGATACATAGGTTACATCGAATGGCACGACCAACCGAAGGAAGACCAGGAGCACCTGTCCGCTATCATGGACAAAGCCTTAGCCAAACTAAATGTTGAATATGCAGAAAAGAGAGCGAGTAAAAGATTGAATTCATTTGTATTGAAGTATCTTCCTGCAGGAACATTCGCTAACATTAAAAAGAATGCGGTGGAAGCGGGACAAAAAGAAGGGCAGTTTAAAATGGTTATGCTTCAGTATAAAGATCAGTTCAAATGGGATTTATCACAAGCGAAATAATACGGCTATGAAGATTGATTTTCGTTTGTTGGAAATTCCTTTTAAGGTTTCATTTAAGCACAATTCAGCCTCTCGAAAAGTAACATCAGCGATTTGGGTAGAAATTTCTAGAGGAGAGTTTGTTGGAATAGGAGAGGGGTGTCCAAGATCATACGTGACAGGTGAGTCTGAGGAATCTTGCGTAGCTTTTATTTTAGATCGTAAGGAGTCGTTTTTGAAGATTGAAAATTATCAATTGTTATTAGTATGGAGACAAAGTAATATTTCAGACATCGAAAATAATCCGGCTGCTTGGTGCGCAATTGAATTAGCGTTTTTGGATTTGTTTGCGCAAGAGACAAATCAGAGCATAAATGAATTGATCGGAGAAATGTATATCCCACAGGTGTTAAAATATTCTGCAGTGCTTGGAGATTCTTCTCCTGGGGTTTGGGAGAAATTATGTGATTGGCATTTTGAAAATGAAATGACAAATTTTAAATTGAAATTGAACGGTGATGTTCAACTGGATTCAAATCGAATAAGATACATTCTGAATAAAAATTCTCAGGCTGAAGTGCGCGTCGATGCCAACAACATGTGGATTGATAAATCGGAGGCGATCAACTATTTGAATCAACTCCCTAAAGAAATAAATGGTGTTGAAGAACCCTTGCACTGCCCGAATTGGGAGGGGGTAAATTTACTGAGTGCGGAACTTGCTTATCCCGTTATTCTGGATGAACATGTATTTCGATTATCGGATTTAATGGAAGTCAAAAATCCTGAAAAAACAATTGTGAATCTGCGAGTTTCAAAATGTGGAGGATTGATCAATAGCATTCAAATGGGGAAAAGGGCAATAGAATTGGGAATGAGAGTTATCGTAGGCGCCCAAGTTGGCGAAACCAGTGCGCTTACAAAAGCGGGATTCTTGTTAAGTTCCGCATTGTCACACGAACCCATTGCGCATGAAGGGGGATACGGAATGTTGCTACTGGAATCTGATCCTTTCCGTGAATATTATCAGCTAGGAAAGCAAGGCAAGATTATTTTTTCATAGCCTCAGCCTTTAATTCAACAGGCATTTTTTCAATTGCGTATCGAAGTGCTGTCCTTGGCATGCGAGATTTATAGGTTTGCACAAAATTGAATACATCTTCAAGCCTAGTTGAACTAAGCACCTTTAACATCCATCCATACCCTTTCTGAACCATATCTTCTGAATCTTCTAGAAGTATCAGCGCAATCTCAAACTGATGATTGACATGGGTGTTTCTTTTTGCAGGATAGATAAAGCTCACAGCACTTGCTCTGCGGGTCCAAAGGTTTTCTGATAGACTCCAAGATTTAACGCGCTGGACGAGATGGGGAAATTTAAATAGCATTTCACCAATGACCTTGTTGCAGAAGGTGTCGCATTCAGCCCAATTATTTACGTATAGCAAAATCCAACGTTCGAATATTTTGAAATCGGTAAGCTCAAACTGTTTTTTGAATGAAAAAGTGATTTGACAGGCCAGTAAACTTTCTTCGAGAAATTCATCTTGAAATAGTTTTTCGCACAGTCCCCAGACCAATTCTTTTTTCATATCTTTCAGAATTGCTATATATTTCTTCCCGATTTTTTGGGTATCAGGGTTACTTACTCCATGACATTTAATATCGTGCTTGAAAAAGCTACACATAGAAATTTTCTTTTTTTCTGTAGCGATGGCATGCAAGTCGTATCGTATTTCTTGATGTAATACGGTTATTGTTGATGAGTCGGAATTCATTTTGTTTATTTTTCTCGAATAATTTCCAAAGGTAGTTGAGATAAATTTACGGTTTCTTTTGTGTTCGAAATTGAGTGAAACCTAGAAAGAGTGGGCTTCGTATAGTTAAGTTTAATATATTGCCGTTTTTTTTTGTGTTGAAAGACATTGCATTTGAGTAGTTTAAGTGGCAGCTCTTTTTTTATTGTATTTTTTTGTTGTGTATGTGGAAAATAGTAGTAGATTTGCACCCGCTTTGAAAGAAACATTAACGAATGTGGTGAAAGAGAATCGAAAAGGCGAAATGGAAAGCATAAAAAAAAGATAAAAATCTTTAAATAAATTTTGTGTGAACCGAAAAGTAGTTGTATGTTTGCCGCCCGTTTCAACAGAGGTTGAAAGCAGGGAGTGAAATAATAGAAAAAGTTCTTTGATATAATGCAGCAGATAACAGGTTAAATTATTGAGCC
>CAZGQS010000040.1:0-7104 GCA_964527775.1 uncultured Rhizobium sp. | reverse complement strand
GCGTATTGTCAAAACCCGAACCGTTGTTCAAATAGACATCCCACCGAAAATTCCCCACCGATCCGAGGTATGCGTTGTCATAGGTTACTACTAGGTCTGGCTTGGCATCGCCATTGATGTCCATCGTGGTGTGTTTTAAGCCAGAAGAAAAATCGGTGATTTGATCTAAAGTAAGCGGTGTGTTCCACGAAGATGCGGACATGTTGAATCCTTGACCAATCAGATGATGTGTTGTTGCAGTTGATGATGCGATCAAGAAGAGTAAAAAAATTCTCATTCTGTTTCTCATGAAATTCTAATATTTCCAAAGCCTGGCTTGGTGTCGCAAGTTAGGGTGTATTTATAAATTATTTTGATTTGGCAGAGAAAACTGAATATGTTGAAAGGTCAATATTTTAAATATGTCAAGACCTGAATCATAATGATTTAGGTAAATATGATAGTATTTGATGGTTTTTTCGGGGGATGGATTTAAACCTTTGCGATAAATACAATTCTTTTTGGAGGAAGTTTAGCTGTCAAAATCGCATTTCACAAATGATCCATTTAATATTACAAACGGAAACTTATCTGAAAGTTTCAAATGGAATCACAAGATGGAAATTAGCATTGGTAAATTAGAAAAGAGCATTCACACCATAAGGGGCTTGCAAGTGATGCTAGACAGTGATTTGGCGGAAATGTATCTGGTAGAAACCAAAGTATTGAATCAAGCGGTTAAGTGAAATTTAGATAGATTCCCGAAGGAGTTTCGGTTTCAGTTGACCCATGCCGAAATGAACCACTTGAGGTCACAATTTGTGACTTCAAGTTTAACGCATGGTGGAAGAAGAGTATTGGCATTTGTAGGCATGCGAAAAACCTTAGGGCAATTGCAGGGCGTCATTCAACGACTTGAAGGTGTAGAAATAAAACAACTGCAAACCGATCTGGAAGTTTCAAATGGAATCATAAGATGGAAATAAGTATTAGTAAAATAGAAAAGAGCATTTACACCATTAGGGGCTTTCAAGTAATGCTGGACAGTGATTTGGCGGAAATGTATCAGACTGAAACCAAATACATCAATAGGGCGGTAAATAGAAATCTGAGTAGGTTTCCAGAAGCTTTTGCGTTTGAGCTTACACAAGATGAATGGACAAACTTTAAGTTCCAAATTGGCACTTCAAGTGCGCAACACGGAGGGAGGAGAAAACTACCCACCGTTTTCACCGAGCAAGGGGTATCTATGCTTTCAGCGGTCTTAAATACCGAAGTAGCGATAATGGTGAGTATACAAATAATTCAGGCATTTGTAGCCATGCGTAAAACTTTTATTGATATCGGTGATTTATTTAGAGTTTCTAGATCTATTTGTTTCCTTCCTTCGTTTAACGGTAATTTTTACAAGCTTGAAAATGTAATAAATTAATGTAACCGCTAAGGATAATAGTAGAATTGAAAATAAAACTAACTTGAAATTTATAGCGTATAATTCCATTTCAAAATAATTATTTTCTCACGCTAAATTTTGAGAAAAAAGCCCCCAATCGGAGCATTTTATAATTTTGCAGAGAGGAAGGGATTCGAACCCTCGATACACTTTTGGCGTATACACACTTTCCAGGCGTGCTCCTTCAACCACTCGGACACCTCTCTAATCGGGCTGCAAATATACGGAAAATCCCTCAAATCTCCACCCTCCACTCTCCACTCTCCACTCTAAACTCTAATCTCTTAAAGACCAACCCCCAAAGACCAAAGACCCATGTCCAAAGACCTGTAGCCAAAGACCTTTCTTTAATAATCCCCACCGGCTCCGCCGCCGTCAAATCCGCCGCCACCACCGAAGTCTGAGTCTGAACTGCTCGAACTACTGCTGCTACTCGATTTTGAATAGCGCGATTCTAGTTCGGAGGTGCTCAATCTCGATGCTTCGGCTGCTGTTAAGCCCGCTGCCATTGCGGTAGTTCTCAAGCTTGCTACTTTGGTGACTTCCTCCCAGTTTTTTCTCGAGAATGGATTCGCCATTATTTGTTCTATTTGGTCGGGGGCCAAACTTTTTAAGAAGGATAAGTGATTTTTGAATTGAGGTTGTTGAACGAAGGGGTCGTCTAGTCCAATCAGTAAAATTCGCGCTTTATTGCCATTTTGTAGGTTCCCCGTGTACAAAAAGCTCAATATCATGATGGCTGCTAATATTAAGAATATCATTGTGTTTTATTTTTTGTTGAAGTTGATTCCGAGTTCCTGTGCTCTTTGATTTAATTGGCTGCGTTGGCTTAAATTTCGTCCAATTCCGAATATCCATGTGGCAATGATAATTCCAGATAGTATCAGTGCGGCAATCCAACCTGCAAAATTGGTGGGGATGAACATGAATTCTTCATACCACGGTTTTCCCACGGGGACGTATTTACGTCCGTTGCCAGCAACGGACATCAAAGCATTCAGCATTGCTTTACAACCTTTGAAATAGTGGTCGTCTTTGATGTAAGGAACCAACTCGTTTCGGGCCATTTCGCCCACCAGTCCGTCGGGTAGGTCGCCCTGCATATCGCGTGCCACTAGAATTTGATATTTCCTCTCATTCGTAGCAATGTAAACCAAGATACCGTTGTTGGAGTCTTTCTGACCAATCTTCCAACCTCGAGCCAGCATCATGGCACGATCGAATTTATCTAATCCATCTAAAGAAGCTTCAATGGCTAATCCAATTTGGACACCAGACTTCTTAAAGAATTTTTGAAGGGAATCTTCGAGTTCTCGCTCTTCTTTATCGGAAAAAACACTTGCATAATCATTGACAAATCCTTTAGCAACAGGAATTTCATCGTTTTGCGCTTTTAGTGATACGCATTTAAAGCAGAGCAATCCCAAGAGAATGAAAGTGGTCAAATGAACTTTCATGTATAGAGTTTTCATAGATTGCAATGATACAAACCATGAACTAATATTTAATAGAATTTTGAATTAAATTTTAATCCAATCTCCATTTACAAAAACATACCCCATCATTTCGATATATTCTTGATTGTCAATGATTGCCGTGCTTAACATAGTCGTAATGTTTTATGCAAAGAAGAACAATCAAAATGAATTTATGTTTAAGGAAAGGTTATTTTAATCGCTTCGCGAGAGACTGTGAGACTGTGTGACTTACGCTACGCGTTGCTTTGCGCCTTCGGCGCTGCTTGGCGGCTGAGCTGCTGACCGCTTCGCGGGTGACTGTGTGACTTACGCTACGCGTTGCTTTGCGCCTTCGGCGCTGCTTAGCGGCAAAGCCGCTGCTCACGGCTGACAGCTTACAGACAGCTTACAGCTGAAAAATAAACAACATTTGTTTCTTTAAATGGAAACATGTACCTTAGTTTAGATTTTGTGAAGGAGATTTAAAATCTAAAAATAGTTAATTATGTCAATCGAGAAAGTGAAACTCACTAGTTTAGATGAAGTAACTGATAAGTTCATTGGTTTAAAGGGTTCTCCTGAACGAGAGGCTTTTGAATATGAATTGAGAAAAGATTTGATTTCTGAGGCCATCAAAAATGCTCGATTAGAAAGGCAAATGACTCAAGATGAACTGGGGAAATTAGTAGGTGTTCAAAGAGCGCAGATTTCGAAATTAGAAAATCACCTTACAGATGCCCGTTTGGATACTATTGTTAAGGTTTTTAGAGCTCTAAATGCACGAATTACCTTCAATGTGGAGTTGATTTAACCGCTGATCGTTGACCGCTGAGAGATTAGAGTTTAGGGTTTAGAGCTGAGAGCTATCGGCTCCAAGTCCTAGCGAAGCGTGAGTCTCAAAGTCTCAGCGAAGCTGAAAGCCGTCGTCTGATGGCTGATAGCTGATCACCGAAAACCGATTACCGAAAACTGATCACCGATCACCGATCACCAATATCCAACAAAGTTCTCACCATCGACTCCCAGCTGAATTGCTTCTTCAGTTCGGGTAGTTGCGATTCTATGACGGGTAAATGTCCCCCGGAAAAAAGAGAAACAATGCCCTCGGAGATGCTGTCAATGTTGGGTTCGGAAACCCAGCCGGCTTGAAGGTGTGGAACGAGTTCGGCAAGGCCGCCCACGTTGGTGATGAGCATGGGCGTGGTGAAGTGGTAGGCAATTTGGCTCACGCCGCTCTGAGTGGCGCTCTTGTAGGGCTGAGCAACCAAAGAGCTTGCCGCGAAATAATCTGCTACCGCCGAATTGGGGATGAAATGCGTGTGCAAATGTATACGGTCTGAATAGCCAGAGTTCTGTATGAGATCGAGGTAGGGCTGCGAGTCTTCGTAGAATTCGCCGGCTACCAAAAGATTTACGTTGGGTAGGGATTTTGCCGATTTGAAAAAGGCTTCGAGGAGCCAGTCAAGGCCCTTGTATTTTCGGATGAAACCGAAGAATAGAATGTACTGTTTGTTTGGGTCTAAATTCAAGCGCTGACAAGCTTCTTCGCGCGCGGGCTTGTCGCCGAAGTTATCGTAGAGAGGGTGAGGGTGGTAGCTGCAATTTTGAGCGGCTGGAGTGCTTGGGAAGTGTTCTTTGAGGTCACTAAGGACTTTTTTCGACATGGTCACTGCGCCGTCAAGGCATCCTAAGAAATAACGGGAAAACGGGGTGTCGTAAAAGTGCTTTTCGTGGGGGAAAATGTTATCTGTGATGGCAATGATGCGGGTATGCTGGTTCTTTTTCACCTGTCGGGCGAAGGTGCCAAAACAGGGCGCGAAAAAGGGCATCCAATAGCGAAAAATGATGAGATCAGGGGCTATTTTGGCGTATTTCTTGCCCACTTTGAGCCAATTCAACGGATTGATGCTGTTCAACGCCACGTCAATGTGGAGATCGTCTGGCGTGGGGTCGTTGCTGTATTGGCTTTCACCGGGGAATAGGAAATTGGGATATTGCAACGTGAAGGTCAAAAGGGTGACTTGGTAGTCTTTTTGAAGTTCACGGGCAAGTCGCTCGTTGTATGTGGCAAGTCCGCCTCGCAAGGGGTGGGCGGGTCCAACAATGACAATATGTTTGCGCGAATGGGTCATTCGCTGAGTTTAGTTGATTTGCTTTTTGATGGCGTAATCGTTTCTTTCGGAATGGGTGCGGCTGATGAGCTCGCCAATGAATCCTGCAAGAAACATTTGGGTACCAATGATCATGGCCAACATGCCAATGTAGAATAGCGGAGAGCTGGTCACCAATGGAGCGCTTTGCTTGAGCCAGTAAGCGTAGTAAAGTTTGTTGGTCATGATGATGCCTGCCATGATGAACCCTATGAAAAACGACAGAACGCCATACAATCCGAAGAAATGCATGGGGCGTTTGCCGAATTTCGACATGAAATAGAGGCTCATGAGGTCTAAAAAGCCGTTGATGAAACGGTCCATGCCAAACTTGGTGGAGCCGTATTTACGGGCCTGATGAACCACTACTTTTTCGCCAATGCGTGGAAATCCGCTCCATTTAGCAATGACGGGGATGTAACGGTGCATTTCGCCGTAAACTTCAATGTTTTTAACCACTTGATGGCGGTAAGCTTTGAGTCCACAATTGAAATCGTGGAGTTCAATGTCGCTCATTTTGCGGGTAGCCCAGTTGAATAATTTGGTGGGAAGTGTTTTGGTGATGGGGTCGTAACGTTTCTTTTTCCAACCGCTGACCACATCGAAGCTTTGTTCCAAAATCATGTTTCTGAGCTCTGGAATTTCGTCTGGGGAATCTTGCAAATCAGCGTCCATGGTGATGACTACTTCACCGTTGCATTCGCGGAAACCTACGGCAAGGGCGCCGCTTTTTCCGTAGTTGCGCATCAGTTGAATGCCACGAACGTGGGAGTTTTTGCTGGCAATATCTTCAATGACCGCCCACGACTGATCGGTGGAACCATCATCCAGTAGGAGCACTTCGTAGCTCAGGTTGTTCTGTTGGCAAACTCGGTCAATCCAAGCACACAATTCGGGAAGAGACTCCTCTTCGTTGAACAATGGAACAACCAGCGATACGTCTTTCATTTAGTTTTCAAATTTAGGTTTAAATCCAATGGCATCCCTCACTGCGTCCATCGTTTTTTTTGCGCTTTTCCTCGCTTTTTCAGCTCCAAAGGCAGCAATTTCATCGAGTTGCTTGTCGTTTTCTAGGGTATGGTTGATGGCATCTCTCAAGGGAGCAACGAATGTTTCCATGTCTTGAGCGAGCTGTTTTTTGAGGTCTCCGTATCTGATTGTGCCTTTCTTATGCTCTTCGTCGAAGAACGCGATGGCATCTGGCGCGCAAACCAGTCCCATTAAATCAAAAAGATTTTGAACCGCCGCACTTTTGGGCGAACCAGGTTCTGCCGGACCACTATCAGACACGGCCTTCATGATTTTCTTTTTGAGAGAATCTGCGGGTTCGTCGAGGTAAATACTATCTGCTTCACCTGCACTTTTGCTCATTTTTCCGCCGCCGGTCAGTCCTGGCACTTTCACCAAAACATTCGATGGGCTGAATGCTTGAGGTTCAGGGAAAATATCTACGTTGTAGAGTCTATTGAACCTGTTTCCAAAGGTTCGGGCCATTTCCAAATGTTGTTCTTGGTCTTTCCCAACAGGCACTTTGATTCCTCGGTGAATGAGAATATCTGCGGCCATCAGCACCGGGTAGGTCAACAGTCCGGCGTTGATGTTATCGGGTTGATTTCTCACTTTTTCCTTGAAAGAAGTTACTCGTTCCAATTCGCCCAAGTAGGCGTTCATGTTGAGGAAGAGGTAAAGTTCAGCGGTTTCGGGGAGGTCGCTTTGCAAATAAACGGTGCATTTTTCGGGGTCCAGTCCCAAGGCAATATATTCAGCCAAAACGCGTTTAACGCTTCCGCGAAGGTCGCCAGGAGTGGGGTGAGTGGTCAAGCTGTGGTAGTCAGCAATGAAAAAGTAGGAGTCAAATTGCTCCTGTAAAGTGAGGAAATTCTTGAACGCGCCGAAGTAATTGCCCAAGTGGAGCTTACCTGTTGGACGTATTCCGCTGACCACAATCTCTTTCATAATTCGCGAAGTTACATTGAAATTGCCAATGGAGTGCATTCCGTCGTATTTTTGTGCCGTGGCGTTACGCGTACAAATACAATGCTCGGCCGAAGTGGCCGCAAATCTC
>CAZGQS010000039.1:0-10889 GCA_964527775.1 uncultured Rhizobium sp. | reverse complement strand
GAGCAACTGATTCGTAATCAGTAGGTCGACGGTTCGATTCCGCCCATCAGCACCATTTAAATCAACAAAATCAATGACTTAAGAAATTTTGTTGTGGATAGTAGTAGTATAGATCTTGCTATACTACAATCCCTCTGTCAGGAGCAATTTTCCTTTGACGGAGGCGATTTGAAAGTCACTTCATTGGCAAAGAAGTCTTCTAGGTCGAAGACTTCGACTGTCCGAAGCGTAACCGTTAGACACCGAACGGTTCCTATCAAAGAATCTATCGTCAAGATCGGCGGTGGATATCCTGACAAGTTAGTCATCTTCCAAATTCCTGCATCCAAGTTTTGGTGGTGCCGTTATTACACGGGCAAAAAAATAGTCAAGAAATCCACCAAGACTGAGAACAAAACCGAGGCGATTGGTTTTGCCAAAAAATTCTACGAGGACATCCTTCTTCGTGAAAGAAATCTATTGCCCGTCGGCACAAGCGCAAGTTTCGAAAGATATGCACAAGAACTACTTATCGAACAAGAGCAGTTGATAAAAAGAGGTGAACGAAACTCACTGATGAACGTGAATGATAGACAGAAATTGAATCACGACATTTTGCCTTTTTTCCGTGATTTTAAAATTTCCGAAATCACATATAAGCACGTCAATCAATTCATTGACCAATTAGGCGCAAGAAATCTCAGTCCCTCATCAATAAAAAACCATCTAAACCTATTGCATAAAATTCTACGCTTGGCGAGGCGAGAAGGTGCAATCAGTGATGTTCCCGAATTTCCCAAAGTCCGATTAAACGACTCGCCAAGAGGGTGGTTTAGTACAAGCGAATACGAACACCTTAAGCGAACAACTGAAACACTAGTAAAAGAGGAGCATATTGTTCGTGGTCACGTAATCACAAAAGAAATGACCTTGTTGATTACATTTATGGTGAATTCATTCCTTCGACCAAGTGATCTAAAAGAACTACGACATCGAAACATCCAAGTTGTAAACGGTGAGCATCGGTATCTAAGGATACAACCAGAGTCGTCTAAAACCGAAAATACGCCTATCGTAACCATGGAGGCGGCAGTAGGCATTTACGAAGATCTATTGAATTTTCAAAAGGCGATGAATCGTCCGATGAAAAAAGATGATTTTGTATTTTTTCCCCATCTCAAGGGTGAGCAATCAAAAAAGAAAAATACAAAAAGTGGCACAAATCGCGATTACGCATTGCAAACAATACGGCGCCAATTTGAAGTGATTCTTGACAGAGCAGATTTGAAGTCATCGCCATCGGGCGATCCAAGAACGCTATATTCATTGCGTCATACGGCGATCATGTTTAGATTAACTCTTGGCGATAAAATTGATTCTTTAACATTAGCAAGAAATGCAAGAACTTCTGTGGAAATGTTAGAAAGATTTTATGCGCGACACCTGGAACCAGAAATGAACATAGATAAACTGCAATCGATGAAAAAAAAGAATAAAAAACCTACATCTAGAGGGAAAAATGATGCTCGGTAAAAATTTAGTTGCACTTGTCTTGGTTTCAGAAATCTTGCTTGGGTGTTCTGGGAGCGATTCAAAATATACGTTGTATCGAAATTCAGTTACAGACGAGAACCTAAGGGTTCATGTCGCAACGTTTGATGCTGAGAGTGGGAATGATTACAACATGGGAAATTGTATGATTGCCCAGGAACTATTTCAAAAGCAACCGGGAATAAAAACTAAATTCTGGTGTGAGCGTGGCAATTTCAAGAAATAACTAGAACTCGATCATGGCATCAAAAAAAAGTCTGACGAATTTTTTGCAGGTCGATGCGATTCAATCTTCCGAGGACTTTTTTCACACCTCAAAGCAAAAGATACAGTCATATCTCAAAGCGCAATCAATACACGAACATCGCGCGCTTGCGTGCATCATTGCGATTGGTGATCAATTGTCTCAACTACAAGAATACAAGCGGAAATTTAATACGAACAAAGTTGAGAAGTTGTGGAATAACTTAATCGGCGAGTTCGATTTCAGTGCATCAACGATCTCTAAATATATAAAAATTTCACAAAACCCCGTTTTATCTGACAGGAGATATGTGAGGAAAATTCCCCCAAGCATTTACTCACTATATGAATTGACAAAGTTGGATCCAAATGAACTTATTAATCTGATCGAATGTGGGGATATAGATGTAAATAGCGGTAGATCGACGATCGAGCGTCTTACTCGTGTCAAAGCAAAGAAGAAAAATCAAGATGCAACCGTGCCTTTGATGACTCTACGAATTTCTACTTCAAATTGGATCGCAAAGTTCAAAAAGATTGAGAGCGAACTCTTAGAGTTTTTAGATTCGCAGGGTATTCTTTATCAAGAGTCGCGGGAAGTCTTAAGACTTCAATTGTCTGAAAAGAGTCGGTTGAAAAAAATTGAGATGTACGCGTTACAACGTGCAAAAAAGTATTTTCAAAATTCTGTGCGCCGCTACGTTGATGATGTCTGCTCGAAAAGAAACTTGTGTTCACCGAAGACTAGTTTAAAAAATAAATTCGTTTTGTTGAAATTTCAACCTGAGGAAATTACAGTCGGCGACTGTGTTGACGTATCTGAAGTGCAGTCTCGCTTGGTCAATCTTGGACTAATCACTAACAGCGAATGGGGGAAAATTTACTTGCAATGGATCGGAGAGGCGATGGAAAAATTTCCCTCAAAAATTCCAGCAACTGAATCTGGCAACGATTCATACCCCGATTCTGGACAAATTGAGAGAATTTTCACGCCCGTGAAAAAAAACAGAGATTTCTCAAGTTTAAAAGTCTAGGGTTTCGATGAGTCGCAAGATTCGTAAAAACTACCCTTTGCACCCAAATCTTAAGGAATATTCGATATAAATAAAAATGTGACGACAAGTCCCAAGTCCCTCGCCCCTTCAGGCGCTGTCAAAAGGTTGTCAAGCGAGATAGAGACCAAGACATCCATTTAGTTTTATCTAGATGGTTTATATGATGATGAACTCTAAGTAGAAACTGAGTTCTTAATAAATGATTCTATCGGTGGGTGCTATGAGAAGAAGACAACACCCGCTTCTTGAGAAATGGTTCGTGTCGTTCTTGAGAAGTTCCGTTGGGGAGCAGATATAAAGGTGAACGACTAACCGCACCTTCCAGATTAATCTGGTTGTCTACACGAATGTGTTGATGGGTCCATGACGCAGATTCACACTTTGCCTCGGATAGGCAAAGTGCGTCTCGAATCCGCCCGCAGAAGATGAAATTCAAGTCCAACTCACACAGATTGGAGCAGTTCACGCAGTGAACATCGTCACGGACGTGACGATTGATTTCAGCAAATTAATATCTGATTAGCACCAGTCCTCCAGACCCATTTCCACCGACGTCGTTGATCGATACACCGCCACCGCCGCCACCCGATCCGGTGTCGGCAGAGGCGCTGGATCCGCTGCCAGTGCCGGCATTTCCACCGACTCCACTTCCTCCTACGCCAGCGGAATATCCAGACGTACCATTGCCGCCACCACCTCCGCCTGCTACGTAAATCCCTCCCAATCGTTGCGGCAATAGATATCCGGCACCGCCATCTCCCGGTATGTGCGTTGGCATCCCCTTAGCGCTGACACCGGGTCCGCCTGCGCCACCACCACCACCGGCAGGATATGAATAATCTTTTGCGCCTGAACCACCAGGATTGCAATACCAAGTGAATCCCGAAATCGTCTGTCCGCAATTTGGTGATGCCGCACCGCCAGCAAAGTCTTGACTTGCTCCGCCACCGGAACCACCGGCACGTCCAACGTAATCAGGGTTTGAGCATCCGCCTCCACCTCCACCCGGTGCAGAAATTCCACCAAACGTCGTGGCAATGCCATCTTCGCCTGCTCCACATGTACCTAGTGCACCACCGCCAGTTCCACCCCGACCAACTGAAATTGAATACGTTGTCTGTGAGACCACAGCGTAACTGGACGCAATCAGCAGAGCACCGGCGCCACCGCCGCCACCTCCATCGCCATTAGCGCCACCACCACCGCCGCCGAGGATAACGATCTCAGCAGCACTCAACCCCGATGGAAATATGATCGAGTTAGATGTAACAGTAGGAGAACCGCTCAGAACGGAAACTCCAGAAGTTGTGAATCTAACTAATACTGGTGCTTTAATTGTGATACTTAAATCGGTGCTTGTAATTGATCCAGAATTAGCAGTTGATGCTGCAACTCTAAATGAAAAAGTTGTATCTGACGAAACCGCAGATGCAGTGCCGGTAATCAGTCCTGTGGAACTTAGAGTCAGTCCCGGCGGAAGACTTCCAGATACTAATGTCGTGTTGTAGACAACAGCGTCACCAGATGCAGATATTGCGACTAGTTGAATACTTACAGATGATCTGGATGGCGCGAACGCATCATTGAACGATCCAATCGACCCAGACGAAACCCAAGTGATCGCATCAGGACTCTTTACGACGATGGTTAATGTGGGACTTGTTGTAGGTTGAGAGTCAAGACTATTTGCGGTCACCGCAAAGGAGTATGTAGTGTCAGACGAGACCGCAGCAGCAGTTCCGGAAATAAGTCCACTAGAAGATAGCGTCAACCCGGGTGGCAGCGCCCCGCTGGCAAGGGTGGTGTCAAAGGTAATTGGACTGCCAGTACTTGATGTTGCTGCGAGTTGTATTGAAATACTTGACCTTGAAGGAGACGATGATTCGTTAAACGTTCCTAGGAGTCCAGAAGAATTCCAAGTAATGGCATTTGCCGCTTTAATTGTTATGCTCAGATTAGAACTCGTTGACGATGGTACATTGGGTGAAGATGCCACTACTGAAAAATTGTACGTTGTATCCGTCAAAACGGCATTCGCAGTTCCAGAAATCAATCCCGATGATGACAAAGTTAATCCGCTCGGCAAAGACCCACTGGCAAGTGTCGTGCTATATGTGATTGCTCCACCATTTGTACTTGATGACTGTAACTGTATACTGATATTGCTTCTTGAAGGAAAAGCGCTATCGTTGAAGGTGCCAAGAGATCCAAACGATGTCCAAATGATCGATTGAGGTTTTCTAATCGTTATTGTTAGCGTCTGACTTGTAGAAACAGGCGCATCGGTAGCATGTGCATTAATCGTAAATGAATACGTAGTATCAGAAGCAACTGCTGCAGCAGTGCCTGATATCAATCCAGCAGAAGAAATACTTAATCCGGGTGGAAGAGCGCCACTCGCAAGTGTTGTTCCAAAAGTAACCGCTGCGCCAGAACTTGAAGACGCTGATAGTTGAATCTGGACGTTTGCTCTTGAGGGTGCTACCGAATCATTGAAATCACCCAGCGACCCAATTGAATTCCAAACGATTGTGTTTGGTGCTTTGATTGTTATGGACAATGGGGCACTTACAACATCTACCGCTCCGCTAGATTTTGCTGTGACTTGAAACGTATAGGTAGTATCAGCATTGACTGCTGCCGCGCTGCCCGATATGAGTCCACTCGGACTAATCGTCAGACCAGGCGGGAGTGTTCCGCTCGTAACGGATGTTGCGTATGAGACTGCATATCCATTGGAATTTGAAGATTGCAATTGAATGGAGATGCTCTGTCTCGACGGTGAAGCACTATCGTAGAAAGTACCTAGGGATCCTGTCGATTGCCATGAAATTACGCCCTTTGCAATCGAAGATACCAACCTTACTGACGTAGGATCATTCTTAACGGTAAATGTTTGTGGAAACTCTGTTGGTCTTGACGATATCGATTCCAAGACCGACATGACACTCACTGTACCGTTTCTCGATGGTGATGCACCTAAGGTTGAGAAACCTTTCGATCTCTGATGGGTCAAGTTATATGCAATTCCTGCTGACCAATAATCTTTTTGCCCGGCAAGTCCTTCCGCATTTAAGATGCTTAGAGTTAACCCATCGTATGTGAAGTCCAAACTCTCTTTACGTTCAAAAGCACCGGACGACAATCCAATTTGGGCACTTGAGCGTTCGTTTAATGCCCATTTCAATACAGTGCTCGAATAAACTTTTTGCTTATCTTCGAATGTTCCGTCCGCGAAAGGAAAATAAAGTCTTTCTCGTCCGAGCGAGTGTTCAATCGAGAAATTCGTCCCAAGTCTTAACCTAACTGTGCCTGAGTATCCATACAACTTGCCCTCAGACAGTCTTCTAGGATCAAGGTAAGTGTCGTAAGAATTGGTAGTTTCAGTTGAAACATATCTGCCATCAAGCATAGACAATTGCTTTGCTTGAGAGTCCCAAACTTTAATTCCAACGAGTTCAAAAATCTGCGATTCCGATAACTCAGGCAAATATGAAATTGCCAGCAATCGACTTACTTGCTGCAAATCAACATTAGAGTACCCAGAGTAGAAATTTACCCCCTGAGAACCTCGCATCAATCCAAGAGATCCTCGGATTTGAATTCTCTTGGAGTCATTAAATAGTGCGCCTGATACATTGAGATCGTTCCTTTTGTCTGAGAATGAAACGTTTGCACCAACTGCAAAATTGTTATTAACAATCTTGCCTATTTTTCCTCCAACAACGGTATTCCCAAATGAATCTCTTCCTACTTGAAGGTGAGTGGTTTCGCCCCGAAGAATGTCCTTATGCTCAAAATTTGCATGATTTTCTGTAAACTGTGCTCGAGTACTTTCGTTAAATTTAAACTCAACCGTTGGATTCAACTTCGCTTCATTGGGAGGTCCTGATTTAGAGTTTCCTGGTGGCGGTACTATGTTTGCGACCGGTGACACCTTGATTGATACATCTCTCTCAAATGAATCAGCATTAGTCGTTTGCAAATCTGGCAAATCCTGCATGGGTTGCTGAACTTGCTGTGTCGCATCTAACGATGTTTCTTGTGTCGATACAGATTTTGTGACGATGGATTTGCGATTCTTCTCTCTGGGCGGGAAAAAAACGTAACCCTTCGACTCAAGCAAGTCTTCTTGTGTGTCGTCGGCAAGAGAGTCACCGAGGGATTCATTTCTTTTAATTAATTTTTCGGATGATCCATCTCTTTCCGCAGATGAGGGGCGCGGGTATCTGACGTATCCATCATCACATATTGCCAAACTGGTACATATGATAAGTAAAATGGCAAAACTTACCCTTACGAACAGAATCGTATATTTGCAATCCGAAAACGATTTACTTTCCCACACCATTCAATAAGCAACGTTATTAGACTTCCCCGGTTCATGATCGACACAAAATATACAAAGTTTAGAACTATTGAGACGCTCGGTGCTGAGAAGAAATTAGGACGAAGTGCATCGGTTTCATTTAAAGATCCGGCGCATATCAACATTCCAATCCTTGATGGCGAGGAATGGACATTGAGTGAAGCAATTGATAAGTGGGGAGTACGATCAGCGGATCCGAAAGATCGCGAGGAAGATCATTTCTGAAACGGTTCGGCGGTCTCAATAGAGAAGGAAAGTGAAGAGATTTTGTCTGCTGCAGACTCGCCATACTCAAAAACTTTTTCCGCAATTGCAGACAAATTCAGAGTCAGATCACTGAAAGCAACAATTTCCTCTGTGCCCAAAGAGGTACATTTGAGTTTCGCGCAAACGAACCTACGGATTGCCTCTATGAGCGCTTTCTTCGAAATGTTTTCACCATCGAATATTTTTCTCTCAAGTTTTCTAAGATATCTTTCGGAATTCCTTGAAAGGTATTGTTTTCGCAATTGTGCAAGGGATATTGACATTAAGATCTAGTGATTGCGATCAAAATTACGTTGTTTAATTTTTCTTTCTTTGCAGACTTTTCAACAGACGAGAGAAATTTCTTTGCATCCCTCAAAAAGTCCCTCTCATACAATTGGAAGTCCCTGCGGAACAACATCGTATTGTTTGCTTTTCTTAGTTCTCGATCAAGGATTTGTAGTTCTCTAATCATCAAGCAAATAACCTATTCTTTGAATATTCGTTCAGGTGACGCATCAAAATTATCCTTGATAGAGTTGAATTCTTCATGCCGTAAGAGTTAGCAATCTCTGTAATTTTTTCTCTCATTCCCGGTGAAATTCTGAGGTGCAAGTTCGTTGATAAGTTTTCTTTGTTTTTCATTCGGTCTCCAAGAGTTTTGATAGATCTTGTATTTATTTATCCTGATGACCTAGCATGGCGGGAAAGCAGTTCTCACAGGAAGTGCGAAGGCAGTATCACAAACGATCACGAGACTTTGTTCAATTGGTTTTCTGATTTCAGTATTCCCCTAACCCCCATTCTCGAAAAAATTATCTTCTTCTCTGACTTTAACCAGGTCTGAATGTCTTTTAGACTTGAACCAGAGGATTTCATTAATCGCATCTCAGAGATGATCTTTTGCTCATCGTCTTTGGGCACTTTTACTCCATCCAACACCTCGAAACCGAACGCCCGTCGTCCTCCAACGAACTTTCCCTGTGCCTTCTGCATCTGCTTGACTTCACGAATACGAGTTGCGATGCGCTCCCGCTCAAATGACGCGAAACTGGACATGACAGCAAATACGATTGCTCCCACGCCGTTGCCAGTTACCTCACCGCCCAAGTCCAAGAAATGAACATTGACACCTCGCTCTTTGAGGTCGTGCAGAGTATTGAATGCATTTCTTACATTACGAAACGCGCGATCAAGTTTCGTGAAGATTACCGTGTCACCTGATTGCAGAACCGATATCAGGTTGTGACCTTCAGGACGATCTTGAAAGTCAGTTCCGCCGCTGACACCTGCCTCTACGTAGATGTTCTGCAGATTGACCGTCCAACCTTTGGACACGACGTAGGACTGTATTTGTTTTGACTGTGTGTCTAGAGACTCCCCATCGACCTGGGCGATGGACGAAACCCGAACGTAACCGTAGACTGTGGACATGAAGAAACCCTCCCAGATATCAGAACGACGATTTGGAGGGTACTGACCGAGGTCAGGTTGGCAAGCACGTGTTTGAAAACTATACGGGGTGTAAAAATACCTGTATCAATCTTATCGTTGCTAGATTCTCTCAAATGATTCGTAATAATCAAAAACTTCTCGACAGGTGATTTATGAAGCATATGAAAAAGAAAATATTTTTCCTTTGTCTAATTTTATATCTTGGTGTAATTCATATAAGCAACGCCGCATCCCAGAAAAAAGACCCACTTGATCTACATATGCAGCAAATTTTTCCATGCTCACAATTTGTCAATACTATTACTTCTGATGAAGTAAAAAGAAGAGAAAATATCGGTAAGAAAAAATATAATGAAACAATATCTTTTGTGAACAAAACCGATACAGAAGATATTCAAACCTATTTCTTTTTTCTTAATGATTCTCCGAAACTAGCATTCTGCACAGGGTTTATAAAAAATTTTAGCGAGATGTTAAAGAATTTTAACCAAAGCGAAAATTTTGACGCGCTCTTTGATTTTGCAAATGCAATAGTAGGTGAGGTTTTTCAAATATCTGACAGTGAATTTGAGTCATTGAAAGATCTGCAAAAAAAATTTCTAAGTGGTGGCATTCCAAAGAGTGAGTTTTCACGCGAGCATGATAAGGCGTTTAAAAAAGCAATCAATAATTTTTTAGAAAAGGCGAAGAGTAGAGTTGATTCTTCTGTAAAAAATTATAAAATCGAACTAGATAATGCCCATAAAAAATTTGTGACCGAGCAGCGTCAGCGAGCAAAAGAAGATGTTGTTGCTCAGGTTTTAAATTACGCATCGGGGTTTGAAGAAGATTCAACCGGAATGATGTTTTGGTATCCGTCTAAATTTGTAAAAGATGGGTGTTACTACAGATTGGCAATCGATAAAAGTCATCAAAAAGCGATTCTTTTTTTATCAAATCTTGATGCGGAAAGACAATTAAATACATTCGGCGTCAAGCGACCGATTATGAAAGAAATCAATTCGATTTTTTCTGGCGGATTGAATTTGAATTCCGGTAATTTTCAGACTGTCAGATTTAGCAAATCTTTTGGGGTAAAAAGTCTCGATTTTTTTGATCAAAATAATTACACCAAATTTCATTCTCAAATCGAAGGATTGCCTAGTGTCTTTGAATGTGAAAGTGATCGATGCAGTGTTGATAGATTGCGACGCGGATGGACCCTGGTATCTGAAAAATGTAAAGGAGAGGAGAAACCATTTTAATCTTTGTAGTAATAGTGCAGACTTGATCCAACAACTATATCGATCAAATCGGGTAACTGTCATATCAAGTCGCGGTTACTACATATAAGTCTGCAAAGAATTTTGAACTATTCTGTGTTGCGAATTGTGGATATCTCCAGTGATACGATTGAAAAATCCAGCACAAGACAATTTTTATTTGATCCCCGAATCGTGTACGGAAAAGTCTGTCATCTCGTCATCTCGTTTCTTGCGAATTTTTTTCGGAACTCGTTCTTGCCTCTCCTCTCTCGGTATTCGAACCGACAACGCAATCTGAATATGTTCGAGAGATAAGTTGTTTTCCCTCGCAATAGATGCAATCTGTTTAAGAGCATCGCCATACTGCTGTTGGATCTGCTCGATTTCCTGTTTGCGAAGGGATCGAATGAGTTTGTGCAATTGGGTTAAGGATGAGTTGTTGTCTTGCATGCGTCCACCTCGTTTTCGTTAAAGGAGGTGGGATGGTATTGAGATCGAGGGGGATGGCAAGTTTGAGATCTTTAGTCGGAAATGATTAGCGCCTGCCAATAAAAAGATTGGGTTACTATCCCCAAAGTCATGAAAACCAGACTAGTTTTATTGCTAAAGTGGCAATTCATACTATACTACTTACTTGACTACTATGAAATAATATCGTTTTAAATCAATGATTTATATAATTGATTGTATATTTCGTAATCAGTAGGTCGACGGTTCGATTCCGCCCATCAGCACCAGAGTTTCAAC
>CAZGQS010000038.1:0-12112 GCA_964527775.1 uncultured Rhizobium sp. | reverse complement strand
ACCGATAACCGATAACCGATAACTGAAATTATACCCTCTCAAATATAATCGCGGAGCCTTGTCCTACGCCAATGCACATGGTGGCTAGGCCATATTTAAGTGAGGGGTTGCGTTTCATTTGATGCAATAAGGTGGCAGATATGCGGGTGCCTGAGGCGCCGAGAGGGTGGCCAATGGCTATGCTTCCGCCGTTTAGATTTACCTTGTTGGGGTCTGCTTTTAAAGCATCGATGCTGGCAAGAACTTGTGCTGCGAAAGCTTCGTTCAATTCCATGATGTCGAGTTGGTCAATGGACAGTCCTGCCTTCGCAAGGGCTTGTTGAGTGGCTGGCACGGGTCCAATTCCCATGATAGCTGGATCCACTCCGGCAATGCCAAAGCTAACAATTCGAGCCATGGGAGTGAGGTTGTACTTCTTAACCATGTCCTCACTGGCAAGCAAACAACAAGCAGCGCCGTCATTGATGCCCGATGAGTTTCCAGCGGTTACGCTTCCATTAGAACGGAAGGCGGGAGACAAGGTAGCCAAAACTTCAGGGGTGCTCAAACGAGGATGTTCATCTGTTTGAAAAATAATAGGGTCTTTTTTCTTTTGGGGGATGTGAATAGGGGTGATTTCATCAATGAAGTCGCCGCGATCATGAGCTTGTTGCCATTTTAACTGCGACTCGTAAGCAAATTGGTCTTGGCGTTCACGGGTGATGTTGAATTTTTCAGCCACGTTTTCAGCTGTTTCTCCCATAGAGAATGGGTGATGCAGTTTAGACAATGATTTGTTGGTGAATCTCCATCCAATGGTGGTATCGTAAATTTCAGGGGTGCGCGAAAATGCCGCTTCGGCTTTGGCCATAACAAAAGGTGCACGAGTCATGCTTTCGGTACCGCCCGCTATGATAAGGTTCGCTTCACCGCTTTTAATGGCCATGTATGCGTTTTGGATGCTTTGTAATCCCGATGCGCACAAACGATTCACGGTGTATCCAGGAACCGATTCGGGTATTCCAGCCAAGAGAGAGGCCATACGAGCTACGTTTCTGTTGTCTTCACCCGCCTGATTGGCTGCGCCAAAAATGACTTCGTCAACTTCTGAGTAGTCTATCTGGGGATTTCTGCTAACGATGGATTTTATTACTCCGGCGGCTAAATCATCAGGGCGAACCGATGCGAGGGTACCACTAAATTTTCCAACCGCGGTGCGGGTAATGTCAATTACAAAAACATCCTTCATGACACAAAGGTCGGAAAAAGGATTAATTCAACTTCAATTGATACGTAAGATTTACTCCTGTATTGTATAAATATCCCTCAATAGGGGTATTGTGTGTGAGACTAAACAGTGAATATCTGAAGGTAGGTTCAATGCTAATTTTTGATTTAGAATTGATGTTGTAGGTGGCGCCCAATCCAATACTAGGTATTAAATTGAATCTGCTGTAGGTCGATTTCCCATCCATGTTTTTTCTGGTAATGTTTGGTTGAGAAGGGTCTGAAACCGAAATGATTTGAGACTTTTGAAATCGAAAAAAATTCGCAGACATACCTACATGATAAGTTAGCTGCCATTTTCTTTTTCCGAAGGTTTGCCTGAAATTAAGTGGAATTGCCCAGTAATGGAAACGGTCGTATATATCTCCAACATAAAAGGAATTATCAGTCATGATATTTACATTGAAGCTTGAATAACCCATATTTCGGTAGCCAAGCCCCATTTCGATGGACGTATTTGGGGACATAGATACAGCAAGATTTAATTGAGTTGAGTAACCCATGAGACGGGTTTCATTTGAATTTCTCATACGGATGATATCATGCACAAACGGATCATTGCTAGAGCTGGAAAGATGACGATTGTTAAGGTCAGGTGAAAATCCCCAGGAAAGAAAAACAGACCGTTTATAATTTTCAAGAGACACTGGCGATAGACTTTGGGAATGTATTTGACCAAACAGAGCAACAACTAGTGAGAGGGATAGAGCTTTCAAATTCATGTGTAGTCTGCTAAATTACGTATTAATCTAAATAATTGTTTCAGTATAATATTGATGGTCAATTTGGTATTGATATCTTGGTTAAAGTTTGTCTAAAAATACAATAAAGTTAACAATTTGGTAACATTGGCCCGCGTTTTGGCCAAGTAATTTTGCCGGTAAATGAGTCAAGTTTTCTCTTTGCCCACGGCAGCAATTTTATATGCCGATAGTCGTTTTACACCTTGGAAAGAGAATATAGATTTTTCCACTATTTCTAGTATTTATCATGCCTTGGTAGGAGAATTTGACGCAACTGTCATTCACATGACTGAACCTACTCCTGAATTTGGAGAGTTTCTTCAAACATTTGACGTGGTTTTTAATTTGTGCTATGGATTTGGACATTACAGTCAGGCCGAAGTAGCACAATTTTTAGATTTGCATGAAATCAATCATTTGAGCAGCAGTGGTAAAGCTCAAGATGCAGCACAAGATAAATTACTCGTAGAAGATTTGTGCATTGAGCAAGGTATTAAAACAGCTACATCGTTCAGAACCATTAAGGCATTGAATGATTACGCGGGAAAGGTCATTGTAAAACCTCGTTTTGGTGGTTGTCACAGAGGAATTTCTATTTTAGATAATGATTCTGAGAACTTTGAATTTTTGTCAAATGCTGTTTTAGATTCTGAATCGTTGGTTCAGCCATATTTGGTGGGTCGCGAATTTTCAGTGGCTGTTATACCAAACTCAGATGGAAATGATTATGAAACTCTAAAACCAGCAGAGATTGTTCCGTATCCTCACAGAGCGGTTTATGTTGCTGGAAGCTCTTTCGGTTCTACACAGAGAGACATGGAGTACACTCTAGAACCGTCAGTTTTGAAAGATTTAGAAATGTCGGCAGTTCAAATTCACCACGTTTTAGGATTGAGCTATGTTTCTAGAGTTGATTTCAGAATTTGGAATCACATGCCTTTCATACTAGATGTCAATACCATGCCCAATATGCATCCCAGCAAGAGTATTTTGCCCTTTCTGCTGAAATACTCAGGCATTGAGTTGAAAGAATTCTTATTGAGACAGGTTCGCGTGAATGTGAAAGCAAACGGCAAATTAGCCCATTTGCAAACGGCTGAATTCTAAGGCAACGCAGATTTTAGTTTTCTACTCTGCATTCACATTGAGATTTCTGCACAGACTTTTATAACTTCGCAGTCCAAAATTTGGATTTGTATGGGAAGGATATTCGAAAAACGCAAACATAAGATGTTCGCTCGCTTTGACCGTATGGCAAAGCAGTTTACTAAACTAGGTAAGGAAATCGCGATTGCCGTGAAAATGAGCGGTGAAAATCCCGATTACAACCCGCGTTTGCGCTTGGCCATCCAAAATGCCAAGAACGTGAATATGCCCAAAGATCGTGTTGATGCGGCGATCAAAAGAGCCATCAGCAAGACCGAAGGCGACTATGAAGAGGTTCGTTATGAAGGTTATGCTCCTCACGGTGTGGGGGTAGTGGTAGAAACCGCAACTGACAATCCTACCAGAACGGTAGCCAATGTTCGTATGCACTTCAACAAGGGCGGAGGTTCATTGGGTAAAACCGGGTCTTTAGATTTTAATTTTACCCGCAAAGGGGTGTTTAAAATTGCTAAATCATCTCTCGGAGGGAAAGATTTAGACGAGTTTGAGTTTGAACTGATTGACCACGGCTTGGAAGACTTTGCTTTTGATGAGGAAGATGTTTACGTTTACAGCGCTTTTACTGATTTTGGTCAGATGCAAAAAGCACTTGAAGACCTGAAAATAGAAGTACTCAACGCCGAGCTGCAATATATTCCTAATTCCTATGTGGATTTAGACGAAGCTCAGGCGCAAGAGGTTCTTGATTTAGTAGAGAGGTTGGAAGGCGATGATGACGTTCAAAACGTTTATCATAACCTAAGATAATCAAAAAGGACAATCAGCACATTGACGTTTCTTGATTTCAGGAAACGTAGCTTGCACCCAAATATTTCTTTCTGGTTGCGCGGGATCGTTGCTTACAATCCAAATGCCAATTCCTTTTTTTCCATTTTTAGTGACAGTATCGAAAAGAACTTTCACTCTCATGGTTTCTCCAGGAGCCAAGGTTGTTTTGGGAACGGTCAATGTGATGCAAGGGCAGTCAGGTATCATTTGGTGAATGGTGAGCGGTGATTTTCCGTCGTTTTTAAAGTCAAAATGTCCGTTTAAATATCCGCCGGAAGGCACCTCACCAAAATTGAGTGAAGTAGGAGTAACAACAAGTTTAGCGGCCTTTTTCAATTTCTTGGCGCTCAAAGTGGGGAAGTATTGTTTACGGTTGTAACTAACATTGATGCCTAAATAAAAGTTCCCATAACTGCTAGAAATTACCGGAATTTCAAATCCCCCGAAACCATAAGAAGGAGCTTTATTACCGTCAATGGTAACGATGACTTTTTGCGATTCACCGGGTTCGAGCGACTGGGGAAATCCTTCAATGGTAATATAATCAGGAGTGCTTCCCGGGCCAAGCGGCTGAATGGTAGCAGTAAAATCACTGTTGTTGGTGAGCCTAAATTCTTTTTTGAGGATTTGATTGTCGAGCAGTGGATCAAAAGTCAGATTGATAAGGTCAGCTTGAAGATTTCCTATATTGGGAATGGGCGCGCCTGAAGTGACAGGTTGGGGACGAATAACGTTTCCCTTGATATCAAGATATTGGATGGGATTGATTTTTGAATTGGAGTAAACAGTGATGGTTTTATTGAAAGTTCCGAGGCGGTTGGTGGTTTCGTAGCGCGCGTCAACAAATCCGCTATCGCCGGGTTTAATTTCGTTTTCAGACCAGGTGGGGGTGGTACAACCGCAGCTAGTTTCTACATTCAAAATTTTTACGGGGGTGGTACCGGTATTTTTAAAAATAAAACGGTGGGTAGCAAATCGCATACTTTCTTCTAGGGTACCAAAATCATAAATGCGTTCTCGAAAACCAAGGGCACCGGAGGTAGGTTCATCTTGAGCGAGCGCAACATTAGAAATAAAAAGGCTGGCAGCGATAAAAATATTTTTGATGAGATTCATAAATTGAATTGAGAGTATAATTATGTGGTCATAGACGTAAAAACGGGGATTTAGGTTGTTTTCGGGGGATATTTTTACGTAAATACAA
Organism: uncultured Rhizobium sp.; assembly: GCA_964527775.1. Lineage (GTDB taxonomy): Bacteria > Bacteroidota > Bacteroidia > NS11-12g > UBA955 > VMCP01. The sequence continues at coordinate 6,964 of CAZGQS010000038.1, read as the reverse complement.
AGATATTGAAAGGAAATCACAAATAGATTTAATGAATGCAGATGGGAGTTTTTGATGGTTTTCAATGAAAATCAATATTTTTTTGGAGCATGTGTTGATAATGACAAAAAATAATCTTAATTTTGCCGTCCTTTTTGGGAAAAAATATGCCTACTATTCAACAGTTAATTAGAAAAGGTCGCCAGGAGATTGTGGTAAAGAGTAAGTCTCCTGCATTGGATTCTTGTCCACAGAGACGCGGTGTTTGTACCCGTGTATATACCACTACGCCTAAGAAGCCAAACTCAGCGCTTCGTAAGGTTGCGCGTGTGCGTTTGACCAACGGTAAAGAGGTGAATGCCTACATCCCTGGAGAGGGCCACAACTTGCAAGAGCACAGTATTGTGTTGGTTCGCGGCGGAAGGGTAAAAGATCTTCCGGGTGTTCGTTACCACATTGTACGTGGAGCATTAGACACTGCAGGTGTTGAAGGTAGAAATCAAAGAAGAAGTAAATACGGAACCAAAAAGCCAAAAGCTAAAAAATAATCACTAGTTAAGCCATGAGAAAAACGCGCGCTAAAAAACGCATATTGATTCCTGATCCTAAGTTCAACGATCAGTTAGTTACTCGTTTTGTAAACGGAATGATGTACGATGGTAAAAAGTCAACTGCATTGAAGATTTTCTACGATGCCATTGATATTGTTGAACGTAAGGTGACTGAAGAGCCTGGTATTGAGACTTGGAGAAAAGCAATGAACAACGTAATGCCTGCTGTAGAAGTAAAGGCTCGTCGTGTGGGTGGAGCTACTTTCCAGATCCCTACTGAGATTCCTCAGAGAAGACGCGTAGCGGTAGGAATGAAATGGTTGATTAACTACTCTCGCAGAAGAAACGAAAAGTCTATGGCCGAAAAGTTGGCAGCGGAAATCGTTGCAGCTTCAAAAAGTGAAGGTGCTTCTGTAAAAAAGAAAGAAGATACTCACAAAATGGCTGAAGCAAACAAAGCATTCTCACATTTTAGAGCATAATTGAAAACATGTCACGCGATTTAAGATATACGAGAAACATTGGTATTGCCGCTCACATTGACGCTGGTAAAACAACTACCACTGAGCGAATTTTGTTCTATTCTGGTGTTAACCACAAAATTGGTGAAGTACACGATGGAGCAGCTACTATGGACTGGATGGCGCAGGAGCAGGAGCGTGGTATTACCATTACCTCTGCAGCTACTACCGTTTTCTGGAACTACCGTGGTGAAAAATACCATATTAATATCATCGATACTCCAGGTCACGTAGATTTTACCGTTGAGGTAAATCGTTCTTTGCGTGTATTGGATGGTCTCGTTTTCTTGTTTAGTTCAGTGGATGGTGTTGAACCTCAGTCTGAAACAAACTGGCGCTTGGCTGATAACTATAAAGTTCCACGTATCGGTTTCGTGAATAAAATGGACCGTTCTGGAGCTGACTTCTTGAACGTAGTGGGCCAAGTTAAAACTATGTTAGGTAGTAACGCGGTTCCACTTCAGTTACCAATTGGTGCTGAAGACAAGTTCCAAGGAGTTGTTGACTTGATCAACTTCCGTGGTATGATTTGGAATGAAAGCGATCACGGTATGACATACGAAGTAATTGATATCCCTGCTGATATGGTTGAAGAAGCTACCGAGTGGAGAGAAAAATTACTTGAATCTGTTGCTGAGTACGATGAATCTTTGATGGAGAAATTTTTCGAAGATCCAACTTCAATCACTGAAAGAGAAATCTTGAATGCATTGCGTGCTGCAGTTATTGATTTGAAATTGGTTCCTATGATGTGTGGTTCTTCTTTCAAAAACAAAGGAGTTCAAACCATGCTTGATATGGTGATGGAATTGATGCCTTCTCCAATTGATATCGGAGAAATCAAAGGTACTCACCCTGATACCGAAGCAGAAATTACCCGCAAACCTGATTATAGCGAGCCATTCTCTGCATTAGCATTCAAAATTGCAACTGACCCTTACGTAGGACGTTTGTGCTTCATCCGTGCTTACTCAGGTAAGTTAGATGCTGGTTCATACGTTTTGAACATGCGTACAGGCAACAAGGAGCGTATTTCTCGTTTGTTCCAAATGCATGCTAATAAGCAAAATCCTATTGACTATCTTGGTGCTGGTGATATTGGTGCTGCTGTAGGATTTAAAGATATTAAAACTGGTGATACATTGTGTGCTGAAAAGAGCCCAATTATCCTAGAATCTATGGTATTCCCTGAGCCAGTAATTGGATTGGCTATTGAGCCAAAAACTCAGGCAGATACTGATAAGTTGGGTATGGCTTTGGCTAAATTGGCTGAAGAGGATCCTACTTTCAAAGTTCACACAGATGATGAGACCGGACAAACCGTAATCTCAGGTATGGGTGAATTGCACTTGGACATCATCGTAGACCGCCTTCGTCGTGAGTTTAAAGTTGAGTGTAACCAAGGTGCTCCTCAAGTAAATTATAAAGAAGCGCTAACCACTAGCACTACTCACCGTGAAACTTACAAAAAGCAAACAGGTGGTCGTGGTAAGTTCGCCGATATTCAATTCGAATTAGGTCCAGCTGACGCTGACTGGGCTGGTGAAGGTCTTCAATTCGTAAATGAAATCGTGGGTGGTTCTATTCCTCGTGAATTTGTACCATCTGTGGAAAAAGGATTCAAAGCTGCGATGCACAATGGTGTTTTAGCTGGATACGGTATTGATAAGATTAAAGTTCGTTTGTTCGATGGATCTTTCCACCCCGTTGACTCTGATTCATTGTCGTTCGAAATCGCTGCTAAGCAAGGTTTCCGTGATGCTGCTCGTAAATGTAATCCAGTATTGCTAGAGCCTATCATGAAACTTGAAGTGGTAACTCCAGATGCAAACACCGGTGACGTAATGGGTGACTTGAACCGTCGTCGTGGTCAAATGGAAGGTATGGATGAAAGAGGAGGAGCACAAGTAGTTAAGGCAAAAGTTCCGTTGAGTGAGATGTTTGGATATGTAACTGCATTGAGAACAATCACTTCAGGTCGTGCGAACAGCACCATGGAATTTAGCCACTACGCAGAAACTCCAAGAAACATCGCTGAAGAGGTATTAAAGAAAGTTAACGCACGCGGTTAATTAAATTAAAAGAAAGAAACAACTGAAATGGTTAGTCAAAAGATAAGAATCAAATTAAAGTCTTTCGATCACACTTTGTTGGACAAATCAGCAGAGAAGATCGTTAAGGCGGTACGCACAACTGGGGTCGTAGTAAGCGGTCCAGTGCCTCTACCAACACGCAAAAAGATTTACACAGTTTTGCGTTCACCACACGTAAACAAGAAAGCGCGCGAGCAGTTCCAATACTGCACATACCAGCGTTTGATTGACATTTTTAATGGTTCAACAAAGACCGTAGACGCATTGATGAAGATTGAACTTCCAAGTGGTGTTGAGGTTGAAATTAAATTATAAGAGTCATGAACGGATTGATTGGTAAAAAATTGGGCATGACCAGCATCTTTGATGCTAATGGCAAGAGAGTTGCATGTACTGTAATTCAAGCTGGTCCTTGTGTAGTAACTCAAGTTAAAAACGATAGCAACGATGGCTACAACGCAGTACAGATTGCTTTTGGAGATAAGAAACAACGCAAAGTAAATTCAGCAGAGAAGGGTCACTTTTCAAAAGCGAATACTGATGCTAAGACTGAAGTTGTAGAAATCAGAGATTGGTCTGGAGACGTACAATTGGGTACAGTGATTGATGCAAGCCTTTTCGAAGAAGGTGAATTTGTTGACATCGTTGGTACATCAAAAGGTAAAGGTTTCCAAGGGGTTGTTAAACGTCACGGCTTTTCGGGTGTAGGTGAATCTACACACGGTCAGCACAACCGTTTGCGTGCTCCTGGATCAATTGGTGCTTGTTCGTTCCCAGCACGTGTATTTAAAGGTACTCGTATGGCAGGTAGAACAGGAGGTTCAAGAGTTAAATCTCAGAACTTGGCTATATTGAAAATAGACACTGAGAAAAATTTGGTAGTGGTAAAGGGTTCTATCCCTGGTCACAATGGTTCAACCGTATTAATTGAGAAGTAAGTCATGGAACTGAAAGTATTAAATAAACAAGGTGCAGAAACTGGTCGTACAGTTACATTGTCAAAAGAAATTTTTGCCATTGAGCCAAACGATCACGCCATCTACTTGGACGTAAAACAGTTCTTGGCTAATCAGCGTCAAGGAACGCATAAGACAAAAGATCGTACAGAGATTTCACGTTCAACCCGTAAGATTTTCCGTCAAAAGGGTACAGGTGGAGCTCGTCATGGTTCTTTGAAGAGTGGTATTTATGTAGGTGGTGCTCGTATTCACGGTCCACGTCCTAGAGACTACAGCTTTAAGTTGAATAAGAAATTAAAGCAATTGGCTCGTTTTTCTGCTTTGTCTTACAAAGCCCAAGAACAAGCTATTTTGGTTGTTGAAGATTTCGATATGGCAACACCAAAAACATCAGAATTCAAATCATTGTTGGCTGCATTGAAAGTAAATGGTAGAAACTTATTTGTTACTCCATCTTTGAACCGCAACGTGTATTTGTCTGGTCGCAATATACCTGGTAACACAGTGATGACTGCTGGGGATATCAATACTTACGAAGTATTGAAGGCGAAGAATTTGATCATCACTGAAAGTGCAATCGCTAAAATTCAAGAGAACAATTAATCATGATACTGAAAAAGCCATTGGTGACTGAAAAGTCTAGTTCTTTGATGGATAAGAAGGGTAAGTACGGTTTCGTAGTAGATCACACAGCTACTAAAGACGAAATCAAGAAAGCCATTGAAGATTTCTATCAAGTAGAAGTAGCTTCAGTGAACACCATGATTCAACGGGGGAAAGCGCGCAGAAATCGCCGCACAGGCCAAATCTCCGGATATACTAACAAGTATAAGAAGGCCTTTGTTACATTAAAAGAAGGGTTTAACATTGATTTTTTTGAAAACATCTAAGAAATGGCAGTACGTAGATTAAAACCCATGACCCCCGGTACTCGTTTTCGCGTAGCAAATACGTTTGAAGAGATTACCGCTAGCAAGCCTGAAAAGTCTTTGTTAGCCCCCATCAAAAAATCGGGTGGTAGAAATAACCAGGGTAGAACAACCATGAAGTACATTGGTGGTGGACATAAGCGTCGCTACCGTATGATTGACTTCAAAAGAAATAAACCAGGAATTGCTGGTGAAGTTTTAACAGTAGAATACGATCCTAATCGTTCAGCGTTTATTTGTTTAGTTCAGTATTCTGACAGCGAGAAGCGTTACATTATTGCTCCTTCTGGAATCAAAGTTGGACAAAAGATTGAGCAAGGTTCAGGTGTTCCTCCAGAAGTTGGAAATGCACTTCCTTTGATAGAAATGCCTTTGGGATCTTTGATTCACAACATAGAAATGGCACCAGGACAAGGCGGAAGAATTTGCCGTAGTGCTGGTTCATATGCTCAGTTGATGGCAAAAGAAGGAAAATATGTGGCTATCAAATTGCCTTCAGGTGAAAGTCGTTTAATCTTAGGTGCTTGTATGGCAACCATAGGTTCTGTATCTAACAGCGAACATAGCCAAGAGGTAAAAGGTAAAGCTGGTCGTAGCAGATGGTTAGGAAGAAGACCACGTACACGTCCAGCAGCGATGAACCCTGTCGATCACCCCATGGGTGGTGGTGAGGGCCGTAACAAAGGAGGTCAACCACGTTCTAGAAACCTTATCTATTCACAAGGACAAAAGACACGTGCTCCTAAGAAAGGAACAAGCCGCTTAATTATTGAGCGCCGTAAATCTAAACGCAACAAATAAACGATAAGATAAGCGAAAATGGCAAGATCGATAAAAAAAGGACCCTTCGTAGATATTAAGTTAATGAAGAAGGTCGAAGTACTGAACGAAACTAGCAAGAAGTCTGTTGTTAAGACCTGGTCACGTCGTTCAATGATAATTCCTGATTTCGTAGGACATACCTTTGCGGTTCACAACGGAAATAAATTCATTCCGGTATATGTGACTGAGAACATGGTAGGACACAAGTTAGGTGAGTTTGCACCAACCCGTACATACAAAGGACACGGTAAATAATAAAAGTAATGGAAGCCAGAGCAATATTAAGAAATTGTCCGTTGTCTCCCCGCAAGATGCGTCTTGTAGCTGACTTAGTAAGAGGTCAGCGAGTGGAGAAAGCATTGAGCATACTTCAATGGAACCAGAAGCCAACTTATGCGATATTTTTAAGTAAATTGATCAAAAGTGGAATAGCTAACTGGGGTGTAGTCAATAATGATGCACGCATTGAGGAAAGCGATTTGTATGTAAAATCCATTAACGTAGATGGTGGTTTAGCAATGAAACGTTTGAGAACAGCTCCGCAAGGAAGAGGTTACAGACAAAGAAAGAGAAGTAACCACGTAACTGTGATTATTGATAGTAAAATTAACAACACCCAAAACGAGGAATAATAAAAAATGGGACAGAAAGTAAACCCTATAGGATTGCGTTTAGGAATTATCAGAGGCTGGGATTCTAGCTGGTACGGTGGTAATGACTACGGAGACAAACTCGTAGAAGACGAGAAAATCCGCAAATACTTAAAGGCACGTATACCAAAAGGTGGTATTGCCAAGGTAGTAATTGAACGTACATTGAAGAGAATCACTTTGACCATCAATACTGCTCGTCCGGGTATCGTTATTGGTAAAGGTGGACAGGAGGTTGACGCTATCCGTGAGGAAATCAAGCGTATTACCGGCAAAGATGTTCAAATTAACATTCATGAAATAAAACGCCCTGAATTGGATGCAGCGTTGGTAGGAGAGAACATTGCTCAGCAGATTGAGAATCGTTTTTCATACAAGCGTGCTATCAAGAATGCGTTGCAAGGAACTATGAAAATGGGTGCTGATGGAATCAAGATTCGTATCAGTGGTCGTTTGAATG
>CAZGQS010000037.1:10522-12178 GCA_964527775.1 uncultured Rhizobium sp. | reverse complement strand
GGTGGACATTCACATATATCGGTGGGACATATTGACTCTAAATTTGGAATTTCGATTTATCAATTGCGACATGTTCAAAGGGTAGTTCAATCACACAAAATCAAAGTAAATGGTTTACACATGCACACCGGTAGTGATATTCTAGATGCCGATGTCTTTTTGCGTGGAGCTGAACTTCTTTTCGATGCCGCTGAGAGTTTTCCTGATTTGGAATTCATGGACTTTGGTTCTGGATTCAAGGTAGGCTATAAGGACGGAGATATTGTTACAGACATACAATCTATAGGGCAACGCATATCGGATGCATTTAAGGAGTTCTGTGGGCGTTATGGTCGTGAATTAGAGTTGTGGTTCGAACCCGGAAAGTTTATTGTCTCCGAAAGTGGTTCTTTTTTGGTGAAAGCCAATGTCATTAAGCAGACCACCTCCACCGTTTTTGTAGGAGTGAATAGCGGACAAAATCACCTGATCAGGCCCATGTTTTACGATGCTTACCATCACATTGAAAATATTTCTAATCCCGATGGAATAAAACGACTCTATAGTGTAGTTGGATATATCTGCGAAACAGACACTTTGGGTTATGACAGACAATTAAATGAAGTGAGGGAAGGAGATGTATTGAGGATCAAGAATGCAGGGGCATATGGTTTTACCATGAGCAATAACTACAACGCCAGATTGAGACCCGCCGAAGTTCTGTATTACAAGGGTCAAGCTCATTTAATCAGAAAAGCAGAAACCTTGGAAGATGTTTATCGAAATGAAATTGAGGTAGAAATTTAAATAAAAAAAGGCTCGGATAGATTTCCGAGCCTTTTTTCTGATTTGTGGTCTTAATTAATTACAGTTGGTATTGAACCAGTATTCGGGTGATTCAACCGTCCAATCGTATTGTTTGCGAATATATCCACGCATGACTTTATATTGGATGGATAAGATCTTTTGTCCACCTGTGTTAACAGATTCAAACATTTTGTTTGGAATGAAACTCAATCCGAATTTGCCGTTGCCGTAGTTTTTCATTTTCATTTGAGGCACACGCCCTGCGATATCCCTGTCGGCCGCTTTGATGTTATCTCCATCCACAAAAAAGATGAAATCGTTAGCGTCCATTCCAACACGTGCTTTTACCACACAATAGAAATCTTCCTTGTCTTTAAGTGAGTCGTTGGTTTCCAATTTGCGGTCATAAAAAAGGGTAATGACATCATTGGGGTTAATACTCAAGGTGTCTTTGGTCTTTTTTCTGGGGAATGGATAGTGTTTTTGAGGGCCAGTGGTAGGCGCAGTAATCTTGATTTCAAGGTCTTCGGTTTTACACTCAGAACCACCACAATCCAATGAACCGTCTTTCTTTTTAATTAACAGTTTGATGGGTGATGTATACACTTGTGACGCCGTTACTTCGTAAAAAGCAGTAGGTACCATTCTGTAATAAACAACTCCGTTGCCTGCCTTTTGAACTTTCAAAGCATCGTTAGAAGCTCCCCAAGTTCCATTGTGTAATGGGTGTCCTACAGGGTGCTCTTTAGGAGACCAGGTCCACATGTACAAATCATCGGTAGTAGAGGCCAAGGAAGGTGCTCCACCAAAGGTACATTTGTTTAAATCTACCCATACGGTGATAGAATCGTTAGGGTTGATGGGGTCTGG
>CAZGQS010000037.1:0-10422 GCA_964527775.1 uncultured Rhizobium sp. | reverse complement strand
GATGGATAATTGTCGTTATCAAATTCCCAAGTTCCTTGGTAATTAATAAAAAATTCAGATCCAGCGCCTTGAGTAATTTCAAAGTTGCGGTTGTCTTTATCAAAGCTGATTTCCATGGGGGCCGAACTCAACATGGCTGCAGTTACATCAAGAAGAGTATCACTTTCTTGGAATGCAAGCTCAACGTTCACGTCTATTTGATCAATTTTGGTTAATACCCAAGAGCCGTGAATTCCTTCCACTTGGTTTGCGCGAGGACCCAATTCTTTGGGTTCGGGTTTGCAGGCAATCACAGAGATTGACAAAACCAGCGCAAATATGATTTGTTTAAAATTATGTTTCATTAGTCGCATCCTCCTGTTGGATTAATTTCGAAGATATCGGTTTTTTCAGTGATGGGGAACTGCATCATCATGCCTGGGCAATTCCATTCGTGTCCGCGAACAAACATTCTTTCGCCTTCTATGGCGCCTAAGCGTTTGATTTCATGAATTCTGTCGCCTTGGAACATTAATTCTATTCGACGTTCTTGACGCACACGGGTCAAAATTTCAGTAGCATTTACAGTGGGTGAAAGGGTAGAGGGAATAACATAAGCGCGATTGATCAAAGCATTCATCAAGGTGATAGCCGTATTTAAGTCTTGATTTTGTTTTGCGAGGGACTCAATAGCGATGTAGTACATTTGCGTGAGGTGCAACACAGGTACATCAAAAAACGGAGCATCGAATTGGGTGGTTTTAATGTACTCATTCTGTGCGCCTTTATTGATTACTTCAAGTTGTCCTAGGCGTTTGTCATTGTCTACATTATTAAAGCCTGTGTAAACCTGTTTTGCTAAAACGATTGCAGGAACACCAGCAGCAAAGTTTGAGGTGTAAGCCCCGCTGCGTTGATCGTTTACACCGTAGCTGATGATGCTGTAGATGTGTTCAGACAACGCCGAAGAGTGGAAAGTATTAACCGTGTCAGCAAGGGTAAATGCACCAGAATTAATGACTTCAAGAGCATTGTTTCCGGCGGTAGCATAGTCGCCTTTTTGGAAGGCTACCTGAGCCATTAATGCTTTTGCTGCCCATTTGGTTGCATAACCGTTGTTCGTTTCTGGGAGCTTTGCAATGGCGTTTGTTAAGTCTTGTTCAATGCTCGCATATGCAGTGGCGACTGATTCTCTGGCTTGAGGTTGCGTAGTTACTTTGGTCACAACGGCAATACCAGGGTGAGAGTTGTCTGCGGTGAAACCATAAGTTTGGGCATACATTCTTACCGCAGTGAAATGTCCCAAAGCACGAATAAATGCCACTTCTCCAAGAATTCTGTCGCGATCAGCTGGGGTCAAGTCTTTGGCATCATCTATGTGATCTTGAACAAAATTGGCTCTAAAAATTCCGCGATAAAGCTGAGAGTAAAACGCTCCAGATGTGCTGTTGAAGAACAATACATTGTGGTTGTATACTTCTCTGTAATCATTGTTGTTGGGCAGTGCGGGATTATCGCTTAATAATTCGGCCATAGTTTGATAAAAGCCGCCGAAGGTATTTGCGATTTCGTTGTAACTACCGTTCAACAAAAGTTGAAGGTCTTGGGTGTTATTGATGGCATCTTCCACCAAAATTTCATTGGGTGGAGGAGTTTCAATCATTTTTTCGCAGGATGTGCCCAAAATTGCAACACCTGCAATAGCCCAGATATATTTGCTTGTTTTAAATAGATTTTTCATGTTTTTAACGATTAAAAGCTAAAGTTAACGGCTACACTGATGCTCTTCTCTTGTGGAGGAGTCAAGTAAGTAATGCTTCCGCTCATGTTACGGTCTGTAGCGTTTTCGAAGTCACGCGCGATTTCAGGATCCAAACCTGTGAATTTGGTCCAAGTCAATAAATTCGTTCCAATCACCATGATTTTTCCGTTTTCAAAACGCATTTTATTCAACCAATTTTTTGGTAAACGATAGCCAATTGAAATGCTTCTCAAACGAGCGTAAGTTCCGTCTTGTAACCACAGATCAGTGTTTATCCAAGGAGTGGTAGAACCGTGATTGAAGGTGCTCAAGGTCATTCTAGGAATGTCAGTTACATCACCTGGTTTTTGCCAACGATCCATTACACGTGGGTCCATGTTCCAATCAGTGATTAAACTCATTTGACGCTTCAAAGAACTTTCGTAGATGTTTCCACCGATGTTGAAGTAGATGTTTGCGTTCAACTCCCAGTTTTTGTAGTTGATCGTATTAGAAATATTCCCGAATGCATCAGGTAAGATATTGCCAACGGCTACGCGGTTTGATGGATCCCATTTGTCGGTAACATTTCCGTTGATGTCATAATATTTGGGAGTTCCGGTTTGAGGATCAACACCTGCATATCTAACCAAGAAATTGGTTCCTACGGGTTGACCAACTACAACACGAGTGTCGTTTGTTCCGCCGCTGATGGCGTCTGGAGAATATACACCAATGCTGTTTATAGCGTTCCAGTTGCGAGCCACGTTGATGTTGGTTTCCCAGCGCATTTTTTTGGTTCGGATATTCACCGTTTTTAAAGTGAATTCAACACCTTCATTGGTGATCTGACCTACGTTGTCATAAAAGCTTCCAAAACCAATATGCGTAGGAATGGAAACGTTCATGATAACGTCTTTGGTGTTCTTACTGTAATACGTTAACTCAGTTGAAACTCTGCCTCTGAACATTTGAACTTCTATACCTGCGTCAAAATTGGTGGTGCTTTCCCAACGGAGATTTGGATTTTCTAGACGAGCAGGCGCTAATTGTGGTTGGCCGTTGTATAAAGGTAAGTTTCCGCTAGGTGTGATGGTACCCCAACGGGCGTAGTTGTCAAAATTCGCGTTCCCTGATTTACCAATACCCGCTCTTATTTTCATAAAGTTGATGGCTTTAATTCGCTTCATGAATTTTTCTTCCGATAAAATGTATCCAAATGCTGCAGCAGGGAAGAATCCGTATCGGTTGTTTTGTCCGAAACGGCTACTTCCGTCCCAACGAGAGGTCAACTGTACGTTGAATTTCTTGTCGAAGCTGTAGTTGAAACGTCCAAAGAAACTCAAGAAAGCCCAAGTGTATGGAGTATTGTATCTGCTTAAAAGTGCAGTATCTGGAATGGCTACTTGGTCAACAGGACCCATAGCATCAAAGTTTTCAACGAACTTACTTTCGGAAACCGAGCGTTGATATTCGTTACCCAACATCAAGGCGATATCGTGTTTTTGATTGAAAGTTTTATTGTAATTGGCGGTCACAAAGTAGTTGTAGTTGTTTGTCCAACGAGGCCACCACTTGGCATTACCCGCCTGCTTGTAATTTTTATTATAGTACAAAATCAATTCGGCAGGCTCATAGATATATTCGTTATAATCCATGTAGTCAATGCTTCCGCTGGCGTTGATAGATAGATTCTTATTGACTTCGTAACTCAAAGAGGCGTTGTTGATAGAACGAATTTCAACGCTTCTCCAGTTTTTCAAGTCCCTCAAAGTATTCAATCCTATGGGTGTAGTATAAGTTCCTGAAGCTGAGTCGTATACGGGTTTTTCTGGGTAAATATTGAGCATGGTACTCATAGCAGATCCCAATCCACCGGCCCAAGCAGCATCAACGCGGTAGTTTGTTCCACGGCTCAATGAATGCGACAGTTGGATGTTCATTCCTTTGAAGGGACGGATATCTGCATTTAGACGGTGACTCAAACGCTGGTAGGAGTTACCGATGATGTAGGCACCGTTGTCATCCCAAGAAACGATGTCTTTGATGGCAAAGTTTTTACCAGCATAGTTGGTTCCCAAACTGTAACTCTGTTTGGTTCCAACGCCAATCATTTTCGATACCCAATCAGTATTTACGCCTTGAGCATCATCCCAATTCATACGAATTCCGATGGCTGAAAGGTTTGGTTTTCCTACGTTTCCGTCGTTGTACCAAGCTTCCTCATAAAGTTGCAACCAATCATCACCAGACACCATTGTGGGCATTTTGGTAGGAGTTGCAGCTCCAAAACGGGTACTTACGTCAAACTTCAAACCTTTTTTTCGTGCTCTTTTGGTGGTAATTAAAATGACACCATTCGCACCGCGAGAACCGTAAATAGAAGTTGCAGCAGCATCCTTCAATATCTCAATATTTTCAATGTCTTCGGGATTGATACTGGCCAACGGATTGTTCGCAAAACCACCACCGTAGTTATAACCATTGCTTCTATTTAAAAAGTAATCTTGTGTAATGGGAATTCCGTCAATGACATACAATGGATCACCAGCCGCTGAAATTGAAGCTGCACCACGAATTCTGATCAATGAAGCAGAGCCAGCCATACCGCTTCCCACTGTAACTTGAACCCCTGCAGCCTTACCTTGAAGTGAAGCTTCGAAACTCTGTGTGGGTACTTCGGTGATGTCTTTTCCAGTTACTGTGGATATTGACCCCACCACATTCCTACGGTTTTGTCGGCCGTAACCGATGATGACTACATCACCCACACTTTCAACTTCCTGAGGATTTATTGCAGTGTCAGCAGATGCCGACTTTTGTGCCTGAGCACTACCTGCAGCTCCTAAGGTTGCCAAAACGAGTGACAGTCCTTTAAGTCTATGGTATACTTTGCGCATAATATTATCTTAAGGTCGGCAATTTACCTAAAAACTAATAAGTGTCAAAATTACATTTACTAAATTTTATTAAAAGTTAGTATTCGGCCATCAGCTTTCAGCTTTCAGCCTTCAGCGGTCAGCGGTCAGCCATCAGCTGAGAGTTTAGAGTTGAGAGTTGAGAGCCGAGAGCTGACAGCCGTCAGCCGTTCACCGAACACCGAACACCGAACACCGATCACCGATCACCAGCTTTAACAATCCTGATTACCGTGCGGAAACCAATTTTCGCACTTTGATGATCGCCGCGGTGAATTTGTACGGCCTCCGGATTTAAATAGTGGAATTCATCAGCCCAAGAACCACCTTTGACAGCGAAATGTTGCCATAAATCTTTTTCCTTAAACAGGTAGTCAACTAATTTTTCAGGTGGGACTGTGTAATCTGGATTGGCAATTAATTTTCCTTCTCCTGATCCTTCAACACTTGGAAGCGTTAAAACCCACTCAAGGTCATTGAATAATTTTCCTGTGGCTCTTGAGGATGTCCATTCAGAAACGTTTCCAAAGAGTTCGGTATCATCAATGTTTTTGGGATTAACAGATATGGTGGTAGTTCCATTGCTTGAAGTTAACAACGACAATCGTTCATCGCGCAGTTGTCTGTAATTGATGTTGTTGCTGAATGAATTTAAGAGGGCATAGTATTTTGAAGAACCATAGCTCGACAAATACGGTACGCTGGCAAAGTATTTTGAATAATTCTCTTTTTCTTTTTTTGAAAGATTTCTCTGAAAGTTCATGGCTATAGCTTCAGCCGATTGTACAAACTCTGCCGATGTTGGAAGGTCTACTTGGATTTTATATCCCTCGGGAAGCTGCCCCAAAAATTGAGCATTTAATTTTTCTTCCAACCAATTGCAATACTGGGTCGCCTGAAATTGAGATACCCCAACCACGGGAAAATCAGAGTATGCAGGGTGTTGGAAATAATAATTGACAAAAGGTTCTTTGTAGGTTGCTGACGAAACCCAAACGTTGGTATCGGGGTGTGCCCAAGCGCGATTTATTTGCTGTTTTTTGAAAAAAGTAGAGGTGTCAGAATTTAAAAATTCACGATACTCCTTATTTGTTACTTCAGAAAAGGAGCAATAAAAGGGGCTGATTTCAAAGTTCTTAAGAATCTGTTGAATGGTGTCATATCCCCAAGGTTGGTGAATATGAACCATAGTGCCGGTGATACGTGTAGGCTCAAAATAGTTTTCAAACAACCACTGACTGAACGTGTTTTTTTTGGAGATTCTGATTCCGCCTAGCGGATAATCAAAATGGTTATAGTAATACTTACGGCTGTGAATGGGGTTGGGGAGGTCTTGAGACTTCAAAGGAGTTAATGTCCCCAGAGAAAAAAGTAAAATCCATAAATGAGCAAGTTTTTGACTATTCATCACATCAAGAACGGATTTGACATCACTTTCTTTTTTAATTTCAAATCTTGTAACAATCGGCTGACCGGTCTGAGGGTGAAAAGCCATTGTTTCCCGTAGCCGTTGGGTATCCAGCTGAATTCCAGTTGCCAACAATGAAGATTTCTTACTACGCTGAACGACGAGGCCGCAACTTCACGGCGTCTGAAATCATAACCGGTTTGGTAGCCAATTTTCCAGTTTTCGGTGATAGAAAGATCTCCTGAAATTGTAAACTGGCTTGTAGACAATCTGTTAGCAGGAGATAGTGATTCCGCATTGTAGTTCATCATGTAAGCGAAATTTACGCTCCAAGGTATGTTGAAATCGTAATAATTCGTGCGATTGACATTGATATCTCTCAATTCAGGCTCTTCCTCCGAATTAAGTTTGCGGGGCTTTAATTGACCTGACTGCTTGGATTTGTCTTTGCTAAAGTCTGAGGCTGAAAAAGTAGTATTTACGTTAATTCCCGCGGTTCGAAATCTCAAGAGTCCTTGATTGTTGGCGTATGCAAATTGATTGATGGTTCTTCCGGTAGATGTTCTTACATACGGTGAATAGCCTGCGTTGGAATTGATTCTAAGTTTTTTGAATATGACCGTATTGAACGATAGTCTGATGTCAGACCAGTTCATTGAGTCAGCAAAAATATTGTAATTTCCGCTAATGTTTAGCTGGTCAATGATGTTGAATTTTTCGACATTAGTTTTTGAAGTTGAATCTTTTTTAGTGACTTTTTTCCCTTGAAAGTTATTATTAATTCCAAAATTGATGTTGCCACTTTCACGTTGAACTAAGTTGCCAATAGGACTTTTTTCGAAAAATTGATAATTGATGATTCGACCTCCAGAGTCGGTGTAAGATCGCGTCCAATTTCTTTTGAAAGGATCAATTTCTGGAGTGTAAGTCATTCCAATGGTAGGAGTGATGGTATGTCTGATTGCTCTTAAATTGCCGATTTTTAGATTATTTACGGTTCCGTAAATATTGGTTTTGAGGTTGCCAGAGAAGTTGTACCCGTATTGTCTAAAAAAGCCAAAGGTATCGCGATTTACTACTTTGTCAGTAGCGGTGTCCCACGATTTGATTTGACCATTGAGGTGCCAATTTTCGCGGTAATTAAAGCTTGGTGAAAAATTTAATATTCCTTTAAAAAATTTAAAATTAGTGCTAATTGGAATACTGTGCCTCATTCCTGATCTCAAAGAATTAAAGGCTTCCATATATCTGTCAGAAAATATTATGGTATCTTTTGTTTGGATATTATTGGCAATATCTCCCGAGTAACTCAATCTGATTTGTTGATACCATTTTGAATTGTTTCCAATTTTAGAAGCAAATGGCGTTAAACTCGATACGCCTAAATTTACCGAAGGTAGTTCCAATCTAAAATCGCCGTTTTGCGTGTTTTGAGAGTGTCTAGCCGACATACTCACATTCAATTTACGCTTGAAAAAGGCTCGACTGTAATTTACACTTGAAGTGAATTGGTTGTTGGCCAAAGAATTTAAATCTCTACTATTTCTTTGATTAAATCCTTTGGTAACAATATTGATATTTCCATTAAACGTAATCCCTGGAATTAATTTAGGATCTATGTTAAAATTGCTTCGAATATTAAAGTCGGCATTTCGAGCAAATTGAGGCGAAGCCTCATCGAATCCATTCGAAAAACGACTGTATTGAACGGCTAAATTTCCCCTAAATTTATATCTTCTGAAATATTGAGTTTGCAGTCCTAATCTGAAGTCTCCGTTCAGATAAGCATCAGAATTGATTTGGAGGTCAGAGTATGGCCCAAGTCCCAAGTAATAACCAATATTCTGAATGTAAAAGCTGCTATTTGCACCATTGAAACCCACACT
The DNA here is from genome assembly GCA_964527775.1 of uncultured Rhizobium sp. Lineage (GTDB taxonomy): Bacteria > Bacteroidota > Bacteroidia > NS11-12g > UBA955 > VMCP01. Next base: position 2,490 of record CAZGQS010000037.1, on the reverse strand, counting down.
TGGGAAAATTAACCCGCTTTGTTGTCCCTTTTTCAACGGAGCCAAACCAAACGGAAGCGCAAACGGGGTTGGGATATCGGCAAAAACCAGGTTGGCAGGGCCAAACAGCGCCTTGTTATTTGGCATTACTTTTACTTTGGATGAATTCAGAAAAAAGTGGGGATGATCAGCATCGCAAGTAGTAATTTTCCCGTTTACCCCTGTAAAAGAACCGTCGTTTTGTTTCAAAACCGTTCCCAAATGAATATACGCTTGATCTTGAACCAATTTTAAACCATAAACTCGCCCCTTGCCCGATGACGAGTTATATCGCATACTGTCAGCGGTGAATTTATCGGCCTTGTCCTGAAGTTCGGGCTTTTCTATGTAGTTCCCCAGTGTATCAATGGTTCCGCGAGCAAAAAGTTCTTTGGTGACCAAATCAACATCTATTTCATAAGCTTTTAAGTGGGTTTGGGCACTTTTAATGTCTGATTCGCGGTATAGAAAGACCTTTTTTTCAGCCAAATTGAAACTCATGGAATCTTTTGCGTGGAATTCTATGATTTCAGAAAGGCCCGATTTTTTGATTTTCGGGGGATTTTGACTCGAATCAATTGAGGTGTCTGAAATGTTAGACAATGAATCTTTAGACTCAATGTTTTGGGCAAATAATCTTTGGGGTGCTAGCAACCATATATATATCCACAGAACGACCGTGATATGTTTTTTGTCGATTTTTAGCATATTTCCCTAAAGTGCATCAACTTTGAATCTGTGAAATCCGTTTATAAAGGCATGACTCGTTTGATTGCAGTTGCAATATTACTGTCTTTTATGCCGTCTGCGAAATCTCCGCTGCGGAAAATCGACCAAGTGCAAACAATTGTACTCGATGCAGGACACGGTGGTGCGGATCCCGGAAGTATTTCTGGGGGATTAAATGAAAAAGACATCACTTTAGCGATAACGTTAAAAGTGGGCAAATATCTTAAAGACAGTATTCCCGATTTGCGCGTTATGTACACGCGGATGGCTGACAAGTCAGTAAAATTGTCAGATAGGCCCATCATAGCTAACCGAAACGAAGCTGATTTATTTATCTCCATTCATTGTAATGCTAATGATAGTCCCAAACCTGAAGGCAGTGAGACATATTTCATGGGCGTGCACAAAAATGATGGAAACCTTCAGGTTGCAAAAAGAGAGAATTCAGCCATTGTCTATGAGCAAGATTACAGAGACAACGCTAAGTATGGTGGTTTCGACCCCAACTCCCCAGAGAGCCATATCATCTTTGCCTTAGTCCAGAATGCTTTTTTAAATCAGGCCTTGAGAATCTCTTCCTATGTTGAAGAGGAAACATCAAAAGTCTCCGAAATCAGAAGCCGTGGTGTAAAGCAAGCGGGTTTTTTAGTTTTATGGAAAACATCCATGCCAGCTATTTTGATTGAGACTGGATTCATTACCAATCCCGAAAATAGAAAATACCTACAGTCAGATGAAGGTCAGGACGCAATTGCTAAAGGAATTTTTAGGGCGATTAGGCATTACAAGGCTCATATTGAGAAAAAGAGGTAGTTTTTTGAGGGTTTTTGGCAATGTTAACTCTCGATTTGTCAATATTTTGTAAAAATCAAAGTACGATTCCTTGATTTTTCAGGGGTTTAGTGATTTTACTTCTTTGGATTATTAAAAACTTTAGTAATCATGAAAGAAATTTACTTTCTTGCATTAAAATTTACTAAAAGAAAGGAAAATCTATGAGATTAAACACTACAGTTATTAAAAACTTGCATGTTTTTGGGTTTCTGTTGCTAGGATTGTTTTCCAGTAACAAGTCCCAAGCCCAAGGTACACCGTGTGCTGGGCAAGCTGCTTATGGTTGCGGTTACCGTTATGGTTACTGCGGTGACGTAGACGGCATCAAAATTATCAATGGAGCTGGTACTGTTTTAGCCAGCTACAGTGGACAGTCATGCAACACGGTTACATCTTATCGTGGAATTATGAATCAAGGTTCTTCTATCGACTTAACCGCCGGTGAAGAAGTGACTATTGAATTAACTGGTACAGAGTGGAATGGTTATTACACTCGTCCAGGTGTTTGGATGGATGTTAGTTTAGATAATCAGTTTCAGGCCGGAGAATGTGTGATTGATCCTGCTTCATATACTATTGGAGCTACAGCAACTACCTTTAAAGTGAAAGTTCCTTGTTTTACAAAGGCGGGTACTTCCTATTTAAGAGTAAGAGGTTCTATGACAGCGTTTAATATGACCAGAAATAATGGTTGCGGAAGCGTGAATACTTACGGTAACGTTTTTGACATTGTTGTTAATTATAAATTAGGTTCCACACCCGTAGCTAATTTTGCTATTCCAAAAGATACTATGTGGGAAGGTTCCCCAGTCTTGTTCTCAGCTACTAATCCCAATGCAGGAGCTTCATACACCTGGAAGTTCGACAAGGCAGACGTTATCATCAACAACAATTCTACCAAGGGTTCTG
>CAZGQS010000036.1:11063-12576 GCA_964527775.1 uncultured Rhizobium sp. | reverse complement strand
TCACCGATCACCGATCACCGATCACCGATCACCGATCACCGATCACCGATCACCGTTAACCCGATCAAACACGTGTCAAATTGACACTTATGAACTTTCTTTCATTACTTTTGTTCTATAGACATGTCCATTTCCACTCCTGTTGGCATCGATGCCTTCGGATTTTACATCCCAAAGCACTTTCTTCCTGTTGAAAAACTAGCACTAAAAAGAAATATTCCATCCGAAAAGTTGACCCTTGGATTGGGATTAAAAAGCATGGCCATTTGTGAAAAGCATGAAACGACTGATTTCATGGCAGCACATTCAATTTTAGATCTTTGCAATGAATGGGAACAAAAAACAGGTCAAAAATTTGACTTCGACGATGTAGATAAGATCTATTTAGGTACAGAAAGCAGCATAGATAGCGCAAAACCCAGTATTACCTACGCAATTGAGCATTTGAAGGCCAATTTACATTGCGATTTGTCGCACATCGACTTTCTAGATATGACCTTTGCCTGTATAGGTGGAATTGACGCCATGTTGATTTGTGTAGATTATATAAGACTTAATCCGTCTAAAAAATGCATCGTCGTTGTTTCAGATAACGCTATTTATGACTTGGAAACCGGAGGAGAATACACTCAAGGTGCAGGAGCCATAGCCATTCTCATTACTGATAAACCTTCCATTTTAGAAATTGATTCATCCATAGTTGGAGTAAGTACCGCCAACGACTTTGACTTCTACAAACCATTAAGATCCTTTTCGAAAGAACAAATCCTGCGCGAAGCTGCACACAGGTTGGGTTGTTCGGATGACAAAATCGCACAAGCAATATTTGATTTAAACCATGAAAAAGTCCCCTACAAAGAGGGCCCTCTAGAAGGAGTAATATCCTCTTTTTGGAATCTCCCGGAGGACACTATTCACGTCCATCGAAAACAACCCGTATATAATGGTAAACATTCAAATGATTGTTATGAAAACCGCATATCTCAAGCATTGAATAGATTTTCAAAGAAACACTCAACACCTATATCTCAATTTTCCACTTGGATTTTTCATCTTCCATATGCTTTTCAAGGGCGCAGAACTGCATCAAAAAATTGGTGGGAATACATTGCAAAGCACCAACCTGAACTCGTTCAAAAAATCAATCAAGAGATAGATTCATTACCAGAAAGCGCGGAATGGTGGAAATCTCTTGCGAAATGCACTGAATATAAAAATTTCGTACAATCAACAATTGCCCGCACTGAAACCCTTTCATCTCAATTAGGAAATCTGTACACTGGATCTATTTTTATGGCTGCTGTAAGTGCACTTATTTCCGATGATTTCACATCTGAAAAACCCATTTTATTCCTCAGCTACGGATCAGGCTCAAAATCCAAAGTTTTTGCAGCTCAACCCCAGAGATCCATTATTCCTGAAACACTCAAAAAACAAATCCTCTCCAAGCTTGAAGAAAGGTCTGAAATTAACTTTGAAACCTACGAGCAATGGCATAGAATGCAATAAACAG
>CAZGQS010000036.1:0-10963 GCA_964527775.1 uncultured Rhizobium sp. | reverse complement strand
AGCTCTAAACAGCAGCTATAGCTACCATGCAGCGCCTAAGGCACCAAGTCCTAGCGATGTGTGAGTCTCAAAGTCCCCGGCGCAGCCGCCTGCCGAACACCGATCACCGAACACCGAACACTGAACACTGAAAACCGAACACCGATCACCGATCACCGATCACCGATCACCGAAAACTGATCACTATCTTTGCCCCCATGAGCGACATCATTTACCCCTGTCCTACGTGCAAGTGTGATTACACCTACCCTCTCGATGAAAATTTATTTGTATGCCCCGAGTGTGCACACGAATGGAACCCAGAAGATGAAAAATCTACAAATGATGATCTGATCATTGTGAAAGATTCTAATGGAAATTTGCTGCAAAATGGAGACAGCGTATTGATTATAAAAGACTTACCAGTGAAGGGAGCATCCAAAAGCATCAAAGTTGGAACAAAGGTAACCAACATCAGATTGGTAGAAGGCGATCATAATATTGACTGTAAAGTTCCCGGTTTTGGAGCCATGGGATTAAAAAGTGAGTTCGTTAAAAAGATTTAATTATTTTTTACCAAATATTCGCCCTACCTTGCGAGTGTGGAAATAGCCACAAATTTTAACTAGTATTTTAAATGAACTTGTACGTTTCAAACCTGAATTTTAGAACAGGTGACGATGAATTGATGCAGGCGTTCTCCGCGTATGGGAACGTAGCATCTGCCCGAATTATCAAAGACCGCGAAACCGGAAGATCTCGTGGATTTGGCTTTGTAGAAATGGACTCAGACGAGGAAGCGCAAGCTGCCATGACTGCGTTAAATGGATCTGAGCTGAACGAAAGAACAATCTCAGTTTCTGAAGCTAAAGAACGAACTGAAAGACCCGCTCGTGGCGGATTCAATCAGAATCGTAATTCACGCTGGTAATTTTGACCCTCCAAGCCGCCCCTTAAAAGGCGGCTTTTTTTCCCTCCCTAATCAATCCAATGGCTAAATCCCAAACCACATTCTCCAAAAAAGAAAAAGAAAAAAAGAAAATTCAAAAGCGCCAAGAGAAACAAGAAAAAATGGCTCAGCGCAAATTTGAGAACAATAAAGGTAAATCATTCGAAGACATGCTCGCTTATGTTGATGAGAATGGTAACATTTCAGATCGCCCTGCAGATCCTACCAAAGCAGTTGAAATTTCAGCCGAAGAAATTTCTGTCAGCGGATATCAAGTGGTACACAATGTAGTTACCAATACCCGCAAAGGAAAAATCACCTATTTCAACGAACAAAAAGGCTATGGTTTTATTCAAGACTATAAGTCGCAAGACCGTGTTTTTGTTCATATGAGTAATCTTCCTCCAGATCTAAGAATGGATGCTGAAGTTGAATATGAAATAGAAAGAAGCCCCAAAGGTGAAGCCGCCATCAACGTGCGCAAAAAGCAATCTTAAGCTTTTTATCACAAAATTACTTTCCCAAACGCTCGATAGACAACCTTGCCATCAAATAGCATATGGTTGACTCTGCGCCTTGATTCAAATTAACGTTTTCCTGCTCTACGCCGTCATAACAACCGCCTGTGCAAGGATTGTATACAATTTGATTCAAATGGTTCGCCCCTAAAAACCAATTAAACGCCAATCGAGCGTTTTGTCTATACTCCTCCTGCTTGAAGGTTTCATAAAAAAGCTCCAACGCTAAAATAGTGTAACACACATCTATGGGCTGCTCGCCCGCATCATGAAAAAATGATGTATCGCCTTTCTTTCTCCAATTTTTATTGGAAACCACCCTTATACGTCCTTCAATGAAAATCTTAGACCTCAAAAAGTCAAATGTATCTACAGCAATATGCTTGTACTCGTTCTTGCCAACCACCTTATAGGCCATTAACAAGGCCTCTGGTAACACCCCATTACCATAAGTCAATCTATCTTCAAACCAACGCCAATCATTGTCTTTTTCATGCAGATACATTTGAACCAATCGATCTGCAAAAATTGTAATGAGTTTCTTATTCGCCGTTCTATGTTCATAGTACAAGCCCTTTATGATGAAAGCCATGGCACGGGTTGAATGAAAACCACCCAGCATAGGGCGAATAACCTCCATGAGTTGCATGGCACGAGAAACTAAATTCCCTGGCAAAAGTTCCTGTAAACTGCACAAATAACCCAATGCCCATACCGCCCTCCCCGTTGAATCTTCGAGGTTATCTATCAAATTCTGCTCTGTGGCCGTTTTCGTTTTATCGAAATAATTCAACATCGACTCATTGCTGTCAAAGCTGTATTCTATGAAGTCTAAATACGTTTTAATCAAATAGACATCTCGAATATCTAAAGTCAATTCAAAATGTTGACAGAGGGCAATCAATGCCCTAGAATTATCATCTAAGGTGTAACCAGAATCCAAATCAGGAATAGAAAGTTGAGCAAATTGCACAAATCCAAATTCGGTGGTCATTCGATAAATATGGTCGAGTTTAATTTCTGGCAACTTGTAATGCAACTCACCAATCTCACTTGATACTTCTTTAAACAACAAGGCATGCAATATGGCCGAATTTTGCCATGCTGTAGATGACATTTTGTGCAAACTCCTTAATGACAGACACTCTCGGAGGCATTCGTCATCCAACAAGCCCATCACCCTTAAAGCCAGTTCCTCAGAATCTTCAAAAGGAATAATGATTCCATTTTCGTTTTTGAGAATCTCCTTCGCGTGCGGTATGGGCGTTGAAATCACCGGACAACCACAGCTAGCAGCATAAGAAAAAGTACCACTCACCGATTGGTTTGGATCTTTAGATGTAAAGAGGTATATATCAGACAACTGTAAGTATTCCAACAATATGGGCAATGGAAGATATTCATTAACAAAAGTCACGTGACTACCTAAATTCAATCGCTTAATTTCATGTTCCAAAAATTTGCGATAAACCTCCCCTTCGTTTTTCAATAAGTTGGGGTGGGTTTTCCCTAAAATTAAAAACTCCACATTGTCATGGGCAACCAAAATTTGTGGTAATGCTCTTAATGTGGTTTCTATGCTTTTACTATGTCCTAACAGTCCAAAAGTACTAAGAACCTTCTTTTTTGATAAGCCAAATTGTTCTTTTAGCTTTAACTTCTCTTTAGGTGGAACCAAATGCGTACCATGAGAAATCACCCTGATTTTATAAGATGCCACATCATAATCACGCTGTAAAATGTGTTTGGCATTCTCGGTCATCACTACCGTTAGTGAACTCATCTCAGCCATATCAGCTACTTGCTTCTTCAATGCCTCATTGGGGATGGGTAAAACCGTGTGAAAAACAAAAACTAAGGGCTTTTGAAGGTGATGATAGAACTTGTGAAAATCATTTAAGTTCTTCGAAAAAAAACCAAACTCATGCTGTATAACTACCACCTTAATGGCTTCATCTCTTTTTATTTGATAAGATGTTTGAATGTATGAATTTCTATTGTCTGCTCTAAGAATATACTTGGGACGTTCAGCGTATTCAAATCTCTCTGTTTCTGTCTCTAATGCGCAAATACTATGTTCAAAAGCGCCCTCAAATTGAAGCTTTAACGCCTGAATGAGATCTTGAGAATAGGTGGCTATTCCGCATTCTCTAGGAGGATAAGATGTAATGTACAACACTTCAGGGAGGGCATTCAATTCATTGATTTTAGCTGATTTCATTTGCAAGTAGTTCTTTTAATAAATCGCCAAGATTGATTGATGCAATTGCAATTCGTTCATCGGCGGCGCCGTAATAAATGTAAAGCAAGTCGCCTTCAACTATACAACCCGTTGGAAAACAAACATTATTAACCTCTCCTTTGATCTCCCAATGTTTTTCTGGAAAAAACAAGGGATAAGGAAGTCGTGCTTTTTCTATTCGAGGATTATCCAAATCCAACAGCGCAGCGCAAGCAGTATAAACGTATCCTCCAACTGTATCATGAACTCCATGATAAATCAATAACCATCCAAATTCAGTTTCAATGGGCGGAGAACCACAGCCTACATAACTGACTTCGTGATCATATTTGGGTGCTAAAACTACATAATCATCGAAATGAAAAAAGTAATCCTGCCAAAACTCAACACTTAGATCAGACAAATCATTAACCTCCACCACCACCTGTATATCTGGTTTTATTCTATGCAAAAAGCAGATTTTACCGTTAATTTTCCGTGGGAAGAACACCAAATTTTTGTCCCACAAAAAATCAATTCTGCTCTGAATCGTATGACTGTTTTGGAACTCGTTATAGCGAATATACTTTTCGCTCATACTTCCCTTGAAATTGGTAAAGTGCTTAAACTCTTCGTAAGTTATTTGCGGAACAATTATGCCCTTCTTTTCCCAATGAACTAAATCGGTTGAGACCGCTAACGCACCTAATGCATTGACTCCATTGAAAGCCGTATACGACAAATAAAACAACCCATCAATTTGAACAATTCTTGGATCTTCCAAACCTTGAAACTCATATTCCGCTTGCGGAATCAAGAGCGGCTCCTCTTTTCTATATTCTATTACTGTAGGAGATGATAATCTACAATAACCAATGGTGGAATAATTATCTTTAGTTACCGCCCTGTAAAACATATGGATGCGGCCATTGTATCTAATGACACCTGGATTCAATACTCCTTCACACTCAAATAAATGAGCCGTTTTTTCAAGAAGCACTCCTAATTTTTCAACGTTGATCAATTCTTGATTATTATAGAATCAATCCACCGTTGCTATTTTTATCGATTTTCTTCTGCCTTTTGGCTTCTTTTTTCTCCTTAGGAGTTTTCAAAGCTACTTTCTTGTCAGATTTAATGGGTTTTCCGTTGTTTTTGTTCGACATAATGAAGCCCAAAGTTCATCTACAAGGCCCCCTTTTCTTTTACATAATTACAGAAATAGGTTGTATAATTCCGCCTTGAACTAAATCTCGTCTAGATTATTGCGCCTGTGCCTTTGCAATTTTTTGAAAAAAGATGGTGTCAATCCTGTCACCTTCTTGAATTGATTCGACAGGTGCGATACGCTGCTATAATGCAAATTAAACGCTATTTCAGTCAACGTTAATTGATTATAAATCAACAGCTCCTTTGCCCTTTCAATTTTATGCAGAATCACAAAGTGTTCAATGGTTATCCCCGTAGTCTTTGAGAATAACTCGGAAAGGTATGAATAATCTCTATGTAGTTTCTCACTCAGGAATACAGAGAACTTCAGCTTGATTAGTTCTTCATCCTGATGAATCATTTCAATGATGATGGTTTTAATTTGTGAGATCAAAATAGCTTTGTCATCTTGCATCAATTCCAATCCAGATTCATGCAACACCCGAGACAACTCTTCCAATTCTGAATCGGAAATAGTTCTCTTTAAATGAACTTCACCCAACTCCAAATATTCAATCTCTAAACCCCGTTTCTTCAATTCGGCTTCCACAAACATCTTACACCGCCGGCTTACCATATTTTGAATGAATAAGTTCCTCATAATACCCTCTTCTAAGATAACCTATATTATTGAAAATCAAACCACTCAATTTTCTTGCTAAAATTTGCATTTCACTGAACAATTTCAAGGGTTCCGCCGTTCTATCTTGAATGATATCATCTTCAGGGAACAAAGGTTTTTACTTCAAAGAATTTGAACCAAAGAGCTTAGACCCTTTCGATGCTCTTTTTGACATTTTTAAAGAACTCATTACCCACACAGCAGGTGATTTCGACGAAGCCATCTCTTGGCTTCGTGAATTGGATAAAGAATACCAACTCACCGATGAAAACTACTCCGTAGATCAATTCATTGAAGACCTCAAAGAGCGTGGGTACATCAAAGAAGAACTTGACAACCCTTCCGGTTCAGGAATGGGAATTACCCCAAAAACCGAGCGCGCCATTAGACAAACTGCCCTGGATCAGATTTTTGGCAACCTCCACAAAAGCGGCGCCGGAAACCACAAAAGCAAGGCTGCTGGACAAGGTGAAGAACTCACCGGTGAATTTAGAAGTTACCGCTTTGGTGACGGACTTGAACGCATTTCAATGACCGAAAGCCTCAGAAATGCTCAAATCAGAAAAGGCTTGGGTGATATAAATTTATCCGAAGACGATTTAGTAGTTGAAGATACCAAGTTTCAAACCCAAATGAGCACCGTTCTCATGATTGACATCAGTCACTCCATGATTCTCTATGGCGAAGACCGAATTACTCCCGCCAAAAAGGTGGCCATGGCCCTCGCCGAACTCATCACTACCCGCTATCCCAAAGACTCCATCGATATTTTGGTTTTTGGAAACGACGCTTGGCGAATATCCATCAAAGACATCCCCTATCTAAAAGTAGGCCCTTATCATACCAATACCGTGGCAGGTTTGCAACTCGCTATGGACATCCTCCGAAGGAAGAAAAACACCCACAAACAGATTTTCATGATCACCGATGGAAAGCCCAGTTGTGTGAAAGAACGTGACGGACGTTACTACATGAATAGCAACGGACTTGACCCCTATATCACTGAACAGTGTTACACCCAGGCAGCTCAAGCCCGAAAATTGCACATTCCCATCACCACGTTTATGATTGCTCGAGACCCTTATTTGCAACAATTTGTAGATAAATTCACCGAAGCCAACCAAGGAAAAGCCTTCTATACCGGCCTAAAAGGTCTAGGCGAAATGATTTTCCAAGACTATGAAACAAACAGAAAAAAACGACTCAAATAATATGATTTCTACATTCGGCGAACTCAAAAAATCAGGTTACACCCCTAAATCCATCAAAGATGAATTGCGCGAAAACCTCATTCGCAACATTCAATCTGGCATCAACTCTTTTGAAGGGGTTCACGGCTTTGAGAAAACCGTCATTCCCGAACTAGAAAGAGCCATCCTTTCCAGGCACAACATCAATTTCTTGGGACTTAGAGGCCAGGCAAAAACACGTTTGGCCCGACTCATGGTGCATCTGCTCGATGAGTACATTCCTTACGTTCAAGGATCTGAAATCAACGACGATCCGTTCAACCCCATTTCCCGTTATGCCTGTGAGCTCATTGCAGAAATGGGTGATAACACCCCCATTGCATGGTTACACCGCAACGACCGTTTTACCGAAAAATTAGCTACGCCAGACGTGACCGTCGCTGATCTCATAGGCGATGTAGACCCCATCAAAGCCGCAAATTTGAAATTATCTTACGCCGATGATCGTGTCATTCACTACGGCATGATACCACGTTCAAACCGGTGCATCTTTGTCATCAATGAAATCCCCGATCTTCAAGCGCGCATTCAAGTTGCCCTGTTCAACATCTTACAGGAGGGCGATATTCAAATCAGAGGATTCAAATTGAGGCTTCCGTTGGACATTCAATTCATTTTCACGGCAAATCCCGAAGATTATACCAATCGCGGAAGCATCGTAACTCCGCTCAAAGACCGTATCGGATCTCAAATATTGACCCATTACCCAGAAAGTGTGGAAGTGGCCCGCAAAATTTCCGCTCAAGAAGCAAAAATACATCCGTCTCAATCAGATAAAATTCACGTTCCGAATCTCGCCCTTGACCTGCTAGAACAAATCATTTTTGAAGCCCGCAGCAACGAGTATATCGATAACAAAAGTGGTGTCAGCGCTCGAATGAGTATATCCATGCTTGAAAACTTGGTCAGCACCGCCGAACGCCGAGCCCTGCTCAATAAAGAGTCGAATACTTCCGTTCGTTTGTCGGATTTCATGGGAATCATCCCCGCCATCACAGGTAAGGTTGAATTGGTTTATGAAGGCGAGCAAGAAGGAGCCACTTTTGTTGCAGAACAATTGTTGGGATCTGCCGTGAAGTCATTGTTTCCTTCGCTGTTTCCGCGCATCGAAAAGCTTTCCAAAAAAACCGATTCCACCCCGTACGATGAACTACTCGCTGAATTGATCGCCGAGGGCGGATTGTTCCTCTACGATGACTGCGAAGACGCCGAATATGTAGAATCCCTCAATAAAATTGCCGCTTTAAACGATTTGGTGCAACAGTACCAACCAGATTTCCCTGTTCAAGATCAGCTCTTTTTGAAAGAGTTTGTTTTATGGGCGCTAGCCGAACACCAAAAATTGGGTAAAGAACGCATGAACAATGGCTTTGACTTTGGCGATTTGTTTTAGAAAGTCGTAATTTTGCATTTACTTCATTGTAAATCACTTGATATGAGAACTCTTGCTGCCGTCTTTCTATTATTCACCGCCCCACTTTTTTCTCAAGTTGGCATTGGCACTTCAACTCCAGATGCTAGTGCGCAATTGGATATCAGCAGCAGTTCCAAGGGACTTTTAACGCCACGAATGACATCGGCGCAAAGAACCAGCATTTCCAATCCTGCGACAGGACTTTTGGTTTTTCAAACCGATGCCACCCAAGGCTTCTACTATTACAACGGGAGCTCCTGGACCAACCTTTCTAGTGCATCGGCCTCTAGCTCAGTTCCAAGCGGCACCGTTGTTTCCTTCGCTGGAAGCACTGCCCCTTCAGGATGGCTGCTTTGCGATGGCTCCGCTGTCAGCAGATCTACCTATTCAGATCTTTTTTCAGCCATTGGAACTATTTACGGCTCCGGTAACGGTTCCACCACTTTTAATCTCCCTGATTTAAGAGGACGTACCGTCTTTGGATTGGACAACATGGGCGGAACGGCTGCCAATCGATTAACCACCACCGGCGGAATAAGTGCCAACAACACTTTGGGCGCCTCCGGCGGATCTCAAAGTATCACCTTAGCAACCACTAATCTCCCCTCTCACAATCATACATTTACAGGAAGTCAATCAACCACTTCCACAGACGCCCACACCCACACATATCAGGATGCTTATTTTGCGGAGAATTTCAGCGGTGGTACGGGTGGAAATGCTCGCTACGGCACCAGCGCCAACACAGATACAGACAATAACTTTTATTGGAGAACTTCCAGCAATACCCATAGCACGAGTCCCAGTAACATCAATACTGGCTCAGACAGCCACAGTCACACGGTAACTGCTTCAGGCACCATTGGCAATACCGGCAACGGCACCGCCTTCTCTCCATTGAATCCAGCGGTGGTTTTGAATTATATCATTAAGATTTAATACGCAGACTTTCAATTAATTATTGTATTTTTCACAAAAAATTTGATGAAAAATAACACAAACGCACTTTGGCGAAAAATCCTATTCGTTCCCATTATAATATTGACTACTCTCTTAATTAAAAGTTGTGAATTACCAGAAGATGAAAAAGGTCCAACCAGTAAAATTCAACGTTTTGCATCACTTTATAGCGGTGAATGGAAACAGCTCGGAGGTGAATTAACTGAAATTGATACTTCTATTGAAAATTGCAATTCCTTGCCTTTCAATATTTTCACTACCAGGACTGACATCAAGTACCTAATGTATATTGATACTTTCAATTGGTCAAAAGACTCATCATTTACGGTTAGCTGGAGCGATCGTATTCAAGTAAAGATTGAAGCGCCCAATCGACCCAGCAGTTGCGGCGGTCCTTTATTGAAAGACACATTCATTGAACATACTTGGAAAACAAAAATCGACAGTTTTCAACTCAATGATTATTTACCCGACATGGCTTACATAGCGAAAGTACCAAACTCTCCCTATAAAATAAGGTTAAAGCCAATTTGGATTGTTTACGATAGATACCTTCAAAATTTAGAGGTCACCTTACTTTCAGAAACCGATGAACCATTATTAACTCGTGAACTCTGGCGCAGTTGGCCTCTAATTTCAAAGTTCTAAAAAGACTAAGTTCCTTCGACAAGTTTTTAGGAGATGATCAACAAAAGCTCACTTTTTCTGATATTAATTTCTCTCTTATCTGCATGTAGAAAAGAAAATCCTATTCCCGTAAAACCGCAAATCCAACCCATTGAAAAAAAGGTTTATCAGTGGTTCCAAAACCAAGCATTGCCTAACGGATTATTGGAAAGCATTGAAGATGGGAATGTAGTTTCACTTTACGACAATGCCCTAGCCTCGCTGGTATTTATGGAATACGGTGACTTTGAAAAAGCCGAAAAGATTTTTAATTTTTTCAATCAACGAATTGATTCTGAATTGAAAGCGGGCGTCGGGGGATTTTCCCAATTAAGAGACCGATCAGGTGTACCCAATAACCACCGATGGATGGGAGATAACGCCTGGTTACTGATTGCTCTAAACAATTATAAAGCACGCACCGGAAACACCCGTTACGACACTTTATCCTATCACATCAGCCAATGGCTCATGAACCTCCAAGACAGTGATGGCGGACTTTTCGCGGGATATGATGCCAATGGAAAACTCCTCAACTACAAGGTCACCGAAGGCATGATTGATGCCTTCAATGCGGTGGAAGGCTACAGCGATTTCCACAGAAATCTACTCAATTTTTTAAAGAAACAGAGATGGATTGGTTCTGAAAAAACTTTGGTTGCTTGGCCCGAAAATCCCCCGTACCTATACGCCTTGGATTTACACCCGTGGAGTTACTTGATTTTTGAGGACTTCCCTGACTACACGTTAACTGCGGCAAATCGACACTTGACCACCCGAAAGTCCACCGCAACAAACAAAGAAATAACAGGATATTGTTTCGATGAAGACGGAGATGCGGTTTGGTTTGAAGGCACCGGGCAAATGACTCTTGCCTTTCATTTTGCCAACAGAACCATGGAAAGAGACAAATATCTTCTAGAAATGGAAAAAGGCTTGATGATTTCGGCATCTCACAGCAATGCCGCTGGTTTCCCCTATTCCAGCAACCCAGGAACGCATTACGGCGACGGACAACTTTGGTCAACGGCCCACACGGAAATCGCCATTTCCGGCGGTGCATGGTACTTATTCACGAAGCGAAAATTCAATCCTTTGGCGGTGGGACGGAGCAAGAATATCCCAAAAGAAGATAAGTTTTGGGTTGATTAATCTATTTGCCGATACAAAAAGTA
>CAZGQS010000035.1:0-15635 GCA_964527775.1 uncultured Rhizobium sp. | reverse complement strand
AATTGGAATCAATTAATAAAAACAGTAGCATCAGATAGAGGGTATAACGATCGATATGGATACTCTGTTGCCATTGATGGAGATTATGCAATTGTAGGTGCGTATTTAGAAGACAATCTTTATGGAAGTGGCGGACAATCATACAAAGATGCAGGCGCGGCGTATATCTTAAGGAATAAAAGCGGGATATGGACAGTGGTTCAAAAAATTACTGCTAAAGACAATGCGGTTGAAGATATGTTTGGTTATTCCGTTTCTATTTCTGGAAATGTAGCAGTGGTTGGTGCCCCAGGCAAAAACACCGTCATTACAGGAGGAACTGTAGTTTCAGATGTTGGAGCTGCTTACGTTTTTGAAAACCAATCCGAAACTTGGACTCAGGTTTTTAAAATCATGGCCTCTGATAAGGAGGGCAATGACGAATTCGGTACTTCTGTTGGTATATCGGGTGATTTTATCATTGTTGGTGCACCCTATGAAGACCAAGCTTTGAATGGTTTAGAAACTTCAAATAAAGGTTCTGCATATATATTTACAAAAGGGGAAAACGGTTGGAATCAAATTCAAAAATCCCAAAAAATTGTGGGCTCCCAATTATCCATTGGCGCGAACTTCGGGTGGACAGTAGCAATATCAGGTGATTATGCCATTGTGGGTGCTCCCAGGAGACAGGTTATTATCAGTGGAAATTTGACCAAAGATGTCGGGGCTGCATACATCTGGAAAAAACAAACTTCTGGAAATTGGACAGAGTTAAAAACACTCACAGCTTCAGATAGAACAACTGCCGATGAATTTGGTAATTCAGTATCCATTTCTGGGGACTTTGCCATCGTAGGAGCCATGTTAGAACAACACAATGAAAAAGGCGGTGATAAACTAGTTGATGCTGGCTCTGCCTATATTTTTGAGAACAATTCAGATAAATGGACCGAATCCCAAAAGATTGTCGCTCCAGACCGAGCACAAGATGACCAATTTGGAGTGGCAGTCTCCATTTCTGGCGAATATGCCATTATTGGGGCTAACAATTCAAGTTCATCTTACGTTTTTAGAAACATTCAGGGCACCTGGACCCACGCATCAAAATTAGTCGCTTCAGATGGAGATGGAGGTGATAAGTTTGGATACGCTGTGGCAATTTCTGGAGACCATGCTTTGGTGGGCGCCCACTTTGAAGACAAAAATGCGAATGGAACCAATTCGCTTATCGCCGCTGGTTCAGCCTATTTCTTCAAGAATTGCATAGTTCGAAAACGCGATACTCAAACCGTTTGTAACGCTTTTACATGGATAGATGGTAAAACATACACTGAAAACAACAACACAGCAACATACACCATTACAGGGGGTGCTGCAAGTGGTTGTGATTCCATTATTGAATTACATCTAACCGTAAATAGAGTTTCAGATAATAGCACTACGGTTTCGGGTACAACTATATCTGCAAATAATTCAAAAGCCACTTACCGATGGCTAAATTGCAACAACAACTACTCTCCCATTCAAGGACAAACAAATGCTTCCTATAAACCAGAGGTGAATGGAAGTTATGCCGTTGAATTAACAGAAAATAAGTGTACCGATACCTCACTTTGCGTTGAAATTTCATCTCTTGGAATCATTGAGAATGAAATTGGTTTGGATTTAATGATTTTCCCAAATCCCACTACCGGAAATCTTTCTATAGACTTGGGAAATGTTTGCAGTAAATCTGAAATTTCCATTTCAGATTTCAAGGGAAACTTGATAGAACATAAATCATATTTCAATTCGCAAAAAATCAACCTTTCCATCACAGAATCACCAGGAATCTATATAGTCAAGATCATCACCGATGGTAAGAAAGCGGTCATAAAAGTGATTAAAGATTAAACTATCTTTTAGTTATATATTCCGTTTAATCTCAATCAAATATGCACATATTTGCCGAAACCAATCGCTTAATTTTAAGAGAGTTACTACCATCAGACGTGGAGGCAATGTTCGAACTCGATTCAGATCCAGAAGTTCATAGATATTTGGGAAATCAACCCCTCACTGATAAAGCACAAAGTGCTAATATTATTGAATTTGTGCGGCAACAATACACTGAAAATGGAATTGGACGGTGGGCAATTATACAAAAATCCTCCAATGAATTTGTAGGTTGGGCCGGCTTAAAATTTGTCACCCAAATGACCAACGGTAATCAAAACTATTACGACATTGGCTATCGACTGATTCGTCGATTTTGGGGACAAGGAATTGCAACAGAGTCTGCAATAGCCTCGTTAGAATACGGTTTCAATGTCCTCAAGATCGAAACTATTTATGCTGCAGCCCATCAACATAATCTGGCATCCAACAAAATTCTCCAAAAAATAGGCATGACCCAAAACGGTTCATTTGATTATGATGGCGAGCTGTGCAATTGGTATGAAATTCATTCCCAACGAACTCCTTTCTAAGTTAAGTTTCCCTCCCACCTTAACTGACCAAAAATGTATTGAATTACACTTTTAGGATGCAAAAAGTGTTCAATATTGCATTTTTCGGACGTTAACTTTATTTAATTACACCTGTTTGGGAAAATCCAAACATCTCCTTTGCCGTGTCCTCAAAAATATTAAGGGCATGGTCAGAATCTGAACGGGATATGATCAACGGGGGTAAAGCAATCATAGTGCTGTAATCCCAAGAAGCGCACCACATGAGACCGCGCTTCAACATTTTCAACAGAAAACGCATACTTAAACCCGGGTTCTCATTCCAGTCTACTCCAATCATTAATCCGCATTGACGAACATCAAAATCGCGTCCATCGGCATATTTATTCAATATCTCACGGATAGCTTGACCTAAGTAAGCACCTTCAATCGCCGCATTGGTAATGAGCCTTTCATCTTCAATGATTCGGATATTTTCAAGTGCAATTTTACAAGCGAAAGGCGTCCAAGCAAAACTAGCCGATACATCATCTGCGGTACGGCTCTTTTCCAATTTATCGGCATTCATAACCGCAGCACCAATGGCCGCATAACCACCGCTTAATCCTTTTGCCATAGACACACCATCAACCGCAACATTCAATGTTTGATGTGCAAACCAAGAACCTGTTCTACCCATTCCAGTAAGTACCTCATCGAAAATCAATGATACGCCATGCTCTCTACATATTTCTTCAATCAGGGCAAAATACCCGTCAGGCGGAACTATCACTCCGCCACTTCCTATGATTGGTTCAGCAAAAAACGTCCGAATGTTGGGATTTTCTTTTAGCATTGATTCTACAGCAGTAGCGCATTCAAACCTGCAACTTCCTTGTTTTTGTCCCCAGGGACATTTATAGCAATGAGGGGGCTGAACTTTGAAGGTGTAATATTGATTTCTCACTGGAGGCAAATTAAATTTCTTCATCTCCCCCAGTCCGATGGTGGCATGCGTACCTCCGTGGTACGACATCTCAAACGACAATACATCACCTTGATTGTCAGCAAACAACGACTTCAGAATTATTTCATTGGCATCTGCCCCTCCAGTCGCTCTCATGCAAATAGCCGGCGAAAATCCTACCAACTTACTCAATGCCTCTCCTAGGTTAGCTGACTCTTCGGTAGGCATCCATGGTGGACAGTAATTGCTCTTATTCAATTGCTCTTGCATGACCGAAAGCATCTTGGGATGTTGCCAACCAATGTTAGTTACACCGTATCCAGAACTAAAATCCATGACCCTATTTCCTTCAATATCTTCAAAGTACATCCCCTGGGATGTATGAAAAGCAGCAGGATAGGATATATCTGTAATTTGAAATTGCTTTGTTTTTTGAGAGATTGACTTATTGGAAGACATTCCGGCAAGTTAACCTCTGAAAGCATCTGCCTAGTTGCAATAATCCGTAATTGAAAAATTATTAGTTGCAAAAAATGCAAAACAAACTAAAGTCAATTGAGCAAAGAATATTGACTCATGAACTAACAATGGGTAGTTTTGAACTATTCAATTAATTTTTGATTGCGGTTGCCCTTTAGTGAAACTTCATTAACTTTGAAATGTCAAACGTACATAAATACCGTTCTGTAGTTTTTTACAAGAGTTACTTTCAAAACTTCTTTGCTGCCCAAAATCCAAAGGTAAAATCAAAAATAATTTGGACGTTGGCGTTGATTGAAGAATTAGAAGTAATTCCTGAAACCTATCTAAAACACATTCAAAACGCACCAGGCTTGTATGAAATAAGAGTACAATTTGGAAGTAATATTTTTAGGATTTTTTGCTTTTTTGAAAGCGGAAAACTAATTATTGTAGCAAATGGGTTTCAGAAAAAATCCAACAAAACACCAAAAAGTGAAATAGCACTTGCGCTCAGTATAAAAAAAGAATATGAAACCGAAAACAACTAATATAATTACCCTCAATGAGTTTAAAGAAATCAACTATGGTAAAATTGGCTCAAAACAAAGAAATGAACTCGAGCAAGGATATGAAACCTTTAAGATAGGTGCACTGATTCACTCTACAAGAATCCAAATGGGCATGACTCAGGAGGAACTAGCTCAAAAAGCAGGTACGACTAAATCATACATTTCGAAAATAGAAAACAACATTAAAGAGGCTAGAATTTCAACGGTTCAAAAAATCATAGAATCTGGCTTTGGCGGAAAACTAGAATTAAAAATTATTCTGTAACCCTCAATATACCCGCTCTATCTCAATGGTATTATTGTTATATCCACTTCCAAAAATGCAAGTGATACGATAACATTTGTTGTTGGTTTGATCGTTGATAAAAAATCTTTGTACGCTTCCGTATTGAAGGAAATTAGCCGCACTTTGCAGGTACATCCAAGAGGTACCCACCGTAGTAGAAGAAAACCCAATGCCGGTCTCTGAACCTACGCCACCGGTGGAACCCACGTTTGAGGACGTAAACAAATTAAAAGTAGAACCTGATACGGTAATACTTCCAGAAACCGTAGATATTTCCATCGATCTGTTACCCGACGTAGATACTCTTACCCTGAAATTATCCAACTGTACAACATCGCCTGCGTCAGCCAAAACCGATATGGCATTCAACGTACTCATCCATTGTTGTCCGTTATAGTAATACATACAATTCGCACTGGTATTGTATACTTGAAGTCCTTGAACCGGATTAGCAATGGCCAACATCTGAGCATTGGTCATTCTTGAGAATAAAACACCTTTGGAAGTTGAACTTATTTCTAACTTAGCTGAGGAGGCAGGGGTAGATGTACCAATACCCACTTGTGAAAGGAGAGATTTTCCCAAGAAAAACGAAGTCAAAATTATGCCTCTCAAATTTCTCATAGCTTAGTTAAATTCTTCAATTTCAATGGTCGTTTGAGATGAATTTGCAGGGCCTGCCACAATATTGACTTTATAAAACTTCAAATTGGTTTCATCGGTGAACCAAATTTGTTGAATATTCCCCCGAGTATTGAAGTTAAGTCCACTTTGGAAATAAGAAAAGGATGCCGTGAAATTCTCTGATTGTCGCATATAACCACCCATACTTGAGTTACCCGAAGTTCCAACTGTTAAGTTTGTGTTGGTATATAAACACACCCCAGTAACCGTAGTGGTTCCAGATTTAAAAGCCAGTTGTGCGCTTGAATTTCCTGACACCGGTAAACGAACCATTAAATTACCTAAAGTCACGGTATCTCCGCGTTCAACCATGCGGCTGATGAACTTCTTTTCACTGATCCAAGCACTTCCATTGTAGGTGTAAATGCAGTTATTGGTGGTATTATAAACTTGAAGTCCGGCAACAGGAGTGCTGATGTTCAACATTTGGGTATTGGTCATTCTTGGGACTAAAACACCTTTTGAGGTTGAGGTCACATCCAACGCAGAAGAAGCCGCAGGATTAGAGGTGCCTATGCCCTGCTGCCCGAAGGATTTCTTGGGACATAAACCCAGTAAAAGCATCCCCAAAAAAAACAAATGCACTCTCATCAATTCAAACGTTTAATGGAAATAAAGTTGTTGTTATATCCACCACCTACCGTAAATATAATGTGATAGGCCCTTCCATTAGTGTGATCTTGAACATTGAGCAATTGAGTAGACCCGTGAAACCCAAGATCCAAACCTGGCCAAAAATTGATAAATGTGGTACTTAGACTGGTAGACTGTCTTACGTAGGTGGTATAGGTAGCCGAAGAGCCGCCGGTAGCGGTTGCCGCAGTGCGATACAACAATTCCAGGGTGCCCGACATTGAAATGGTTCCAGAAACAGTGGCTATTTGCAAAGAATTATCAGCCGTAGAAATAGGCATCCGAACCTGAATATTGTCTAATTGAACCGGTGAATTGGTATTCACGAACTTCGAAATCTTCTCTTCCTTTGACATCCATGCATTTCCATTGTATACATAGATGGAGCCCGCATCTGTATTGAAAACCATCAATCCATTTGCTGGGGAAGTTATGGCCAACATTTGAGTATTGGTCATTCGAGGATATAAAAACCCTTGAGTGGTTGACTGAACATCTAACATGGACGACGCACTCGGTGAGGTTGTCCCAATACCTACTTGAGCACCGGCGTCAATTGACACTGCGAACAGAAATACAAAAATGAATTTAAATGCGTATTTGTGTTGGTAGAAGTTATACATTCAGAAGGCGATAAGACAATGAGTTGCACAAAAGTACTCAATATCTCCCATTTCATGAAATTCAATTCTGAACCAGCACCATCCTAAATCCTACCCGAGAATCACCTTTATACTTTGGCAGCGCTGTATAACTCAAAGCCCAAACACAAGGCTGAGGATCCATAAATGACCCACCCTTAATGACGAATAATTTCTTCAAATCACTCACCGTAGGTGTACACGTCCATTCAGCTACATTTCCATGCAAATTGTACAACCCATTTTGGTTGGGGAAATAGGAATACGCTGGTGCGGTAAACATATGACCATCGCTTGACATGTGATTATTGGGCCCGATTTGATCTATCGCGGCATTGTAATTCAACAAAAACATGCCTTTACTATTTCTTGTAAACGGCAAATACGGCGCATAACCTTTCAGTCTTTTATTGTTCTTGGGGATATTCATCGCGGCAGCAATGAACTGTTTTTCCGAAGGCAAAGAATACTTCCACCGACTTGTTTTTAATTGTTTAGATTTCCAACTGCAATAAGCCATGGCCTGTTCTTGTGATATTCCAACCACTGGAAAATTATCGTATGCCTTGTGTGCAAAATAATACTCCGACATGGGCTTCATTTGTCCTTTTGGAAAATCATCCATCCAACAACTGTATGACGGCAAAACTTGCACACCTTCAAATTCGATGTTATTTCTACCTTGATTGGCAATCCAAACCCCGATCAATGTGGTGCAAGATTTACAAGTGTCTAGTTTTAAAAGTTTTGCTAAGTCTGCAACTTTGTCACCGGTAGAACCGCCCTTTATATTGGCATCTACAGCGGCAAAAACAAACTCCCACCACTCTTTATTGCTTACTTCGGTTTCGCTCATTCCGAAGGGTTCTATATCAGGCATTTCAATTAAATTATTCATTCCACCTGCTGTATCTATGGCATTAAAATAGGCGGCTCCCAAAGAATCCCAAGAATAAACCACCATTCTCTTAGACACTTTCACATCTTCGGGGTTGATGGTTTTAAATCCTTTCACTTTGGGAACTTTGGGAGCTTTGGTAGCTTTAGTTGCATTAGTCTCTTGCGCAAATTGCGCCGCACAAAGTGTAGCCATTGAAAAAACAACAGAAAGTAAAATTCGCATAGGGAGATAACGCAGATGGGAATGAATTATTTTAAAATTCATTTCTCATATCAGCTCAATTCTGGAGCCAGCAACTCTATTTGTAATATTGACTCTAGTTTCACCAAAGTTTCAAGAGTTAAATTCTCTGACCCCTTAACAATTTTTGAAACTTGTTGCGGTGAAACATTCATTTGCTCGGCCAATAACTTTTGAGTCCAACCCAATTCTTCCAATTTTAACAGCACTTTTAAAGCAATTTTTTTCGATGCTAAAATCGAAGATTTATTGTATAAACGACCTTGAATTTCATCGAGTAAAGTATCATCCAAATCATTGACAACATGCTTTAACTTTTCTTTATTATTCATAATCTGTTGATATTAATTCTACAAAACTGGTTTTATCATAAATTCCGATATCTTTTAAATAATCTCCTGTATTTCAAGACCATCACTTACTAATTTCATTATTAAATTTTCCTTACATATCCCCCTAGGCAAATCAATTATGTTTTTCCTTAGGAATGCGTCAAGATACTCTATATCCATCCAACAACTCAGCAATCGTCGCAACTCATTTTCGCTAGAATCAGAATATTTAATAGAATACAATTTTGACTCAATTATAGATACTATTTTCATAAAAATCAACTTATAGGTTTATTTTTTCGAATAAATATCCAATTAACCCTAATATAACGAACCGCGAAAGCGCATTTGCGATAATCGCAAATGATTTAACGTTTAATTTTCATGGCATGTACTACTCCTTATACCCACCAACCTCAACCCTGTGCGGAGTGAAAAAACTCGGATTGCTATACTGCCAACGAGAATCATCAGACAATTTTAACTGCTTCAAAAACACCGATGAATCTATAATTCTCTCATCTGATTTTAGTCCGAACGTTCCATCACCAAAACTGTGACTCAAACTCATACCATAATTGCGTGCCAATTCACCATACTCGGGCAACCACTGATAGTTCTTGGGTTTCACCATCATGTCCCCAGACAAATAAGTGATTGATTGATAACGCGGCGAATCAAACTCCACGGCCTGATGCACACTTTCTATCCATCCTTTCGCCAACCAATTTCTCATCTCAAGGTAAATCTGATCTTTTTGAGATTCATTAACCATCAAGGTAAAATAGGCATCATCAAATCGCGCTTCTTGAAAAAGATTGCCCTTTTTCTGCATTCTTTGGATGAGCTGACTTCTTTCCGATGGACCCACCGCCGCCAACTTTACCAAGAATAACGTATCTACAAATCGATAGCCTTGATAGGTTTTAAACTGCGGATATTGCTTCAGAAAATAATTCACCTTACTCATCTCCATCAATTCAACCATGAACATTGACGTGCTCATATCCCTATTAAAATCAAACAAATAATTCGAAAATTCTCCGCTCTTAAATAACAGCGTATCAGCGTCAGGCGATAGCCATACTACCTGAAAACCAGATGATTCCGTGTAAAAAACTCGCTCTTTGACACCCTTTTTCAATGCCCATATTTCAGCATCGTTTACTACATTTCCCCCTCTCAAAACTTGAAACTGATAATTCTTGGAATAGATAACGTCCTTATGTCCTTCGGCGTAATGCCAATGCCCAATTTTTAGCAACGTATCATTCAACCTCAGGCATTTACCATAATTCACGTCTTTTTCAATGACCCAAAACCATTTCTGTGGTGTTGCCATAAACTCATATCGAGGTTCCTTATTCACCAACAAATTTCCATCTACCACCCAATATTTCGCACCTGCTCTCACACTAAAACCATCCCCAAAATCATATTTAAATTCTAAATACTTCTCTTCAAAGGGCAATCGATACACATTGCCTGAATACAATTTAGACACTCCCAATTCCACCACAATCCAACCCGAATCCCCCGCATTCAATTCATTCGGACCACTCACACTCCTGAATTCCAACAATTCTTCGTAGGCCGGCTTAATCCATTCCAACTTTGGCAATCGCACACGCTCACTTCCTCTGTTATACACCCGAAGACTATCTAGAAAAACATAATCCTTCCCTTTCATTGCCACCCATTGGGTTAGTTTCTGTAGGATATTTACACGAGGATATCTCTTCACAGGTTGAGCAACCATGGGCTCCTCTACTTTTTTGGGCAATTCAGATCTAACCTGCCCATAATCATCAGGTTGCCGAATATCATAGTGCGAAACAGGATTGAATTTTTTAAAGGTATCCAACAGATTCAGAGTCACAATTTTGTAGGGACCTGTATGTCCGCACAAAAAATCACCCTTTGACGCATCAATGGGAAAAAACTTGGTAAAATTCTCCGGCAAATTGCGGTTGTTTTTCATGGCCTCCACTTTGATGAACCATTGAGGCAATTTCTTGTGGTTGTAATTGCGGGAATCAAAAAATAGCACATACAAATTCCCCTTGATGGGCAATCTGTAAAATTGGTCTACGGCCTTTATTCCGGTTCTTCTACCCACTTCGTTGGCCCAAAACTCAGACTCCTTCAACGGCACACCAACCGAACTTACCAAGCTTAATTTCAATCTTTCAATGTTCAAGGTATCTGTCCCTTCCACCACCTTCACCACAAACGCCTGTAAATAATCATAACCACAACGCTGAGCACTCAAAACACCCGCAATCATGTTCAAAATCAACCAGAAATAAATTCTCATAAGGCGCTTAATACGATTAGTTGAGCAAAGGTAAATGATATAGTAATCGGTTTTCGGTGATCGGTGATCAGTTTTCGGCGGTCAGTCGTCAGCTTTAAGCCATCAACTTTCAGCCAAAGACCAAGGACCAAAGACCAAAAACCAAGGACCTGCTACCACATTATTGTACTTTAAACAATAATACCTACATTCGTGTTACAGGTGATCGGTTATCAGTTTTCAGACCAACCACCGATCACCGAATACCGAATACCGAAAACCGATCACCAAAACATAATGCACAAAAAACTACTCCCCGTCATCATACTGACAATTTTATTTCAATCAATACAAGCACAAACCATTCAGGTGGGGAAAGGCAGTTATACTACCAAATTTCCAGGTACCGATGTAGCCGGACGAAATGGCTTCCCCAGTGGAACGCCGTACTTGATAGATTCGTTGAAGAAAAAACCGGTACCAACCAACGACTGGTGGTCGGCGAAGGTGAAAAATGCCCATTGCGACAACCTGTTTAACTATCCCTTAACCCTAAAAACGGTGAATGGCGGACTGGTGACTTCTTACATTCCTTGGGGAGTTATTTCAGATATTGAACCCATTACCGTGGGGGTAGAATCGTTAAATCACAGCGCGCCCTACGTTTCGGCATACAGCGATTGGCACATCACCATGGAGTGGAAAAGCGGAAGTCAGCGTTTTCAAACCACCGTTGGAATGGGAATGCCGTTTTTGTATTACCAAAAAGACTCAGCCAATAAGGCCCAAATCAAAATCAATACGGGCACAGTGACGGTTAAAAACGAAAAAATCATCATCGAAGACGCCTATAACGGAGCCGACTTTGTGGTGTATGGACCAAAGGGCAGCACTTGGACAAAAAACGGAAACTTGTATACTTCAACCCTGAACGGAAAAAACTATTGGTCTATGGTGATGCTTCCGCAAAATAGCACAAATCTCACGGCACTCGCCGATAGTTTTCAACGATTCGCTTATGTGGAACCCGTCAACACTCAGGCCAACTGGAAGTTCGATACTGCTAAAAGCGAAGTTACAACCACCTTCAAAATCAAGGCCACCATTCATGAAGGTACCGATTCGGTGGTTCTCAGCGGACTGCTTCCGCATCATTGGGCGCACACGACTTTAAAAAGTTCTGATTTCTTGAATTTTAGTTACAACAGCATCCGTGGGCAACTCAAGATGATTGCTCAAAATACATTTGAGGTTAAAAACACCTTTAAAGGCATCCTCCCTACCCTGCCCTATGTGGATGTCAGAAGTCCGAAGTTTGACCCCGTTTTACTACAGCAGAAAATCAACGACATTCAATACGATGGCTTGAGCACTTGGACCGATTCTTATAACGAAGGTCAGGTCATGAATCGCCTCATTCAAACGGCCCGTATTGCCCATGAAATGGGCGATGAAAAGGCTTTGAAAAACATGCTCAAAACAGTGAAAAGTCGTTTGGAAAACTGGCTAACGCACACCAGTCCGGAGGTGGCTTTTCTGTTTTATTACAACAAAGATTGGACCGCGATGTTGGGCTATCCTGCAGGACATGGACAAGACAACAACATCAATGACCATCATTTTCACTGGGGATATTTCATCCATGCCGCCTCCTTCATTGAGGAATTCGAGCCGGGCTGGGCTAAGTCGTTCGGAGAGATGATTGACCTTCTGGTGCGCGATGCCGCGTCCCCAAAAAGAGATGATAGCATGTTCCCATATTTAAGAAATTTCAATCCGTTTTCGGGGCATTGCTGGGCCAACGGATTCGCCAGTTTCCCTCAGGGCAACGACCAAGAATCAACGTCGGAGAGCATGCAATTTAATTCATCGCTGATTCACTGGGGAAGCGTCACGCAGAACGAGGAAATTCGCAATTTGGGAATCTATTTGTACTGCACCGAGCAAGCGGCCATCGAAGAATATTGGTTTGACATCAACAAGCGCAACTTCGCCAAGACCCAACAATATGCGCTGGTTTCACGCGTTTGGGGCAACTCGTATGACAACGGTACTTTTTGGACCGGCGACATTGCGGCATCTTACGGAATTGAACTTTATCCCATTCACGGAGGATCGTTTTACTTGGCTCATGACAGCAGTTATGCCAAGCGACTTTGGGCGGAAATGGCCAAAAACACAGGCATTTTGAGCAACCAAGCCAACGATAATCTTTGGCACGACGTGTATTGGAAATTCCTCGCCTTCACCGACGCGCCTAAGGCCATTGAACTATACAACAGCTACCCCAAGCGCAATTTGAAATTCGGAATTTCAGATGCTCAAACCTACCATTGGCTTCACGCATTGAACGGATTGGGACGCTTGCAACCACACATCACAGCCAATCATCCGCTGGCCGTGGCCTTCAAAAAAGACACCCAAATGATTTATGTGGGCAAGAATTACGGGAAAGACACTCTGACTGTTCTTTTTTCCGATGGATATTCACTCGTAGTTCCACCCAGAAAGCTCAGAACCAGCCTTGACTTTGACGCGAAAGCCAGCATCTCCACCGATTTTGAACAACTCTACAAAGGAACCTCTACTTCCGTTTACTTCGATACGTTGAGCTTCACTCCAGACTCTGTTCAGTGGTATTTGGGATCCAATAGAATATCAACTGTTAAAGCCGCCCCATATTCATATAAAACCACCGAATTAAATTCAGGTAAATACCTTTTCCATGCTCGTGCCTTCTTAGACGGCAAAATGGTATTGAGCAACTTCATCACATTGATTGTGGGTGAACAAATCCCCTATAACAAAGCTGCCCGAAGCATCCCCGGAACCATAGAAAGCGGACATTTCGATGAATTTGAAGGCGGAAACGCGCAAGGCATTTCTTATGTAGATTTCAGCTCCCAAAACTTAGGCAATTTCAGAACTTCCGAATCTGCTGATGCCAGTTCAGACCCCAACGAAGGAGCCATCCTTACCTACATCGATGCCGGTGAATGGACCGAATACACCACAAACATTCAAAAAGACGGACTTTACAATTGCACCATTCGCTACGCCAACGGTGGCACTGCAACTGCAGGAAAATTATCTCTTTGGTTGGATGATAAACTCATTTCTAGCGGCACCTCATTTCCCACCACTTCCAAATGGGAGACTTACAGCTCTGTGAGTATCAAGAACATTCCCCTCCTCAAAGGCCGCAGAGTGCTGCGCCTCTCCTTCGATGAGTCGGGCATGAACCTCGGAAAACTCACTTTCCAATGGTCAGCTGACCTTCCAAAATCGTTGCCTGTGGCTCACGCAGGCGGTAATAAATCCGTTCCCACCACCCTAGATACCGTTATAGTTGACGGAAAACTAAGCACTCCCGGTTCTCTCAATTACTTGAACTTCAGTTGGACACAGATTTACGGTCCAAACAAAGCTCAAATCATCGAGCCAAAGGCTCAAAAAACCACCATCAAAAACCTAATCAAGGGTGTTTACAAATTCCGACTCACGGTATCGGACAGCTTAAATTCCGACTATCAAGATGCCTTAATTTTTGTTCAAGACGGCGGCAATATGCCTCCTGAAATCACCCTCGGGCAACCCACCAACGGAGCTACGTTTATTGTGGGACAGTCTATTACTTTTTCCGCCTCGGCGGATGATTTGGACGGCAAAATATCGCACGTCAACTTCTATCTAAACAACGCCCTAGTATCATCAGATTCGATCGCGCCCTATGAATACCGGACTTCTCTTCCCTTGGGAAGCCATCAAGTTTACGCTACCGCCACCGATGATCAAAACAACACATCTACATCTTCAAAACACACTTTCTCTGTTGTTACTCTCGCCGGAAATTGGAAACTAGAACCCATTGCAGGAGCTCTCGCTGTTGGCCCATCGGCGAGCAGTCTCACCTGGTGGAGCAATAGCCTCGCAGATGTCAATACCCGCGCCTGTCTGTTTGACGACATCTACCACATTACTGACACTAACACGTTCAGCATCAGCATGGGCAACCAAACCTGGCTAGAAGGCTGGCAAAACTCAGGCAAAGAAGGCTGCGCAAACCCAGTTGCACCTCACAACGGAACATCTGCCGGCACCTGGCACATAGACAGCATCACCGGTGAATTGGTGATTGTTGGAAAAGGACAATTCCTTGGCTTACCCAAAGCCACCAACAACGGCGAATTGGGAAGCGGAGCAACAGAACCCAACCAGCGCAAATACCAAATGGCTTTGAGCGGCAATAAACTAACGGCCGGCATCAACTTTGGAACAGGCTATTGGCAGTTCAAACTCATCAAAGCAACCACCAACAGTATTGCTAACATTTCTCGCTCTCTCGCAGTGATTGCTCCCAATCCCGCCTTTGATCAAATCCAAATCTTGCAAGCAAAAAGCGTCAAATCGGTCAAAATATACGACCAACTTGGCCGTATCATTCATGAATCTACCGAAACCACCATTGACATTTCCGCACTGAAACCGTCCATTTATTTTGTAGAAATAGAATCGGAACATGGTGTTCAAGTGGAGCGGTTGTCGGTGATTGGTGAGCGGTGATCAGATACCGGATTTCGGTGATCAGATACCGGATTTCGGTGATCAGATACCGGATTTCGGTGATCAGATACCGGTTTTCGGCCCTCGGCTTTCGGCCGTCAGCCGTCAAGCAGCACCGCAGGTGCTAAGCAGCGCGCAGCGTAAGTCCTAGCGAAGCGTGTGACCTAGCGAAGCGTGTGTCTCAAAGTCCCCGGCGAAGCCGTCAACTCTCAACTCCAATAATTTTCAAGAAAATTGTAACTTTGATCCATCAATGAAAACAATTAAATCAATCCTTTTACTAACTGTATGCTGCTGTGCAAGTTTGCTTTCAGCACAAACCTATCAACTCATTGGACTAATGATTAAACCTACAAGTAAACCCATGCCAATTGATGGTTTTATCAAAATAACTCCAGAATATCTATATATGTTAACAATAAATGCCGAAAAGCATGACACCTCAACCTTGAAAGAACAAATTGTAAAAAACAAGGGAAAAGGTTCCTACATTAAAACTGTTGAAGGCAACGTCGCTCACAACTATTTCTTTTCTATCGGGTCCACCAAGGAAGAAAAAAAACAGAATATCTATTACATTCAATCTCAAATTGTTTATCCTGACGGAAGAGAAAAAACAGTTTATTTCAGAGCAAGATTGATTGATTGATTGA
>CAZGQS010000034.1:3993-16815 GCA_964527775.1 uncultured Rhizobium sp. | reverse complement strand
GTGAAATCTCTGATCATTTTACCGTAATTAAATACATTAATTGGCTTATCCTTCAATATGGCGTCTGCAAATAAAAATAAAGCCATATCCGGACGTCCCCAAGGTCCATAGACCGTGAAAAATCTCAACCCTGTACTTGGAAACTGAAATAGATGCGAATAACTATGGGCCATCAATTCATTTGCCTTCTTAGTAGCAGCATACAGCGCCATGGGTTTATCTGTCTTCTGATTTTCGTTTAGAGGCATTTCTTTATTTAACCCATAAACACTGCTAGTACTTGCAAAAATTAGATGCTTTACTTTGGTTACTCGGCAACCTTCTAAAATACTTAGAAAACCATCAATATTGCTATGAGTATACGCTCTCGGATTTTGCAAAGAATATCTGACCCCTGCTTGAGCCGCCAAGTTCACCACATAATCAAACTTTTGTTCGTTCATGAATTGCACAACGGCATCGTGTTCTGCCAAGTCAATTTGAATGAATTTATAATTTTCGAATTTGGAAGACTGCACCAATTCAGATCTCTTTGCCACTATTCCATGTTCTGAAAGTCGGGCGTATTTTAGATTTACATCATAATAATCATTGATGACGTCTAAACCATAAACATCATAGCCTTCCTTGATGAGTCTGTCGGCTAAATGAAAACCAATAAAGCCTGCGGTTCCGGTGATGAGTATCTTAGAGCCTTGCATCTACTTGTTCTTTGGGTAAAACCCCTTTTACATCGTAAATAATTCCATCTCCCATCAATTCGCGCACGTTGAGGATTTCAAAATCAGTGTGGGCAACCGCTAAAACCGCTGCACCAAAGTTGCCTTGAGGGAGTTCGTTATAAATGGTGATTCCGTATTCGTGCATCACTTCGTCTGGGTTTGCCCATGGATCGTAAACCACTGGTTCCATGTGGAAACTCTTGATGGCGTGCACTATGTCTATCACTTTGGTGTTCCGAACATCCGGGCAGTTTTCCTTGAAGGTAAATCCAAAGATCAAACATTGAGTTCCTTGAACTTTATGTCCGGCACCAATCATCAATCGAACCACTTCAGATGCTACGAATTGTCCCATCCCATCGTTCAAACGTCTACCCGCTAGGATGATTTCAGGGTGATAGCCAACTTCTTGAGCTTTTTGCGCCAAATAATAAGGGTCTACACCGATGCAATGTCCCCCAACCAAACCCGGTTTGAACTTCAAAAAGTTCCACTTGGTTCCCGCTGCTTCCAATACTTCGTGGGTATCGATTCCCAACTTCGAAAAGATCTTACTCAACTCATTTACAAACGCAATGTTGATGTCGCGCTGCGAATTCTCAATCACTTTTGCGGCCTCCGCCACCTTGATGGAACTCGCCTTGTGCGTGCCCGCCACAATGATTGATTTGTACAGTTGATCTATGTATTCTGCCGCCTCTGGCGTGCTTCCGCTGGTCACTTTCAAGATTTTGGTAACCGTGTGCTCTTTATCTCCCGGATTGATTCTCTCGGGTGAATATCCCACGTAAAAATCTTCATTGAATTTAAGTCCACTGTTTTTCTCCAAAACAGGAACCATTTCTTCTTCGGTAACGCCTGGGTATACCGTGCTTTCGTAGATTATAGTGGAGGGTTGAGAGTTTAGAGGGGAGCGTTCTTTTTGGAGCTTTAAAACCTCCGCAATACCTTCAGAGGCCTTGATCATGGGCGTTAAAACCGGTCTGTTATGTTTGTCAGTGGGGGTTGGTACCGTAACAATAAATACATTGCAATCTACGGCATCCTTGATAACAGTCGTCAACAAGAAACCTCTTTTAATGGCTTCCTGTAATTCTTTATCATCCACTTCCAAAGTGGTATCGTAGCCGTCATTCAATTCGTCAATACGCTTTGAATTGATGTCAATTCCAACTACCTCGTATTTCTCCGTAAAGGCCACTGCCAGGGGCAATCCTACGTAGCCAAGGCCAATGATGGCGATTTTTGGAGAGTTGAGAGGGGAAAGGGAAGAGTTGAGGGTTGAGGGAGGAGAGTGTAGTGGGTTGTTTGATTCCATTAATTTATAAATTTTGGAGGTCGTCTAGATCTTTGAAACGACCTGTTGCTTTTTTAGTTTGTTTTAAATGGTTGATATGTATCAAATTTACTTTGAGGTCTTGAACTTCAATTTTTTCAATTTCTGAAAATGCTTCTGAAAATTCTACTCCTTGTATCTCTGTAACAATATCAATTGAAACTGGGCTTCTTCCAAAAGAAAATACATCATAATCTTTATGATTTAAGAACCTTTGAAGACCAATTGCATCTGCTGGTATACCAAATTTAGAAAACGCAGCTTCAATTTTATGATAATTTTCTTTGGTTTTGTTTACCCAAATATCTAAATCTCCTGTAGTACGGCTGTAACCGTGTAGTATAACAGAATATCCACCTATCAAAATGTACTCTACGCTGAATTCATTTAGAGCCTGAATAAAGTCCTTAAAATCATCGTTAAATAGATTGATTTCGTGCTTTTTCATGCTTTCTAATACTGGTAAGTTCCTTAATCATTTTTGGGACAGGTTTGCCTAAATATCCATAAGCTACAGCCTGCAAATAAGGGAAATCGTCGATGGTATGCTTGACTTTAGAATTAATTGTGAAATTTGTTTTATCTAATTTAGGCTGTTTACTCATATCAGTTGAGTGTAATGTATATCTGCTAAATCACTTTCGTTGAATTCTAATCCGTACACTGCTACCCGTATTTTTTTTGAAATAATTTTTTCTGCTTTTTGAATGAGACCCATCATGTAGTTTCGGTCTACATTGCCTACAACAACCAAATCTATAAAGGGTGATTCTTTGCCTTCCGCCCAATCGTGGGTCAAGTAAACGGCTTCTACATCGCCAAGGTGATTGAATACCTTTTCAATGAGGGCATCCAAACCCACCTGCTTCAAAATGAATCCCCTCAAATTGCTGAACATGGGGTGTTTGATGTTGGCTTTGTATTGTTTTTGATTGCCTTCGGCCAATTCTGCCACTTCAATCAATTTAATATCACTCAATTTGTTGAGTTCGTGCCTCACTGTATTGCTGCTCACTCCAAACTCTTTCTCCAAACCTCTCAAGTAAACGGTATTGTTGGGGTTGAGCAATAGTTTGGTTAAGAGTTTAACCCGAATTTTGCCATGGAGGAGGGTGTCGATCACAGTTGAGAGTTTAGAGTTTAGAGGGGAGAGGGAGAGTTTAGGGTTTAGGGTTTAGAGTGTAGGGGGGAGGGTTGAGAGGTGGAAAGTTGTTTAGTGTTTAGGGATCGGACGTAACCAGAAATCATTTTGGAGATTTCGAGGGTTTTGGTGCGCACCGCTTCAGATTCCGCAGGGGTGCAGAAGCCTATAGATTCTGCTATGATTATGTGATTCAAAACTTCCAAGTTTGATCCGTAAGCGATTTCAAAAAAACGCTTTTTGTCTTTATTCGAATATCTGGAACAGCCTTCGGCAATGTTAGCAGAAACTGAAACTGCTGCTCTAGTAATTTGTGATTTTAAGCCAAAACTCTCTGCTTTTGGCCAAGAATTACTCAACTTGTAAATATATACGCTCAAATCTTTGGCTTGTTGCCAAACCTTGAGTTTCTCAAACGCAAATTCCATACTCATTCCGCTAATTACAGAATCAATATGGTGAAACTTTGCTAATCCGTTCAAAATTCTTGTTTTATGTTTTGCACTTTCCGCAAACTCCCCTCTAAACCCTAAACTCTCTCCTCTCCCCTCTAACCTCTAAACCCTTCTCTCTCCCCTCTAAACTCTGGAAGCCTCGCACAGCTCCGCCCTTTCAGTTACATTTTGTTATTTGTCACAACAAGCAACTGACACAAGATTGAGTAACAAAATTACGAGATTTATCGATGTTTTTCGATCTCCTTTGTAGATGGGTGGTTTTTTTTGTGAACGTTATTTCTTGATCCCCAAGAACGCTCCAAACGGTGCAACCAATAAGTTCCAGAGGCGTGTATCTGTGACGCACCACCAAAACCGCAAAATCTACCCACTGGGCAATTGTTCCCTTAAGTTTGATTTCAATCTAATTCAGAGTTTCGTTATTCCCCCTTAATAACCACATCCACACAGGCATTACGGTAATAACTTTGTCTTCTATGGTGATGCAATCACTTTCAGCTTCGGTTAAAATGAGGCCTTCATGGAGTTGGTAAGCGGTCATGGCATCAAGCAATCCATTGAATTCTCGTTGTTTTGTTTGGTCCTGGTCAAGAGACCAACAAACTTGTATGGCTTGGGTGATGTTGTTTTTTTCTTTGATCACAAAATCACATTCTGATTTATTGTAATGATAGTAAACCGCTTTAGCTTGTCTTTTCAATTCTAGAAAAACCAAGTTTTCCAAAAGACGTCCTTGATTTTCGCTGTGTTGAAAACTAAGTTGGCGTATTAAACCTACATCTATTCCATATACTTTCTTAGCGTTATGCAATTGCTTTTTGACAGACACATCATATTTGGGAATTACATCTAGTAAGTATGCATCTTGCAAGAAGCCGAGGTATTGCTTAACCGTAGTTGCATTTTTAACGCCTATTACCTTTGCCAAACTATTGTAGGTAATTAATTTACTAGTATTGCTCGTCACAAAAAACATCAGTTCCAGAAGTTCTTGTTCGTTTGTAATACCATTTCTCACCATAACGTCTCGATACAACACACTTTCGTATAGAGACCTCAAGTATTCGGTATTTCTTGATTTCAAAAACGCCGGAAAACCACCCAACTGGAAATAATCATTAAATGCTGTTTTGAGCACTGTTTTATCGTCTGTGTTGAAATAGTCTAATGAATAGGGATCAATTTGACTCAATTCAAGAAACTCTAAAAACGAAAATGGGTAGAGTTCAATCTGCTGGTATCTACCTGTTAAATGAGTACCCAATTCTTTGCTCAACATCGAGGCATTTGACCCGGTAATATATACTTTGTTTCCGTAGTCGTGAAGACGTCTTATAAATCGCTCCCAACCAGTAACATTTTGTATTTCATCAAAATAAAACGTGGTTTGCTTGCCAAAACGTTCACCAAAAAGTTCTAAAAGCAGTTGAAAATCCTCTACTTTAAAATGAATTAAACGATCATCATCAAAGTTTAAGTAATAGTCTTGTTCTTGGTTTTTTGCACGTATTGCTTGCAACAAGGTAGATTTACCACAACGCCTAATACCAGAAATCACCACCACACTATCATCTTCCATCAAAGCCACATGTCGACGCTTAATTGCTGAAGGCTCGTATTTCAGTGCTTTTTGATCACTTATTACGGTTTGTAAAATTAATTTTTGCATGGGCTGATTTTCAAACAAAGTTATTACGTTTCTATTTGAAATAGAAATTAATTTGGGTTATTTGCTATTTGCAATAGGGATTGTGGTTAATCATTTAAATACAATCTGTTAAATACCATTTCCCATCAATTCGCGCACATTGTTAGTTGATAGTTGATAGTTGAGAGTTTAGAGGGGAAAGGGGAAAGGGGAGTTGAGATGGGTGGTTTTTTTTGTAAACGTTATTTCTTGATCCCCAAGAACGCTCCAAACGGTGCAACCAATAAGTTCCAGACCAAAGAACCTAAGCGATTCTTGCGCTTTTTCTCCGATCCATAGTAGCCGTAACCGTAAGATTGTCCGTAGCCGTAGCCGTAGCCATATCCATATCCATAACCGTAACCATATCCGTAGCCGTATCTGCCGTAGCCATAGTTGTAACCGTAGCCGTAGCCGCTGATTCCGCCTTTAACTCCGTTCAACACAATGGCTGCCTGCTTGAATTTCTTCTCTTTGTTGGCGCGCTCCAAAATGTTTGAAACCGCTTCTCTGGGCGTGTACCTGTGACGCACCACCAACACCGCGTAATCTACCCATTGAGCTATTTCCTGTGCGTCGGTAACTAAGCCCAGCGGCGGACAGTCAATCACTACGTGGTCAAACTCTTCGCCCAACTCTTGAATCAAGGCCTCGTACTTTCCGTTCAAAATCAGTTCCACCGGATTGGGAGGGATTGGACCTGCAGGAATTACAAATAAATTCGGGTACCCTTCAACATCGAAAATGATGTCTTCTTTAGGTGCATTACCTGAAAGATAAACACTTAAACCTGTTCTTCTGGATATATTGAAGTGCTTGGCAATGTTGGGTTTGCGCAAATCCGATTCAATGATGACCGTCTTCTTGCCCGCCAAGGCATAGCCCAAGGCAATGTTGGAGGCCACAAACGATTTTCCTTCCCCCGGAAAAGAAGAAGAAATCAACAATTTGCTCTTTCCTTGACCCTTGCCCAAGTAGCTCAGGTTGGTTCTCAAACCGCGGATTTGCTCCGCAATCAAAGAACGGTTGCCGTCTTTCAAGACCAAGGGAGAGTCGGTATCTGCTTGGATAATCTCGCCCACCACCGAAATGGAGGTGCGCGATTCTATTTCTCCGCGTGAAAGGATTTTGTTGTTTAAAGTGCTTTTAAGGAATAAAATAAAAATAACCAGAATAACCATTAAACCGGTAGAAATGGATAGCGCTTGGATAGATACAGGTGATATTTGTGTACCAGCGTTTGGCTCTTGAACTACTCTGATATCACTCAATATACCCGCATTCTGAATCGCCATCTCTTCCCTTTTTTGCAAAAGCAAGGTGAATTGAGCGTCTTTGATTTTCTGCTGACGAGTGATGTTGAATAATTCCCTTTCTTTATCAGGCATTAAACCCAACATTCCCTTATACTCACTCGTAAATTGCTGAAAATCAGAATCTGCACGATTCTTCAATATTTTCAAGTTACTTTTAGCATTTCCAATGCTCTCCAAGATTCCGTTCTTAAAGGTTGCAATTCTTTGTTTAATAGGCTTCAAAAGATCGCTATTGGGACCAACTGTAGAAACTTGAGAAGCATATTCTTGCTCCGCTTCAAAAAGCTTCAATATAAGCTCGTTGAGAAGGGCGTTTTCTATCCCCACATCTACTGGAAGCATGCCCGGTCTAGACATTCTGCCCTTGACGTAGCTCTCAAAATGGTCTAGCATGTATAATTGAAGCTCTATCTGTGAAGTTTGTTTGTCGCCTTCGTTCACCTTAGCCAGAGCCCGTTGTGCTTCCATGCTGAGTAGTTCTATATTATTAATTTTCTTAAAATTCACTAAAGAACCTTCAATACTATCTAAATCCTGTCCAACAAAATTCAATCTATCATCAATAAATTGCAACATGAGTTGGTTTTTCTTGCGCTTTTCAGCTTGGGTTTGCACTTGATAAGCATCAATAATTGCAGACAACCACCTTTTACCAGTTTGGGGTTGGTTATTAGTAATACTTAGGTTGAGGAGGTATTCTTTTTTATCGGGCTCAGCTTTGAAAACACTTTTGAGTCTTTCCGCTGCAGCTGATATGGAATACAAATTAATTCTTAAAACATGAGCTGATGATACAGCTAATTTTTTAAAATCATCCTTTGTAGCATTTTTATTTGTTGTAACTCTGATTTTATTTCCGTCTATTTCGGT
Source organism: uncultured Rhizobium sp. (assembly GCA_964527775.1). Taxonomy (GTDB): domain Bacteria; phylum Bacteroidota; class Bacteroidia; order NS11-12g; family UBA955; genus VMCP01. The sequence continues at coordinate 9,285 of CAZGQS010000034.1, read as the reverse complement.
CCACTGACCCATGATGATGTACTGACCCGAAATTGTCAGTTGCTGATTTTTGAAATCCACTTCATAACTTCCACCAGAAATATCAAAGGTATCCACTTCCACCAAGATGGGCATTTTCTGTGCATCTTCAAACTGATCACGAATGCGTCCGTCCCAAACAAACTCCACCTGCGCCCCCGAACGGATGGCAGCTTCTCGCATAACCGCGTAACTCTGGATGATTTCCAACTCCCCATCAACCTGACTCTGAGACTGACCCGTGATAACCTGTTTCATCATTGTCTCTGTTGATTGACTAACTTCATCTTTTAAAAGAATTTTAGCACCCAATTTAAAAACTGGTACTTGGGTACGGAGATAGGCTGCACCCGCGAAGAATCCCAGAATAGCAGCAAGCGTAACCACGGGCCAATAGGGAAGATAATCGCGCATGACCACTTCCATGGTGTTGGCGCTGTTGCCGCCGCCGTTTTCCAGTTCGTCTATTTCGTCGTATTGGGCCATTATTTTAGATTGTTCAAATAAAGTAAGAAAATGCTGATGGTGCTAGATATGGTGGTCACGTAGGTCAACAACTGCAAATTGAAATCCACGAACTTTCGATTGTTGGGATACACGTAAATGATGTCGTTGGGTTGCAGATAAAACGCCGGACTGTCAAAAATGGACTTATCGGTAAAATCTACGTTGATGATCTGTCTAAAATCGTTCACTTGCCTGATAATCATCACCTTGTCTTTTCTGTCCAGGTAGTTGATTCCGCCAACCATTCCCAAAAACTGAATGATGTTGGTCTTGTTGTTCATGATCACGGTGGTGGTTGCTCTATCAATGGTCATGTAGGTGACCCTGAAATTCATGATGCGCACATTCACCACGGGCTCTTTCAAATAAGGAAGCAGCCATTCTTGCAAAGAATCTCTCAGCTGCTGCTGAGAATATCCAACCACCTCTATGGTGCCCAACTTGGGAAATTCAATATCTCCGTCCTCATTCACCAAATATCCAATAAATCCTCCTCCTTGACCATTGTTCCCATTGTTCATGTTTACACGCCCGTCTTGAGATCCAGACCCCATTACTTGATTAAATTGAATTGCAGACAATGGATCTAAAGCATACACCATGATCATGAGTTGATCCCCGCGTTGGATGACGGGATCAGGTTGCTTCATGCTGGCGTTGTAGGTGGTATCAGAAAGTCCTTGAAAGAAAATTTGATTTTTATAGTTGACACAGCCGGTGTTAAGCGTAGCAATGAGGGTGAAAATTGCCATTGCTGACCAGGTTGGTTTTTTGAAGTTGAAGAGTTTATTTCTAAACATTTGGAACAAAAATACTCCATTTATGTTTGGAGTTGCGCGGGCGTTTAATAAAATGGTCAGTTTTCTTGTTAAACTACCTCTTAAACTCCGGTTTGCGCTTGCCCAAAAAGGCTTCGGTGCCCTCGGCGAAGTCTTCCGTAGCAAAAGCCGAGCCAAACTCGTAGATCTCGCGCTGCATGCCGTTCACGTTCGGACGATAGTAATCGCTCACGCATTTCAAAATTTTGTGCACCGCCGATGGACTCTTCATCGATACCTTTTTGATCACATCTCTGCACACCGTCAACAATTCTTCTTGCTCAACCACCTTGGTCACCAATCCGTAATTCAACGCCGTCTGTGCATCGATGGCATCGCCCGTCAAAAGCATTTCCAAAGCTCTGCCTTTTCCAATTAATTGAATCAATCTTTGGGTTCCGCCGTATCCCGGGGGGACGCCTAAATTCACCTCAGGTTGTCCAAACTTCGCATTGCTGCTGGCAATTCGCATGTGGCAGGCCATGGCCAGTTCACATCCCCCGCCCAAAGCATAGCCATTCACCGCAGCTATCACAAACTTAGTCTTGGTGCCATCCCATTGGTGCATATGTCCATCTTCGATGGTGTTCATCACATCATGTCCGTCAGCGCTCATCTGCGTGCCCTGCTCCACATTAAAATTAGCAAACTCAGATATATCGGCCCCAGCGGCAAACGCCTTGGTTCCAGCGCCTGTAATGATCATTCCCACCACTTCGGGATTCTCATTTCCATGAATGACCGCTTGCTTAATTTCCTGCAAGGTCTCAATATTGAGCGCATTCATCTTTGACTCTCTGTTGATGGTGATGGTAAAAATTCCTTCGGTTAGTTCGGTGGTTATGTTTTTCATTGGTCTTTGGTCTTTGGTCTTTGGTCTTTAGTCTTTGGTCCTTAGTCTTTGGTCTTTGGTCTTTGGTCTTTGGCGGTTGTCGGTGGTCGGTTATCGGTTATTAGTTGGCGGTTGGCGGTGGTCTGATCACCGATCACCGATCACCGATCACCGTTCACTGATAACCGATCACCGATCACTGACCTCCGTAAACTTGCGATAGCAAGTGAATACCCAAACAGTCCCAAACCTACAATCTGGCCGGCCGAATAGGCGGCGAGAAGGTCGGTGTGGCGTTCGCGTTCACGGGCGTAAATGTTGCTGATGTGAACCAAAATGACGGGTTTGGATATGGCTTTTACAGCGTCAGCGAGGGCAATGCTGGTATGTGAATATCCGCCGGCGTTGAATACAATGCCGGTGATATCCGGGTTTTCATCGGCGGCGTGAAGATAGTTGATCAACTCGCCTTCGATGTTCGATTGTTGGAAAATGAGCGATTCAGCGTCCCCCGACAAAAACTCCTCGAAGGTTTCGTTCCCGTAAATTTCGGGTTCGCGCTTTCCTTGGAGGTTTAAATTTGGGCCGTTGAGGATGAGAATCATGACTAAATTAGGCGCTAACTTTTGCAAAAATCGCATCAAAAATGCGTCTTCCGTCGGTGTTGCCCAACACGTCAGAGGCGCATCTTTCGGGGTGTGGCATCATGCCAATCACGTTTCGGCCGGCATTGCAAATACCCGCAATATCGTTGAGCGACCCGTTGGGATTCTCTGCGTATCTGAACATCACTTGGTGGTTGTTTTCCAACTGCTCCAAAGTCTCGGCATCAGCGTAGTAACGACCTTCTCCGTGTGCGATGGGGACAGTCAACGCCGAAGCCGTATCAGCAAACTCTGCTTCGGGCTTGAGCACCACATTTTTGCACACAAACTTCATGTTTTCGTTGCGCAAAAGCGCGCCGGGAAGCAATCCGCTTTCGGTCAACACCTGAAATCCGTTGCAAATTCCCATGACAAATCCGCCGTTGTTGGCGTGTTGAATCACCGCATCCATGATGGGGCTCAACTTGGCGATGGCGCCTGATCTTAGGTAGTCACCGTAAGAAAATCCCCCGGGAAGAAAAATATGCGAACACCCCTGAAGGTCTGTGTTTTTGTGCCACAGCTCCACCACGGGCTCCTGGGTATAGGTTTTCAAAACTTGAATCAAATCTTGGTCGCAATTAGACCCCGGAAAAATGACCACGCCGAATTTCATGGCCACAAAGTTAGTGCATTTTTAGAGTAGGTTGAACAACTCGGCGATGGTGATTAGTCATTGATAGGATTCAAAATTCACAAGAACACTTTACCTTTGCATATTCTTAAATTTCTAATTTACTTCCTAAAAGCGCCGATATGCACATTTCTGTAGTAAGTCCCGTATACAAAGCTCCTAAAATTTTGCCTGAATTGGTGGAAAGGTTAGAACGTTCTTTATCTGAAATTACGGATTCATTTGAGGTAATATTGGTTGACGATGGTTGTCCTTGGGATTCTTGGGCAGTCATTGAAGAGTTATCTGAAAAGAATCCCTTTATTAAAGGGATAAAGTTAAGCCGAAACTTTGGTCAGCATTACGCAATCACCGCTGGTTTAGACCACGCAAAAGGCGATTGGGTGGTGGTGATGGATTGTGATTTACAAGATCAACCTGAGGAAATAATTAAGTTGCATCAAAAAGCATTGGAAGGTTATGAAATTGTTTTTGCTCGAAGAGTGAAAAGAATGGATGATTTGATGAAAAAATCATTTTCCAAACTTTTCTATAAAATATTTACCTATCTATCTGGTTTAAAACAAGATGAAACCATAGCAAATTTTGGGATTTATTCAAATATCGTTATTAAACATATAAAACACATGCGCGAACCTATGAGGGCATTTACACCCATGGTTCGCTGGGTTGGTTTTACTACGAGCACAGTAGATGTAAAACATTCAGAAAGGTATGAAGGTGTTTCCACTTACAACTTCAGCAAGTTGCTAAATCTTGCACTTGAAATTTCTATTTCGTATAGCGATAAGCCATTAAAATTAGCTGTTAAACTAGGTGTTTTTACCTCTCTTATTTCATTAGTTCTTGCAACAATTTTAGTGTATCGTTACATAAACGGTTCTATATCGGTTATAGGTTACACGAGTATTATTGTTTCTATTTGCTTTTTTTCTGGACTAATTATTATGATACTTGGAATATTGGGTTTATACATCAGCAAAATATTTGATGGAATTAAAAATAGACCTATATATATAATCCATAAAAGAACTAATCAATAATTCATGTACCAAAATATCAAAACAGATAATTTAACCCTTGGTAAAAATACGTTTGTTCATCCAACAGCAATTATTCGAGGAATAAATGGGAACGCGAAAAATATTCATTTAGGTGATAATTGTTACATTGGAGATAATGTTCAAATAATTTGTGACGATTTTACACTTGGTGATTACTGTAAAATTCATCACCACACCAACATTCACGGATATAAACCTTGTAAAATAGGTCATAACGCTTGGGTTGGTCAATACACTATAATTGATTGTATTGGAGGCACAACCATCGGTAATAATTGTGGAATAGGAGCCCATTCTCAACTATGGAGTCATATAAAATTTGGCGATACATTAGAAGGGTGTAATTTCTTAAGCGAGAAGGAGCTACTTGTTGGGAATGATGTGTGGTTTGTTGGACATTGTATAGTTTCACCTATAGTTGCGGCTGATAAATCTATGGCAATGGTTGGTTCGGTAATAACAAAAGACATGAAATTTAACGAGATTTATGCAGGATCACCAGCCAAAAGTATTTCAGATAAAATTGGTTTTCAATTCAATGAAATTCCAATAGATACAAAATTCGAAAAACTAAATAAATATTTAGAAGAATTTCAAAAACAAATAGAAGAAACCAATAAAATAAAAATTGTTAAATCAACCGAGGAGATTACTTATAACGATGATGTTACTTATTTTGATGTTTCATCTCGAAGTTATACCAAGCGTTCAACTGAAATCGAAATTGCGTTCATGAATTTTTTATTACCTGCCAAAGCAAAGTTTATTCCCTTCC
>CAZGQS010000034.1:0-3893 GCA_964527775.1 uncultured Rhizobium sp. | reverse complement strand
TTTATTCAAAGAGCAGAAATTATTTGGGAAAAGGGAACCAACCGATCATCCTTTTTCCGGGGTGAAATTGATAAATACGGTTGGGTTGATGTTGGAAGTTCGTTTCTTCCTTCCGAAATTACAGCAGCATTTTTATGGGCTCAGATTGAACAGCTAGACCAAATTCAACAATCCCGTAAAATAATTTGGGATTCATATTACAATGGTTTATTGGATTGGGCATCCGAAAACACAGTTTCACTGCCCCAAATACCTAGCTACGCTACAAACAACGCGCACATGTTCTATTTGGTTTGTCCCAATTTCGAATTCAGAAATCAACTCATTGAAAAATTAAAACAACAAAATATCTTATCCGTTTTTCATTATCAAAGTTTGCACCTTAGTCCATTTTACAAAGAAAAACACAACGGTATTCCTTTGAAAGAAAGCGATAGATATACCGATTGTTTGATGAGACTACCTTTATGGATTGGATTGGATACGCAGATGATAATAAAATCTATTTTAAATTAAACATGAATAACGCTCCTCTTCAAGATACCTTCATTACCGAACCATTAAAAGTAGATGATGGGAAAATCTTCTTCATTCAAGAAGATGCTCAATCCTCTTATGAATCTTTCGATAATATCAAAACTTTTTTCAAACAATTCGATTCCTTTTATTATTTCCTAATATATTTTATATCGCCTGTTTATTATAGTTTAAGAAAGATAAATAAGTATTTAAATTCAATAAACGGTGTTAAAATAAATTTAGGAAGCGGAAATCAAAAATTGAACAAAAATACATTTAACCTAGATTTTATACCTTACAAAAATGTTCAAATCGTAGCTGATATTCATCAACTACCATTTAAAGAAAATAGTATAGATTGTTTTGTCAATATTGCTGTATTGGAACACGTAAAAAAACCCTCTTTAGTTGTAGAAGAGATGATTCGTTGTTTAAAACCAGGTGGGGTAATCATTTCGGTTGTTCCATTTATGCAGCCTTTTCATGCATCTCCACACGATTACCAAAGATATACAATCAACGGATTACAAGAACTCCACCAACCTTTAAAAGTGGTTGAAACTGGTATTTTTTCTGGCCCATTTTCATCACTAATATGGGTGCTTCAAGAAACTTTGGCTTCAACTTTAAGTTTTGGCTTTAAACCATTACGCAATTTGTTATACCTTGTGTTTATGTTAATTACGTTTCCAGTAAAGTTCTTAGATATTATTTTCAATCGTATACCAACATCTGAAAACGTGGCTTCTAACTTCTATATTATTGCAAAGAAATGAAGATTATTCAAAATCTACTTTTTTTAGTTATTACATTCATTTTTAGTTACTTATTATTGCTTTCCCCGCTGGGTCTGGATTTTACCGATGAGGGTCTATATCTACTCGAAACTGGTGGATTTAACTCCAACGCCTATTGGTTTGTGCCTTTTGGCCAAGTATTAAAACAACTATTTGCTCTTAGCAATTATAACCTAGGTATTTATCGTGCTTTTGCATTTACACTTATTGTGTTTTTGCACTATTATTTATTCACGGGTTTATATCCTAATAAATTAAATAAAAAAAATAAATTAATAATTATATCGATTGTTTGTTTTTCTAGTTTTTTCCTATATACATTTCTAAACATTAGAACCCCTGGATATAATTACGTAAATTATTTATCGTTAATTCTGTTTTTTTCAGCATTATACAATATAACAAAATCACAATTTCACCTAAACTTAATACTAATATTTATTGCATTAAATATTTCCTTTGCCTCAAAGCCAACTACCACTCTTTTTGAAATTGTTGTTCTATTGTTGTTTGCCCTTAAAAATAGATCTTTTACAAGAGATATTTTAATAAAACATAAATTTTTTGCGCTCATCATTTTCAGTATTTTAACATTGTTATTTTTGCCCATTCACAAGATGCAACTTGACATGATTTTCAAGTTCATGGAATATAAAACTACTTTTTTAAAGGTCCAACAAATTGGCATATTATCTCATGTACATGGGTTATGGATTTATTTGAGAAATACCCTTGGCATTATTTATCACCTCCCCATTATACATTTAATATTATTCAGTCTAATAGTTAACTTTATCTATAAAAATAAATTATCATTGGTATATTTAACCTTCATATTTTACTTAATATCTATTTGGTCATACGATATTTTAAATAACCACGATTATTCATATCGTATGCAATCAATAAACCTAATATACTTATTCGTTGCAGTACTTTATATTTATAAATTGAATCAAAATAGATTAGTCTTTTTATCGGTTTTCGTTGTCCCTATTGTATATTCTTTCGGTTCAGGTAATGGGTATTTAATGATGGTGCCTCAAGCTTTAGGAATCCCACTTGTTTTTTTAATTTCCAAACATGTTGATTATTTCACCAACAATAAAGGAATGGTTCTTTCTGGTTTTTTGTTTTTGCTAACTTTATACATCAATTTCTTATTTACTCCTTATAGATCTGAGCCCTATTGGAAATGCACATTTCCATTTAAAGAAGCTACTCATAATACAACCGTCTACATTGAAAAACACCAACAGACCCTTATGACGGATGTGCAAAAAGAATTAAACAAAGCTGGTTGGATGAGAGGCAATTATTTATTTGCATTGAACAAAGATTGGTCCACCACCATCCCCTACTTATTGGGTGCTTATGTACCAAATACAGCCATGACCTCTTTATTTGGATACGAGAATGCCCACACCGTTGGACTCAAGAAATTGGAACGCCAAATAACCCCAGATAAATTCTGGATTATGTATTCAGTGTCTGACGATTCTATTTACAACAAACAAAAAGATCTGATTTTAAGTCAACTTTTGGGAAGTAAAAAACTAACTCTACAAGAACATTTTAAATTGGTTTATAATAGAAATTCATTCATGGTTTATAAACCTATTTAAATTAAAATCTTCCCATCTTTCACAATTAGTAGTTTATCTAGAGTATCCCTCTTCAAACACACCTCCAAATCAGACTCAATGTGCAAACTCTTAAACCTCTGCACGTGCGACGCCTGCTGCAAAAATTCCCCCTCATTTCCATTGACCTGCAAAAACAATTGATGGGCCAATAGGGAGCTGTCGTTTAAAAGCGGACCAAGGTCCGCTGCTGTTGGCTGCCCGCTGAAAGCTGACCGCTGACCGCTGACCGCTGACCGCTGAAAGCCGTCAATTAACTCCCCCGCAAACAACGCATCCTCCAAATTCACCTGGTCCTTCCACCCCGAACAAAACAAAACCACATCTTCGGGCTGCTCCATCAACTCCTTGATCATGGCGCTCACGTTTCTGTAAGACGATATGTATATGTTCTTCGCGCCCTCCGACAGAGCAATGGCGCGTGTGCCGTTCGTGGTGGTCATCACAATGTCGCGGCCCTTGACCACTTCCTCGGTGAATTCCTGGGGACTATTTCCCAAGTCGAAACCTTCCACTTTTTCGCCGTTTCGTTCACCAGCCGTCAAAAACGAACTCCCTGCTTGGGCGGCCTTCTGCACCGAATCCACAGGCCAAATGCTGTTCGCTCCGTTTTCCATGGCCACGCACATGGTGGTGGTTGCCCTCAAAATGTCAATAACTACTACGTTCTTATTCTCAACACTTCCCACGGTTGCCTCAAACAACGCCGGCGATAAAACGGTAGTAATGCTCTTCATGTTGCCGCAAAAATACTCAAATTCTAGCTATTGGTCCTTGGTCTTTGGTCTTTGGTCTTTAGCCGTCAGATGTCAGCTGTTAGCCGTTAGCTGTTAGCCGTCAGCCGTAAGCCGCCAGCTGACAAGCAACGCGCAGCGTGGACCCTAGCGCAGCGTAAGTCATAGCGAAGCGTGAGTCTCAAAGTCCCCGGCAAAGC
>CAZGQS010000033.1:0-17519 GCA_964527775.1 uncultured Rhizobium sp. | reverse complement strand
GTATAACGCTGGGATCTCTCACGAGAAAAAAGTGAGCGAGTGGAATGATGACGAATTGGGAGCAATTCGTGGTTTCATCACTGAAAACCTTAAAACAGAAGGCGAATTGCGTTCTGAGGTTCAGTTGAACATCAAGCGTTTGATGGACATTGGTTGTTACCGTGGGCAAAGACACCGTAAAGGTTTGCCAGTACGTGGACAAAAGACTCGTACCAATGCTCGTACTCGTAAGGGTAAGAAGAAAACTGTTGCAGGTAAGAAGAAAGCGACTAAATAATAAAGTGCACGTATAAAAATGGCTAATACAAAGAAAGTAACCAAGAAAAAGGTAAAAGTTGATCCACACGGACAAGTACATATCCGTGCTACTTTTAACAACATTATCATATCTGTTACCAATACCGAAGGTCAAGTTATTTCATGGTCTTCAGCTGGTAAGATGGGTTTCCGTGGTTCTAAGAAGAACACTCCATATGCTGCTCAAGTTGCAGTATTAGATTGTGCTAAAGTAGCATTTGATGCTGGTTTGCGTAAAGTGGATGTTTTCGTAAAAGGACCTGGAAGCGGACGTGATAGCGCCATTCGTAATCTTCAAACAGTAGGTTTGGAAGTTAATACGATCATGGATATCACTCCAATGCCACACAATGGTTGTCGTCCTCCTAAGCGTAGAAGAGTTTAATAATTTGAAAAAGTAAAAATTCATGGCAAGATATACAGGTCCTAAGTCCAAAGTTTCAAGAAGATTCCGTGAGGCCATCTTCGGAAAAGATAAGGCATTAGAAAGAAAGAATTACGGTCCAGGTCAACACGGGAACTCCCGTCGTCGCCCCAAGCAATCAGAGTATGCAATTCAGCTTGCTGAAAAGCAAAAGGCTAAATTTATCTATGGTGTTCTTGAAAAGCAGTTTAGAAATACTTTCAACAAAGCTGCTGCGAAAAAAGGAATTACCGGTGAAAATTTGCTACGTTTCTTGGAAGCCCGTTTAGATAACACAGTTTACCGCATGGGTATTGCTCCTACTCGTAGAAGCGCTCGTCAAATGGTTTCACATTGTCACATCACTGTAAATGGTGAGGTAGTGAACATTCCAAGTTACCATATGCGTCCTGGTGATACAATTTCTGTAAGAGAGCGTTCACGTTCTTTGGAGATTGTTTCTGCAGCATCTACATCTAATCGTTCACGTTTTAACTGGATTGAGTGGAACGGAAGTACCATGGAAGGTAAATTCATCACTTATCCAGAGCGTTCAGAAATTCCTGAGAATATCAAGGAACAGCTGATCGTCGAATTGTACAGTAAATAATAATTAAAAGTCAAAAACATGGGTGTTATACCATTTCAAAAACCAAATAAGGTGGTAATGACCAAATCCAACGAATTCCATGGGGTATTCGAGTTTTTCCCATTGGAAAAAGGATATGGTGTTACTATCGGTAACGCAATGCGTAGAGTGTTGCTTTCTTCTTTGGAAGGATATGCAATCTCAGCAGTTAAAATTCAAGGCGTTGACCATGAATTCAGCACGATCAAAGGCGTTGTTGAAGATGTGGTGGAAATCGTGTTGAATTTGAAACAAGTTCGCTTCAAAGCAAACGGTGCGAGCAACGAACAAGATAAATTGTTCATCTCAATCAAAGGAAAAGATCAGTTCTTGGCTGGTGACATTGGTCGCTATACCAATGATTTTATCATCTTGAATCCTGAATTGGTAATCTGTAATATGGATCCTACCGTGAATTTGGATTTGGAATTGGTTATTTCTAAAGGAAGAGGTTATGTTCCAGCAGATGAAAACAAACAGAAAGATGCCCCAATTGGACAAATTTCTGTTGATTCTATCTTCACTCCAATTAAGAATGTTCGTTATTCTGTTGAAGACTATCGTGTTGAACAGAAAACTGACTTTGATAAATTGGTATTGGAAGTGACTTCTGATGGTAGTGTGCATCCTGAGGAAGCTTTGAAAGAAGCAGCTAAAATATTGATTGAACACTTTGTTCTTTTCAGTGATGAAAACATCATGCCTGAGACAAGAGTCTCTAAAGTAGTTGAAGAAGTTGATGAATCTTTCTTACAAATGAGAAAGATTTTGAAAACTCCTTTAGCTGATTTGGATCTTTCAGTACGTGCTTACAATTGTTTGAAAGCGGCTGAAATCAAATCTTTGGGCGAATTGGTAAACTATCATATCGATGACCTTCTTAAGTTTAGAAACTTTGGTAAAAAGTCTCTATCTGAGTTGGAAGAGTTTGTTCGCGATCGCGGATTACACTTTGGTATGGATGTATCTAAATACAACTTAAACGACGATTAATATACACAATGAGACACGGTAAGAAAGTAAATCACTTAGGAAGAACGTCTTCACATCGTAAAGCGATGTTGGCTAATATGGCTTCTTCTTTGATTAAACATAAGAGAATCATCACAACAGTTGCAAAGGCGAAATCATTGCGTATATACGTTGAGCCTCTAATTACCCGCAGTAAGGAAGCTTCTACTCATAACATGAGAACAGTATTTGCTTACTTGGGTGATAAAGTAGCTGTTACTGAGCTTTTCACTGTAGTTGGTGAAAAAGTTGCAAATCGTCCTGGTGGATACACTCGTATTCTTAAGACGGGTAATCGTGCCGGTGATAACGCTGAAATGGCAATGATTGAGTTGGTAGATTTCAACGAATTCTTTGACGGATTCAAACAAGATAAGAAGAAGTCTAACACTCGTCGTTCACGTCGTGCAGGTTCTAGTGCTCCAAAAGCTGCGGCACCAGTTGCTGAAGTTGTTGAGGCAGAAGTTATCGAAGAAACTCCAGTAGTAGAGGAAACTCCAGCTGCAGAAGAGTCCACCGAGAATAACGAAGAAACAAAAGATTAATTCATTTAAGAATTATATGAGAAGGGCGTCTTTAAGGCGCCCTTTTTTTTATCTTTGTTTTTCTTGAGATTGATTAGAGTAATATGCGTATTCCTGCTGGTTCTTTGGGTAGTACCCTCTGGATTGGGTTTTATAATGTTAAAAATTCAAAAACGCATCATTCGAAATTCCATCAAGGAAGCTATTTATTGTAACTTATCTAGTAATCATTTATCAAGGATAGCTGTTAGTAAAACGAAAAATGATGTTTTATTGTGGCATCATTCTGATGAATTTGAATTAGGCGGTGAAATGTATGATGTAGTTTCAAAAGAAATACTGAATGATTCTATCATCTATCATTGCGTTTTAGATAAAAAAGAATCTCAAGTCAATATTCAGATTGATCAAATTGCAAAAAGTATTTGGGGTCGTTCACCGCTTTCAACTGACTTTGAAACGAATTTGGTTGATTTTATACAAAAAGTGTATCCCATACGTAGAATAGAATTTTTTCAGGATAATATTCGTATATCTTTTGAATTATTGCAGAGATACCAGCTTTTTTGTCCCCAAGAGATAAAAGAAGTTCTATCGCCGCCACCGGATTTGAGTTAGTAGCTAATGGAATCCAGTTGAATGAATCAACTGATGTGCAACAGTCCAATTGACTAACTTAAATTTTAATGAAAACAAACAAATTATTAATCATATTGGTGTGCTGTATATATAGCAGCAGCGCATCGTCACAAATTATTGATTCCACCGAAATAGAGTCATTTGACGAAATTTTAGTGTCCTCTCAACGGTTTGCTCAAAAAAGGAGTGAATCACCTCGACAAATTGAGGTTTTAACATCCAAAAGATTGAATGAATTAGTTCCTGCGACTTTGGGGGATGCTTTAATTTCTTCGGGTAAGGTATTTGTGCAGAAAAGTCAAATGGGCGGTAGTAGTCCTGTACTCAGAGGATTTGAAGCCAGCAGAGTTTTGCTTGTGGTGGATGGTGTGAGAATGAATAATGCCACATATAGGGCCGGTCATTTACAAGATATAATCACCGTTGACCCATTTGTATTGGATCGTATGGAGATAAATTTCGGAAGCGGTTCTACTTTGTTTGGATCAGATGCCTTGGGCGGGGTGATTTTTTTGAAGACAAAGGATCCACAATTGGGGCAAAAGAAATGGTTTGGGAGTTCGAACTTGAGGTATTTGAGCAGCAGTAATTCACTTGTAATCAATGGCGGGGTTAAATACCAATCACCTAAATTCGGATGGATATTGAATGTGACTAGTAGCCAATTTGGAGATCTTCGTATGGGATCTAGAAGTTATTATAAAGCGGATTCCAAATATGCTGAGATGCCAAACTTTGTTGCTCAGCATAATGGACGAGATACCATCCTAAACAATAAGGATCCTCTGCTCCAAAGAGGAACGGGATATTCTCAGAACGATGTTTTTTCGAAGTTTAAATTTAGAACGAGGGGGTTATACCACATTTTCAATATTCAAGGTTCTTTTGCAAATGTCATTCCTAGGTATGATAGGATGTCTCTTACAGATAATCAGGGACGGTTTGGATTTGGACGTTGGGACTATGCGCCTCAGAATAGACAGTTATTTGCCTACACTCTACAAAACCTGATAGGTAATTCAAGATTGGTCATTGCCAATCAAAGAACTCAAGTTGGTAGAGTTACTCGACCGTACGGTAGTCCAACAGAAAGAACGCAATTAGATAGAGTATCTATGTGGACATTAAACGCTGATCGTCAAAATAAGTGGGGTGCATTTACTTTGAATTATGGTGCCGAATTTGTTTTTAATGACGTTGAGAGTAGGGGTTCCAATAAAAATATCCTCAGCGGAGCAGAAAGCAAAGCCAAGGCGAGATATTCAGATTCAGGTGCACAAACCTATTCTTCAGGAGTATTTGCGCAAGGAATTTATAAATGGCGAAACACGGTTGTTCAATCTGGATTGAGGCTCACACATTATACGTTGCAAGCTTTTTTTTCTGAGTCAAATTTGTGGAAATTGCCATATAATGAAATTTCATTCAAGAATACGGGTTTGAGTTACGACTTTGGTTTGACCCAAAAGATGGGCGATTATATGATGTTGAAAGTGTCATACAATCAGGCGTTTAGGAATCCAAATGTTGACGATATGACTAAGGTATTTGAATCGACCAGGGGAATAAAATTATTAATACCTTCGCCCAATTTGGATGCCGAAGTTAGCAGAACGATAGACTTAGGTTGGGCCATTTCACACAAAAAATACGGCTCCGGTGAATTAGGGGTTTATCGATCGGCTGTTTCGAACTTGTTGCTAGATCAACCGGGTCAATTGAATGGATCTGATTCTTTGCTTTGGGACGGAGCGATGACCAGAATCTATCAAATGGTAAATATTTCTTCAGCCACTATTTTTGGATATTACGGAAATGCTCGTATTCGCATTTGGAAAGATGTATGGGCCAACGGTAGTTACACATTCACGCACGGCAGATTTATGAAGCTAGAAAATTCTGATGATGAGCCTCTTGATCACATACCACCCGTGTTTGGACAATTGGCTTTGAGATACAACGCCTCAGAAGAGATTTTTTATGAAGCTCAATACTTGTTCAATGGCCGAAAATTAGCCAAAGATTATTCCAGTAGTGGCGAAGATAACGCCAATCAAAATCCACCCGGTGGTAATCCTCAATGGGGAATTTACAATATTAGGATGGGTTATCAACGAAAGGGCCTTTCGCTGCAGTTGAGCGCGGAGAATTTATTGGATCTCAGGTACCGATATTTTGCATCTGGAGTAACTGCATCGGGTCGTAGCTTGAATATTAGCTTAGGATATAGGTTTTGACGGTTTTTCTGGGGACGGGATATTGGTCTTTGGTCCTTGGTCTTTGGTCTTTGGTCTTTGGCTGAGAGAACAGCCTTCAGCCTTCAACTCTACTTCCCGGCTGCCCGTTAATAGCTAATAGCTGACGGCTGACTGCTGACGGCTGATCACCGATCACCGATGGCTGATCACCGATCACCGAAAACCGATCACTGATAGCTGACGGCTGATCACCGATCACCGATCACCGAAAACCGATTAAACAAACTGATTCAAGATGCCAATCAAACGGTTTTTGTCAAGTACGCCCGACTGACGCCATAGTTGTTTGCCCCGTTTGTATATCATCAATGTGGGGACACCGGTGATTTTGAGAGATTGTGCGACGCTTTGATTTCGGTCAACGTCTATTTTAACCACTGTAGCCTTGTCGCCAATCTCTCTTTTTACTTGTTCTAAAATGGGAGCCATGACCTTGCATGGGCCACACCATTCGGCTGAAAAGTCAATTAAAACGGGCTTTTCTGAGTTTATTAGTTTTTGAAAAGAGCTCATTGACTTGATGAAATTATTTAGTGTAAGATTTCAAACTGGTCCAAGGACCGCCATTGTACACTTCCGTAAAACCTGCTTTGAGTAAAATTCCCCGTGCGGAAGAACTGCGCATGCCTGATGCACAGCAAGTGATTACCGGCTTGTTCTTATTGATTTTTGAAACACTAGAAGCCAAACGATCTAAAGGAATGTTTTTTGATGCTTTTAAATGTCCGTTACTGTATTCGGAAGGAGTGCGGACGTCTATGATTTGTGCTCCTTGACTGATGAGTTCGGCGAAATCTACCGATTTCTTCTTGCCAAACAAAGATGATAAAATTCCCATACTACAAAGTTCGGTAGAGATACATCAATCAATTGGTGACAATTCTCACAATGAAATATTCAACTCCTTCAGTATATGATCTGCTTCTGATACGTATTTCAACACATAAATAACGTATCTAATGTCGCATCCAATGCTTCGGCTATACTTTTCATTCCAAGCAAAGTCATTGATGGTTGCCGTGAAGCTTCGGTCAAAGTTGATGCCAATCAATTCTCCGCGGTCATTCAATACCGGACTTCCCGAGTTACCGCCGGTCGTATCCATATTGTAAAGTATACCAACCACAACTTTGCCCGTTTTGGGGTCTTTGAAAATTTGAGGAATATTCTCTTTGCGAAGCTTGTCTGCTACCATCTGCGGAAGTCTATAATCGTTTGAAGTATTTGCCTTTTCGAAGATTCCGTCCAAAGAAGTGTAAGGTGAATGATGTTCTCCGTCATTGGGAGAGTAGGATCTTATGTATCCGTAGGTTAGTCTTAAGGTACTATTTGCATCAGGAATGAAGCGAGATTGAAGCAGTTTTTCACGCAAACTGATGTATCTCGGCATGAGTTTGGTTAGTTCCAAACCGGTATTTGACCAAACTGATTTTGCATTATTAATATCTACTTGCAATTCTGCTAAAATAAGCAACAGAGCGTCTTTTTTGTAGTTGAATTTCTGGGGACTTTTTTTCCATTCAGCCAAAATGGCCTCAGGTGATTTAGTGCCCATGAAAAGACTTTTGTGTAGCAGCTTTTTTCCTTCTGCATTTAATCCTTGTTGGTTGCCGTATTTAAACGACGACTTTCCAGAGGAACATACAATTTTATAAATGTCATTGATGATTGATTCAGCCACATGTTGTTCCATTTTCCAATCAACCACTTTGAGCGATTTTTCAGCATCAGCAATAATTTCAGAATTTGAAGGGTGTAATTTTTCATTTTGAATGTGCAAAAGTACATTGCCTATATGCCCAATCTTTGATTGGTTGTCTAAGAACGTGCTGTATAAATACAACTTGCCAATCTGGGATTTCAAGGCCCAACTTTTTTCAATTTCAGCCATGGTGGTTTTTGCGAATTCGTATTCGCGTGGCTGAGTCTCTGCGTTGTAGATACTCTTTAATTGGGCATCTTGAGATAAACGTTGAGCCACCACATCGGTTCTGCGAAGTCCTTGAATTTTGCCACGATAATTCTTTTCGGTATTTTCCATTCCTTGAATGGTTCCGGCAAACGCCAAACGTTTATTCACATCACCTTCTGAGTATTCTTTCATCCAATCAATGTACTGCTTGTAAAATTTCTGAATAACAGGCAGTTGCACTTCTTGCTGAAACTTTAAATAAGATCCGCTTTCATGTCGGAAGGTTCTTCCTGGATATCCCATAATAAACACAAAATCACCTTCCTTGGTCCCGTTGGGATTGATTTTAAGGGTGTTTTTAGGCTTGTAAGGGATATTGTCTTTGCTGTAGGGAGCTGGTTTACCATCTTTCCCAACGTAGGCACGAACCAAGCTGAAATCACCATTGTGACGGGGCCATTCCCAATTATCAGAATCGCCGCCAAATTGTCCAACAGTCAGAGGGGGAGCCATAACCAATCGAACGTCCTTGAGTAAAACATATCTAAACAACGTGTAGCTTTTGCCTACAAACATTTCCGATACTTCAATGTCAAGTTCCGGATTTGCCTTTTGCTCGCGTTCGGTGATGGTTTTGATGTTAGCAGCGATGGTCAGTAAACGCGTTTTAGCATCCGTGTTTTCATCGAGTCCTTTGAGAACTTCATCTGAAACATCTTCATAACTTTGAGTAATGCGGCAAGGCATCGAAACGGGCAACTCTGCCGATTTATCTCCTGCAACAAATCCATCTTCTAAATAGTTATGATCTTTGTTGCTCAAACGTGCTACGTTTCCGTAAACACAGTGGTGATTGGTGATGATAAGTCCCTCCTCAGAAATAAAAGAACCCGTGCAGCCTCCAACTCGCACCAGGGCATCGGTTAGCGACACTCCGGAGGGATTGAAAATCTGATCTGCTTCGAGTTTGATTCCCGCATTTTTAAGTTCATTAATATTCAGGTAGTTCAACGGGAACATGCCTTCTTCGGGTTTGAAAGAGATTTGTGATAAACCCACAATCAATAAACTAGCCGCTGCAAATACTTGCGTAAAACGCGAAAAAAATCTGTTCATTCCTACAAAACTAAACCTTGAGTGGTAGTTTTAACAATATTTCCCGAGTATTTTTGCAAATCAATGGGAGAATCTTTTATAACCTCACTAATTTTTATTGTAATCATACTATCGGCATTAGTTCTCGATTTAGGATTGCTAAGCGGAGAGGCTGCCACCAAACCTACATTTAAGCAAAGCGCATTGAGGAGTGCTGGGTGGTTTGGACTGGGTTTGTTATCTGTTCTAGGGGTTTATTATTTCTCTCCTCAATTGCATGCCATACATGATTTTTCAGGCCTGCAGAAGTATACATCCGTTCACGGAAATAGCTTCACCATAACCAATGATTTGGAGCAATCCATGCACAACTTTCAAACGGCATCAGCTCTAGCATACTTATCGGGATTCCTGTTGGAGTATGCATTGAGTATAGACAACCTGTTTGTGATGTTGCTCATATTTAAGTCCTTCAAAGTAGAAGAAAAACACGAACGAAAAATCTTGATTTGGGGTGTATTAGGCGCTATGATTTTGAGATTCATCTTTGTTTACTTGGGGAGTGCAGCCATTCAACAATTTCACTGGGTGCTTTATGTATTTGGAGCTTTCTTGATGTTTTCAGGAATTAAAATGCTCATGCACCAAGAAGATGAAGAATTGGATACTGAAAATCATTTTGTGATGAGATGGGTGAAAAAAATCATGCCTGTCACCAACGTGTCTACTGATCGCGGAAATTTTTTCATCAAAGAAAACGGTAAATGGCACGCCACCATTTTATTTGTAGTTCTGATCATTATTGAATTAACCGACGTGGTTTTTGCGGTAGATAGCGTACCTGCGGTATTTGGTGTTACCACAGATCCCTATTTGGTTTTTTTTAGCAATATCTTCGCTCTTTTGGGATTGAGAAGCCTTTATTTCTTGATTGGATATGGAATTGATAAGTTCTATGCCCTGAAATATGGATTATCTATCATATTGGTATACATAGGATTGAAAATGTTATTAGAGGATTATTTTCACAAACTTGGGTTTTCACATTTTCATAATTTAATCATTATTGTGGGAATATTGGCTGCGAGTATTTTCTTCTCGATTGTCAGGCCAAAAGAACATTGATAAGTTGTAAATCAATGATTTTTTTGTAATTTGCCCCGCTATGGAACAACAAAAAATCGACCTTTTTATCGCAAACAACTCAAAGTATTTTGATACTTCGAAAATGCCCATACTTGTTGAGCGCTTGAAACAAATGGATGATAATAAGTGGATGCTCATCAATTCAATTCAATACAAAGACCCTTCCAATTTATTGATTTTTTCCATTTTGGGCGGTTCATTTGGAATAGATCGTTTTGTCTTGGGCGATACCGGTTTGGGTATTGGCAAATTGCTTACTGGTGGTGGTTGTATGATTTGGGCAATCGTAGATTGGTTCATGATTCAAGATGCAGCCAGAAATAAGAATTGGGATTTGATACAAATGCATTTGTATTGATAACATTTCATGTCAAAAATCACCTTTGAACATATTTCTGAAGGAGATCGAGAGAAAGCCTCGAACTCTTACGTGATGTCAGTGGTAGCAATTGTTGCTGGGCTGCCTTTGCCTATTGTTAATCTAATTGCTACCTTGATTTTCTTTTTAGGGAATAGAAAGTCTAGTCCATTTGTAAGATGGCATTGTACTCAGGCCTTGTTGAGTCAAGCCGTACTTTTTCTTTTGAATACCCGAGGATTCTGGTGGACGATCAGCATATTGTTTTGGGATGAACCCATTTCAAATGAATACATTGGATATATGATTGGTATTGGAGTGCTTAATTTGGTCGAGTTTTTTGCGACCATTGTCGCTGCGGTTCAAGTGAGAAAAGGAAAACACCTAAGATTGTGGCTGTTTGCTGATTTAACCGATACTTTTTTCAAAAAAAATGATGAATAAAACGCTTTTCCGGTTTTTGCTGATTGCCTTAATTGGTATGGCTATTTATGCTGGACTCAAAGAAATTCCTTGGAAAAAGATATTCCACATCGATGATGTAAATATTGAAATTGGTAAGGAGTTTGGCGATCAAATGTGGGACGCTATCCAACAACAAGAAACCTTAGATACCAATGAAAGGAACATTCATTTGGTTGATACATTGGTAGATATAATTTGTTTGCAAACGGGAGGAAATAAGGGCAAAGGGAACCAACTCAAACGTGAAGATTTTAAGGTACACGTCATTGTGAAAGATCAGGTAAATGCTTTTGCGATGCCTGGCGGACATTTGGTGGTGCACACCGGCCTGATAGACGCTTGCGAATCACCCGAGCAACTCGCTGGAGTTTTGGCTCATGAAATGATTCACATCACCGAAGAGCACGTTACAAAAAAACTGATTAAGGAAGTAGGGTTAGGGGTATTGGCCTCCATTGTAGGTGGGAACGGTGAAATAGTGAGAGAAGTTCTAAGACATCTTAGTTCTACTGCTTATGATAGAAGTTTAGAAAAAGAAGCCGATCTAAAAGGTGCTGAGCTCTTGCACAATGTGAGTATCAATCCAGAAGGAATGGCAGAATTTATGGATTACATGGCCAATTTGCCTGAAAGTAAAGCCATGGAAAATCTCGATTGGCTGAGTACCCATCCTGATTCGAAAGATAGAGCAAAAGACATCCGCGAAGCGGCCAAGAATTTTGGTCCAAATAAGAAATACGCAAAATTGAATGTGGGCTTCTAAATGCAATGTGCATAACAATTTTTTCATAAAAGATTGTTCGATTGAGTCAAATAGAAGAAATTTGTACCCCTAGAGTGAGTTCACAAATTTCAAAAGCCATTTTAGTCCTCCAAGACGGTACGTACTTTGAGGGAAACGCCATCGGAAAGATTGGCACTACAACCGGAGAAATCTGCTTCAATACAGGAATGACGGGGTACCAGGAGGTTTTTACAGACCCGTCTTATTTCGGACAGATTCTGGTTATGACCACAGATCATATTGGAAACTACGGAGTTCATTCAGATGAAGTGGAGAGCGATTCTATTAAAATCGCTGGACTTGTTTGCAAAAAATTCTCACCCAACTTTTCACGCAAATTGGGAAGCGGCAGCCTTGATCAGTATTTTACCGATAATCATCTTACCGGTATTTCTGACATCGATACCCGAATGTTGGTGGCGCATATCAGAGAAACTGGTGCTCAAAATGCCATCATTTCTAGTGAGATTTTAGATGTTGAAGCATTGAAAGTGAAATTGAATGAAGTTCCCTCCATGGATGGTTTGGATTTGGCTCCATCGGTTTCTACTTCTGAGTTTTACGAAGAATCATCGACCTCAGATGAGACTTTATTCAAAGTGGCACTCATTGACTTCGGTTCAAAAAAGAACATTGCTAGAGAGTTGAAGAAAAGAGGTTGTCACCTCGGTATCTTCCCATACAATGCAACAGCCGAGGAAATATTGAAATGGAATCCTGATGGATTCATGATTTCAAATGGACCTGGAGATCCAGCATCAATGGTTTATGCCATCGATACAATCAGAACCGTTGTTGAAACGGGGTTGCCTACTTTTGGAATCTGTTTAGGACACCAATTGTTAAGTTTAGCAAGCGGTTTGAAAACCTATAAAATGCACCACGGACATCGCGGTTGCAATCATCCAGTTAAGAATTTAGTTACTGGTAGAAGTGAAATCACCAGCCAGAATCATGGCTTTGCAGTTGAGTTTAACCCATCATTAACAGAGGTAGTTGAATTAACGCATATCAACTTGAATGATGACAGTGTAGAAGGAATTCGCAGAAAAGACAAACCTGCTTTTTCAGTGCAACATCACCCGGAAGCTTCTCCAGGTCCGCATGATTCCTTATATTTGTTCGACGATTTTATTCAGTTAATGTCCCAAAATAAAGCATAAAAATGAGCGAAATTACCCATATCCAAGCAAGACAGATCCTTGATTCAAGAGGAAATCCAACCGTAGAAGCTGAAGTTTTCACCGAAGAAGGTGGCTTTGGTAGAGCGGCTGTTCCATCGGGCGCAAGTACCGGAATTCACGAAGCCGTTGAAATTAGAGACGGTGAGGATATTTATTTGGGCAAAGGCGTTTTGACTGCTGTAAATAACATCAACAACACCATAGCTGAAGCGCTTGAAGGAACTGAGGTATTTGCTCAAAATGAGATAGATCGTATACTTTTAGATTTAGATGGAACACCCAACAAATCAAATTTAGGTGCGAATGCCATGTTGGCAGTTTCTTTGGCCGCAGCCAAAGCAGCCGCTGATGAATTGGGTATGCCATTGTATAGATATGTTGGTGGGACAAACGCAAACATTTTGCCTGTTCCAATGATGAATATCTTGAACGGTGGTGCTCATGCCGACAATAAAATTGATTTTCAAGAATTCATGGTGATGCCCGTGAAGGCTGATACCTTCAGCGATGCATTGAGAATGGGAGTGGAGATTTTTCACCATCTAAAAACCGTGTTGAAATCGGCTGGATACAGCACCAACGTAGGAGATGAGGGTGGTTTTGCACCCAATATCCAAAGTAACGAAGAGGCTATTGAAATCGTATTAAAGTCTATCGAAAAAGCCGGTTACAGACCTGGTGAAGATGTATATATTGCTATGGATGCAGCTACTTCGGAGTTGTACGATGAGAAGACTGGACTTTATACATTCAAAAAGTCTAGCGGAAAGTCGTTCAGTGGCGAAGAAATGGTGAATTATT
This sequence comes from uncultured Rhizobium sp., assembly GCA_964527775.1. Lineage (GTDB taxonomy): Bacteria > Bacteroidota > Bacteroidia > NS11-12g > UBA955 > VMCP01. The sequence goes on along the minus strand of CAZGQS010000033.1, from coordinate 4,014 downwards.
GGGCTGAATGGTGCAAGAAATATCCTATCATTTCTATTGAAGATGGTTGCGCAGAAGACGATTGGAAGAGTTGGAAGTTGATGACCGAGAAATTGGGCAACAAAATTCAATTGGTGGGTGATGATTTATTCGTGACCAACGTAGATCGTTTGCAAATGGGTATTGATCAAGGAATTGCGAACTCTATTCTGATCAAAGTGAATCAAATAGGAACTCTAACAGAAACCTTAAACGCCATTCAATTGGCTACCAGAAATAAATATACCAACGTGATGAGTCACAGAAGCGGCGAAACCGAAGATTATACCATTGCTGATTTAGCAGTAGCTATGAACAGCGGTCAAATCAAAACCGGTTCGGCTTCTCGTTCTGATCGTATGGCAAAGTACAATCAGTTGCTTCGAATTGAGGAAGAATTAGAATCTTCAGCAGTTTATGGTGGGTTGATTTTTCCGTTTGGTAAATAATCTTTCGTTTTATGTTCCAAATTGAGTGGCTTTTAACCTTTGGTTTTATTGCTTATCTGCTGGGTTCTATTCCCAATGCAGTATGGATTGGGAAGGCCTTTTTTGGTAAAGATGTTCGTGATTATGGAAGCGGAAATGCAGGAGCTACAAATGTATTCCGTGTTTTAGGAAAAGGCCCAGGTACCGTGGTTTTGCTATTGGATATTTTAAAGGGATTTTTAGCAGCAAAACTGGTCATTGGTTATGAATATTTTCAAAACCCTGAAATCTCCCAAATTGGAGATTACCAAAAGGTCAATCTTATGTTGGGATATGGTATGGCTGCTGTTTTGGGACATCTATTTCCCATCTTTGCTGGATTTAGAGGAGGAAAGGGTATTGCCACCTTGGGCGGTTTAATCATTGCCATAAATTATTGGATCGCTCTTATAGCTATTGGACTTTTCTTGGTGATTCTATTTTCAACCCGTTTCGTGAGTGTGGGATCCATGCTTGCAGGGTTGAGTATTCCAGTTCTTTTTGTGAAGATCTTTGGAATTGAACATCCCGAATACAAACAACCCACAGTCATTGCTTTTACGATTGCAATATCAGTGTTGGTGGTTTATACTCACCGAAAAAACATCCAAAGGCTCATCCAAGGAAACGAAAACAAAGCTAAATTGTTACCTAAACACAGGAATCATGCTTAACAATTACGATTTAGAAGAATCCATTCAAGCCCTGCTTGCAAACAGCAGAACCAGCGATTGGTCTATTGTTCTGTACAATGACGAAGTAAATACGTTTGATTGGGTGATTGATTGCTTAGTAAAATACTGCGGACATGACGAAATACAAGCAGAACAATGCGCTTGGTTTGTGCATACTAAAGGTAAATACGCTGTTAAAAAAGGTCCGCAACAATCCCTAAAGCCTATTTGTGAAACATTGATCGAAAAAGGACTTTCAGCCGTTTTAGAATCAGAATATGAATAAAGTTTTCAATAACGCCAAAGAAGCTATTTTTGATATTACAAACAATCAAACCCTCATGTTGGGCGGTTTTGGACTTTGTGGTATCCCAGAAAACAGTATTGCTGCTTTGGTGGAAAGCGGTGTGAATGGACTTACCTGTATTTCTAACAATGCAGGTGTGGATGATTTCGGAATTGGTTTGATGTTGCAAAAAAAGCAAGTGAAAAAGATGATCAGTTCTTACGTAGGCGAGAATGCCGAGTTTGAGCGTCAGCTACTTTCCGGCGAATTAGAAGTAGACCTCATCCCACAAGGTACTTTGGCAGAGCGTTGTAGAGCTGCCGGTGCTGGAATTCCTGCCTTTTTTACACCAGCAGGTGTAGGTACCGAAGTAGCCGAAGGCAAAGAAACCCGTGTATTTAATGGTAAAACCTACCTCATGGAAAATGCTTTCGATGCAGACTTTGCCATTGTGAAGGCATGGAAGGGTGATAGATACGGTAATCTGATTTTTAAAGATACAGCCCGTAATTTCAATACCATGATGGCCATGGCTGGTAAAATTACCATTGCGGAAGTAGAAGAGTTAGTTCCAGTGGGTGAATTAGATCCCAACCACATTCATGTGCCTGGCATCTTCGTTCATAGAATATTTCAAGGTTCCAACTATGAAAAACGCATAGAACAGCGAACTGTTCGCGCAAAATCTTAATCATGAACCGTTGGCTTTTTGCTACCAACAACCAACATAAAATAGAGGAAGCCCAAAGCATTTTGCAGGGTTTTTCAGAGGTGATTTCTCCTCGTGATATCGGAATAGATATTGACGTTGATGAAACCGCAGATACTTTTCAAGGCAATGCCCTCTTAAAAGCATTGGCATTTCATCAAGCAAGTGGACTTCCATGTTTTGCCGATGACTCTGGACTTTGCGTTCATTTTCTCAATGGCGCTCCAGGTATTCACTCTGCGCGTTACGCACAAATTCAAGGTCAACCAATCAACCATCAGGCAAATAATCAGAAGTTGCTCCAAGAGTTAAACGAATCCACAGATCGGTCGGCGTACTTCATCACGGTTATTTGTGCCGTGGGTTTTACTGCCGAACCTGTTTTTTTCGAGGGACGTGTATACGGTTCCATTGATATTGAGTCCAAAGGAAACAAAGGATTTGGATACGATCCGTTATTCATTCCTGAAGGTTTCGATAAGACTTTTGCAGAACTTGGAGAATCAATCAAGAATTCGTTGTCGCACAGATCTCGTGCCCTAGCAGAAATGAAGATGTTCCTGCAAAACTTGACACAGACAAATTTGTTACATTAATATATGACGGGTATTCCGCCAATTGCTGTAGATCAATTTGATTATGCACTATCAGATGATCGAATTGCTTATGAGCCTGCCTCTCCGAGAGACAGTGCGAAGCTTTTAGTTTATAGCCAAGAAGGGTTGACCCATTCAAGGTTTTCAGAATTGGATCAGTTCTTGGATTTCAACCAATTGTTCGTGGTGAACAACACCAAGGTGATTCCAGCCCGATTCTGGTTTACCAACGATAAAGGACAAGAGATCCAGGTATTCTTGCTAAATCCATTGAATTCTGATTGGACCCATTGGCACGCCATGATTGGCAATAGACGCAAATTTAAGGAGGGCGATGTTTTGCGAATTTCGCAAAACGGACATTCATTGTCTGTTCAATGGGCAGACAGAGAGAAAAACCAAGTGGAATTGATTTCTGACTTAGGCTCAATTCCTGAGGCCATTGAACATTTTGGTGAGGTTCCATTACCACCTTATATAGAGAGACAGATAAGTGATAAAGATAAATTAGATTATCAGGCCATCTTCGCTCAAAAGGACGGGGCGGTAGCGGCACCAACAGCATCGCTTCATTTTACCGAAGAGTTACAGTTGAGATTGGATAAAAAGGGTTTGCAAAAACGGGAGCTCACCTTACATGTAGGTGCTGGGACATTCAAACCCGTGACGGCAACCACAGCAGACGAACATGAGATGCATGCTGAGAGGTTTGAGATTGGTCTTGATTTGATCGATTCTTTATTGAATCAGTCTCATGGAGTCACTGCCGTGGGCACAACTGCTTGCCGATTACTAGAAAGCTTACCCATTTTAGGAGCCAAGATCTTGTTGAATGAATTGGATGAGGTCTTTGTGTCGGCATCAGATTCATATGATTTAAGGTATTTACAGTTTTCTACGAGAGAGTTGTTGGAGGCATTGAGGCAAGAAATTGCAAAAAGGGGAGGGGAGATACACGGCGAAACACAGATCTTTATGGTTCCAGGGTTTGAATTCAGACTAACACAATCACTAATCACCAACTTTCATCAGCCCAAATCAACCTTGTTGATGTTAATTTCAGCTTTTGTTGGGGATGTTTGGACGGATATATATAAGGCAGCATTAAGCGAAGGTTACCGTTTCTTAAGCTATGGTGACGGTAGTTTACTAAGAGGTAAAAATAATATTAAATTTTAGTAGATTGAAAATGTGCGACTTAGTACATTTTGTTGAATTTTTTCTGGGTGTAGGTTTGGAAATGCAGAAATAAGTAGTACTTTTG
>CAZGQS010000032.1:17126-18212 GCA_964527775.1 uncultured Rhizobium sp. | reverse complement strand
TACTACTGGATGACCGGCCAATTTGTGAATATGGACAAAGGCGAAGACACCGATCAATGGGCGTTAAACCACGATTATGTGTCGGTAGTGCCCACCATGTTTGACCTCACCGATCATCAGCGCATTTCACTCATCAACCAATGGAATTTCCAAACCCATGAATAATCAACCCCTAAAACCCAACGTTACCCATATTGTAGTTGGAATACTAGCTGCCTTAATTGTACCCCTTTTGGTGGGCATTCCCATTGCTCACTTTCAAGGCATCCAACCCATCAACTTCCTCAAAGCCATCAAAAGTCTGAGTCAAGCTTACAACACCGCATTTCAAGTAGGTGTAGTTGCCGATGTGGGCATTTTCTTCCTACTGATGAAACAAGACAAACACATTTTTTGGGCACGTGGCTGGATGATTGGAACCATGGTCATGGCCACCATTGCCCTGGTTCGCATAGCCGAAGGTTTCTAAATCATGGCAAAAAAGCTCTTTTTCTTTGCGGGGGAAGCCAGCGGCGATCAACACGCCTCGGTGATGATTCGCAAACTTAAAGCAGCCGAACCCGACACCGAAATCATTTGCTGGGGCGGCGACAAAATGCAAGCGGCAGGCGCCGTTCTGTTGTCGCATTACAAAGACCGAAACATCATGGGCCTGGTTGAGGTAATCAAGAATTTGGGACTCCTTCGCAGGTTCATGCAACAAGCCCGCGAAGACATCCTGAAACACCGTCCTGACAAAGTAGTATTCGTAGACAATCCCGGTTTCAACCTCCCGTTGGCCAAATACGCTCATAGTTTAGGCATTTTCGTACATTGGTACATTGCACCCAAGGCCTGGGCCTGGAACGAAGGTCGCATCAAAACCATGCGCAAAGTAATAGACCAACTAGACGTAATCTTCCCCTTCGAAATAGAATTCTTCACCTCCCGCGGCATGCCTTGCACCTACGTTGGCAATCCTACTTTTGAAGCAGTTAAAGAGTTTAGAAGGGAGAGTTTAGAGGGGAGAGTTGAGGGTGGAGAGTGGAGAGTTGAGGGTGTAGAGTGGAGCGAGCTCCCCGCCAAAGACCAAGGACCAAAGACCAA
>CAZGQS010000032.1:0-17026 GCA_964527775.1 uncultured Rhizobium sp. | reverse complement strand
TTGAGGGTGTAGAGTGGAGCGAGCTCCCCGCCAAAGACCAAGGACCAAAGACCAAAAACCAACTCCCAAAGACCAATGACCAAGGCCCTGTCATCGCTTTATTACCTGGCTCCAGACCTTCAGAAGTGAGTAGTTTGTTACCGAGTTTCATCAAGGCTGTACAGCTCAGAGAAAAAGCAAACGGAAGACAAGTAACCATAAAAGTGGCCGGAGCACCCAGTTTATCGCCAGAATTTTACGAGAACATTTTACGAGAATCGCAGCTTGAAGCCGATATCGTATTTGACAAAACTTTCGATATCTTGCATGCAGCCGCACAAAGCGGAGGTTATGCCTTGGTGGCTAGCGGAACTGCCACATTAGAGACCGCCTTGTTAGGTTGTCCGCAATTAGTAGCTTACAAAGTGAGTCCCCTCACCTACTTTGTTGGCAAGTACCTATTTAATATAGAGTACGTCAGTTTGGTCAATATATTACTCAAGCGCCCTGCGGTGCAGGAAATTCTTCAAGACGTAAGCCCTGAGCGCTTATCGAGAGCCATCGATGAAATTGATTCAAACAGCGGAGAAATTCAGAGCACAATCGAGGGGCTTCTGAGTATTTCACGGGCATAGTAAATTGCTATTAAGGTGTGGCTCCCTGCCAAAAACCTTGCAAATTGGCAACTACATTGACAGATTGCAAGGATTTTTGTATATTTGAACCTTAGTATGATGATTAATAGGCATTTGAGAGATCGATTAAAGGCAGATTTACATGCTATGCCTGTTGTTGCTTTATTGGGACCGCGCCAAGTGGGAAAAACCACATTAGCATTAGATATTTCTGCTGCACTAGATAAGCCATCTCACTATCTGGATTTGGAAATGCCTTCAGACAGAGCTAAAATGTCTGACCCTGAATCTTATTTTAAGCGTTATGAAAATACCTTGATAATCATAGATGAGGTACAACGTTTTCCAGATCTTTTCGAAATTTTAAGGGGAACCGTAGATTACCGAAAGCGCAACGGGGAGCGAAACGCTCAATTCCTTTTGTTAGGATCGGCCTCTCGAATGCTGCTTCAACAAACATCCGAAACTTTGGCAGGTAGAATAAGGTATTTAGAATTATCCCCACTCAACTTATCCGACATAAAAAACACCGAAAATGAAACCATCAATTTAGACAAACTATGGTTTAGGGGTGGTTTTCCAGATTCATATACAGCCATAGATGATCGCGAAAGTTGGCAATGGCGATTTGATTTTGTAACCACTTATTTGGAGAGGGATTTACCCATGATGGGTGTAAATATAGCCCCAAACCAGCTTAAACGGCTTTGGACCATGTTGGCGCACTACAACGGAACCACACTCAACCTGAGTGAACTGGGCAGAAACCTGGAACTAAGTCATAATACCATTAAATCATACATCGATACCTTGAGTGATTTTTATATGTTGAGAATCATTCCATCGTGGTCTGGAAACTTAAAAAAACGACTCATAAAAGCTCTAAAAATTTACTTTAGGGACACTGGAATTTTACATCAATTACTGAACATTACCAGCATGGATGTTTTGCTGTCTCACCCCGCAGTTGGTGGAAGTTGGGAATCATTTGTGATTGAAAATATATGCACCATCATTGACGCGAGATGGCAGATTAACCATTACCGAAGTGCGACTCAAGTAGAAATAGATTTAATTTTACAAACACCCCAAAACGAAATGTGGGCCATAGAAATCAAACGTTCATCGGCACCAAAAATATCGAGAGGTTTTTACGAAGCCTGCGAAGACATCAAAGCAGTGAGGAAATTTGTAGTGGTTCCCGAATCAGAAGGATATATGTTAAAGGGAGGTGCTGAGGTGATTGGATTGATGAACCTGTTGGAACTATTAAAAAAGGAAAACGGTTAAAAGTCCAGGGATAAATTCATTTGGTGCATTCCAACACCAGTCAAGCTTGGAAAATGTTGTGAGGTTAGATTAAAATTAGAAAATAAGCCTTATTTTTGCAATCCCCAAAAGGGTGACCCGTTCCCATGCACCAACAAGACCGGGATTTGGTTGGGTAACCAACAGAAACAAATCGGGATGTAGCGCAGCCCGGTAGCGCACTTGCATGGGGTGCAAGGGGTCGTGAGTTCGAATCTCGCCATCCCGACCAATTAAAATCAAGGCCTCAGAGAAATCTGAGGCTTTCTTAATTTTTGCCGGTTTACATATGGTTTACATTTTCAGATTGGAAATTCAATTGTTGAATAATTTGTATTTTTGGAGATATGCAACCATTCTCCAACTGGACTGATATCGAACAGCACCTATCAAATGCCGATAATCAAACCAAAGGTGAATTATTTGAACAGATTACCGAGTCATACTTAAAATGGTCGCCTAAGTATCAAGTAATCTTAAAACAAGTATGGAGATTAAAAGATATTCCATCTTCCGTAAAATCAAAATTGAACATCCCCAATCAGGATCAAGGAATAGACCTAATTGCGGAAACATTTGAAGGGAAATTTTGGGCCATTCAATGCAAGTATCACGGCAATATCCAAAAGAAGATATCCCATAGAGAGATTGCCACCTTCTTGGCTTTGAGTAATACGGTAGCAAGTAATATAGATTTCTGCTTAGTGGCAACTACTGCAGATGATTATGCCCAACTTTACAAAGGACAATCCAATATAGGATTTCTATTATCAGATACTTGGACACAGTTGCCCCCATCCTTCTTCGATGGTTTTGGCAAAAAGGAATTTGTAAAGCCCTCCATTAGAAAACCCAGGCCTCATCAAGTTGAATCAATCGCAGCGGCCAAAAAACATTTTAAAGTTGAAAACCGGGGAAAACTGATTTTCCCATGTGGCGCAGGAAAGTCTTTGACCGGATACTGGATCACTAAAGAACTTAAAGCCAAAACGGTTATTGTGGCCGTTCCTAGTTTGGCTTTGGTCAAACAAACACTGGAAGACTATTGTCAAGAATCCTTTGCGGAAGGAAACCCCATTGCTCCGTTTTGTATTTGTTCGGATGAAGGAATTGGGAAAAACGATGATGTGGCCGTTTTTACCCAAGATATGGGAGTGGTCTGCACAACTGACAAAGCAAAAATCTTAGACTTCCTCAACTTCAAGACCAATCGAATCAAAGTACTATTCACCACCTATCAAAGTGGTCGTGTTTTGGGGGAAGCCGTTAAGGAACTTAACTTCAAGTTTGATGTGGGCATCATGGATGAATCCCATAAAACGGTAGGTGCCAGTGATAAACTCTTCAGTCATTTGCTATTCGATGAAAATGTTGCCATAAGCAAGCGCATTTTCATGACGGCAACGGAAAGGCGGTATAGAGGTTCTTCTGAGAACATTCTGAGCATGGATGATCCAGATATTTATGGGGAAACTTTCACCCAACTATCGTTTAAAGAAGCCATCAATCAAGAGATCCTGTCTGACTATAAAATATTAACTTTAGTTATCACGCAGGCGGAGATTAAGGATTATTTAAATCAGAATGATTTTGTAAAAGCCTTGGGATTAAAATGGGAGAAAGACATTGATTTTAGGACTTTGAGTTCGTTAATTGCCCTTCGAAAGGCCATGCAGAAGTTCCCTATTAAGCATGCCGTGACTTTCCATTCTAGCATCAAACGCGCTAAAATTTTCGAACAATTGCAGCCTGCCTTTGATCAAGCCTATCCCACTTTTGAAGGGGTAAGTTCTTTCCATGTGACTGGAGCTATACCCACTGGCCAACGTTCGAAAATCATTGCGGAATTCTCTCAAGCGGAAAGAGGAATCATTACCAACGCAAAATGCTTAACTGAAGGAGTGGATGTTCCCAATATTGATTGCATTTTATTTGCAGATCCCCGGAAAAGCAGCATTGACATTGTTCAAGCTGTGGGAAGGGCTTTGAGAAGAAGTAAAGGCAAAGAATTTGGCTATATTCTATTGCCAGTTTACGCCGAATCCAATGACAAAGAGAGTATCATAGAAAGTGAAGATTTTCAAGCCATATTACAAACATTGAGGGCTCTTGCGGCTAATGATGAAAGGATCATAGAGTATTTCAGAGAAAAGCAAAAACCTAATACTAAATCAGAAAAATCAGATTTAGTTCAATTTGATATTGACGAAATCATTGGAAACGAAATTGCAACGGATGAACTGCTGAATCAAATTGAGCTTCAGGCATGGAGTCGATTGGCGAAATTGAGCTGGAGGCCTTTTGAGGAGGCTAGAGAGTACGTTAGGAATACTAATATTAACAGCAATAAGCAATGGAGAACAAACATAAAAAAGGGATTAATCCCTCACGATATTCCCTCTAATCCAGATTATCATTATCGTAATGATTGGTTATCTTGGGAGGATTGGTTCGGCACCTCAAAAAAAGATTTTTTTACTTTCGAAGAATGTCGGAGATACGTACAAAAGTTAAATTTACAAAGTATAACTGAATTTAAAGATTATGTGGTTTCTGAAAAATATAACCCATCAATCCCAACAAATCCTTGGAATACATATAAGAATCAATGGATTAGCAGTTCTGATTTTTTTGGGACTAGTATAGTAAAAACAAGAGATTATAGATTTATTGATTACGAAAAAGCTAAAGAACTAATGCAATTACTTGGAATAAAAAGTCAAAATGAATATCGCCAAATCGATAAAAAAAGAAAATTCAATTTGGGACTACCTGCTGTTCCATATAGAACATACTGCAGCGATTGGAAAAGTTGGGCAGATTTTTTAGGAACTAATAATCATAGGGAAATTAAATACCTAAGTTGTAAGGATGCCAAAAGCATGATTCAGAAGTATCAACTTTCCTCAGCATTAAAATTTCAATTGTTTATTAAACTCAATAAAATCGATGGTATCCCAAGCCATCCAGAACGTACATATAAAAACAGAGGCTGGAAAGGCTGGGCAGATTTTCTCGGTAAAGAAGAAAAAGAATGAGTTCCTGTTACACAAATACACTCCATTACAAAGAAAGCCATTGGAAGTTACTCATTAGATTCAAAGCACATTTTAAGAACATATTTATTTTATTTTCAAGATCGTTTATCTGTATGATTATGATTTTGTAATCAACCATACACCTTAGTTTTTGGATGTTTGTGGCAGTATTATCCATTTTAGACAATACTTGGATGAGATTTTCTTTAAATATTTTATTTTTGTCTTGAAATGAAATTCCCTAAACATCGAATAAAACTCTTGTGGCTAATCTTCGTCCTTTTATGGTTTCAAGCTATTGGTGCACAATATTCTGAAGAAAATTTCAAATCCCTATTCTTTTCACGAATTACAAATCTATCAGAATTCGAAGGTATTTTTCTTATAAAAAGTGTAAACATTCATGCACCAAATTGTGAACGATATGATAAAGAGGTTTTAATTAATGAGAAAATATCTATTTACAATGAAGGTTCAATTTTAAAAGTATTTAATATCACAAAAAACGAACCAATCGGAACTATATCATTAAAATATGAAAATGGCATACATGGAAAATTAACAACTACAGGGTACTCAGATTTCATGGATTCAGAAATTCGACAATTTTTTTGGTACACATCCATACCCATCGATAGTAGGATTTCTTCCTTGGATCTGCAACCTGCGGTAAAATCTGCAATCCAAATTTACCGAGCCAATTGCCCCTGCCCCCAATACCTCTTAGAACAATGTGCACAGTATTGTTGTGGTATTGAACTTACTTATAAATTGGAAAAAACTTTCCCGAATAAAAACGAGCCACCCCCATTAGGAATATCCTCAGGAACTGGAGTAATTATTTCCCCGGATGGATATGTAATAACAAATAGACATGTTCTTGAAAAAAAGGAATACCGTTGGGATGAATTTGATGGGTGGGAAATTAATGAAAATCCAAAAAAAGAAAATGTCGGAATCAATGAACAAATATTAGCTGATGGGATATACAACGTGAATTCAAAATTAGATCTTTATTCAACACTGAGAACTAATATTACCACTGAAATAAGGGGTAAAATATATGAGCTCAGTCCTGTTATATTCCATAGCAAATGGAATATGGGGATAATAGGACCATATCAAGAACAATTCTTTAGTGATGAGGATTTAATTGTACTAAAAATAGAAAATTACCCGAACGATTTAAATTACGCTGTATTTGATACATCAAAACAAGAACTTGGCAATGAAGTTTACACTTTAGGTTATCCATTATCAAATATTCTTGGAAATCAAATGGTCTACACTAATGGATATTTTTCATCCTCTCAAAATGAATATGATATTTATAATTTAGGTATTAATTCAGGAAATTCCGGTGGAGGGATTTTTGATAAAGAAACAGGCAATTTACTCGGCATCGCGACCGCAAAACTTAATAATAATATCTTAGGGAATAATATAGAAGGATTGGCTTTTTCAACAAGATTAAATGATTTCACACGAATTGCAAAAACCGACGGAACATACTTCAGGTTTATGTATTTAGATTTTCTTCATCAACCCTCTAACCCTTATTGGAATTATAATGATATCGGAAGATGGAGTAGCAATAGTATTAGAGTGTATGTCAGGGATACAAAATTTAAACCCAATATCAAGATTGAAGAAAACAGAAGGGCAACGATACAAATTATTGCTCGATAATTTGCATAAAGGGGATTTACAACATCAAAGTAAGATTCGAATTTTATATACGATCAAATCCTATTCCCTTTTGATTTATTACAGGATGAATGGGCAAGTTGTGCATTGGACAAATTTGTAAATCCTCCCAAATCCCATGGGATTTTGTGATCAATTTGATAATCAGACCACTCGTTAATTTTATTACCACAAATCCCACAAGTTTTATCTTTATTTGAATGCCATAAAAACTGTTTTTCAAATTCTGTAAAATGTCTCTTATCATCCCTTTTTACAAGAAAAGGTTCAATGATTTCAGTAATAATTCGATGTCTAAATTTACGATTTGAGAGTATGTCTCCAGCATTTACAGCCCCCTCGTAATATTTAACCATATCAATATTAGTACTTTCCAAGAATACATTTTGGCTTAACGTAATTAATGCAGATCGGATATCGAAAAAGACAGCGTCATACACCTTATAATTTTTGTTTTGTGTTAAATCATAAATTACATAGAATAATGAATAGAAATCATTTTTATTTCTGAACCTTGTAGATGTTAAATCGTCAGACATAATTTTATCGACTAATTTCATGGTGCCACGAAACTTCCTTTTTAAATCGGTCATCTCATCATCTTCCATGCTATCAAATTCAGAATAAATTTTATCGAGAGATTTCTTTTTGTCTTGTAATCCTTTTAATGATGCCGCTAAAAGTTCGGAAACAAGTTCAGCATCAATCATACGTTTAGCCATGCTAGCAGACAGAATCTTATTATCGACAAAATAATCGTCATATTCTTCTGAAAGCTCATAAACAACTGTTTTAAAATCACCCTGAAAAGCAGCATTTCGCAATTCTTGATTATTCAATTTTGCCCCACTTAAATTTAATCGAATAAACATATCATTTATCTCTTGCTCAGACGCATTCTCTAATTCTTCTAGAGACAACTTATATCTCCAAAATTCGGACATCAAATTATCCGGTAGGGATTTCCAAGATAAACCTTCGAATTTTTCCGGGAATGTTTCAGGCTTAGGATGTTGTTTTTTTGATAAAATAAAATCTTTACCATCTATCGTTTTTCCAGAAATAAATTCAAAAATGGTAGTTAGCCTTTGCTGCCCATCAACAACTTCATAAATTGTCTTACCAGTTTGATTATCGACGGATATTTTAATAAAGAATTTTGGGATTGGCAAACCTTGTAATATAGTATCAATTAGATAAACCTTATTTTTATATCCCCATACTGGCCTTCTCTGATAGGTAGGCCTCAAATCAACTTTGCCCTGTAAGTTCAATTCATGCAATTCAGATATTGGTTTGGGATTTAGTGTGGTTTGCATTCACAAATATACATATTAATGAGATTTATAAAGAACAGACCCAAATGACGAGTCAAATTTAACCATTAATGGATTTTTTTCGTTTATCAGTGATTTTTTTGGTTCTGTAGGTCTCCCAGGAATCTTTTAAATCATTAAAAATATTTGGGTTATTGTCGTAATTTCGATCATGAACCGCATGAGATAATTTACTTTGCCAATCATCTGTCAATGGGAAACCAAAAAAATCAGCAATATTTTTTACCATTTTGATTTTCCCCCTATTAGAAAGTCGGCCTGATTCTATCAAGGCATAAATCAATTGAACAAATTCAGTTTCTTCTGTTCCAATCCAATATTTATTAACGGGTCGAGAATTGTCAAAACTATCCTGATTATTATATATCCTCTTTGATTCTATAAATTCCATTAGATCTCTTAATGCATCTAAATGAGAAATCAATCCCAATTGCTGAATCCTTAGGTCCGGAAAGCAATAAGCAATGGTTTGATCAAATGCTTGCCCCTCATCAATTCCACTATCTAATTCATACGTATTACCCCATTCTCTCTGAAAATTACCCAAACCATTCTGAACTAAATCTCTTTGAATTAAAATAATTTCATCCCTCAGAGCATCGATCCAATTTGCAACTACAGTGTTCTTATTTCTAGCCTTGTCATATTCGAGCATAAATTCAATTTTGCGCTGATCGACAACCCCAGCCTTAGCCGTTAAATAGTAATCATAATTGATCATAACTTCTTGAATGCCTCCTTCATCATTTCACTTCCAAAACTATCTAAATAAATCTGTGTGGTCTTCTCGTTTTCATGGCCCAATGCCTGACCAATCATTGAAATCGGAACTCCTTGGTATTTCATTACTGTGGCAAAGGTATGTCGAGCCACATACGAAGTGACCTTAACTTGGATGTTCAAATCACTAGCAATTTCTTGGAGATCTTTATTCATTTGATTGTTTACTTTGTGAATGCGGTTATTAATAGATACCTCAGATTGGTGTATCCGTTCATCTAAAATTGGAAAAACATAGGTATCGGGATTGCCACCGTGCCATGTTTTGTAGTAATCTAGAATTTCTTGCGCACCACCCAATAAAGGCAACTGGATAATTTCATTTGTTTTTCGCCTTGTATACACGAGCTGATCATTTTCAATATTATTCCACTTTAACTGAGCTAAATCAACGAAATTCACCCCCCCGGCATAATAACTAAACACGAAGTAATTCCGACTATCGAATTTTCGTGTACCTGGTTCAATTTCTATGGATTCAATCTTTTTAAAATCCAGTCTACTCAAAGCCCTTTTCCGAGTTTTCACCTTTCTATACTTCGAAAAACTCACGGCATTAAACGGATCGTAAGTATCTCCAATAACACCTCTAAGTTTAGCCGTATTGATAATGGTTTTCAGAGTACGCATATATAAAAAAATGGTATTGGGCATATTTTGATTACCCTCGCAATAAGACTCAAATTCCTTAATACTTGAGAGGCTGATATCATCAAATGACCAATTTCTTTGCTTAAAAAATCTACTCCAAGCATTTTTTGTACTTCGATAAATATTGGCCGTTTCAATTTTATTGTTTTTCTTCAATTCCTCTATCAATGCATCAATAAATGTACTCAACGATTGAGTCGCCCCTTTCTTGCTGAATTTTATTTTTATGGATTCCAAATCAACAGCTTTATCATCGGACTCCTGAGCATAAACTTCCTTTCTAATTTCATTTACTTTGTGTGAGATTAGAATTTGAATCTCCTTGTGTAAAGGGTGCTTTGAACTAGGAGAATTACTTTTCTCGTTCCACTGACTTGTTTTACAACTAACACCTAAGGAAAAATACTTCCTCTTTCCATTTTGGGTTAATCGAATCATAACAGGATGTTCCCCGTTTGAGAGTACTTTTGAGGTATATAGTATGGGCTCTACTTTTATCATCGGTTTACATATGGTTTACATAATTGACATAAAAAACCAAAGATAAGAAGAAATATCGAAAAGTAAAAAACACTTAAATCATTGTTATTATGCATTTTAATAACATACCATAAACATAAATAAAGTAAAATACAATTCATGGGGTGCAAGGGGTCGTGAGTTCGAATCTCGCCATCCCGACCAAAAAAGCCCAACGCATAGCGTCGGGCTTTTTTCATGCAGTAACACAAAACAAATTTTGAGTAAGAAAGTATAACTAGTTAATATTTAATTTTTTAGTCGGTTTGCATATGGTTTACAAATTTGCTTGCTTGATCAAAATATCAATTAATTTCGTTTGCTTCTCGACCAAATCAGTTAATGAAATAATATGTCTTGAAAATACAGCTCGTTCGTCTTCAGTTTGGCTATAATTATTTACCGTACCATGCGGAGCGCTGTTATTCATACTTTCGAAATTGTAAACAATGTTCTCATCAAAATTCAAAATATCATTTGGGTTTACATCAAACACATCAGCAATTTGATTTAATCTTTCCAAATTAATTTGTGACTCCCCACGTTCAATTTTTCCATAACCATTGGTTGTTAAACCCAATTTTGTAGCTACTGATTCCTGTTTCAAACCTTTCAATTCTCTAATCTTCCGGATTGAATTACCAATTTTTGACAATTCCAATCTTTTACTATCGTTCTTCATAGTTGCAATATACAAACTTCAAATGCACTAAAACAACTTTTTAGGACTTTTATTGCATATATTTTTGTACTATGAATTTGAAAAAAACAACTCTGATAACTTCCCTTTTACTAGTAAGTCAAATGAGCTTTGCACAAAATTGGGAAAGAGCATTTACCAAAGGCGATGTTACTATTAACGCTGGATATGGCATGTTTTCAACTGACGCCTTGAGTATTGCAGCTGTAAACAACTATGAAGGTTTACAAGGCGAATATCAGCCATCATCATCAGGACCAATTTATTTAGGTTGTGAACTTCATCAAAAGGATAACTATGTTGTTGGGGTTTCTTATAGTTATGTAAGTGCTCAAAGTGGAGCTGGATTAGATAATAACTTATATTTATACCAATATAAATACACTGCACACCAACTTATGGTAAAATATAATTTAGGTTGGTACAATAGTGCCAAATTTGGTGGCATGCTATATTCAGGTGTTCAAGTTGGACTAAAAATTGCCAAAGGTGAAACAGATTATTTTGATGCAGTATTTGTTCCAAATTCAGAAAAGTATCCTTATGAGATCTCCTCTACGGGAACACACCTAACCATTCTAGGAATTAAAGGAAAAATATTGACTAATAGTGCCCTTGGATTTGACATGCAAATTGGTGCTGGCGCAATGGGGATTTTTAGCGCAGGCTTAAACTATACCATAAAATGAGTCGTTCAAAATTTTACCTCTATATAGTTCTAGCTATAGTAATCTCACAAACAACCTTCTGTTCAAAAGAACCAGAGATGAGAGATTGCGAGAAAAATAATTACGGTAAGCTAATACTAACAAATAGTTTCAGTGAATCTGTTGATGTGGATATTGATGGGAAATTTCAAGGAACTCTTGGAGTTGGAAAAACCCAAAATTATCTTCTTCAGGCAGGGTCTAGCTATAAAATATATGCCCATGAAACCGAATACATTTTGTTCCCTGACGATTATTGGAATTTTGATGTTAGTGTAACAAAATGTGCAGAGATTAAAAAGAATCTGGTGAAATAAAAGAATGATTTGAGGGTCCATAAACCAAAACATTTCAAAAATTAAGGTTGAAATATGGAAAACTCCATATTTCATGGCTGCACGCCGAGTTTCCCACGTTCCAACAGGAAGATAATAATTATACTTTTTTGTTAAGTTTGGGATGTTTTTACTTTGGGGGACACAACAACTAAATTAATATAACATAATCATTAGAAATGAATAAATTTAGAATACTTTTTGCACTTATCCTGTCAATAGTAGGCTTAGCATTTACAAATTCTGATTTAGACGACAAGGATTTATGCAAAGTAAGTAAATATAATGGTAAATATATATTCTGGCAGTGTGTTCCAGTTTCTGACTATGAAGAGGTTTTTACTGTGAAGTTATTTTTGGAGAATTGCCTAAGACAAACTTCACAAAGCGAAGAAATGATTAAAGAAGCTATTGTTCAGGCATCAATGAGCAAAATTGAATTTGATGCTGTAGTTGTAGGTTCAACAGAACGTGATGTAGCAATTAGGTTTTTAAACCCAGCTGATGACAAGTCAATAGGTCGGGTTAAACGATTTAACAATATTCCTGTTTTTATTGATTGTCTACCCATAAGTAATTACTCTCAAATTAAGAGGGTCAAAAAATTTAGAAAAGTTGATAATAAATGCTTTAACAGCACAAGAATTGCGGAGATTTTAACCAAGAAAAAAGTAAAGAATGATGCTTTGATAATAGGTGACGACCAATTTCATTGGTGGATTAAATTTCAATAATAACCGTTAAGCAAACAACTATCAATACATCTAATTTTCCTTAATATACACCTAGCTAATCCCATCCCAAAATTAGGACAACCCACTGCACTGCATTCCATCATCTCAAATGGATAATAATCCGGCCTCACTAATGGATGCCCATGCTAAATCCTATGGAATTTGACTCTGCCCCGACCAATGGAAATCAAAGCCTCAGACTAATCTGAGGCTTTTTTTTAATTTAATTTCACATCATCAAAATAAGGTTTAATAAATAAAAATACCCGGAATATTAGACCTACCTTCGATAGCGTACAAAACAGTACCGATACATTCACATCCAAACTCCCACTAAAAATTATTTATGCAAAATTTCGAAATAATCGTGTTAACGATTATTATTAGTTCATTGTTCATTGCTTTTATTCTAGGCCCACTATTTTACGCACACAGCCTACAAGATAAAGGAGATGATGTCTACCGCACAAAAACGGCAAACTCTCCGCAAGCTAAAGATAACATTACCGTGAAGGATGAACTTGGTAAAAAATTAAACAACATCAGTTCCAATCCTCTTCTATTAAAAATCAAAACAACCCTCATGAAAAAACTAACATTAATTGAAATTCTTATCTTAACATCTTGCATCGCCATTATATTTTTTAGCGAATACATTTTTATTGTACTTAAGGATTCCAACAAAGCCATTTTCATTGGCTTGTGGCCTCCTACTATTTTAGGATTACTGAATTTCTTTAACAGTAAAAGGAATTAATTTTATTTATTATTCTCTCCCACCCTGAACCTCACCATCTCCTCTATCAAGTCATACGGAATTTCTTCGTTCAGCGGGAATTGTACCGATCCTTTGCCCTGTTTGTATTTAGAAAGCTTCCCCAGAAACTGAGTATGTCCGCTGGGAGTGGCGTAAAATCCAATGTGATTTTTGTAGCCCGCAAAATAAACCAACGGCTTCTTATTCAATTTATAACCAGGCATTCCGTAACTCATCAGCTCAATCGCACCCGGTGCGCACTGCAAAATCAACGATCGAATCTTCTTGAGAATCTCTTGAACCTCCTCGGGAAATTGGGATATGTATTGATCTATTTCAGTCATTTAAAATTTTATCACTTGGAAAATGTATAACCGTATTTCTTATCAGACGAAATTAAAGGTAATTCGTTTAATACCCACTTTCACTTCAAAATCATGACTTTTTGGGATTTAATTCCAAATTAGTTATGACTTTTTGGGAAAAAATTCCAAAAAAGTCACAGTTGATTCCCTAATTTTGAAATTCAATTCTTTGCAAGACAATGAAACACTGCAAATTCTTAGCTTTCTTAAGCATTTCTGTATTTAGCAATTTCTCTTGGTCTCAAGTGGGTATTGGCACCACATCACCTGCCGCTTCTTCTCAGTTGGAAGTCAATTCCAGTACCAAAGGTGTTTTGATACCAAGAGTGGCATTAACCAGCTTGACTTCGGCGTCGCCCATCACCTCTCCTGCAACCTCTTTGTTGGTGTACAACACGGCCACTGCAGGCACCTTCCCCAACAACGTGACTCCAGGTTATTATTTTTGGGACGGTACCACTTGGAAACGATTCCAAGATCAAAACAATCCCGGTGAACTCCAATGGAACTACGTAGAGGGCAATCCTACGCAAAACAGCCTCGGAGCTACCTTTGTGGGTAATGCGTCTTGGTCAACAAACTTCATACAATTAACACCCAATTCAGGAGGACAGAACGGAAAAGTATACTGGGTTAAAGATATCGATTGGGATCAACCCTTGCATATTTCAGTACAATTCTATGCCGGTGGAGGATCTAATGCTGATGGAAACTGGTTTTTCTTCGGAGCCAATTCAACCGCTATTGGCTCAAGTGCAACCCATAGTGCCAACGCAGGCGGTATTTCTGTATTTTTTGATGAACTTAACGAACAGGTGAACGTTTACAAAAGTGGAACACTCATTAATTCTTTCGCGACACTCACTAGTTTAGATAATGCTCAGTGGCAAATCCATGAACTATACTTCGGCAAAAATCTTGACGGCACCCGTTTTCTCGATGTTAAAACCAATAACGGACAATATTTAGGTACATCATCGTTGGGTTCTTTCACCGCCGCAGGTGATTACGTTGGAGCAGGAGCTTGGACAGGTGCTCAAACCAACCTTCACGGTTTGAGACGCGTGGTTATTCAAAGCGGATTAAACACCCCCAGATAGTCGCCAATTTCCCTCTTCCAAAACCACTGCATAGGGCCCTTGTCCCAAAAGATCAACGGCAAAATATCTGCCTTTTTCTTCATCCAAATTCTTCGAAAAACTCTCTCGTACATTCTTCACCACGGTATGTCCGTAAACTTGAATCAATTGCTTTTCAAACGATTCTGAATTCGCTTTTCTCAGTGCTGGGGGACGCACCCAAATGGGCGATTGATATGGATCATCTCCAAACGGGTTGAATCCGTTGAAATCAAAATACCGAGGATTTTCCAAGAACGCCGTATTCACGGCCGATGCAATTTCATCAGCAGTCATCTCTAACCAAACCTTTCCACCGATTGAATGTCCTAAGAAATAAGTCAGCCACTCATACGAAATACCCGCGTGGCTGCACATCACGTCACCGTTGGCATAGGCAATTTGCATTTCGCCCAAATGCTGCACCAGCGCCCGTTTGTATTTTGCGGCCATGTAAGGCAAATAGCCAGAATACGGCTGACGAGTGTACCAGGGCATGTAATGATAGTCGTGATTTCCGAAGAGCATAACGGCTTTTTGTTCGCCTCCGGCGGACGCTAACCGCTGCTTAAAGTCTACGATTTCGTAAAAGTTCTCCAACTGCTTCGGACCCGAAATAAGGTCTTTCGCGTCAAAATAGTCCCCAAAAAACACATAAACTCCCGCCTCACTTTCTCTTTCTACAATCTTCTTCCAAGAATCACGCCCATGAATATCACCAATAAATACATGCGCCTCTTTTGAATAATTTTCTTTTTCCAACACCTCAATATACGTAATTTTCGGCAGAAATGCAAGAAGAATTTTATTATCTTTGATTCAATGCAGAAACCTCGGTGGGAACTTTATTACGAAAACTTCGAAGCCGCATTCAAAAAATTTGAAGCTGCAGTTTTGCAAGAGCCATTGAACGAGCTCGAACAAAATGGGTTAATTCAACGCTTCGAATTCACTGTTGAAACAGCTTGGAAAACTTTAAAATCATATCTAGAATTTAACGGTTTCTTACCACCGTCTTCCCCAAAAGAGGTGTTTAAATTTGCAGCCAAAGAAGGACTTATCGCATCGGCAGAACCCTTTTTAAGCTGCATTAATCTCCGAAATCAACTATCACATGATTATTCGGAATCCAAGTTCAAAGAAGGAGTTGTGACCATAAAAAATGAACTTTACACTCCCCTATCTCAGTTAAATTATTTTTTTAAAGGACATTTAAATGGCTGATTTCGGACTTACATCTGCTCAAATTTCTATCGTAAAATCAACTATTTATAACAGATTCCCTCATTCTACAATACTTGCATTTGGAAGCAGAATCAACCATTCCAACCATCCAAATAGCGACCTAGATCTATTAATAATTTCCGAAAATCCTAAACTCATCGATAAATTAGCTCTAATCCAAGAAATTGAAGAACTCGACTTACCCATCATTATTGATATTTCTGTGATTTCAACAATTGACTTGTCCCAAAATAGAAACTATCAACTGATTCATGATTCTGCCGAAGAATTTTGAGAAACCAAAGAGGCGTCAGCGTACAGCGGTCAGCCATCAGCCGTCAGCGTTCAGTGTACAGCAGTCAGCCGACTGCAGACAGCCGTCAGATGTCAGCCATCAGCCGTCAGCCAAAGACCAAAGACCAAAATCTAAACTAAACGTGATCCGCCTCTTGTTCACCATCCTTCTCCTCTATTGCCTTCCAATCCAAGCGCAAACCCCTGTATTTCAACAGAAACTGGCCGATTCTGCAATTACCTTAACCCTTCAAAATGTTCAGTATGACCCAAGTTATTTCCAGATAAAATATCCCAACGGAGATGTTCCCCCAAACCGAGGTGTGTGCACCGATGTGGTTATTCGCGCCTACAGAAAGATGGGCATTGACCTGCAGAAACTGGTGCACGAAGATATGTCACGCAACTTTTCTGTTTACCCCAAGTCTTGGGGACTCAAACAGCCCGACAAGAACATTGACCACCGTCGTGTTCCCAACCTGATGACTTATTTCAAGAGGCACGGACAAGTCAAAAAAATATCCAATGATCCCGCAGATTATCAACCTGGTGACATTGTCTGTTGGAACCTTTCCGGCGGCATCACCCACATTGGAATTGTATCCAATATAAAATCCAATCGGGCAGACCGGTACCTCATCATCCACAATATTGGCGCGGGGCAAGTCCTCGAAGATTGTTTGTTCAATTTCAAAATCATTGGTCATTATTCGTATCCATGAAATCAGTGATCGGTGTTCAGTTTTCGGTTTTCGGTTTTCGGTTATCAGCCATCAGCGATCGGCCGTCAGCCGTCAGCTCTCAGCTCTCAGCTCTCAGCGGGCAGCCACCAGCCAAA
>CAZGQS010000031.1:0-18588 GCA_964527775.1 uncultured Rhizobium sp. | reverse complement strand
TGTTGGTCACAATATAACCGTTCGAATTCACTATAACTCCGCTGCCTGTGCTGGATGCTTTTCCCCTGCTTCCGAAGGGATCAAAGTCCCAAAAAAGCCCCCCAAAGGGAGATTCATATTGAACTGTGGAAATGGTTTTGATGAACACCACCGACGGCGTAGAAGCCGCAGACGCCTTTTCGAAGGAATTCAAATCCATCCCCGAAGACGCAACCCTACTCGGCACCAAATTGGAATTCTCTGATGCCGTATTTAATACTACCGTGTTTGCACCACTCCCTCTAAAAATCCAAGAGCCCACAAAACCCGATGTCATTGAAACTAAAACAATAGCAATCCAATTTCTCGTATTCATAAATCCAAAATTACACTACAAACTGTAAGGATACCAAAAAAATCGGTAGACGGTGATCGGTGATCGGTAATCGGTAATCGGTAATCGGTAATCGGTAATCGGTGATCAGACATTCTGCTTCGCTGAGCCGTCAGCTCTCAGCCATCAGCTCTCAGCTCTCAGCTCTCAGCCATCAGCTCTCAGCCATCAGCCGTCAGCCGTCAGCCGTCAGCGGAGAGTTTAGAGTTTAGAGTTTAGAGTTTAGAGTTGAGCCCTCTACACTCTCCACTCTAAAGCCTTCAACCAAAGTCCAAGGACCAAGGACCAAAGACCTGATTAAAACCACCCTCTACCAGCGCCTGCTGCCATGAATGGCCAAGGAATGCGAGAAAGGATCAGAAGCAACGCAACTACATATAATATTCTTGCTTTCTTGGTGTTCTCTTTGCGAACCGCAACTCCGCCCATTGTGATCAAAACAATGGCAATGATCATGGTCAATGCGTGTTCCACAGCGAAGAAACGCTGAATCTTGTCTTTCATTACAGAGGCCATGCCCGCATTTTGGATGAGTTTAAGTCCCCAATCAGTGATGAACCACTGAATTACTCCAATCAAAAGCATCACGTGTGAAACAATGGTCAAGATTTTCGCTTGACGAGCAGCCTTATTGGTGAAAAGTTGAACGATGGTTAATACCAACAACACCAAAATCACCCATCTGAGGGTTGAATGTAAATGCAATAATCCAGTTTTCATTTTTATAGGTTTATGCAACGAAAATAGCGAAAAATACGTTACTGAATATTAGTAAATTCGCACTATGAAGAAGTTGATGATTCGTTTGGGCATAGCCCTTGGTTCTCTGTTTGTTATCTTGTTGATTCTTCCCTTTGCTTTCAAAGGCAAAATTCTCACGGCAGCCAAAAATGCGGCCAATTCCAATTTGTTGGCCGACGTTAAATTTGACGATGATCTATCCATCAGCTTGATTCGAAATTTTCCCAACGTTTCTGTGGGAATTCCGAACTTGAGTATCGTGGGACGTGATTCCTTCCAAGGCGACACACTCTACGCTGCACAAAATACCCGCATGGTTCTTGACATTAAATCTGTATTGGGCGGCGAAACCATGAACATTCGCAAAATCGATTTAGACAATCCGCACATCAACATCATCTTCCTCAAAAGCGGACGTGCCAACTTCGATATAACCCCAGTTGATACAACAGCAGTAATTGATACTACTACATCTGCACCCATTTCACTCGATTTGAAATCCATCAAACTAAGCAATGCACTTATTGGATACACTGACTACTCAATGCCCATGAGTTTCAAACTGAAAGGCATGGATTTCGATGGAAGCGGCTCGCTCTCAAACAACATCTTCACGCTTGCGAACGAACTGAAAATTGCCTCTGCTGACATGGATTTTGACGGAATGACCCTCATGTCAAAAGCCAATTTAACTGCCGAAAGCAATATTGACATGGACCTTGACAAGTTCAAGTTCACTTTTACCCAATTAGACGCCAAAATCAATGAATTTCCCGTAATCATGAAAGGTTGGCTTCAAATGAACGACCTCAACATGGACATGGACTTAGATATTTCGGTTCCATCCTCTGAATTCAAATCACTATTATCTGTGGTTCCAGGTGCATATACAGCAGATTTCAAAGATGTGAAAGCATCAGGAAAAGCAGGTGTACATGCAGCCATTAAAGGAATCATGGACGATGTGAGAATGCCCGCTACTGATATTACTTTAACCGTAGACAACGGTTCATTTGCATACCCCGGTTTACCTGCCTCCGTTACTGGAATTAATGTTGATTTCAACCTAAAAAATACCGATGGTGACCCTGATCACACCACCATCAACTTAAAGAAATTTGCCCTGAATTTGGGTGGAGATCCTATTTCGGCCACCTTGTTTGCCAAAACACCCGTATCAAATCCATATGCTAAGGGCGAAATCAAAGCAAAGATTGCTTTAGACAAATGGAAAGACGTACTTCCGCTAGAGAAAAATACCACATTAACGGGATCTATTGCATCTGATATACAGTTTGATGGACATTATTCTACCGCGATCAGCGACAAAGTGGAAGACTTGAAAGCATCGGGTAAAATCACCATTAACAACCTCAACTACAGCAGTCCTTCCACACTACCCATGAACCTAGAATTCATGGAATTAGCAGCGAATCCAAAGAACTTTACCTTGAATTTGCAATCGCTTCAATACGGAAATTCGCGCATGTCAATGAGCGGCGGCTTGGAAAATTTCATCGGTTATGCCATTAACAACGAAGTCCTCATGGGCAGATTGACCTTAGATGCTCCCATGATTGACGCCAATCAGTTTCTCACAGCCGACAGCGATTCAACGTCCCAAGAAACCACAGACAGCAGCGAAATGGCGGCCGTTCAAATTCCAGATAATCTCGATTTGACTTTCGTGGGAAGTGTGGGCGTTTTGAAATATGAAACCTACGACCTCAGCAATTGCGGAGCGAAAATCACCGTTAAACAAGGAAAACTTGCCATCGATGAATTGAAAGCGAGCATCTGGGGAAGCACCATCAAATTAGACCAAACCACTTATTCTTATACACCTGGTAGTCAACCAGTTGTAAATACCAATATTTCTTTATTAGACCTCAACGCCAAAAACATCATGAATCAGGTGGCCCTCATTGAAAAATACGCCCCTGCGTTGAAAGATGTTGACGGCTTGATGAACCTGAACATGCAGTTGAACACGAAGTTGACTGAAGCAATGGATCTTGATTTAGGAAGTTTGATTTCTTCGGGATTGGTTGACGTCAAGAAAGGCGAAATGCAGCTCCCCAACTGGCTCAAACAGGTGTATGATCAGTTCAATTGGGATTACGGCAACCTCAGCGTGAAACCTGCAAAATTGCGTTACACCATTGAAGACGGTAAACTGACCATGAAAGATAGTATTGGACTTACCCTTCCCAAAGGCGGCAAAATGAATTTGGCCGGGAACGTAGGATTAGATCAGAAAATTCTTTTCGGGGGAACTCTACAAGCCGAAGGCAAAAAAGTTCCGTTCACCATCACAGGTACCGTGACTGACCCCAAATTCAAACTCGATTGGAAAAAATTTGGGAAAGATGAACTCAAAAAGAAATTAGAACCTATAAAAGGGAATGCACAACAAGAATTGCAAAAAGTAGCTGGCCAGGCGGTTCATCAAGTTCACCTTCAAGCAGATGCTATAATCAAGAAAGCCCAAGAAGAATCAGAAAACATCAGAAAATTGGGCAAAGAAGCTGCAGATAGACAGCGCTCTGAAGGCGATAGATTGGCAGATGCAGCCCTCAAAAAAGCGGAAGACGAGATTGCCGCTGCTCAAGCAAAGGCTACCAATCAACTCGAGAAACTAGCAGCTCAAAAAGCTGCAGACCGCTTGCGAAAAGAGGCCAAAAAATCGGCCGATGCCATCCGTGCCAAAGCTTATACCTCTGCAGACCGCACCGAACAGGAAGCCCAAGCAAAAGCACAATTCGTAGAAGAATCGGCACAGAAGCAAGCGCAGGAAATGGTTCAAAAGGCTCAGTTGAGTGCTGAGAAGGCGTTGCCGAGATAGGGTGGTTATCGGTGATCGGTGATCGGTTGTCGGTTGTCGGTTATCGGTTATCGGTTATCGGTTGTCGGTTATCGGTTATCGGTTATCGGTTATCGGTTGTCGGTTGTCGGTTGTCGGCTAAAGGCTGACTGCTGATAATGCTCAACATACTAGCGAAGCGTGAGTCTCTAAGTCTCAGCGAAGCTGACCGCCAATCACCGATCACCGATCACCGATCACCAACCTCTAACATTTTCTAACCCAATACCGTAACTTTGACAATAATGACATATTTTGCAATCTGTTAGTGTAAACTTAACATCATAAAGATTAAACATTTGACGTATGAAAAAAAATGTAGGCATGATCGATAAAGCCATCAGAATCTCTACCGCTTTCATCATTGGCGGACTGTATTTCGGTGGTAGCCTTAGCGGTACGTGGGCTGTGATCTTGCTCGCGCTCTCGGGGGTTTTGATTTTAACCGGAATCTCTGGGTTTTGTCCGCTCTATTCAATACTCAATTTCAGCAGTAGGCGCAAAGGATTATAGAATTTTTGCCTAACTTTGAGTATTAGTTTATAAATGAGCACTCCTATTCGATTCGCCGGCCGCAACGCCGAATTTTTTAGTACACTAAGAAACAGAATCAATTCTTACTTTGAAGAAAACAACATTAAACCTACTGGAAACTGGAAACTTTACTCTAAAACAATCATCTTAGGACTTACCCTAGGAGGTTGTTATGCAGGTATCATGTTACTTTCAGATAGTACTGCTTGGGTTTACGGCCTTTTTGCCCTTATGGGTATCACCTTTGCCTTAATTGGCTTTAACGTTATGCACGATGGTGCTCACGGTAGCTATTCATCTAAACCTTGGGTGAATAAAATCATGGCCAACTCTTTGAACCTTTTGGGTGGTAATTCATTCAATTGGGCTGAGAAACACAACTTCAATCACCACAGCTACACCAATATTGATGGTGTGGATGATGATATCGATTTATGGCCAATCTTGAGAGTGAACCCAACTCAGAAAAAATTGTGGTTCCATAAATTTCAACACATTTATGTAATTCCAGCTTATGCCATTGCCTATTTGGCATGGATTTTCTACCAAGATTTTACCAAATACTTTGCACATGGAATTGGAGACGCTAAATTCAAAAACGATCGTTCTGCGTTCCAACATTTCGAATTCTGGGGTGCAAAAGTGGTTTATTTGGCCGTATTCTTAGTGGTTCCAATTTTCATTTTGGGTCCTTTGACTGCCATATTGGGTTATTTGACCATGGCGCTTACCACGGGTATGGTTATTACCATTGTGTTTCAATTGGCGCACGTGGTTGAAGGTGTGACCTTTGTGACAGATAAAATTGAAGCTAAGAACAACAATAAAGTCATCGAATCTATTGTAGTTGAAGATGATTGGGCTACTCACCAATTGAAAACTACTGCCAATTTCAGTACCAAAAGTAAGTTTTTGACTTGGGCCTTGGGAGGATTAAACTTCCAAGTGGAACATCACCTATTCCCCAAGATTAGCCACATCCATTATCCAAAAATTAATGAGATCGTGAAAAATACTTGCGCCGAGTTTGGTATACCTTACCAAGAAAATGATACCTTCATTTCAGCGGTGCGCTCTCACTTTATGCACCTTAAAGAGGTGGGACAATTAGCATAACCAATAAACTAGAGTCATAAAAAAAGGAGCCTCAAAAGGGCTCCTTTTTTATTTAATGAAGTTCTAAAATTATTTGTGGTTTGCCCACAATGCACTTAAATGAACTAAAACATCTGAGGCTTTCTCCATGTCTTGAACACTTACGTACTCGTGTTTGCCGTGAAAGGCCATCTCACCCGTAAAAATATTGGGGCATGGTAGTCCCATAAAACTCAAACGGCTGCCATCGGTACCTCCGCGAGCGCTACCCAATTGAGGCTCAATGCCCGCCATCTTGATGGCTTCAATAGCGTATTCCGAAATAGCAGGGGTCAATTTCACCACTTCTTTCATATTTCTGTATTGCTCGTGTACCGACATATCAGCTGTAGCACCAGGATAGTCAGCCACGGTTGCCTCCATGATGGAACGCAAACGACTTTCGTGGTCTGCAAGTTTCGCGGTATCGAAGTCACGTACGATGAATTTTACCCATGCGTGCTCAGCAACACCGCCCATGGTTACGGGATGAACAAATCCTTCACGACCCTCAGTGGTCTCCGGTGAAAATTCGCCTTTGGGCAATCGATTCAAAAAGTCTCCGGCAATTTTCAATGCGTTAACCAACTTCCCTTTGGCATAACCTGGGTGTGCTGAAACACCGTAAAAATTGATGGTAGCACCGTCAGCGCTGAAGGTTTCGTCTTCGTAACTTCCACGTTCGCCGGCATCTAGGGTATAGCCGTAATCGGCTCCTAATTTTTCAATATTTACGTGATCCACTCCACGGCCAATCTCTTCATCTGGGGTAAACAAGATTTTGATGGTTCCGTGTTTAAGGTCAGAATTCAAGACCATTCTCTGAACGTAATCCATGATGATAGCCACACCCGCTTTATCATCGGCGCCCAGTAGAGTTGTGCCTGATGCGGTGATGATATCGTCGCCAAGGCGTTCTTTCAAGTACGGATGATCAACAGTACGAATCACTTGCGATACGTCATCGGGAAGAATGATGTCTTGTCCTTGATAGTTTTTGTGGATGATGGGTTTAACCCCTTCCCCTGTACAATCTGGCGATGTATCTACGTGTGAGCAAAAACAAATCACAGGCACATTAGAATCAACGTTCGATTCTAATGTAGCATAAACATATCCAAAGTCATCTAAATGAGCATCTTTCAAACCCATGGTTTGCAACTCATCTACCAAAATACGGCTGAGGTTTTTTTGCTTTTCAGTACTAGGTACTGACGTAGATTCAGGGTCGCTTTGGGTATCTATTTGTACGTATCTGCAAAAGCGAGAACTGATGCTTTCTGGTTGAAACATAATGATTTAATATATGAAATTAATGGGGCTTTACCAAATCGGTCAACGACATTTCCAATGCTTTCGACGCAATTCCGGTTGATTTTGGATTAAACTGATGAACGCGCGCTAGGGCTCCACCAATGATGTTGCTCACGTCTTTGAAAATGGCCACATCGGTGAGTTCGGCTTCTTTGCTCATCAAATAGCCAAAAACACGAGCCATTCCACAGTTAGCAATAAAGTCTGGTATTACAGCCATATTAGCATCGGCCAAACGAGCAATGGGTCCCATGAATATTTCAGCATCGGCAAACGGCACGTTTGCACCACATGAAATGACCTCTATACCTGATTTGATCATTCGGTTTACTTGATCTTCAGTAACCAATCTGCTGGCCGCTCCAGGAATGAATACCTCACAAGGAATGTCCCAAATACGAGCATTCACTTCCTCAAAGGAAAGCATATTGGGAGCATTCAATTCATTGCCTTTTCTTGATAAAAATAGCTCCACAATTTCGTCGTGGCCGAGTCCTTTTTCGGAAATAATTCCCCCTTGACGATCAATAATACCCGCTATACGAATACCGTATTTTGTTAGGTAAAAAGCCGCTGCCGCCGCCACGTTGCCCCATCCTTGAATGATGGCTAACTTGTTGTTGGTGAACCCTCCAAATACCTCGTAATATTGACGCACCGCCTCAGCAACACCCCAACCCGTAATCATGTCGGCAATGGTGAGTTTCTTTGAAACATCGGGCGATAATCTTTCGTCTGTGATGGGTAGCAAAACACCTTCCTGAAGACGTGAAATGGCTTTCAATCGCTCTTCGGGAGTATAGGCAGTATGGTAACCGTTGACTACACCTTCTTGAGGATGCAAAATGCCCAGTTCGGCAGTCATTGGAATTACTTCGTGAATCTCGTCTACGTTCAAATCACCGCCTGTACCATAATAGTGTTTTAGCATAGGACGAACGGCTTTGTACCAGCGCTTCAACACATCTTTCTTACGTGGATCTGCGGGGTCAAAGTTGATGCCTGATTTAGCTCCTCCTATGGGAGGACCTGCAATGGTGAATTTGACTTCCATGGTTTTAGCCAAACTTTCCACTTCGCGTTGATTTAACCCTTTACGCATGCGAGTGCCACCGCCGGCAGCACCGTTTCTTAAAGAGTTAATCACTACCCAACCTTCGGCTTCGGTTTGGTCGTCTTTCCATGCAAATACAATCTCGGGCTGTTTGCCTTCGAATTTTTCTATAAGTTTTTCTACTTTCACAATAAATGAGTTCTTAAATAAATGAGGAAAAATCCCCATCCAACGATCCACCAATCACCGCTACCGATGCACCGGTTCCTCTGTTGTTAACGTTGGCAATGTTCTTCACTCTCATTGCTCCCAAAAGAGCAAAAATCATGGCTTCTTTATAATTTACCAGCTGCTTATCTGGAATCACGATGTTTGAACTGGTTTCTGACTGTATGTAATCAATCAAGGTCTTATTGAAAGCTCCACCTCCCGTAACCAATACAGACAATTCGGAAACATCTTTATCACTGTGCATTTCTAAAGCGCGAGCAATTTGCACAGCACAATGCATCACCAAAGTCTTCATTCGGTCTTCAACGGGTTGATCATCAAAGTCGCGAACTATGTGCCAGAATTCCTTGTTTATCCATTCTCTTCCCAAACTTTTGGGACCTTTTCTTTGGTAAAACTTAATTTGATTGAGCTTTTCCAACAACGGGTAAATGACATTTCCAGAATCTGCAATTTGACCATCTTCATCGTATTTCAATCCGCGTTCGCGGGCCAAACGATTCAAAACAATGTTACAAGGTGCGATGTCAAACGACATTCTATCGCTTCCTTGTCCAACAGAAAGGTTGCAAAATCCGCCCAAATTCAAGCATGCATCATACTGCGAAAACAAGAGCTCGTCACCCACGGTAACCAAAGGTGCGCCCTGTCCGCCAGCGGCAACATCGGCACGTCTAAAGTTGGTAACGGCGGGTATTCCGGCAGTAGCGGCCAACGTGGCACCATCACCCACTTGTGCGGTCAACCAACCGTGTGGATCGTGAAAAATGGTGTGTCCGTGAGAGGCAACCAAATCAATGTTCAGACCCGATTCCTTTTGGAAACCACGAGCCAATTCACCCAAATAGCGGCCGTAAAACACATCGGTTTTGGCGTACAATTCAGGAGTTTGGTAACGCAATTGCGACAATCGCACGCGCCAAGTTTCGTTGTATGGTACCGTGATGGCTTGAATGATTTCAACCGTCCAATTCCCCTCATTTTGTTGAACGTTGCACAGCGCCAAATCAATGCCGTCCATGCTCGTTCCGCTCATTATCCCTAAAACATTCATTTCTTGTTGCAAATGGTGCTCCATGCAAAAATAAGCAAATTTTGATGGCTGCAATGAAACGCGTAATTTGCAGTCTATGAATCGCAAAAAGTTTCTTGCTTTCGGGGGAAGTTTATTCGCCGCATACCATACTGATAAACTCAAAGCAACCCCATTGCCTCATTCATCCATTATTGATCTCAGCACTGCTGATTGGGATCTTCTGAGCTTGCAATTTCCCGTTACCATAAAAAATGAGATCACTTTTTTGAACAACGGAACCATGGGCATCACTCCTTATGAAGTGATAAAATCTATCAAGGCGTCATACGATCAAGTGGCAGAAAATGGGGCTTATCCGCACCATGACAACGCCTTAGAAAAAAAATTGGCTTCGGTTGTAGGTGCAGATTTCGATGAACTGTGCATGACCAAAAACGTCAGCGAAGGCATCAATCATATTTGCTGGGGACTGAAACTCAAAAAAGGAGATGAAATTATCATGACCACGCACGAGCACGTAGGAGGTTGCGCTCCTTGGTTGCACCGAGCAAAATTAGAGGGATTGATCATTAAAACTTTTCCCTTGGGAAAAACCGCCGAAGAAACCATTGAAAATTTCAAAAAAGCCATCACAAAAAAAACCAAAGTCATGGCGGTTCCTCACATTCCTTGCACCATAGGACAGGTTTTGCCTGTGAAAGAGCTTTGCCAAATTTGTAAAGAAAGGGGCATTATTTCGAGCATTGATGGAGCGCATCCTTTGGGAATGATTCAATTCAACCTCCACGATATGGGCTGTGATTACTACGCCGGTTGTTTCCACAAATGGCTTTTGGGTCCCATTGGAAATGGCTGGATGTACATCCGAAAAGACCTTTTAAGCACAACCAAAATCACCCATGTGGCAGCTTATAGCCTCAACGAATTTAATATGAGTGCACAACCTCCAATGCTTTCTGATCCCATTAATGAAGCAAGCCGTTATTCATACGGAACTTTCAACGGACCTGCTATGGTAGGTTGTGAAACTGCATTGATTTTTTATACGAGTGTAGGTCCCCAGAGAATAGAAAACAGAGTCAAAGAACTATCGCGATTGCTTCAAGACAAAATCAACGATTTACAACCAGCAAACGGAGTCAAGATTGAAATGTTGACCCCAGAAGAAGACCGCTCTCGCGGTGCACAAGTTGGATTCAAAATCAGTTCTTCGAAAAAAGATAAAACTTCGGGCGGATTTGTAAATTATGCTCGAGGCAAAAAGATCATACTCAGACACGTGCCTGAAAACGGCATTGACTGCGTGAGAGTTTCAACGCATTACTACAATTCCGTGGAAGACATTGATCTTTGCGTGAAGACATTGAGAGACTATATTTATGAGAGTTGAGAGTGGAGGGTTGAGAGGGGAGGGTTTAGAGTGGAGGGTTGAGAGTTGAGAGTTGAGAGTTTAGAGGAGGCATGGAGAGAGGGTGCTGAGACTTTTACACTTTATACATCTGGGAGCACCGGTGAACCTAAACCTCAGGTCTTACAAAGAGATTTATTGATTTGGAGTGCCGAACAAACCCGAAAACACTTTGTAAAATCATCGAGTTTAAAGCAACTCATTGCTTTGCCGTTGAGCAAGGCCGGCGGATTCATGCAATGGATTAGAAGCAAAGTTTGGAACTCTAAAATTGAGGTAATTGAACCAAGTTCCAATCCGATGCTTTCATACCAAGGCGATGCTCGAATAATATCATTGACACCTCATCAATTGTTTCACATTTTGGAGTCATCAGAGAGCGTTGATCGTTTATCAAAATTTGAAACAGTATTAATTGGTGGTGCACCGTTGTCAGCGGCTTTAGAAAATAGAGTTTTAAAGTTGCTCTCCAGTGTACATGTTGTTCATACCTTCGGAATGACCGAAACTTATTCTCATTTTGCAGGCAGAACCTTGGGCGAATCTCATTACCGTTGCATTGACCAAACCGAAATTCGGATTGATGAAAATAGTCAATTGGAAATTAGCAATCCAACCACCCATTTTCAATGGTTGAACACCCGAGACAGAGTGGAAATCAGTAGCGAAAACACCTTCGTTTGGATGGGCAGATCTGATTTCACCATCAATTCTGGTGGACTTAAGATTCAAATTGAGGATGTTGAAGCACAAATTTGCGAACAATTCCAACTTCGTGAAAATACTTTTTGTTGCTGGTTTGAAGAGGATGAAGCTTTGGGACAGAAGCTTATTATGTTACTGAAATCTGATGCATTGAGCTCAAATGAAGTAAGAAACCTAGAGTTAGAATTGAAAGAAAAATTAAAAATACAATCTCCTAAAAAGGTGTATTTAATTGACCAGCTGATTTTCACTGAATCAGGGAAAATAGACCGCCGAGGTAGCTACCAGTTCACTCGGTTTTGTTGAACGCGATTCTTAACCGAATCAAAGTCCCATATAAAAAATCATGGCTGCTAAGAATGCAGCAAATCCTACCCCTGAAATCAAGGTAGAGATTTTGGTATATTTCACATATTCGACAGGGGCATTCATTTCGGCTAATTTCTTAAATGTGATGTAATAATTGAATATCACATACCCTGCAAGAACTATGAAATACGCCAAATGGGGGTTGAATCCAAAATCAGTTCCCGATTGCTCAAAGAACATGATTGACATATATACAAGAACAATTCCGAGCAACAAAACTATGTTGTTCATTCGCGTTTTTGAAAATGCCGAAACCAATTTACCTTTTTCCTCGTTGCTTAAATTTCTGAGTCCTTTTTCTTTTACCATACGCGAACCCAACGATGAAACAATCATAATGACCATTCCTAGATAAAAAATATTTTGAGGCTCCATAAATTAATTTTGATGAATTGACAATCAAATCTACCTAAAATTGGGTAGATATGTCATATTTTATTGAGAGTGCGTCATGTTTTTCTAACAAATGAATGCCTTCTTTAGTTAAAAGGTCGTGTTGAGTTTGTGAATGATCGGCAATGCCCCACCAAGGCTCAATGCAAACAAAAGGTGCCCCGGGTTTTTTCCAAATGCCCCAATAGGGTGCGGTTGGTGCATCTAATCGAGCAATAAGTTCACCGTTTTGAACCAAACTCATTCCAGTGATTCCTGCATTTTTGAAAACAATAGCGTCATGCTCAAAATAATTTTCATTCAGAGTAATTTCACCGTTTTCAATTTTTACTGGTTCTGTTTCACCGGTATACAGTCCCTCTGAAATTAAATGTCGTTGCAAAATCTCTTCCGTTGGTGTTTCTTTTCCTTCCCGATGGATGATTATTTTACAGTTATCTACGGGCAATTGAATAGAAAATCCAGGGTGTGCACCAAACGAAACTGGCATGGTGTCATCGCCCAAATTGGTGATGATGTTCTCGGATTGCAATTGGTTATCTTTTAAGGTATATATTACATCCAGTTGAAAGTCAAAAGGGTATTGAATTTGGGTATTTAGATTGGACATTAAACGCAAATGCAACAATGTGGCTGTATGTTCTACAAGTTCAAACTCAGCATCTCGCGCAAACCCATGTTGCTTCATGGAATAGATATTTGCATTGTATTTGAATTGATCATTTTTCAATTTCCCAACAACTGGAAATAGCAATGGTGCTGTACGATTCCAGAAATTAAAGTCGGGATTCCAGAGTACTTCTTGTGTTTTGTACAGATTTCGAAATTGTAAAATTTCTGCTCCTTTGGTGTTAACTTCTACCAAAATGTGTGTATTTTGCAATGTAGCATGGGTCATTAACCGCAAAGAAATGCTACATTTGACTAACCCCAAAATAATAAAACTATGAATAAACGACTTCGAGCATTAATCATTGACGATGAACTTTCAGGTCGTACCATGATAGAATTTTACCTAAAAGAATATTTATCAGATCTTATAGGTGATATTGTTGCTGTGTCAGATCTTAATCAAGCAAGAAAAGAAATTGATTCATTTAAACCTGATATTGTATTCTCTGATATTGAACTTCGGGGAGAAAATGGTTTACAAATACATCATGACCTCAATGATTCAGTGCCTGTGGTTATTGTTAGTGCTCATTCTCAATACGCTTTAGAGGCGATTCATAAGAATGTATTTGACTATCTCTTAAAGCCATTGACTGAATCTGAAATTGAACGCTTCCGAACTCGTTTGGAAAATAGAATTACAGATAGTTCACCAAAAATTTCGTCCACCTACAAAGCGAGAGAAGAGAACTTAATCATCAAAGATGGCGGTGAAAGCATCATGATTTCATACCGGGACATTCACGTAATTGAGGCCTGTGGTGCATATTCCAAGATAGTTACTGAAAAGAGAAATTACATAGCATCTAAAACGCTCAAACACATTGAAGATTTGTTGCCTAAAGACTTTGTTCGCGTGCATCGCTCCTTCATTGTACCTTTACACCAAATTAAGAGTTACAGCAGTTCACATGTATGCCTGAAAAACGGCCAACACATATCAGTATCCAAAACTGGAAGAAAACATTTGCAGGAGCAGTTGTAATCTTCCTGAATCTTTGTGCATTTGCCCAAACACCCAGCTTTCAAGACTATAACTTTTTCGACAACCGAACCGGTTTACCCTCGCACATTACGCGTAAAACTCGCATTGATCAAAATGGAACCGCTTGGGTTGCCACCGATGCCGGAATAAGCGTCATCCCCGAAGATCCATCCATACATAGATCAATCATTAATAGGGTGGGATCTGTGCCTGTTTGGGATATTTACTTTCACAAAAATCTAATTTACGTTGGCACCTTAGATTCGCAAATTTTGGTATTTGACCAAAGTTCCGGAAAATTGAAACGTAAAATAATCTTTGAAAAATTTAGAAGATTCCGAGAACTCAATGGTAAACTATTCGCACTAGGTAAAAAAGGCATTGCGGAAATTTCATTAAAACAACCCAAATGGTGGCTACTAACTAAAAATACACCCAGTAAGACAACCGTTTTAGATATGGCTTATTGGAAAAACCGGTATTTCGTTTTTCAATATGGAAAAGGCAGTGTAATAACTTCTACAAATGGCCACAATTGGCACAAGGATGAATCAATTATAGCCCGTGAAATAAAAAAATCAGGCATCATTGCCATTTGTGCAAAAACCGTAAACCACCAATTGTACATTGGTATGGAGAGCAATCAATACAAAGTTTTCTATAATTTGGAAACCTGTGATTCTCTTATTTTCGCCCAACGACCTGAAAAATCTTATGCTATTTGGGATATAGACGCTGATGAAGATAAGGTCTATTTTGCTCTTGGAAACCACCTAAATTTTGACGAGGGATCTGTGATAGTTCATCACGTAAATCAAAAATTTGAAAAATCTAAAGTAGACCTTCCTATTTTCCCCTTTGTTTGGGGAATTACGGTTGATACCATCAATAATGGTTTATGGCTAAATTCCATTGTTTCTGGTGCTTCATTTATACCTGATTTAGGCAAAAGAATTTCTACCCCTGTTCAATTTAACGCATTTATAGCTCAGGGAAATTCTATCATTGGTTGGACAAAAAATCAACTTTTTATCAAAAAACAGAATCAATGGGTAAACCATATATTACCCACAAATATCAAAAAATGCCTTTATGTAGATGAAAACAATATCTTCATTCACGCAGATAAAGGACTTTACCATTTGCATGATTCTAGAATAAATTTAATTTCACCAAAACACTATCATTTTACTGAGTTGGTGGGTGATTATCTATATTTAACTGAATATTTTCATCATGTAAATGCACTTGATATCCGGAATCTGAAATTTACCGCAAACATTCACAATGATTTACGTTCAATTATTACCTTTAAACCCATCCAGAATAAAGTTTTAGCGCAAACAGAAAATAACGGCTTTTTTCTCATTCATAATAAACAAGTTGAGCCCGTAACTTTAGATTTTAAGAAACCACAATCAAAGAACAACTTTTTCTTCTCAGGAAATTTGCTCATTGCAGAAAACGGAAAAGAATTTGTCTTCTATAAATACAATGATTTAGAATCTAATTTTCAATCAATCAACAAAATCAACATTGCAAATCTGTTTCCCAATCAAAAAATTGATTGGATTCAAACCAATATGCACGGGATGTGGATTTTCACAAATAGCACCTTAATTCAATTGGCCTTTAAAGACCCCAAATTTGGTTTACAAATTGTTGGGCAATACTACTTAGGCAATAGAGCGAATTCAAAACATAAAGTTCACCTTACTGATAACGGCTGTTATATTCTATCAGGAAATTCCATCGATTATTTACCATTTAACACTCAAAATCAATGTTCTCATAACGGAAATATCTCTGTTAATTTAGATAACTATAAATTCTTTTCTACCTCTATTACAGGCAGAGTTTGGCAAGGTTCAAATTTCCAAATATCACTCAAAACACCCAAGTTCATTCAACATCAAGACGGCTTTGTACAAATGGAGCTGATTGATGAACAAGGAAATTTAATCAGGCAATGTATTTATCCAAACAATACCCCAATTTGGTTCAATGATCTAAACGCAGGCATCTATCAGATAAAATTATTCAACGGACACAGTCAAAAAAACTTGATCTTCAAAGTCAACAAACCCTTGTTTCAAGTACCTGCTTTTTGGTTTCTGCTATTTTTAGGCGTTGGATTACTTGTTTTTGTTCTGGTTTTTAATCAGAAAGAACGATTCAAACTCTCTGAGAAACTTCTCTCCATGGAACTTGCAACACTGAAGAACAACATGAATCCCCATTTCATTTTTAACACCATGAATTTGATTCAATCGTTGATTGTCAGAGCCAATGTAAAACAAGCCCTTAAAGCCACTTCTGAACTCGCCAAGCTGAACCGTTTATTTTTGGAAACTTCTAATAAAGATTTTGTTCAGTTATCAGAAGAAATTGAATACGCTCAAAAATATGTGGGCTTGGAACAAATGAGATTTGAATCAGACCAATTATTTCAGTTTCAAATACATCAAGATGAAGCTCTAGATCCAAAAAGCTGGTATGTCCCGCCCTTAATACTGCAACCCTTATTGGAAAATGCCATCAAACATGGAGCGTTAATGAGCAATACATCTACCAATATCAACCTAAATATAGATCTTGCCGCACCGCATTTACTGCTCATTACGGTAAGGAATGAAATCAACCGCAAAAGAAAGCCCAAACCTGGAACTCAAATTGGACTTAAACTCGTTAGAGAGCGTCTGAATCTTCTGAATCGTAAATACCCAAATCTATTTCAATTCAATCTCAACATTGAAACTTCACCCTACTTTTTTACTGTATCAATAAGCATTAAACGCCTTGACCAGCAATGGATCTATGAATAACTTCTAGATACCCTGTATTTAAACTGATCTTTTTTCTTGGGATGAGGTATCTTCACCACGTAGCCTGGATACATTTCATTAAGCTCAAACAACATCTGACTGCGTTTTAAGTTCCTCACTACAGGACGTAAATGAAAAATCTGTAAGGCCATATCAATTTCTTGCTCAGTATAATCACCATTAGATAATGTTCTGATTGAGCTAAAATCAAACTTTTGATCTACCAATGACGTATAATCATTCAGAGTTCTTCTGTTTACTAAACCCGTTCCACGGTAATATAAAAACATGAAATAAATGATGAAAATCAACAAAAAGACGATGATGAAATACAATAAATACTGAATATTAAATCCCCACCCTTTGCCTTGCTCTAAAGGCAAAAAATCACCTATTTCTGCCTCCTCATTAAAATATAGTTTGAGGAATTCCTGAATACTGAATTTATTTACTTGACCGCTCCTGCTGTAGGTGATAATCTCATCTCCTACCGCAAATATATAATTACTATCTCTACCACTTCGGTGCTTAAATTCTTCTTCCCCAAATAAATTGGGTGAGGAATAATTCTTATAAATTTTACCCTTCTGCTTGTCAACAATTCTATCAATTATACCCACTTGCGTAACCAACGCATACCTTGAAAATTGACTGTTGATTACATTCTTCTGAATAACCGCCTCCGTGTTTATTTTATAGTCATAAGCAACAGAATTGAAGGTCTTCATATTGATGAAGTACAAACTCGACTTTGCATCGTTCAAAACCTGAAAACCATCCACGTTTCTGATTCCATAAATCATGAAAGAATCGCCCATCAAAACACCAATAGAGGAGAAAATATCGGGAACGACTCCTTTGATCTTCATGAGATCCCATTCTCTATTTTTTCGATTGAACTTGATCAATTTGGAATGAGAATGCCAAAATCCATATCCACCAAAACAATAAATATCCCCTTTATAGGTGAACAAATTTCTTCCGAAGTTGTGTCCGTGGAATTTTGACCTATCTAATCGCCGAAATTCATTCCAACTTTTTGTGTAAGCAAATAAATAATGGGTGCCGTGCGGATTTAGAAAAAAAGTATCACCAATAACTACATAGTCTGCCTCCGACATTAAAATGTCTTCTCCGTCAATCAATGGATTTAATTCTGAGTTTGCGCGCCTGAGCAAATCACCCACAGGCAACTTAGAACTTGCTTCTATTTCAGCAAACTGCGCCTTCAAGGTCAATGATAACCAAGCAATTAAGAAAAATAAGACTCTCAAACTCAAAACTTTGTGGTAACGTCAAAGTTACACTTCTACACTTTAAAATTCAACAGTCTATTTTCTTTACAATTTGTTAACAATTGAGACACTCAAACGATGTTTTTTTGTACTTCAAATTAACCAACTAACTAATTTCTAAATTTCATGAAAAAATTAGCACTTTGGATGATTGTAGCCTTCTCAGCAACAATTTCATTTGCTCAGGTTACAACATCGTCTATCGGAGGAACCATTCTTTCCGGTGGAAATGCTGTTGACAACGCTACCGTTACGGCGGTTTTGACAACAACCAACGCAACTTATGCTACGCAAACCCGTCAAGGTGGTGCGTTTGACATCTTCAACTTAGCGGCAGGTGGACCTTACACGGTTACCATCAGCGCTCCAGGTCAGAAAAACGTATCTGTTGAGAACATCTACCTGATCTTAGGTGAAAACTACAAGTTAGACCTAGATCTTGCTACGTCTCTTGAGAAAATTGGAGAAGTTCAAGTAACATCTCCTAGAAACAGCGGTACCAAATCAGGTGCAAACTTCAACTTGTCTTCAAAGCAATTGAACACTTTGCCTACCATCAACCGCTCTATCGATGATTTCACCAAATTTACTCCACAAGCCGGCGGAAACAATAGTTTCAACGGTCGTGATGGCCGTTTGAATAACATCACCATTGA
>CAZGQS010000030.1:0-19262 GCA_964527775.1 uncultured Rhizobium sp. | reverse complement strand
GAGCAAAAGGGAACACCGCCCTTACAAATATTTGAAACTTCAGAAATATTTACGAGTTTGGGTTTGTTTGTGGGGATGTATTGCTGAGATGAGGTACCGTTGGTAGATTGGAAGCGATGATAATAGGTGAAATCGGTGCTCGCTAATGCCGTTCCTCGGCAATCTCTATAAACATCAATATAAATAACGTACTTCTGGTTGCCAATATAGGTATAGGTTAATTCACAGCCGGCAATATGAGTGGCTTTAGTTGCATTGAATACTAGTAAAAGAATTATTAGAGGTAGTAGTTTTTTCATGTTACGGTGTGAAATCCACTACCATTGACACAAAAAAACTATAGTTTGTTGTACTAGGGTTGAGAAAATGACTTAAGAAATAGTTGTCCATGATCACATGACCAATCTACTCGGTGCTGTCAACCAATATTTTTTCTCGGTATACATTGCCCGTATCGGATTTTGCTGTAATGAAGTATAAGCCAAGATACAACGGTCAATGATAAAGACTTTATCAAGCCCAAGAATTACGAGAAATGTTATTATGTAAAGGCGCGAAGTGCTCAGGGTAGGTATGAGTCGAAGAGCAATGTATCGTGCTTGAAATATCAGGCAACGCTGTTTGCTCCCAATGCTTTCACGCCCAACGGCGATGGGTTGAACGATGTGTTTGAGGTGTTCAACTACGGATTTGATCGTTTCACCTTGAGCATATACAACTCTTGGGGGCAGAAGATTTACGAGCAGAACAACACGGAGGGCACATGGGCTCCCACAGAGAGCGTTCCGCAGGGCGTTTACCTTTACCGCATCAAGGCTTATCGAAACAACCAAGAATACGAATTCAGCAGTACGGTAACTTTGTTGCGGTGATGAATACTATTTTTAGTATCAAATAATACTGAAAATAGTAGTGTTTATATGCTTTACTATACTTTTGCTTGCCCTTAGTTTTTTCATTCCGTTATTCTATTTTTTAAATCCATTTGTCCGTGTAAAATTCTCGTAATTTCAATTGGTAGATTCAATCGTTTTCGATAAAAAATGATGTGTCGGCTTATTTTAAGTCCGAATAAGTCATTGGTTATTCCCTCATGATTTTTTCCTAAATCCGGATTATTCGCAATTTCTTGGCAACTATCTATTAGCAAGTTATAATATATGTCGGCTTGATGTTCAGACCACTTTTCAATCGTGTATTCCCAAATTCCAGTTAAATCTTCAACAGCTTTGTTAGTCAGTTCATATTTAGCCATTCTTTTTATGTCTAGCTTTTAATTCCTGAAGATGCTTTTCTGGGTCAAAATTGTGTGCAATTCCACTGTCAATTCCTTCTTGAATCGCATTTTTCAGAGCAATAACTTTACTTTCTTCATTTTCTAAAAGTCGAAGTCCAGCTCTGATTACTTCACTTACATTTTTATATCGTCCGGCAGAAACTTGGTTACTTACAAATTGGTCAAAATAATTTCCGAGTGATATGGAGGTGTTCTTGCTCATAATTCAAAATAATTACCCAAAAGTACCAAAAATTGGTAATTTTTCCAAGTTACACCAAACGAACGTAGAGAATCTAAAGATGATATTATTTATGGATTCAGCAGCACGGTAACTTTGTTGCGGTGAGAGGGCAGATACTAAAAGAAAAAGGGAACCCAATTGAGCTCCCTTTGACAGTCTTTATATGTGGTGGGTGGATTACCCTTGCATTTCGTTGGTTTGCAACTGCTGCTTGTAAGCCGCACGCAATCTCTGCATTCTTTTGGTAATGCATGGCTTTTCAAAAGCCTGACGAGAACGCATCTCTTTTACTACACCTGTTTTTTCAAATTTCTTCTTGAACTTTTTCAATGCTTTGTCAAGAGACTCGCTTTCTTTTACATTTATAATAAGCATGTTATACCTTTTTTACTTTTTTTAGGGATGCAAATATACCAATTTTTGATTGAATTTCAAATTTTTACCAAGATAATCGAAGAATGTCTATTAATCTTTTAAAATGGCCCTTGAAATAACCAATTTTTGGATTTCACTGGTTCCCTCTCCAATGGTGCAAAGCTTACAGTCTCTGTAAAATTTCTCCACCGGAAAATCTTTCGTGTATCCATATCCCCCGAAAATCTGAACCGCTTCATTGGCGCAGAACACACTCACTTCGCTGGCGTAGTATTTAGCCATGGCGCTCACCTTATTTACGTTCAATTTGTTGTTTTTCAAGTGGCAACTTTCTTGAATTAGCAATTCTGCCGCTTCAATTTTAGTGGCCATGTCTGCCAATTTGAAAGCAATGGCTTGGAAGTTAGAGATGGGTTGCCCAAACTGCTCACGCTCTTTCGAGTATTTCAAAGCCGCTTCGTAAGCGCCCTTGGCAATTCCCAAGCTCAATGCAGCAATAGATATGCGTCCGCCGTCAAGAACTTTCATGGCCTGAATGAATCCATCGCCAATGTTGCCTAAGACGTTTTCTTCAGGAATGCGGCAATCTTCAAAGATCATTTCAGCCGTTTCGGAAGCTCTCATTCCCAATTTATTTTCTTTTTTTCCTCCAGAAAAGCCGGGAGTACCTCTTTCAACCACAAACGCAGTGATGCCGTGTGAATCTAAAAGGTCGCCGGTTCTAGCAAGAACCACAGCAATATCGCCGGTAATTCCGTGGGTAATCCAGTTTTTTGCGCCATTCAACACCCATTCGTTGCCCTCTTTGCGTGCTACGCACTTCATTCTTAGCGCATCAGAACCGGTGTTCGCTTCGGTTAGTCCCCAAGCACCAATCCACTCTGCAGTAGCCAACTTTGGAAGCCATTTTTTCTTTTGCTCTTCGTTACCAAATTGCATGATGTGACCGGTGCACAAGCTGTTGTGGGCAGCCATAGAAAGCCCCACGCTTCCGCAAACTTTGGCCAATTCTTCAATGGCAGCAGCATATTCGTAGTAGCCCAAGCCCGATCCACC
This sequence comes from uncultured Rhizobium sp., assembly GCA_964527775.1. Classification (GTDB taxonomy): domain Bacteria; phylum Bacteroidota; class Bacteroidia; order NS11-12g; family UBA955; genus VMCP01. The sequence goes on along the minus strand of CAZGQS010000030.1, from coordinate 16,311 downwards.
GTAATTTTCAGGCACCAAAACGCCCATCAATCCAAGTTCACCGAGGCCTTTAAAAACGTGCACAGGGAAGGTTTGACTCTCATCCCATTCCATCATTTGCGGACGGATATTTTTTTCTGCAAAGTCACGCACTGTTTGGCGCACCATGCTCACGCTTTCGCTTTCTTGAAAATGCATGGAACAAAATTATTGATTATTGTTGACACATAGATGATGATTTGTTGAGTAGATTGTCATTTTTAGCGGAAATACGGAGAAATTCTTCGCGCATGTTCTAGCGGGATGCCGTGAACTTGGCTCCCTTCTTTCCAGGGATTGTTTATCTGGGGATGTGCTTTTCGGTAAGCCAACAAGATTTTTGCCGCTGACGGTCCCACATACGGATGTCGGTAAAGGTCGCTGGGCGTGCAAATGGCTAAATCAAGTTTTTTGACCTGAGCGGTATCAACCGAAAAAACGATGTTGGGTTGCTCCAAAATTTGAGAATCAATGTATTTGACTTCAAGCAACTGTCTAATGGAGAAAAATCCACCCAGCCTGTCGCGGTATCTGATGATTCTCGAGGCCATTTTCGCCCCAATTTTTGGAAGTGCCTCCAATTCGGCGGAGTCGCAAGTATTCAGGTTAACCTGGTAATTGGTCGCCCATTTGGGTGGTGCATCTGAAATGGGCACGGGAGCGGTGGTGAAAAGGGTATCGAAGTAGGTAAGGGGCGCTTTAGCTAAGGATTTGAGTTCTTGCAATGCAGAATGTTCAGGTGGAATACGGATTTGATTTGAATCTTTAAAGGTTTGATGCAACACTCGTTGAATTTGGTGTTTTTCGTGGAAGAGAAAAGCCATCCTCAGAGCAAAAAAAACCGCCAGAACGACAATCCATGTTCCGGCGGTTTGAAGGTATTTTAATCGGGGTTTCACCCCGCAATGTTAGTGAGCAGTGGCCAATTGGTCTTTGCGATATTCGCCAATGTCCAATTTGTTTTTAATGGATTTAAACGCGTTAATTGTGGTTTCCACGTCTTCGAGGGTATGCACTGCGGTGGGAATTAAGCGCAGCATAATTACGCCTTTGGGAACCACAGGGTAAACCACAATACTACAGAAGATGTTGTAGTTTTCTCTTAGGTCAAAGGTCAAGTGAGTTGCTTCGGGAATGGTTCCGTTTAGAAGAACGGGAGTTACGGGAGTGGTGGTTACACCAATGTTGAAGCCGGCTTCTCTCAAACCAGACTGCAAGGCTCTTACGATGGTCCACAATTTTTCTTTGTGTTCGGGTTGTGTGCGAATCATTTCAAGGCGCTTGATTGAACCCACCACCATGGGCATGGGAAGGGCTTTTGCGTAAATCTGAGAGCGCATGTTGTAACGCAAGAATTTGATCACATGGGGTTCAGAGCCAATGAATGCTCCAATTCCAGCCATAGATTTTGCGAAGGTGGAGAAATAAATGTCTATTCCATCCATGCAATTTTGTTCTTCGCCGGTACCTGCACCTGTTTCACCCATGGTTCCAAATCCGTGGGCATCGTCAACAAATAAGCGGAAGTTGTATTTTTCTTTGAGGGCTACAATTTCTTTCAGTTTTCCTTGAGATCCACTCATTCCAAAAACACCTTCGGTAATAACCATCACTCCACCGCCGGTTTGTTCTGCCAATTTGGTGGCGCGAACCAGCTGTTTTTCGCAGCTTTCAATATCATTATGTTGGAAAACAAAGCGCTTTCCTACGTGAAGTCTAAGTCCATCAATGATGCAAGCATGAGATTCAGCATCATAAACAATCACGTCGTGTCTATCCACTAGAGCATCGATTGCACTTAACACGCCTTGGTAACCAAAGTTCAATAAAATAACATCGGGCTTCTTGATGAAGTCGGCCAAATCTTTTTCCAATTGTTCGTGATAATCGCTATTTCCGCTCATCATTCGGGCACCCATAGGGTAGGCCATACCAAATTGCGCCGCGGCATCAGCATCGGCTTTCATGACATCGGGGTGATTGGCAAGGCCTAAGTAATTATTCAATGACCAATTCAATTTCTCTACACCGCGAAATTTCATTCTCGGCCCAATAGGACCTTCCAACTTGGGGAAAGTGAAATATCCATGAGCATCGTCAGCGTGCATGCCCAGAGGGCCCATTTTGTCGTAGAGTTTTTCAAAGATGTCTTTCATGCGAATTTTAATGTTATTACAAAATTAAGTCAGTTTCAGAATCCTACAACAAACACAGACGGCAATTTGCCTATTTCTATGCTCGTTTTTTTCCACTGTCCAATGGTTTGGCTCAAAATCTGTTGATTTTCACCGTGGAGGTCAAAAGCTATGGCCAATTTGGCCTCAACGGGCAGCCATTTGATCAAGGCTTGAGCCGTTTTATCGCTTCGGTAGGGAGTTTCAATGAAGGTGTGTGCGTATTTTTTCCAAACGGGGTTTGACAAAGATTTGACAAAAGGAATGAATTCTTCGGTCTTTACCGGCAAATACCCGTGAAAAATGAATTGTTGTCCGTTCAATCCACTCGACTGAATGGCCATGATGATGCTGTTGGGTCCCACCAAAGGAACAACCACCCGGTGGGTTCTGTGTGCCCAAGACACAATTCTGTTGCCAGGATCGGCAATACAGGGAATTCCTGCTTCAGATACCACTCCAATTTGAGGTTCGTTTTTGTGTTTATTGAGGAAGTCTTCCAAGTCTTGGAGGGCGTAACCGCGTTCCAATTCAAAGATGACTAGTTCGTCAATGATGACGCCCAATTTCAAGTTGCTGATGAACCGTCTCAGGGTTCGGGCATTTTCGGCAACCCACACTTTGGTGTTTTTTACGGCTTCGCCGTGGATGTTGGTGAAATATCCATCCAAACTAAGTTCGCCAATGGGAAGCGGAAATAAAATGAGCTGTCGATTTAGTTTTGATGGATTTTCAGATGGATTCATATCTGCAAAAGTCGATATTTTGTCGAGTTCTCGCGTTGAAAATTTCATGATTGTGTCATGCGGCGAGATTCGTCCCCCAAAAGTCCCCCAAAAGAAGGTAAATTTGCGCTGTGGGATTCCTCAAAAAATTACAAGAACGCTGGAAGGTAGATTCAACGCTGCAGGTGGTATTAATCTTGGCGGTGTTTGCGCTGACCGGTTCAACGGTGGTATACATCAAAAAGTTCATTCAGCCCATGATGGGCGACCATTGGTGGTTTGATTTGGTATATTATGTAGCCATCTTGCCCTTTTACAACTTGATTCTGCTTATTTATGGTTTCATTTTTGGACAAGGGAAGTATTTTTTGGAGTTCGAAAAGCGATTTTTCCGCCGAATATTTAGGAGAAAACAATCATGAGCATTACAAAAGAAGCCGTTTTAAAAGCATTGTCGCTCGTTGATGACCCAGATCTTCACAAAGATGTGGTGACCTTGGGCATGATTGAAAATTTAAACATCGATGGGTTAACCGTTGCGTTTGATTTGGTATTAACTACTCCGGCTTGCCCCATGAAAGACGCCATGGTATCGGCCTGCAAGAACGCGGTAGTTTACATGGTAGATCAAAATGCAGATGTACATGTAAATGCTACCAGCAGGGTGGTTCAAAACGAGCGCACATCAGATACATTGAGCGGTGTGAAGCAGGTCATTGCAGTGGCATCTGGCAAAGGGGGCGTGGGTAAGAGTACAGTATCTGCTACCTTGGCATTGGCACTTTCAAAATTGGGAGCTAAAGTGGGACTTCTTGACGCAGATATTTACGGCCCGAGCATTCCTACGCTATTTAAAGTTCATCAAGCCCCTGAAATGGTGGAAATCAACGGTAAAAACGTGATGAAGCCCATCGAATCTCACGGGTTGAAATTGTTGAGCATAGGTTTTATGACGGCCCCAGGACAGGCGGTGGTTTGGCGTGGACCCATGATTTCTTCTGCGTTCAGACAATTCCTGAATGATGTTGATTGGGGTGAGCTAGACTATTTGGTGATTGATCTTCCTCCGGGAACCGGCGACGTTCAAATTACACTGGCGCAGCAGGCACCTTTGTCGGGAATTGTTGTAGTGACTACCCCTCAAGAAATGGCGTTGACCGATGCCCGACGTGCCATTGATATGTTTCAACTTGACAGCATTGCTAAGCCCATTTTGGGAGTGGTTGAGAATATGTCGTACTTCGTTCCAGACGATGAGCCCACTAAAAAATACCATATTTTTGGTGAAGGCGGGGGACATAAATTGGCTGCTGAATTTGGGGTTCCCTTTTTAGGAGAGTTGCCATTGAGAACTGGAATTGGATTGGCGGCAGATCAAGGGAATTGGGACTTTGACTTGGAAATCATGAAGCCGTATTTGGCTTTGGCGGGAGAGGTTGCAAGACAAATTAGTTTAAAATCCGTATCTTTGTGATATGCAATTATCTCAACAAATTGAAGCCGTTCTAGAAACCATAAGGCCCTATTTACAGGCCGATGGTGGAGATGTAGAATTGGTTGAAATACATGAAAATAAAGATGTTGTATTGCGATTGACAGGTGCTTGCAGCAGTTGTTCCATGAGTGAAATGACCATGACTGCAGGCGTTGAAGAATCTCTTCGCAGATCCATTCCTGATTTGGGCAAAATTACGGCCCTAAAAGAAGGACAATAATTTAAATCAATTCTTCTTTGGTAATTCGTTGGGTTTCAAGCATGCCTTGTTCCCAATGATCTTTGCAACGGGCTTCGTAAGAATTGTTATGTCCCACAACAACCAACTCATCGGTGAGGCTGGTGCGGTAGGTGAAGTGAGCACTTTTTTGGCAAACATGGCATTTGGCGCTCAATTCAATTTTTTCGGTGGCCAGTTTTTTGAGGGATTTCATGGGACCGAAGTCTCGATTCAAATAGTCTTTATCTAGTCCAGCAGCAATCACTCTCACGCCGTTCATCATCATTTCTCCAATGACTTCAATGATGTAGGGCCCTAGGAATTGAACCTCATCAATATATACCTCTTTAATTTGTGGCGTGATGAGTGGAAAAATCTCTTCGGCCTTTGAAATTCGGTGTCCGGTCATTTGAAGTCCGGTATGCGAACTCACTTTTCCTTCGGAATAGCGGTTGTCGATGAGGGGTTTAACGACTAATTTTTCGTTGATATCTAGGGGACTATCGTTGTAGAACCCTATTAAATGCGTGGTTTTCCCCGCAAACATACACCCAAAAATTAGTGTAAAATCTCTCATGAATGGTATTGAATTGAGGCGTAAATTTCCCGAAAATTTTTCATAATATCCTAATAACATGAATCCGCGAATCCACGAAATCATCGGCACCTTGCAATTGTTGAACGAGGAACTCCAACACAATCAAGGAAGTGGCGAAGTTTTGGGCAAGATAAAACTTTTTTCTGCACAGCTTTATTTAGAAACCGACATGGAACTGATAGCGGTGGGTCGCGAAGCGGTGGCTCCTCAGGTTGAAGCTCAGGTTGAAGCTCTAGCAGTAGTGGAAGTGCCCGTTGAGGTTCCGGTAGAAGTGGAAGCACCTGTTAAGGAGGTGGTGGAAGCACCAATGGAGGTCATGCCTGAACCTGTTTCTGAACCTGTTTCTCAGCCGGTTTATGTGTCCGTTGAAGAGCCCGTTGAAGAGCCCGTTGATGAAAAAGTGCAAGAAGATTTGCAAAATTCGCAACCGAGTTTGTTTGGATTTGAGCCCGAAATGCAAGATGAATTGGTGATTGAAGAGGAAGAAATTCCTGTTTTTGAAGAGCAAAAATCCAGCGGAATTGAATTGGTTATCAAGAAACAGGAGTCTGAATCGATTGAAAATCAAAGTGATGCTGATTCTGTTGCTCCGGCATCCAAAGAAATCACTCCAGATGCAATCAAGAAAGCCAACGAAGTACTTTCTATGTTCTCACTCTCCAGAAGGTTTGAATTTGCCAATTTTCTTTTTGGCGGAGATATGCAGAAATTTACCACCTTTATCTGTGAGATGATTCTGGCTAAGCCAGGAGATGAAAGAGAAGACGTGTTCGATTCTTGGTATCAGCGCTTTGATTGGAAGCGCCGCGATGAATCAGCCAGCGACTTGAAACGCAACTTGCGCAAGATGATGTAATCACCTGCATCAAGACTCTTTCCATTTCGCAGTTAAATCTGTATTTGTGAAAGAGATATGTTGAGGTTCGATTTAAAATATCCATTAGCCGTTCCCGCGCTCATGCTCATTTTGGGCATTGTTGCAGCACGAGTAATACCACCTTCGGTTACAACTTATTTCTGGATATTGCCACCCGCAGTGGTTGTGTTTTGGGTGGTCAAATACAGGGGTTCCGCTATTTTCTTGGGATTTTTTTCTCTCGGATTTGGATTGTTATTGCTGAAAAATCAACGTGAGCAGTTGTTTTATTTCAAACTGTCAAACGCACGTGCTTTGATGGTTCAAGCTATGGATAATCCTCGATTGGTTGAGGTAAAATGGGCGATTTTTGAAGATCATAAATGGGTGAGATGCGAGGGTAATCTCTCGGTCAAATACAACGAACGCTTTAAATCAAATAAGACTTTTTTAATTCATCCCCAGAAATACCTCTCAACTCTAAACTCTCCCCACTGCACTCTAAACTCTCCCCATTGCACTCTAAACTCTCCCCTTTACACTCTCCACTCTTCACTCTCCCCTCTAAACTCTCTCAAGCTCCAAATTTTGAGCAAGATTTTTGGCCTGAGTAAGAAATATTTAAAACCCAAGGCCCATGCTTGGTACTTAGCCTTGATTTGGGGGGAGCGTTCAGAGCTCGAGAAAACAGACAAATTAGCCTTTCAAAAATTAGGTTTGGCTCACGTGATTTCTGTTTCTGGAATGCATTTGGCTTTGGTTTTTAATTTGTTGAATTGGCCTTTTACTTTTTTTGAAAAGCGCAATCGAAAAGTCGCCAAGTATCGCTGGCTCCTTTTACCCTTGGTGTGGGTTTATACCTGCTTGACACCCATGTCGCCGCCTGTTGTTAGAGCGGCAATATCACTGACGTTGATGGTGTTGGCAAAATCAGTCTTTTCTCGAAGAGTGAGAGGCGCGGATGTCTATTTTTCGGTATTGTTCATTTACCTTTTGTGGGATCCACTGGTGCTTTTTGATCTTGGTTTCCAACTGTCGCTCATGGCCATGTGGGGCATAGTCTTCTTGGTGCCCGATTATTTGAGGCGGTTTGAGGAATCTCATTCCTTGGTACAGTGGTTTTTCAATACGGTGATGGTGTCAATCATCTGCACCCTGACCACTATTCCTATTATATTCAAAGAGTTTGAGCAGCTGTCGTTGTGGTTTTTGGTAGGGAATCTCTTGCTCATGCCTTTTTTTAATTGGTTAATCTACGGTTATGTTATCTTTTTTATCTTGGGATTTAGTGACTTTTTACTACAGTATTTTGCCTGCTGCGTAAATGCATTTATTGATTTGATGGACGCATTGATGCTTCGGTTTTCGCACCTTCCCAGTTTCAATCTTTACAGTCCTCAATGGGGATGGACGGAATTTTTGTTGCTTCTTTTGGTGCTTGTTTTTTGGACGTTTTATCGCGAAGAGAAAATAACTTTTTGGAAAAATCTTTGCCTATTTGCTCTCTTTCTGTTGAGCGTTGAGTACAGCATTGCATTGTATATTTGCAGTTAATTATGAGCAATCAATGGGTAATAGTGGAACGTAGTGGCCCAATCGCGGAGGTCATTATGAACAGACCTGAAAAAAGGAATGCCTTGAATCCCGATTTAGTGATGGAATTGACTGCTGCATTCAGTGAGTTGAATGAAGACAATTCCGTGCGATTGATTGTACTCAAGTCGAAGGAAGGAGCTTTTTGCGCGGGTGCAGATTTGTCTTACTTGAAATCTTTGAGCCAATTCACGCATCAAGAAAATATTGAAGATTCCACCCGATTGAAGAACTTGTTTGAACTCATTTACCATTCTCCAAAGATCACGGTATCTCAGGTGGAGGGCCCGGCTCTTGCCGGAGGATGTGGACTCGCATTTTTGGCAGATTTTTGTTTTGCAACCCCAGATTCTACTTTTGGATATACAGAGGCGCGGATTGGTTTTGTTCCGGCCTTAGTTATGGTGTATTTGAAAGAAAAGTTAAATCAAAACCAGATGAACGAATGGTTGTTGACGGCTCAAATTTTTTCGGCAGATAAAGCCTTAAAAGATGGATTGGTATATGCAGTAGAGGAAAATGTGGGTGCAATAGTGCATGATTTTGCTGCACAATTGTTGAAGACGGTGAGCTCTGAATCGACTTCGAGAATCAAAAATATGATGAGAAATATGCCTGCAGATTGGAGTGAATCATTAAGTTATGCAGCCGAGCAAAATGCTTTGGCTCGTAAAACCGATGATTGTCAAAAAGGGGTGTCGGCATTTTTAAATAAGGAGAAAATTTCGTGGTGAAATTGGTAGACACTCATTGTCATTTGTACAGTGAAGAGTTCAATGAAGATAGAGCATCCGCGGTAGCGAAAAGCATCGAAAATGGGGTAAATAGAATTTTACTTCCCAATATTGATATGGACAGTATCGGGGTGATGCATGACTTAGAAGATCAGCATCCTGAAAATTGTTTTTCGATGATGGGACTTCATCCGTGCTATGTAAAAGAAGATTTCAAGAAAGACTTAGAAATCATGCATGCATGGTTCGATAAGCGGAAATATGTGGGGGTGGGCGAAACTGGCATGGATTTGTATTGGGATAAATCGACGCAAGCTTGGCAAGAGGAATCATTGAATATTCAGATAGAATGGGCCATTGAAAAAGGGCTGGCCATGTCACTTCACACCAGAAACGCCACTCAGGAAGTGATAAAAATATTGAAACCTTACAAGGGAAAAGTTCAAGGGGTGTTTCATTGCTTTTCTGAAAGTAAAGAGTTGGCCGATGAAATCATCAAGTTGGGTTTTTATTTGGGAATTGGCGGAGTAGTGACCTTCAAAAATGCGGGAATAGCTCAAGTTGTGAGTGAACTAGGCCTAGATAAGTTGGTACTAGAAACTGACAGTCCTTATTTGGCACCGGTTCCTTACAGAGGCAAGCGCAATGAACCCTCGTACACTAGATACGTAGCTGAGAAAGTGGCTGATATTACGGGAGAAAGTTTGTTGAAAGTGGCAGAAGTGACCTCTAGAAACGCTGCTCTGCTTTTCGGTGTGTGATAATTATCACAAAGTTTTCAATTTCTTTTAGTCATCTTTGAATTTCGTGATTTTTCAGATTCAAGAAATGAGTCTTTAAAATTGAAATTTTAAAAGAGAATATATGACAAAAATCTACCATACTTCTAGTTGTAACTGCGGTTGCAACGACGGCGACAAAGGCAGCAACCGCCGTGATTTTTTAAAGAAAGCAGGAACCGTGACGGGTTTGGGATTGGCCTTTGGATCAATCACAGGTGGTTCATTAAGCTCTTGTAGTTCAGATGCAAAGTCGGTTGATAAAATGAACGCCTTGAAAAATGGAAAAGCTCAGCGATTTACCATTTTACAAACCGCAGATATTCATGGTCAATTGTTGGAACACGATGAGTTTTTCTGGGAGAATGGAAAGGCGGTTTTCAAGCGCAGAGGCGGTATGGCGACCTTGAAAACCATGATCAACACCATCAGAAACGAGAATCCTGCAAATACCATTGTGGTTGACGGCGGAGATTGTTTCCAAGGTAGCGGGGTAGCGGCTCTTACTGAAGGTAGAGCGTTGATTCCCATCATCAATAATATAGGGTACGATTTGATGCTTCCCGGAAACTGGGAAGTGGTTTACGGTAAAGAGAATATGATCAAGGATTTGGGTGGATATCAGGCTGCTAAAGTGTGCGCCAATATGTTTCATTCAGACAATCCAGCCATTGGCAAAGAATTGATTTTCCCTCCGTATTGGACTAAAACGGTGGCAGGTGTGAAGTTGGGATTCATTGGCTACAATGACCCGTTGACACCAAAACGCCAATCTCCAGCGTATTCAAATGGAATTGAATTTACCGATCCTGAGTTGAATACTGCAAGATATGTGAAGTATTTGAGAGAATATGAGAATTGTGCCATGGTCTTTTTAGTGACCCACATGGGACTTACTCAGCAGATTGACCTTGGAAACAAACCATTTGTTGAAGGTGTAGATTATATTCTGGGTGCAGATACTCACGAACGTGTTCGCCAACCCATCGAAACCAAGTATACCAAGGTAACTGAACCTGGCGCATTTGGTTCGTTCTTGGGTAAGTTGGATATTGTGGTAGAAGATGGCAAGATCAAAGAACATTTTTATGAGTTGATGGATGTAGATCCAGCCAAATATAAGCCTGATGCTGAAATGCAGCAGTTGGTAGAAAAGACCTTTGAACCCTACAAACCAGAACTTGGAAAAGTGATTGGTAAAACCAAATCTACCTTGGTGAGATATTATGTGTTGGAGAATCCCATGGATAACTTCATCACCGATGCTGTTTTTGATAAGTTTAAGCCCGATGTGGCTCTGTCTAACGGATTTAGATTTTGCCCACCGCTGGTAGCGTCCCCCGAAAAACCGTCGGAAATCACCAACGATTTCTTGTGGAGCATGCTGCCGGTAAATTCTCAAGCGCGTTCAGGTATGGTCAGCGGAGAGAAGATTTGGAAGTGGATGGAGAAGGAATTGGAGAACGTGTTTGCGAAGGATCCTGCCAAGCGATTTGGTGGTTGGGTAGTAAGGTTTTCGGGAATGAAGGTGAACTTTACTTCTAAAAATGAGATGGGCAAGCGCGTGAACTGGATCAAAATTGGCGGTGAAGACATTGATAAAAAGAAGATGTACAAAATTGTGGCTTGCGAGCGCGATGGCGACCCCGAAGACACCATTTGTCGTATGTTAGACGTTGATAGTCCACACGATGAAGGTATTTCTTTGCACGAAATCATACGCGAATATTTGAAGTCCCATTCACCCATTGAACCCAAAGTGGAAGGTCGTGTGGAATGCACCGATCAGCCTCTCAATTTGTTGAGTCAATTGGAGGGTTATGAATATACTTTCAGATAAGACGGTAACTTTTATCACAATTATTCTTTAAATTAGGTTGTTATTTTGCCAATCATGTTAGAAATATTTGGTTACTTAGGAGCAGTTTTGATGGGAATTTCACTCGGACTTATTGGCGGGGGAGGTTCTATTCTAACGGTTCCCATTTTGGTATATTTATTTGGTGTAAACGCCGAGCTTTCAACGGCTTACTCTTTGTTTATTGTGGGATTAACCAGTCTTTTTGGGTCGTTTTCGCACATGAGAATGGGCAATATTCACTGGCGCACGGCCATTGTTTTTGGAATTCCTTCAATCATCAGTGTGTATTTGACCCGTCATTTTGTGGTTCCTGCCATCCCGAATCCTGTTTTCGGGGGACTGAGCAAAGATTTAGCCATCTTAATCTTTTTTGCCATCATTATGGTTGCGGCATCTTACAGCATGATTCGCAAGGGTAAACCAAAGGCGGCAGATGAAACCGAAGTTAGTTTCAATTATCCTATGATCCTTGCCGAAGGACTGATTGTTGGAATGGTAACTGGTTTAGTAGGAGCGGGTGGTGGATTTTTAATCATTCCCGCGTTGGTTTTACTGGCCAAATTGCCCATGAAACAAGCCGTAGGAACTTCCTTGATCATCATTGCGTCAAAATCATTGTTAGGCTTTTTAGGTGATTTAGGACGCGGTGCCGAAATTGACTGGACTTTCATGTTGACTTTCAGTGCGATTGCCGTTGTAGGTATTTTCAGCGGAGCTGCATTGAGCAAAAAGATCAGCGGAGATAAATTAAAACCTGCATTTGGTTGGTTTGTTTTAATCATGGGAATTTACATCATTGTGAACTCCTTGATGTCAATGAAATAATTACTATGGAAGCCTGGATCACAAAGTTTTTCAACAAGAATGACCACAAATTGGTAGGTGGTCTGTTCATTGTGGTGGTTCTTTTCTTGGGATGGGATCTCGCTGCCAATCAATGGTTTTCAGATAACAATGGATCAGTTTCTGTCAAAGATTCTATTCCCCCGGAAAAATTATGGGCTGCGCCGTCTGATTCGGAGTTGCCCACTGGCGAAGAAGGAGAATTGATCAAATACGGACGTGAATTGGTGGCACATACCGCTGAATATTTCGGTCCGAACGGTTCAGTTGCACATTATACCAACGGTTTAAATTGCCAAAATTGTCACCTCAACGCAGGTACTCAACCTTGGGGAAACAACTACGGCTCAGTGGCCAGTACTTATCCAAAGTTCCGCGGAAGAAGTGGTTCAATAGAAAATATTTACAAACGAGTATCTGATTGCTTTGAGCGTTCATTAAACGGAAAGGCACCCGATAGTGCATCTCGCGAGATGCAAGCCATGATGAAATACATCAATTGGTTGGGTAAAAATGTCCCCAAAAAGGAAAAAGCCCCGGGTTCAGGCATCATGAAAGTGGCCTTTTTGAACCGACCTATAGATCCTGTGGGTGGAAAATTGGTTTATAATGCTAAGTGCGCGGTTTGCCATCAAGCTGACGGACAAGGTGTTTTGAACGATAAGGGCAATGCATATACTTATCCGCCGTTGTGGGGTAAATTGAGTTACAATGAAGGCGCAGGACTTTTCAGGATGTCAAACTTTGCGGGCTATGTAAAAGCAAACATGCCTTTGGGTGCCACGCACAACAATCCGCAATTAACAGACGAAGAAGCTTGGGATGTTGCCGCCTATGTGAATACGCAGGAACGCCCCAAAATGGACTTGTCGAAAGACTGGCCAGACATATCGAAGAAGCCATTTGATCACCCATTTGGTCCATACGCTGACAAATTTTCGGAGAAACAGCACAAGTTTGGTCCTTACGCTGAGATCAAAGCTTATTATGATGCGATGAAAGATTGACGGCCGAGGGGGACTGACGGCTTCGCCGGGGACTTAGTGACTGAGGGCCGCCCGCCGCCCGCTGACCGCTGACTGGAGATGGTAGAAAGCTTAAAGCTGTTAACTGCTAGCCAAAGACCAATGACCAAAGACTAAAGACCAAAGACTAAAGACTATAAAAATATAAATATGAAAGTAGAACAGATTTACACAGGATGCCTTGCTCAGGGAGCTTATTACCTTGAGAACAACGGCGAAGTAGCGATCATTGATCCGCTGCGAGAGGTGCAACCTTATCTTGATCGTGCTGAAAAAGACGGCGCTAAGATCAAGTACATTTTTGAAACGCATTTCCACGCTGATTTTGTGAGCGGACATTTAGACTTGAGCAAAAAGTCTGGTGCTCCCATCATTTATGGTCCAAATGCGAATCCAGAGTTTGAGTGTATGATTGCCGAAGACGGTCAAGAGTTTCCTTTGGGCGATGCCGTCATTCGCGTGTTGCACACACCTGGACATACCATGGAGAGTACTTGTTTCTTGTTGTTAGAAAATGGTGTTCCAACGAGCTTGTTTAGCGGAGATACGCTTTTCTTGGGTGATGTTGGACGTCCTGACCTAGCACAAAAAGCAGCCGATATGACTCAAGAGCAATTGGCCGGTTTGTTGTACGAAAGTTTGATGAACAAGATTATGCCTTTGCCTAATGAGGTGATGGTTTATCCTGCACACGGTGCGGGTTCAGCGTGTGGTAAGAACATGATGAAAGAAACTATGGACACCTTGGGTCATCAGAAGGAAATGAACTACGCATTGAATCAGCCAAGCAAAGAAGCATTCATTGAAGCTGTAACCGATGGTTTATTGCCTCCCCCTGCGTATTTCCCCATGAATGTGGCTATGAATAAGAAGGGTTATGAGTCGTTTGATTCAGTGATGGATCAAGGATTGAAAGGGTTGTCACCCGAAGAATTCGAAACAGCAGCTGAAACCACAGGTGCTTTGATTTTGGATACCAGAAGTGCAGCTGTATTTAAAGAAGCATTTGTTCCACGTTCAATCAATATTGGACTAGACGGCCAATTCGCGCCTTGGGTTGGTGCAATGGTAGTTGATGTTAAGCAGCCATTGTTATTGGTTACCGAAGAAGGAAAGGAAGAAGAAACTTTGATTCGTTTGAGCCGTGTTGGATTTGATGTAGTTTATGGATACTTGAAAGGTGGAGTGGATGCCTGGAAAGCAGCTGGTAAGGAAGTCGATTCTGTGAATCGTATCACTGCTGAACAGTTCAAGTCAGAAATCACCATCGGGGAATCGTTTATTTTAGATGTCCGTAAAGAGTCTGAATACCGAGCTGAACACGTAGATGAGGCGTACAACAAGCCTTTGGATTTTATTGGTGAGTGGTTTGTAGACTTGGCTTCGCATGAAGGTGAGTTTTATGTACACTGTGCTGGCGGTTACCGCAGTATGATTGCCGCATCGGTATTGAAGTCCAAAGGAATCCATAACTTCAAAGAAGTGGAAGGCGGATTTAAAGCCATCGCTGAAGCGGGTGTTGCAAAAACGGATTTTGTTTGTCAATCTAAACTTCAAAAAGCATAAATTCGTTGATTATGTTAGAATTATTAAAGCAACCTTGGTCGTGGTGGGCAGCAGGAATAATCATTGGTTTGACGGTTCCGACCTTGCTCATTTTGGGAAATAAGAGTTTTGGTATTTCCTCATCCATGAGACATTTATGTGCCATGTGTTTTCCTGCAAAATTGCCTTTTTTCAATTACGATTGGAAGAAAGAAATTTGGAATATCTTCTTTATTGTAGGTGTAGCGATTGGCGGATTTGTAGCAGTTCAATTTTTAGGTAATGATGAACCTGTTAAGGTAGCCGCTGAGACTCAGCAAGAACTACGCGAACAGGGTGTTAGCAGTTTTGGTGAGTTGTTGCCTGCTGACATCTTTTCTTGGGAAAGTTTGTTGACCCTTCGTGGATTTATATTCATAGTAATTGGCGGATTCATGGTAGGCTTCGGTACCCGTTGGGCTGGAGGTTGTACTAGTGGACACGCGATTATGGGTTTGAGTAATTTGCAATGGCCTTCGTTGGTAGCAACCATTTCCTTTATGGTAGGTGGATTCTTCATGACTTGGGTGATTTTGCCATTTTTGTTGGGTTTGTAATTTGAAATGTTATGACTAAAGAAACAGTAGAAAAAACAGAATTTTCAGATAACGCTATGTGCGTGAATGAATCAAAAATCAATAATTCATTTTTTAGCAATTTAAAGTACTTGATAGTAGGAGTAATCTTCGGGATTACCTTCGTAAAAGCTGAAATTGTAAGTTGGTTTAGAATTCAAGAAATGTTCAGACTTACTTCATTTCACATGTACGGAGTTATTGGAACCGGTGTTGTGATTGGTATGTTGACCATTCAAATCATCAAGCGCTTCAAAATTAAAACCCTTCAAGGTGAACCTATTACCATTGCTGATAAAACCTTCAATAAGGGTCAGATTTATGGTGGTTTGATTTTTGGTTTGGGATGGGCCATTACAGGCGCTTGTCCAGGCCCATTGTTTGCACAAATAGGGGCAGGATTCAGTGTGATTTTTGTAACATTTTTATCTGCAACCTTCGGTGTGTGGGTATATGGTTTTTTCAGAGATAAATTACCACACTAAAATCAAAGTGTAGAAAACGAAAAAGGCCGCTTTTAGCGGCCTTTTTTTATGGGGTAAAATTTTAATTTTACATCAATGCGATTTGCATGTCAGCCAAACCGCCTCCATTGTATACTGGAGCCAATCCAAACTGTTGTAACATTCCAGCAGCCATTCCACTGCGGTTTCCGCTGCGGCAATATAACAAGTATGGGCCAGGAAGTTCTTTGATTTCGTCTATGCGACTTGGTATTTCATCCAATGGAATATTCAAAGCACCGTTTACGTGTCCATCTTCGAATTCCCAGCTAGAACGCACGTCAATGATGGTTGCGTTTTGTTCGTTTACTAATTCTCTTATAGTCATAATTCTGATTTTTAATGCTGCAAAGTTCCTTCAATTTTTTTGATTCCGAAGTAACCTTTGTCACAAATTATGTGATATGGTTAATCTTCTTTTTTAATGAGGATGGATTTACTTCCATTATTGGTGTGAATGGTCAAAACGTAAATGCCAGCTGGTAGATCTGACACTATTGTGATTTGATATTCTGCAGAATTTAAAGTCGGTTCTTCTATCAGCCTTCCCTGTAGGTCATAAAGTTCTAGGTTGATTTCGGAGTTAATAGGCACGCCTGTGACTTGCAGTGAATTACCTTTCAGGGGATTGGGGAATACCGCAATCTCTTCTACATTGATTTTCTGAGCATTTAGCTTCACCTCATTAGGAAAATTCATCTCCAAAGCAAAACGGTCAATTCTTTTTG
>CAZGQS010000029.1:0-22960 GCA_964527775.1 uncultured Rhizobium sp. | reverse complement strand
AGCGTGAGTCCTAGCGAAGCGTGAGTCCTAGCGAAGCGCAAGTCCTAGCGAAGCGCAAGTCCTAGCGAAGCGTGAGTCCTAGCGAAGCGCAAGTCCTAGCGCAGCGCAAGTCTTAGCGCAGCGTGAGTCCTAGCGCAGCGTGAGTCCTAGCGAAGCGTGAGTCCTAGCGAAGCGTGAGTCCCTCATTACCCCAACCCCACATCTAACGACATCATCAATACGAAGCCGAAAATCAAGCCCAAGGTGGCTTTGTCTGTGTGGCCGTTGCTGTGCGATTCTGGGATAACTTCCTCTACAACAACGTATATCATGGCGCCGGCAGCGAAGGCAAGCGCGTATGGTAGAATGTCTTGTGCCCACATGACGAGGGCGACGCCTAAAATGGCAGCAATGGGCTCAACTACACCAGATAACTGTCCCCAGAGAAAAGACTTCATACGCGAAAGTCCAAAGCGGCGGAGGGGAAGCGAAACCGCCATCCCTTCGGGAAAATCTTGAATACCAATTCCTATGGCCAAAGCAATGGCACCGGTAAGGTCAGCGCCGGGAATACCTTCGGCTACGGCTCCAAAGGCAACGCCAACGGCAAGTCCTTCGGGAATGTTGTGCAGGGTGATTGCCAAAACCAGCAGAACGGTTTTATTCCAATTGGTTTTTACACCTTCGGCTTTGGTAATGGGTTCATTTAAATGTAGGTGCGGCAGCCACTGATCCAATCCGAAAAGAAAAAATGCGCCGCCTAAAAATCCAATGGCTACAGGAATCCAAGCGCTGGATGCACCCCAAGTGGTCTCGGCCATTTCGAGGGCTGGATTTAATAAGCTCCAAAAACTGGCTGCGAGCATCACTCCACCGGTGAATCCGAGGAGGGTGTCCATAAAACCGCGTTTAACGTCCTTGATAAAAAAAACAACCGATGCCCCCAATGCGGTCAGAAACCAGGTGAACATTGACCCTGTGAATCCTTGCATTATGGGCGATAAGCCTTCAAAAAAATGCGTCAATGAATTCATCATAAGACGGCAAGTTACACTTTATTTAGTGCACTCGGTCACCTCGAAGTTCTAAATTCGATAAAATATCGGCTTCAATCTTTAACCATTCTTGCCAACGGGCTTTGACTACTTCTTCGGGATAAAATTCTTTGGCTAAATCAATGAACATCACGTAATGTCCTGCTTCAGATACCATGAATTCGTGGTAGAATGATCTCAGTGATTCTTCGCTGCAATAAAGGCTAAGTAGTCGGAAACGCTCGCAGCTGCGGGCTTCGATGAGCGCGAAAACCAACAGTTTTTCCAACAAAATCATCTTATGGTCGCCCATTCGCATGTTTTGTTGCAAGCCGTTTACATAATCATCTTTACGCATCTTGCCCAGCTTGATGCCACGCTTATCCATTTCTTTCAGTACACGTCTGAAATGTCCCCATTCTTCGGCTACTAAGGGTGTTACTTCTTTAACGATTCTCTCAAGATGTGAATATTTTACGATCAGAGAGATGCCCGAAGTTGCCGCTTTTTGCTCGCAAAAGGCGTGATCTATGAGGATTTCTTCCAAAGATTTTTCAGCGATGTTTACCCATCTTGGGTCAGTGGGCAATTTCAGACCCAACATTCTTACGGCTTCGAGGTTCTGCTCAGCAGACATTTCCTTCAATTTTATTCACACGATTGGCGTGTCTTCCGCCTTCAAACTCAGCAGATAAGTAGGCATCCACAATGGCAAAAGCCGTTTCTTTTGAGATGAATCTCGCAGGAAGACAAATGACATTGGCGTTGTTGTGCTGTCTTGCGAGGGACGCTAATTCGGGTTCCCAAGCCAAAGCCGCTCTAACACCTTGATGCTTGTTGGCAGTGATGCAAACGCCGTTTCCGCTTCCGCAAATGAGGATACCCAAGGTATTGGGCTCTTCCACCACCGATTCAGCTACACGGTGCGCATAGTCAGGATAATCAACGCTATCGGCAGAGTCTGGACCCATGTCTTGTGGTTGATGTCCTTTTTCCAACAAATAAACCAACAGGTCGTTTTTCAACTCAAAACCTGCGTGATCGGAGCCAACTGAAATATTCATGCTTCAAATTTAATCTTGTGCTTTGCGTTTCTCTACTCTTTTTGCAATTTGGATACCCACAACATATAAAGACATGAGCGGAAGTCCCAATAAAAGCTGAGAAAACATATCGGGCGATGGAGTGGCTATACCGGCAATGATGAAAATGATTACCGCAGCATACCTCCAGTATTTTTTCAACAAATCAGAGGTTACTAAACCTATGCTAGCCAAAATATATATGAGAACAGGCAATTCAAATACCAGTCCAGTAGCCAAACTCATGAAACTCACAAACCCTGTCACCGATGAAATGGTGATGATGTTTTGAATGTTCTCGTTCAAAGAATAGGTCAACAAAAAATTAGTGGCAACGGGAACCAACAAGAAATAAGCAAACGAAACTCCTGTGAAGAAAAGCAGAGACACTACAAACAAACTTCGTTGTACTCGTTTCACTTCTTTCAGGTTCAGTGCTGGACGCACAAACGCCCAAAGCTGCCATACCACCAAGGGGAAACTCGCAATAGCACCCACCACAAACGATATTTTAAACGCACTCACAAATTGACCTTGAATTTGCTGACTTTGCATGGAAAGCTTGGGAGGCGTCCAACAAAGGGCATCGGAATTGGTGAATAATCGGCCTGCTTTGCAGAAGAATTCATATCCCCAGAAACCGGGCTCAAAGGGCGACATTACAATTAAATTGAAAATGTCTTCCACGAATACAAAGCAAATAATGGTAGCGACAATGAGTATGTAGGCAATTTTCACCAGACGAGCGCGAAGTTCATCGAGGTGATCAAAGAACCCCATACTTTTGTCATCGGGGTAAAGTTCGTCAGCGTCTACCTGATCGAGTGGCATTTTGCAAAGATCGGTAAAATTACATCAACATACCGCCACAAACCGACAGAGTTTGTCCGGTAACGTATGAACTCATATCTGAAGCCAAGAACATACACACATTGGCTACGTCATCAGGGGTACCGCCGCGTTTCAACGGAATAGTATTTATCCAACCTTGCTTCACTTCTTCGTTCAACACGTGGGTCATTTCGGTCTCAATGAAACCTGGAGCCACGGCATTGCAACGTACATTTCTAGAACCCAATTCTTTGGCAATACTCTTGGTAAATCCAATCATACCCGCCTTTGACGCTGCGTAGTTTGCTTGTCCGGCGTTTCCTGTAACACCCACAACAGAGGTCATATTGATGATAGACCCAGCCTTATTTCCCAAAAAATGCCTTAACATCGCTTTGGTCAAATTAAAGGCAGATTTCAAGTTTGTATTGATGACTTCGTCCCACTGTTCTTCGGTCATTCTCAACATCAAAGTATCGCGGGTAATTCCGGCGTTATTAATGAGGACATCAACACGGGAAAAATCGGCAATCACTTGATTGGCTAATTCTTCGCTTTGTTTAAAGTCAGCGGCATTGCTTTGATAACCTTTGGCTTTGATGCCATATTTTTCGATCAATTCTTTTTCAAACGCTTGGGCTTTTTCAACAGAGCTAGCGAAGGTAAAAGCGATATTACAACCATTTTTAGCAAAAACTTCGGCGATGCCTTTCCCGATTCCACGAGAAGCACCGGTAATGAGCGCGGTTTTTCCGTTAAGCATTTTGCAAAGATAGTGGAAATAGGTTTTCGGTGATCGGTGATCGGTGATCGGTGATCGGTGTCTAGTCCTAAAATAGTAGACAATTATTTTTCAATAATATGTATTTCCTGAGGAGTTTTATAATTTAAGCTTAAATGGGGTCTTTTTTTGTTGTAATTGTTTACAGCTTGAGTTAATGATTCTTTAGCTTGATGTATATCATTGAACTGTTGATCCAATAAGAATTCATCTTTTAAGATTCCGTTAATTCTTTCTGCTAAGGCATTATCATAACAATTTCCATCTTCTGTCATGCTTATTTTAATTCCATTGTTTTTTAGTTTTTGAGTATATTCATTTGAACAGTATTGAGTACCTCTATCAGAATGATGCATCAATGGTGAACCGTAGTTTTTAAGCGCTTTAATTAATGCGTTCATCACTCCTTTTTTTTCAAGTGTTTGATGAACATCATAACCAACAATCATTCGACTATATGCATCGGTTATTAAGGAGGCATAACAGAACCCATTTTTTGTTTTTAAATAGGTTATATCACTTACCCAGACCTGATTGGATTTTGTGATAAGGAAGTCCTTAAAATGATTCTTATACACCCTAAATCTATGATTACTATTGGTGGTGTAACAGTATCTTTTTTGTTTTGACACCAATAAATTAGTGTCTCTCATCACATTGAACAACCAATCTCTACCACAGTAATATCCTTGTTGTTGAAGTAAATAATGTAACTTTCGACTACCTATTCTGGGTAGTTCTCTTCGAATAAATTGCACTTGTTTTAAAATACTTTCAATACGCAATTGGTCAGAACATTTCTGCTTAATTTTCTTGTAATAGCTGGATCGATTGTACTTCATAATAGAACAACTTTTTTGAACACCAATACCTTTTGAATTTGATTTGTCTACTACTTCTTGGCGGTGTTTTTTTTTAATTGTTCCACTGTTATTCCTTGTTCTTCTGCTATCGCTTCGAGTAAACTCTCGTAAACAATATTTTTCACTGTTTGATGGCTTAGTGCATTTTTCAGCTCTTGATTCTGCTTCTTCAATTCCTGAAGCTTGTTTTTGTCTTTGGGAGTTTCCACGCGAATGATTTTTAATTGATCTGATGAACCAAATTTACGAATCCAATTTGAAATAGTTTGACCTCCAGTGATGCCAAATCGTGTTTGTAATTCTAGAATGGAAAGTCCTTCCTTTTCGTAAAGACGAACAATCTCCTGTTTGAAACTCAGGCTATACCTGATGACTGGTTTGTGTTGTGTAGACATAGTTCTTATTTTTGTGTCTACTTTTTCTAGGACGAGTCACGGTGATCGGTGGTCAGCGGTCAACTATCAGCTCTCAGCGGCGGCTCAGCCGCTAAGCAGCGCGAAGCGCAAGTCCTAGCGAAGCGTGAGTCCTAGCGAAGCGCAAGTCATAGCGAAGCGTGAGACCTAGCGAAGCGTGAAACTTAGCGAAGCGTGAAACTAAGCGAAGCGTGAGACCTAGCGAAGCCGTTCATTCATCACCCAGAACCACAAAGGGAAAACGATACTCAGTACCATCATGCCGGGATAACCGGTGGGCATTTGAGGGGCGTCGTCAGCGCTGATGAGGGTTTGGTATTTTTTGTTGGTCTTGTAATGATGGTCTGAATGTCTGGAGAGTTCAAATAAAATGAGACGACCTATTAAATGGTCTGAGTTCCAAGAATGGTGGTGCTCTACCCTTTCGTAGTAGCCCGATTCAAGTTTTTTGCGCATCAATCCGTAGTGCTCAATGTAGTTGATGGTTTCAAGTAGAATGGCGCCTACCAAGGCTGCTGCCCAAACGGCGAGAACGACAAAATATCCCCCGAAAAAATAAACCACGACCAAAAAGGCCAGCTGAATGAGTTGAAACTGAAGCATCTCATTTCGAAGGCTGAAGCGGGAAAACCCGTTGCGCTGCAGTCGATCAAACTCGAGGTGCCAAGCGCTGACCCAAGTTTGAACCATGGAACGAATCCAAAACAACTGAACCGGCTCATTTACACGGGCAGTGGATGGGTCTTCGGGAGTGGCGACCGACTTATGATGTCCGCGGTTGTGCTCAATGAAAAAGTGCATGTATAGGGAGCTCAGCAACAGCGTTTTAGCCAGAAATTGCTCAATCTTGTTGGTTCGATGTCCGAGTTCGTGGGCCACATTGATTCCGAAAGATCCGCAAAGGATGCCCATGGCAAAAATGCGACCGAGTATTTCGGAGGTGCTGAGTTGATCTTCGGGGGACGCGCTGACGTTCAACTTCATGGTGTAGGCAAAATAAGCCAAGGTGAACCATTGGAAGGGCACCACGAGGTATAGAATCCAGTCGTAGAGCGGATCTTTGGCCCGAAGTTCCAATTCGTCTTCGTTGATTTTAGCTTGTTTAACACCCATAAACCATTCGAGGAGCGGAATAAATCCAAACACAAACACGGTTCCGAACCACGTCCACCAGCCGTTTTGCGTGAGCGACACCCAAACTGCTGCGGCGGGCACAAAAGTGAAAAGGTATTTGAGGGGTTTCATGGGTTAAGTGATGGTATATTTTGCAATTAAGGAAATATTTTTGTTTTGCACAATATGCTAACGTTTGGCTTAGTTGAAACTCTAACAACTGTTTCCCCTATTTTTGCATCATGCCCACCCCGCTCGATACCAAAATTGAGTTTCTCAAAGGTGTTGGTCCCGCAAAAGCGCAGGCCCTCAATACCGAGCTGGGAATTTTTACCGTGGCTGACCTCCTCAGTCATTATCCCTTTAGACATGAAGATAGATCGCAGTTGATGGCGGTGGCAGAACTGAAGAACTTTGTGGATATTGGTGTGCAATTGAAAGGGAAAATCATTCCCGAAGGACTTACCGGTCAAGGTCCCGGAAGAAGATTTACAGCATCGTTCAGAGACGCTACCGGCGAAATTGAATTGGTCTGGTTTCAAGGTGCACAATGGATAGAAAAATACCTTAAACCCAATGAAACCTACCTTCTCTATGGAAAGGTCAATGATTTTAAAGGTAAATTGAGCATTGTTCATCCCGAGTTGGAAGTACTAACGGCCGATTTTCAACCTTCGAGCTTGGGACTGGTACCCGTTTATCCGCTGACAGAGTCGCTTAAACGAAAGCGAGTGGATAGTAAAACGTTGGCTCAACTGACGAAGATGGTGGTGGGGCAATCAGACTTCAGCATTGCAGAGAATCTTCCGCAGGAAATATGCCAGAAATTTCAATTTCCGAGCCGTACAGATGCGCTCCGAATGTTGCATGCTCCCAAAAATGTAGCGTCCCTCGAAACAGCAAAAAAAAGACTCAAATTCGAGGAACTGTTTTATCTACAGCTCAGACATCTACAACTGAAAGGGAACCGAAATAGAACTTATAAAGGAGTCATTTTTGACCAAGTTGGGAAACATTTCAACGAGTTTTATCAGAATCATCTTCCGTTTGAACTGACCAATGCTCAGAAACGAGTGATCAAGGAAATCAGACAATACGTTCGCACTGGAAAGCAAATGAACCGGCTGCTTCAAGGGGATGTAGGCTCCGGAAAAACCATGGTGGCCACGCTGTGCATGCTGCTCGCACTTGATAACGGTTTCCAAGCCTGCATGATGGCGCCCACAGAGATTTTGGCTACTCAACATTATTTTTCGGTGAGCGAATCGTTACAACCTTTGGGACTTAGAGTTGAGCTACTAACGGGATCCACCACAAAAAAACGCAGAAAAGAACTTTTAGAAGCCAATGCAGTAGGTGAAATAGATATTCTGATTGGAACACATGCTTTATTGGAAGAAGATGTGGCCTTTCAAAACCTCGGATTTGTGGTCATTGATGAGCAACATCGTTTTGGAGTAGCCCAACGCGCCAGACTCTGGAAAAAAGGAAAAGTGTTACCGCACATCTTGGTCATGACCGCTACTCCCATCCCCAGAACACTGGCCATGACCGTTTATGGCGATTTGGATGTGAGCATTATAGATGAACTTCCCAAGGGAAGAAAACCCATCAAAACAGTGCACAGGAACGAAGCCATGCGAACCTCGGTGATGGATTTTATCAAAGATGAAATTGCCCGAGGAAGACAAATATATTACGTGTTCCCACTCATTGACGACTCTCCCAAACTAGAGCTTAAAAGCTTAATGTCGGGCTACGACATGGTGACGGAATTTCTTCCACCGCCCGATTTCAAATACAGTTTGCTTCACGGAAAAATGAAACCGTCGGAAAAAGACAGCGAAATGTCGAAATTTAAAAACGGCGCTACCGATATCATGATTGCCACCACGGTGATTGAAGTGGGTGTGAATGTGCCCAACGCATCGGTGATGGTCATTGAAAATGCCGAACGATTCGGACTATCGCAGTTGCATCAGTTGAGGGGACGTGTGGGAAGAGGCGCTGAACAGAGCTATTGTATTTTAATTACGGGACATAAACTATCCGAAAATGGCAAAAAACGCATTCAAACCATGGTGCGCACCAACGATGGATTTGAAATTGCCCAAGTTGACTTGGATTTAAGGGGTCCGGGCGAGTTGGATGGCACCAAACAAAGTGGCATTCTAGACCTAAAATTGGCCGACATCAGACAGGATGAAGCCATTTTAATCGCTGCTCGACATGAAGCAGTGAATTGGCTCGAAAAAGACGAAATGTTGATGTTGCCAGAAAGCGAACCCATCAGGTACGAATTATCAAAAACCCCGAACAGAACAATTTGGTCTAAAATTTCTTAAATAATCAGTAACTTCACCCCTCGAAAATGAACTTTTTTACCGAAATCGGTCGATTCATGATTTTCATGAAATACGTCATGAAAAGACCTCAAAAATGGTCGGTTTTTTGGAAGATTACCTTCCGAGAAATGCACAACATTGGCATCGAATCGTTGTTGGTTGTTACTTTAATTGCGTTCTTCTTGGGCGCCGTAACCACCATTCAAACGGCCAACCAGTTGTTAACGCCGAGCGACCTGTTTCCAACCCAATTGATTCCAAAGTTTGTGGTTGGATCTGTGGTGAGTACCAGTGCCATTCTTGAATTGGCGCCCACCATCACTTGTTTAGTGTTAGCGGGTAAGGTTGGTGCGAACATTGCATCAGAAATAGGCAACAAGAAAATCTCTGAACAAATTGATGCTTACGAAGTTATGGGAATCAACAGCGCTTCTTTTGTGGCCTTGCCCAAAATTGTTGCGGGATTGATTATGATACCTTCTTTGATTATTGCGGCGAACTTTTTACTGATGACCGGCGGTGCCGTTGCTACAAAATTCACTTCTGCCCTATCCTTTGATGACCTTATTGAAGGTGCTAGAATGGTTTTTCATCCTGAATATGTTCAAATCATGTTGATCAAATCGTTCATTTTCTCTTTCATCATCACCAGTCTCAGCTCCTATCAAGGGTATTACACCGAAGGCGGAGCGTTGGAAGTAGGTGCAGCCGGAACCTACGCAGTTACGCGTATTTGTATATTCATCTTGTTTTTTGACTTAGTAATTGCTCAGATTTTCTTGGGACTATGATAGAAGTAGAAGCAGTTGGTATTACTTTGGGCGGACGAAAAATCCTAAACAACATCAATGCTACATTTCAGCCTGGTGTACCTAATTTAGTGATTGGAGCCAGCGGAAGCGGAAAAAGTGTGTTTTTAAAGTGTTTGGTGGGACTTCTAACTCCCCAAGAAGGTAAAATCTTGTACGATGACCAAGATTTCTTGTCGCTCGAATACGAGCAAAAACAAGAGCTTCGAAAGCAAATTGGAATGCTCTTCCAAAACAACGCCTTGTTTGACTCACTCACCGTTGAAGAAAACGTAGAATTTCCTTTGAAAATGTTCTCAAACATGTCCAAAGAAGAACGAAAACACCGTGTCAATGAGTGTTTGGCAAAAGTAAATTTGGTGAACTCCAATCATAAATTCCCTTCCGAAATATCGGGCGGTATGAAAAAACGCGTAGGCATTGCGCGCGCCATCGCACTACCCATCAAATATTTATTCTGCGACGAACCCAATAGCGGACTTGACCCCTTGACCAGTAGAGTGATAGATGATCTCATTTTGCAAATCACCAAAGACCTGAATATCACAACCGTCATCAATTCTCACGACATGAAAACGGTTAAAGACATTGGCGAAAACATCATCTTCATTTACCAAGGAGAAAAATGGTGGCAAGGTGATAAGTTGAGTCTGCCCGCAGCTCGAGCGGATAACCCTGAATTAGACAACTTCTTTAAAGCAAGTTTTTAACTTTTCGAAACCCGTCTCAAATCCAATCGATTGATGGGGTCGTTGCCAAGTCCTTGGATGTTTTTCTGCATCAATCTCAAACTTTTATCGAAATAAAGCAATATAAAAGGCGCTTCATCGCTCAAGATTTGATTGGCTTTATTAATGCTTGCGTTTCGCATTAAAATATCTTCAGGAGTTCTCACAATTCCGGTAGAAATCTCATCGTACAATTGATCAAATTCTTTCGAAACAAATCGGGTATAATTCGGTCCAAAGGGCACCAAATAGGGCGAATAAAAACAACCCAAGTAGTTCTCAGCATCTGGATAATCAGCAATCCACGAACCTCTGAACATGCCCAAATCACCCTTTTCTCGCAGCTGTCTCAACATTCCTCCGGTCTGCAACTCAATGGCCACATCTACGTTCAACGTTTTCTTCCACGTATTTTGAAGCATCACAGCAATATCTAGGTAATCTGCGGTGGTAGTTAAGCTGATTTTTGCGAATTTTTTGGGATTTTTAAAGTACTCACTTTTCTGAAATTCACTTAAACTATTCTCATGCTGCTTCGCAGCCGCTATTTCATCACCCAACAACGATGGCGGAACAAAACCATAGACATCATTCACCGCCTCACTTCCCAATCCGTTACGGAAAAACCTCAAAATTTCTGGTCGATTTACGGATAATTGCAACGCTTTTCTCAAATGTTTATCCTTGAAGGGATTAGGCTTCCCCTTCAAGGTATCGCCCAAGTAAAATCCAATGTATTCGGTATTCAAAAAGTCAGTCACCACGGCATTGATTCTCTTTTGGTAATCCTGTTTGATGCTGCCGTCTTGATTAAGCAATTTATTCTTGAATGACCCATCAATGCCATTGAAAAAATCATATTGTCCCGCCATAAACTGCATGAATGCGGTTTGTTTGTTTTTCACAAAGGTCACATTCACGGCATCCAACAATGGCAAACGTTGATCGCCATCAAACACAAAATACTGGGGATTCTTGAGCATAACCAACTTCACGTCGGTTTCCCAGCGTCTTAAATAAAAAGGTCCAGCACCCACAGGTTGTTGCGACAGTCTACCTTCAGACCAATTTTGGGTGAATTTTGGAACAATCCAACAATAGTTTGTAGCCAAAAGCGATAAAAATGCGGGGGCGGGTTCTTTGAGGGATATCTCCACGGTGGAGTCGTTCAAAGCCCTCGGTGCTTTATCCACATTGTTCATGACCCACATACCTGGAGATCCATTTTTGGGATTCATCAAGCGGTTCAGACTGTATACCACATCGTTAACCGTAACTTTCGAAAATTGAGCACTCAATTTCCCATTTTGATTGGGTTCCACGAATGAAAAAAAGGCATCTGTGCGAATCACGAACTTATACACACGTCCGTCTGGACTAATTTCCCAGTATTTACTGAGCCTTGGAACGGGCTGCAGTTTATCGTCTAATGCCACTAAACCCTCGTAAATTTGGGATCCAATCCATATTTCAGACTGTGATTTGATGTAAATAGGATCTAGGGTATTGACCGAAACATCTTCATTGTAGCGAAAAACCTGGGCCTCTGAAATTTTATCCACATTTTTACAACGATTAAAACCAAAAATCGTGAATAAAACGATGAGGGCAATGTTTCCAAATGTGCGGTGAGTTGAGATAACTTTGTTTGTTCGCATACTACGAAAGACTTCGGGTATGAGGCAAAAGTAAACTTTTTAAACAATAGCACCACTGAAAACACTTGTAAAATGGGAAAAATCATAGCCATCGCCAATCAAAAAGGAGGAGTAGGAAAAACCACTTCGGCCATCAACTTAGCCGCTAGTTTGGCCGTTCTGGAATACAAAACACTGCTGGTAGATGCAGATCCTCAAGCAAACTCCACTTCGGGAATTGGCATGAACCCAAAGAACATCAAATTGGGTTTGTACGAGTGTTTGGTTCAAGATATACGTCCCCAAGACGTCATCATGTCAACCGAAACCCCGTTTCTTGACATCATGCCCTCAAACATTGACTTGGTGGGTGCTGAAATTGAATTCTTAGATCTTCCCAACCGCGAAAAAATCATGGAAGGACTATTGAAACCGCTTAAAAATCAATACGACTTCATCATCATTGATTGTTCTCCTTCCTTGGGATTGATCACCACCAACGCCTTGGTAGCGGCAGACAGCGTGGTGATTCCCGTTCAATGCGAATATTTCGCTTTGGAAGGATTGGGCAAACTGCTTAATACCATTAAAATCATCCAAAACCACTTAAACAGACACCTTGAAATTGAGGGTATCTTGTTGACCATGTACGATGCGCGTTTGCGCCTGTGCAATCAAGTAGTTGACGACGTAAAAACCCACTTCCAAGACATCGTATTTGATACCATCATTCAGCGTAATACCAAGTTGGGAGAAGCTCCTAGTTTTGGCGTTCCCGTGATCTATCACGATGCTGACAGCAAAGGTTCTATCAATTATTTGAACCTTGCCAAAGAAATTTTAGTAAAAAACGGAATTATTGACACCACCGAAGAAACCTCTGTAGCATGACACAAACCCCATTAAAGAAAAAGCCCGCAGGCCTTGGCCGTGGATTGAGCGCATTATTAGAGTCCGCAGAATCAGATAACAATACAGGTTCCAACGCAATCACCCTGGGTAGCATTGCAATGATACCCATTTCCAATATTGAAGCAAACCCTTTTCAACCTCGTACCGACTTTGAACCACAAGCCTTAGAAGAACTTGCATCATCTATTGGCATTCATGGGGTAATTCAACCCATCACCGTTCGAAAAATGGGCGGCGACAATTATCAAATCATCAGCGGCGAACGCAGAACCCGCGCAGCTATGATGTCGGGATTGACCCAAATCCCAGCCTATATTAGAACAGCAAACGATCAAGGCATGCTTGAAATGGCCTTGATTGAGAACATCCAACGTAGCGAACTAAACGCCATTGAAATAGCACTCAGTTATCAACGTCTTATAGAAGAATGTAGCCTAAAGCAAGAAGAATTGGGCGAACGCGTAGGGAAAGAGCGAAGCACGGTAACGAACTACTTGAGATTGCTTAAACTTCCCGATGAAATTCAAATTGGAATCAAGGAAGGTAAAATTTCTATGGGACACGCTCGTGCCATGATTAACTTACCTACCGAAGAGCATCAAATGGCACTTTACCGCGACATCATCGAGAACAAAATGTCGGTGCGCGATGTAGAATCAGCCGTAAAAGAAAAGAAGCAAAATCCAGAGAAAGACTTTGGACTGATCACCGGTACTGATTGGGATCCAGAAATTGACCGCATCACCGAAGAATTTCACCGCAGGTTAAAGTCGGCAGTGCATCTAAAGAATGGCTCAAAAGGAAAAGGGAAAATCGTTATTTCTTACAAGAATCGTGAAGATTTGGAACGCATTCTTGAGTTGATTCATGAGATTTAAGGGAATAATTATATTGGCCATCTTGTTGTGTCATTCAGTTGACACACAGGCCCAGTCTGCTGATTCCATTCAAACTCAACCAAAAGTACATTCACCGCATCTAGCATCGGTTTTATCAGCTGTGTTGCCAGGGGCTGGACAAGTCTACAATCAAAAATATTGGAAATTGCCCATCATTTATGGGGGATTGGCCTTTACGGGATATCAATTTGTACAAAATCGACAATTATTGCTGGATAGAAACCAACAATTTAGAGATTTGTATGCAGCGGGTTTACAGCCCACCCCACAGCAAATGGAGGAGCGCGATCAATATAGAGAGTTGCGTGACGGATACGGAATTGCGTTTGTAGCCATTTATGCTTTACAGATTATTGATGCTACCGTTGATGCTCATTTTTTCAAATTCGATGTAAATCAAAAGCTGAGTTTACAATTGTTACCCAATAACGGCAACTTGGCTCAGATTCAATTTCAAATTCAATAATGACCCGATTAGAACAACTAATATCTTTCTTGAAAGAAAGCCCCAACGATGCCTTTTTGCATTATGCTATAGCCCAAGAACACAAGTCTATGGGCAACAAAGAACTGGCTTTAGAGAAGTACCAATATTTGATAGAAAATCACCCCGACTATGTTGCAACTTATTATCATTTGGGGAAATTGTATATAGAATTAGGGCAAAAAGAAACCGCACTATCTTGCTTTGAGACAGGAATCATCAAGGCAAAAGAGTGCGGTGAACAACATTCCTTATCTGAACTTCAAAGTGCGAAGTTAGAACTGGAATACGACGAAGATTAATCTCTGCTTTGCAATTTTGCTAATAAGCGTAAGATTTCGATGTACAACCAAATCAAGGTTGCCAATAATCCAACACCTGCATACCATTCCATATATTTAGGAGCACCTGCATTTGAAGCTTCTTCAATGAAGGTAAAATCCATGATCAAGTTGAAAGCGGCAATACCAGCAATCAAAACGCTCAATCCTATTGACATTGGGCTGCTACCAGCATAGAAGCTTGACAATCCGTGAACGCCAAACAAATTCAACACCATCATCAACAAGTAGAAAACACCTACACCTGCTGTAGCGATGTAAATTACTTTGGTAAACATAGGAGTTGCGCGCAAAACATTGGTTTTATAAAGAACCAACATCAAAGCGAAAATACCCATGGTGATAGCTACTGCCTGCATCACAATGCCTGGGAACATAGCTTCAAAAAACATAGAAAGAGCGCCTAACAATACACCTTCAGCAGCTGCATAAACCGGTGCTAAATAAGGTGACCAAGACTTCTTAAAGCTCATGATTAAGATACTAATCAAACCAATAATCAATCCACCGTACATGTAGGTTTGAACTCCGTTGTTGATCGCATATTCAGGATCTCCACCCATTTTATTCCAAATCCAAACGGCAGGAGCCAACAAGGTTAAGAATAAAACGATTGATTTGTCAACGGTACCTTTTAGTGTCATACTGCCTTCGTAAGAACCGCTGCGGGTTGCTGAGAAAGCCTTTTCAGAAAATAATGGACTAGACATAATTCTATAATAAATCAAATATAATATAAATCAACGAAGCAATTGCACGGTTCCGCTGAACTGATAGATTTCTTCTTTATAATCTTTAAAGGAAATCTTGTAAACATAAACTCCATCTGGTGCATTTTGACCGTTGTAAGTTCCGTCCCATCCTTCAGATTCATTGCGGTATTCAGCAAGCTTTTCTCCCCAACGATTGTAAATACTGAATTGGTAATCTAAAACTCCTGAAATAACGGGCTTAAATATTTCATTTGCCCCTTTCCCATCAGGGGTAAACGCATTGGGAACAAACATCACAGGATCAAAATACAACAAAATATCGTTGCTCCATGAAACTCGGTTTCCACCCAATTCATAGGCCTTAATTCTGTATTTTTGCCCAAAATGCTCCTCACCATTATTGAAACTATCAGAAGTATTTAATGGATAAGTTTGATACAATTCGTAACCACTTTTATTGATCAATTCGCGATACAATTCGTATTTGTCAACTGCCCAACCTAAATAAGGAGTGAACGTAAACGACATGCTCATGGGACCTGTTCTTTGTCCAGTCAAAAGGATGCTCGTATTTACAGGACTGTATAGCGTGTCTCCACACTGATTCAAAATCATGGCTCTGTAATCATACGAAAAGGCATCGGGTTTGGCATCTAAATCTTGATATTCAGTATTGTTGATAGGCCCCTGCCCTACGTTCCAGAATTGCCCACTATTGAAAGGTCTGCGCTGAATGTACACGGGACCGTTTGGTCTAGGGGAATTCTTCAATTCATATTGAACCAAAATCTTACCGTCTTTATCTGGAGGCGGTGAAACCGTAACTAAGCGACTTTCCACCCATGGATTATCATAATATATATTCCATGAAATGCTGTCACCAGGGCAACCTTTGTCAGATATCTCCCTAACCGTAAGATTTCTTATTGGCACAGAAACATCCCAATTGACCGAACCTATATTGCCAGTTCCGGCATTGGTTGACCAGGAGCCGCCGGTCAATTTCCAAATGTATGAGCTGCCCGAATTCCCATTGATGACATACCCAATATTGTTTACATTGGGATTGCAAATTACCGAGTCACCCACCAAAAGTGTGTTTATGGGTTTAGGATTTATGGTGATTTTAGTTTCATCCCAAGGTCCAGGACAACCAAACTTTGAAATGATGCGTGCTCTGATAGTAAATGTTCCAAATTGCTGCAGGCTGATTTCTAGTTTTCCGGGTTTAGGTTTACCCGTTCCACCCGAAGGAATTTTATTTAAGACCAAACCTGTATTAGGAGTAATTTGTAATTCAATTGAATCACCAAAGTCAACACCAACCAAGGTTGAAAAATCAAGAATGGTGAAGGATTGATTGTTCTGTTGACATTGTTCTGGTTGCACATCTGGGAACAGATTAGATGTAGGTGTAGGATGCAGAATTACATTCAATTTATACAATGAACTTTGGCAAACGCGTTTGTTGATGGGATCGTAACCCGTAGACCGAACTCCAACCCAACCATTACCAGCCACACCCCAATCGGCGCTTATTTTATCCGTATTTTGTCCTGAGGCAATACTTCCCCCAGAAATAGACCAAGAATAGTCTTCGCCGCTGATTTTATTGACTCTGTAAGGAACATTGTTGGTCAATTCACAAAGCGAAGAATCGCCAATGGGCGGTTGACCCAACAGAGCATGGGTCATCAGTACATCAAAATATCCCGTATCATTACAACCAAATCTATTGGTAGCAATTACCATGACCTTACCGGGTCCAACATCGCCCCAGTCAATTAACGCCTTGCCGTTGCTTGGTGATCTAAATGCTCGAGCACCAGTTGCTGAAAATTTATAAATAGTACCAATTTCAGGATTTTCAATATTGTATTCAATGTTGTCATTGTTTGGACAAACGCTTGTTGGTCCTGTAATTTTGGGTAAACTACCAGCGGCTAATGTAACCTTCAACGTATCTTGCTTGCCCTCACATCCGGCTGCATTTATTTGATATGCAATCAGTAGATGATCTCCATTGTGATTTTCATCCCAAACAATGGTAATGGTACGATTGGCTAAATTGACTGAACTTGATTTGTGTCCAATGGGTTTCCAGACCGTATTTTCAGATCCGCTCATGGTGTAAACGTAAGATCTGGTTAAACATACCGTATCACGCCCACTGATCTTTGGTTTTTCAGGAGCAGGATTTAAAATCACATTCAATGAATCAGGGCTTCCTGAACAACCAAAGGTATTTGTAGTTCTAAGGAAAACTTTTCCTGCATTTGAATTCCCCCAATTGATCACAATTTTGGTAGCAGTATCAGAGCCAATGATGGTGCCGCCTGTTACGCTCCATTTTAGAGTGTTTTTATAGTCGCGCTTATTCGCAGTGTATACCACTCCTTGCTGATCTTGACAGACGTTTGATGGTCCGCTTATTTTTTCCTGGGGACTGAAGGGCTTGTATTTTATCAGGACGTTCTGATTGATGAATTTGGACGGACATCCATCGTCATAAGCCTCAAAAATCACCCGGAAAGTATCTTGAGTGCTCACATTACAACCCGGATTCCAGCAGAATTGAGAAGTGATGCTTGCTTTTCCTGCAACAGGCAATGAAGGATTAAATGTAGCTTTAGGACCCGTGTAGCTAGAAGAACCCGTGATGATATCTCCATAAGCCTTCAAAGTCACCACGTCATCAATATCTTTAGCATCAACAGCTTTTACATCGAAGCAAATAGGCTCACCCAATTCCAATTCCCAATAGCGTTTCCCTTTAGTGTACTCTAGAGTGGGTTTATTGTTTGGAGAACAATTGATAACCAAAATTTGAAGATCTAACCTCACCGTGGAAATTGCGACCCCATTTCTCCACTCTGTAACCTCAATTGCAACGGCGAATCGACCTGCAACGGTAGACATGTAAGTGGTAAGTCCGTTGAATGCATCTATGCTGGCAATTCCCGCGCTCCCAAACGGTTTGGTTGCTGAATAACCGGTATTGTAGTCTACCACTGGAAAAGGCGTGGTCATGGTAGATGGGCAGGTTTGCAAGGTAGGATTGTTCATATCTGCACCTTGCCAAGGCGTTACCAATTTGTAAGACAGGGAATCTCCATCTGGGTCGAGTGCACGATTTCTGATGGTGATGGTATCATTACGACAAATAAAGGGAACTGGAATATCCTGAAAATACGGTGAGCTATTCTTTATGTTCGTTGGAGGAATAAACCCGTAGTAGGTTTGTCCCTGATAGGCCTCACCAAATTGATTTCGGAGGTTGTTTTGAGTGTTTCGGCAGCAGCGCTCCCATTTCAGATGATAACCGGTGTTGCTGTTAGGCAAGCTGATGGTTGATTCATAAATACCCTGTTCCAAACATGCCGAAGCTATTTCCGGACAATTGGTATTGCCGACGGGCTGCACTTTTTTCTTGGCTAAAAGTTTGATTACGTAAGTGGTATGAATCTTTTTATCACCCTTGTAAACACATAAATCTAATTCTGGATCAAAAGGCACCTCTTCATTGGTGCCGTCTTTGGCACAATCGCGGTAAACGAAAAATGTAACTCTGTATTGGGTGTTGGTGCCGTTGGTACCCAGCCATTCATAGGTCAGAAAACCACCCACCAAGTGTGAAGCATTGGAAATTCCAGCCACTGCAAAAGCGAGCAAAAACATCCAAAATTTCAAAGTCAAAAAGCTATAATTTTTTAACGGTTTTAAGCCCATTTTCAAACTACTAAATTAGACAATTTTTTAGGCATTTTAGTTGCCAACGCACGTCATTTTTCTGAAATAACCTAATTTCGCGACATGCATTACAAACCTGATTGCCTGCATTTTTTGGGACATATACCTTGTAAACCCCACAAAACGCACGGATATCACTGCGAAAACTGTCCCGAATACACACAAATCGAGAAACGCATTTTAATTATAAAACTGGGTGCGATGGGCGACGTAATTCGAACAACGCCCTTGATTACTCGATATAAATCGCTTTATCCCAACGCAAAATTCACTTGGATTACCCTTTTTCCAGATATCCTCCCGAAGGGTGAAATCCATGAAATCTATAAATTGGGCATTGAGGCACAACTTTATGTCACCAACGTTGATTGGGATATTGCCATCAATTTGGATAAGGAAAAAGAAGCGTCGGCCCTATTGAAAATGGTATCTGCCAAAGAAAAATATGGCTATATTTTGAAAGATGGCGCTACTCAGCCTGCCAATGAATTGGCCCAGCACAAATTTGATACAGGCTTGTTTGACGATGTTAGCAAAGCCAACACAAAAAACTACTGCACAGAAATTTTTGAATTGTGTGGGATGGAATACCATGGAGAGCCATACCTTCTTGATAATCATTCAGATAAAGGTTATTCTTGGAATCTTCCTACAGGTAAAAAAATCATTGGGTTGAACACAGGCTGCGGCGATCGTTGGACCACTAGATTGTGGAGCATTGAGAAATGGGTTGAACTGGCCAAAAAGATACAAGATGCGGGGTATTACCCTTTGCTTTTGGGCGGTAGTCAGGAGCACGAGCGAAATTTAGAAATTCAAGAAGGCAGCGGCGCTCCTTATTTGGGACATTTTTCTTTGAGCCATTTCATCAACTTGATTGATCAGTGCGATGCTGTGGTTACTCAAGTTACCATGGGGATGCATTTAACTTTGGGATTGGGCAAAAGAATTGTACTAATGAACAACATTTTTAATGCCCATGAATTCGATTTATTCAACAAAGGTGAGATTGTTCAACCATCGAAGGAATGTCAGTGTTTCTATTTGGGTAAGTGCAAGTTAGGCACATCGTGCATGGAAGATTTAACCACTGAAACCGTATTTGAAAGTTTGCAGCGCGTATTAAAAAAGTAAAGCTTTTTGCATATTGGCAGAAAATCACTATTTTTGCACCCTGAAAATCAGGCGAGGTAGCTCAGGTGGTTAGAGCGCAGGATTCATAACCCTGAGGTCGGGGGTTCAATTCCCCCCTTCGCTACGAAAAAAAAGCCTCCAATTTGGGGGCTTTTTAGTTTAAAGGTGAGGGCTGAGAATTTATTTTGTGTCAGTTTTGGTGTGCATGTTTGGGTTCAGTTCTTGGTTGTTGTTGTCTCCAAAAACCTTGATTTCAGAAATCTGCAAGTTCGTAGTTTGTGCTTCGCCCACCTTGTTGCTCTTGACGTAAAATTCCTTTGACCATTAAATCCTTAATGTCACGCAATGCGGTATCGGGTGAACATTTGGCAATCTTTGCCCACTTTGATGATTTCAGTTTTCCGTCAAATCCGTCAAAAAGTTTATTTAACATTAATCTTTGTCGTGCGTTGAACTCCCTACTTTCGTGAACTTTCCAGAACTCAATTTTTCGCAATATTTTTTGCATCGTAGCCTCTGTTGCCAATAGAGAATTTCTAAGGCAATGCAAAAACCAGCCTAACCACTCTGTAATATCGCTAGTGCTATGTTGAACTTTTTGTAGAATCTCGTAATACTGCTTTCTTTCAACCAAA
Source organism: uncultured Rhizobium sp. (assembly GCA_964527775.1). Classification (GTDB taxonomy): domain Bacteria; phylum Bacteroidota; class Bacteroidia; order NS11-12g; family UBA955; genus VMCP01. Next base: position 2,477 of record CAZGQS010000029.1, on the reverse strand, counting down.
ATTTGGCTTGACATACTATAATATCGTTCAGTAGTATTGTCTGCACGGGCAAGCATTAAATCCGAAATTGCTCTTGCTATTCTTCCATTACCATCGTCAAATGGGTGGATAATGATAAACCAGAAATGGGCAATTGCAGATTTTATAACCGGGTCCATTTTATCATGATTGTTGAACCATTTTAAAAAACTGTCCATTTCTTCTTGAACTCGGTTTGCAGGAACCGCTTCATAGTGAACTTTTTCTTTTCCCATCGCACCGGAAACTATTTGCATCTCACCAGTGCGATAGCTTCCAACTTCTATTTTGTGCATTCCGCTGTGTCCGGTCGGAAAGAGTGCCGAATGCCAGCCAAACAATCGCTCGTTGGTCAGTGGTTTTAGATAATTTTGGGTTGCATCAAGCATCATTTCAACAACTCCTTCCACGTTTCTATTTGCAGGAACAAGTCCGGCTATATTAATACCTAGTCTTCTTGCAATGGATGAACGCACTTGGTCATAGTCGAGTTTTTCTCCTTCTATTTCAGATGATTTAATAACGTCAAGCGTCAAAGTAGTAAGTGTCGCTTCCTCTTTGGTGGCAAAACCCAATGTATTCATCTGTCCTACAATCTTACCTTGCAGGTTGCGGACTTCACCAAATATGGCATTGATATCGGTTTCGCGCCAAGTGAAATCTGTCCAATTTTTGTATTCGTAAATGTATTTAGCCACTTTTGGGAATAGATGTTGCAGTAAATATAAGCATTATTCTCCGCAAAAATGCGGCAAATATTTTAATTGTTCTCCGCATGTCACAACAGTTTTTGGTTGTCTATCTGAGTCGTCACATTATTCATACCCCTGTGGTAAGAGTTCTATTATTACCTGCAAATTCAAATTTGACTTAAAACGCAAGGTTATAAATAGCTAACATATTAGCTATTTTAAATATATTTCAGTTCTTTTGTCTAATATATTAGCTATTATGTTAAAATTTGGCGTCAATAAGAATCCAACGGATATTCTGGTGGATGTTCCTTTTAAGCACAAAACATTAAGGAAACAGATGGGTTTAACTCAGGCTGAATTGGCCAAACGGTCGGGTGTTTCGTTGGGAAGCATCAAACGATTTGAATTAACTGGACAAATTTCGCTGAAGTCATTATTAAAACTTGCTCAGGTTTTAAATCGGTTAAACGACTTTGAACTCATTTTCAAACCATTGGATAATTTAGAAAAGATAGAAAAATTATTCAGCGATAAAACGAGGTAATTATGAAACACGTGGAAAAAATATTGCGCCTGGCTGCTTTTAACGTATTTGCACACAATCGAGATGATCACAGTAAGAACTTTGCTTTTTTAATGGTTGATGATGGAACTTGGAAAGTAGCACCTGCCTTTGATTTGACTTTTTCCTCTTCGAGACATGGCATGCACAGCACAACCGTAGCAAGAGAGAGTAAAAATCCCACGAGAAAACATCTCATGGAATTGGGGGAATATTTTAATATAAAAGACGCAAATAAAATCATTGATGAAGTGCAAGCTGTTGTTTTCAATTGGGAAATCTATGCAAAACAATGCAATGTAAGCATCTAGTCGAAAAATCGAATCAAAAAAACCATAAATAGCATCAAAAGCTAGTTCGGAGAAATGAACTTTTGGCAGCCACAAAACTTTCAAATGGGTAAGCCCCCCACCTATTGCCAATAGCTATTATGTAGCATTTTTTATTTCAATCTTGTTTGTTTCACTATCATAGGTCATAGTTAAGTACCTGTCCCAATTCGAAAATTCTTCACAAGTAAATTCAAGTTTTTCGTTGTCCCATTGTTTAAATACAATGTTGTCCATTTCTATTGGACTTTCAATAGGTTCTATTTCTTTTATACTTGTTGTAACTTTCTTAATACTGTAGTAGTCTGCAAGAATAAAATCACCATTAGGGGTTGTTGTAAAGTTTTGAAATTGCGGTTGGTCTTCAAACTCTTTCAGTTCGCCGGTTTTTCTGTCAAGCTGATATAAGTAGTCCGATGTTAAAACTAAAACTATTTCTCTGAATTTCGAAACTCCAACTTGCCTTGGGAAGCCACGAAATTGTCCGCACCATTCTGAGTAATCGTCATTGGTAAACTTTATAAAAGTCCAACTTTGAGTATTCCACACACTTTCATTGTCGTAAATTCTTTCCGTGTATTCACCTGAAAATGGTTGACTAATTATTTCTGCTTCGATTATCATAGGTGGTGTCCGTATTTAAAATGCCATATAACGTGTTGGGCGCTTGGCTCAGTGGGGGGGGATTTCGGAGCAAAAACTGTCAATACCACAAAAGTTGATGATAAGTAGAATGTTCCATAGACCGCGTCACCCGCCATTGAGCCAAACGACAGTTATGGGCTGCCTTTTTATTCAAATCGATTTTTATTGTCATTTAACCACTGTTTTTCAATGTCCCACAATAGTTCCCATTTACTTGTCATTAGAGTA
>CAZGQS010000028.1:0-23729 GCA_964527775.1 uncultured Rhizobium sp. | reverse complement strand
ACATTGGTACCATTGGTCACGTTGACCACGGAAAAACTACCTTGACTGCGGCTATCACTTCTGTATTAGCCAACGCAGGTTTCTCAGAAGCTCGTTCATTCGAGTCAATTGACTCAGCTCCTGAAGAAAAAGAGCGTGGTATCACCATTAACACTGCTCACGTAGAGTACCAAACTAAGAACCGTCACTACGCACACGTTGACTGTCCAGGTCACGCTGACTACGTAAAGAACATGGTTACTGGTGCTGCTCAAATGGATGGCGCTATCTTGGTAGTTGCTTCAACTGACGGTCCAATGCCACAAACTCGCGAGCATATCTTGTTGGCGCGTCAGGTTGGTGTACCTCGTCTAGTTGTTTTCATGAACAAAGTAGACATGGTAGACGACGAAGAATTGTTGGATTTGGTTGAAATGGAAATTCGTGAGTTGTTAGACTTCTACGAATTCGATTCAGACAATACTCCTATCATTCGTGGATCTGCATTAGGTGGATTGAACGGCGACGAGAAGTGGGTTAACACTATCCTTCAGTTGATGGAAGCAGTTGACAACTGGGTACCAGTACCTCCACGTTTGGTTGATCAACCTTTCTTGATGCCAATCGAAGACGTATTCTCAATCACAGGTCGTGGTACAGTAGCAACTGGCCGTATCGAGCGTGGTGTGATCAACGTAGGTGATGCAGTAGAAATCATTGGTTTCGGTGCTCACTTAACTTCAACTTGTACAGGAGTAGAAATGTTCCGTAAGTTATTGGATCGCGGAGAAGCTGGAGATAACGCAGGTATCTTATTGCGTGGTATCGACAAAAACGATATCCGTCGTGGTATGGTAATCTGTGCTCCTAAATCAGTAACTCCTCACAAGAAGTTCAAAGCTGAGGTTTACGTATTGAGCAAAGAAGAAGGTGGACGTCACACTCCATTCTTTAACAAATACCGTCCACAGTTCTATTTCCGTACCACTGACGTAACTGGAGAAATCACGTTAGCAGAAGGAACAGAAATGGTAATGCCTGGTGATAACGTTTCTGTAACAGTTGAGTTAATTAACCCAATTGCAATGGAAAAAGGACTTCGTTTCGCTATCCGTGAGGGTGGTAGAACCGTAGGTGCTGGACAGGTAACTGAAATTCTTGAATAATAGCAGCGTTAAACGCAGGCTATAACGAAAAGGAGCCGTAAAGGCTCCTTTTTATACGGGCATAGTTCAATGGTAGAATAGAGGTCTCCAAAACCTTTGATCAGGGTTCGAATCCTTGTGCCCGTGCTAAAAAAAACCAATTATGGCTGGAAAATTTTCAAATTACGTCCGTGAGGTTAAAGACGAACTTCAAAACAAAGTGTCTTGGCCTACCTGGACAGAGTTAAGGGAAAGCACATGGATTGTCATTGTGGCATCTATTTTGTTTTCTTTGGTAATTTGGGCGTTGGATAGTGGATTGGGTTTTTCAACCACCCAGTTTTATAAACTCTTTAAATAATGATGTCAGTTTCTGAAGAAAAACATAAGTGGTATGTTGTACGTGCTGTAACCGGGCAAGAAAAGAAGGTGAAGCATAACGTTGAAGTTGAGCTTGAGCGCGACAACAAACTTTCTTTTGTTCCAGAAATTCTTATTCCTACCGAAAAAGTGTATCAGGTAAAAGACGGTAAAAAGGTAATCAAGGAACGCAATGCTTTCCCTGGATACATTTTGATTCGTGCTGATTTTTCGGATCCGGAAGTGATGCCTTTAATTAAAGGTGTTTCTGGCGTTGTTGGATTTCTCGGTTCCAAAGATTCACCGGTTCCATTAAGACCCAATGAACTAAGTCGTATCTTAGGTACCGCTGACGAATTAACTGAAGGCGAAATGGTATCTGAAGATCACTATTTGGTGGGTGAAGCAGTTAAAGTAATTGACGGTCCTTTCAATGATTTTGATGGGGTAGTTGAAGAAGTTCAAGAAGAAAAGCGCAAACTCAAGGTGATGGTGAAGATTTTTGGTAGAAGAACACCACTTGAGTTAAACTATAATCAGGTTCAAAAATTGTAATTCGTAAAAGTAAGTAACAGAAAAATGGCAAAAGAAATTCAAACTTTTGTAAAACTCCAGGTAAAAGGCGGACAAGCAAATCCGGCACCTCCAATTGGTCCTGCATTAGGTGCCAAAGGGGTAAACATCATGGACTTTTGCAAACAGTTCAACGCACGTACCCAAGATCAAATGGGTAAAGTCCTGCCGGTGGTTCTTACAGTGTACACAGATAAGTCTTTTGAGTTCATCATTAAGACTCCTCCTGTAGCTGTACAATTGGTAGAGGTATCTAAAATCAAGAAAGGTTCAGCTGAGCCAAATCGTAAGAAGGTAGGTTCTGTTTCATGGGACCAAGTTCGTACAATTGCTCAAGACAAAATGCCTGATTTGAATTGTTTCACAATTGAGTCTGCAATGAGAATGGTTGCCGGTACTGCGCGCAGTATGGGTATTACAATCACAGGAGACGCACCTTTTTAATTTTAATCGATTATGAAATTAACAAAAAAGAGAAAAGAGGCATTGGCTCTATATGACAATACCAAAGAATACTCATTGTTGGAAGCTGCTGAAATCGTAAAAAAGATTAGCAACACCAAGTTTGATTCATCTTTTGATATTGACGTTCGTTTGGGTGTTGATCCTCGTCAAGCGAATCAAATGGTTCGTGGTGTGGCATCTTTGCCTCACGGATTGGGTAAAACCGTACGCGTTTTAGCGTTGGTAACTCCAGATAAAGAACAAGAAGCTAAAGACGCTGGTGCAGACCACGTTGGATTAGACGATTATATCGAGAAAATTGCTGCAGGTTGGACCGACATTGACATCATTGTTGCGATGCCATCGGTAATGGCTAAGTTAGGTCGTCTAGGTAAAATCTTGGGTCCTCGTAACTTAATGCCTAATCCAAAGAGCGGCACGGTTACCACAGAAGTTGGAAAAGCAGTTACCGAGGTAAAAGCGGGTAAGATTGATTTTAAGGTTGACAAAACTGGTATCATTCATGCCTCAGTAGGTAAAGTGTCTTTTGATGCTCAGAAATTGAGTGAGAATGCTTTAGAACTGGTACAGGTATTGCACCGTTTGAAGCCTTCTGCAGCTAAAGGAACCTACTTCAAGAGTATTTTTGTAAGCAGCACCATGAGTCCAGGAGTTGCTGTAGAAGTTAAATCAATCCCAGGAATCTAATAAGCCATGAGAAAGTCAGAAAAAGAACAAATCGTAGCGGAACTGGTTGAAACTTTTAACAGTAACGCTTTCGTTTACTTGGCAGATCCAAGTGGATTGTCAGCTAAAGATACAAACGCGTTGCGTCGCATGTTTTTTGAGAACGGTGTGACAATGCGTGTGGTTAAAAATACGTTGGTAAGAATTGCTATGGAGCAATCTGATAAAGACTTTGGCGATTTGTCAAGCGTTTTGTCAGGAACTACATGTGTATTGACAGGTGAGAACGTAAAGGCACCTGCAACTACCATGAAGAAGTTCCGTGAGAAATCTGAAGTACCTACATTAAAGGGTGCTTGGATTGATCATAGCGTTTACATTGGCGATGACCAATTAACCAACTTAGTGAACCTAAAAAGCAGAGAAGACCTTATTGGAGATATTATATCTCTGTTGCAGTCTCCTGCGAAGAACGTTATCAGTGCATTGCAGTCTAATGGTGGACAGAAGATTGCAGGTTTGGTAAAAACATTACAAGAAAGAAATTAAAAAAAAACAATAACACTTAAAAAGTAAAACAATGGTAGATTTAAAAGAATTCGCGAATCAGTTGGTAAATCTTACTGTAAAGGAAGTTAACGAGCTAGCTCAAATTTTGAAAGACGAGCACGGTATTGAGCCTGCTGCTGCTGCTGTAGCAGTTGCTGCTCCTGCTGCTGGAGGTGACTCTGGTGCTGCTGCTGAGCAAACTGAATTTGATGTTATTTTGAAGAACGCTGGTGCTGGTAAATTGCAAGTAGTTAAAGTTGTTAAAGACTTAACTGGTCTTGGATTGAAAGAAGCCAAAGAATTGGTAGACGGTGCTCCTAAAGCTGTGAAAGAGAAAATATCTAAAGCTGAAGCAGAAGATATCGCAGCTCAATTGAAGGAAGCCGGTGCCGAAGTTGAAGTTAAGTAATATCACCAACTAGAACCTCCAAAGCCCCTGGTAAACCCAAGGGGCTTTTGGGCGTTATTTACAGTATAACTCCCATTGTAAAACATTAAAAAAACAAAACATTGAGTACTATATCAAATAAACGTATTTCTTTTGGCAAGGTACAACACGCCATAGAATACCCCGATTTCTTGGACGTTCAGTTGAAGTCCTTCCAAGAATTCTTCCAATTGGATACCCCCTCAGACTTAAGAGAAGGTGAAGGATTGTTCAAAGTATTCCGTGAGAATTTTCCTATTAGCGATACTAGGAGTATTTTCACATTGGAGTTTTTAGACTACTTCGTAGATCCACCGCGTTATACACTAGAAGAGTGTATTGAGCGTGGATTGACCTATGCTGTTCCATTGAAGGCTAAATTAAAATTGAGCTGTAACGATGCTGAACACGAAGATTTTGAAACCATAGTTCAAGATGTTTACCTTGGTACTTTGCCCTACATGACTCCCAACGGCACCTTTATTGTTAATGGTGCTGAACGTGTTATTGTGAGTCAGTTGCATCGTTCTCCAGGTGTATTCTTTGGACAAAGCACGCACTCAAACGGAACTAAATTGTATTCAGCCCGTGTCATTCCTTTTAAAGGTTCATGGATTGAATTTGCAACTGACGTGAATGCCGTAATGTATGCGTACATTGACCGTAAGAAAAAATTCCCAGTTACTACTCTTTTGAGAGCTATTGGATTTGAGAGCGATAAAGATATTTTGGATATCTTCGGATTGAGCGAAGAAGTTAAAGTTTCTAAAGCTGGTTTGAAGCGCGTAGTAGGTCGTAAATTGGCCGCACGTGTTTTGAAAACTTGGATAGAAGACTTCGTAGACGAAGATACCGGTGAGGTAGTTTCAATTGAGCGTAATGAAGTTATTTTAGAGCGCGATACTGAAATTCAAGAAGACCATATTGATACCATTATTGAAGCAGGAGTTAAAACCATCATTTTAAGTACTCAAGGTGATGGAGATACTGATTATTCTGTAATTTATAACACGCTTCAAAAGGATACATCAAACAACGGTAAAGAGGCCCTTGAGGTAATTTATCGTCAGTTGAGGAATGCAGATCCTCCAGACGAGGAAACTGCTCGTGGTATCATTGAGCGATTGTTCTTCTCTGATAAGCGTTATGATTTAGGTGATGTAGGTCGTTACAGAATCAACAAGAAGTTAAAATTAGATCATTCTATGGATGTTCGAGTTTTAACAAACGATGACATCATTTCAATCATTAAGTATTTGATTTTTTTGTACAACGGAGACGAAGTACTTGATGATATTGATCACTTGTCTAACCGTCGTGTTCGTACCGTAGGTGAGCAGTTGTATGCTCAGTTTGGTGTAGGATTGGCGCGTATGGCAAGAACCATTCGCGAAAAAATGAATATTCGTGACAATGAAGTTTTCACACCTCAAGATTTGGTGAATGCTCGTACCTTGTCATCAGTAATTAATTCATTCTTTGGAACCAATCAGCTTTCTCAATTCTTAGATCAAATCAATCCTTTGGCGGAGATTACACACAAACGTCGTTTGAGTGCACTTGGTCCAGGTGGTTTGAGCAGGGAAAGAGCAGGTTTTGAGGTTCGTGACGTTCACTATACTCACTACGGACGTTTGTGTACCATTGAGACTCCTGAAGGACCAAACATTGGTTTGATTTCATCGTTGTGTGTGCACGCGAAAATCAATGGAATGGGCTTCTTGGAAACTCCTTATAGACAAGTAGAAAAAGGTAAAATCACTGGTGATATTATTTATCTAAGTGCTGAAGAAGAAGACGGAAAGACCATTGCACAGGCAAATGCTGTTTTGGATGATAAAGGTAACTTTAAAACTGAATTAGTAAAAAGCCGTAAAGAGGGTGACTTCCCGTTGGTTAATCCAGCTCAACTAGATTATATGGACGTTGCTCCTAACCAGATTGTATCTATTGCAGCTTCGTTGATTCCGTTCCTAGAACATGATGATGCGAACCGTGCTTTGATGGGATCTAACATGCAACGTCAGGCAGTACCTTTATTGGTGCCCGAGGCGCCAATTGTTGGTACAGGTTTGGAAGAGAAAGTGGCAAGAGATAGTCGTTCTATGGTGAATTCCGAAGGAAACGGTGTTATTGTATCAGTTGATGCTCGTGAAATCACTGTTAAGTATGACTATGATGATAATGACAATTTGGTAAGCTTTACTGGCGATACTAAAACTTATCCTTTAATTAAATTCCGCAGAACCAACCAAAACTCTTGTATCAACCTTCGTCCATGTGTTAAATTGGGTGATCGTGTAACCAAAGGACAAGTATTGTCTGAAGGTTATGCTACCCAAGATGGAGAATTGGCTTTAGGTCGTAACTTACGTGTGGCTTACATGCCTTGGCAGGGTTACAACTTTGAGGATGCGATTGTAATTTCTGAGCGCGTGGTGAAGGAAGATATGTACACCACCATTTATATTACTGAATATGAATTGGAAGTTCGTGACACCAAGCGTGGAGAAGAAGAATTGACCAATGATATTCCTAATGTGAGCGAAGAAATGACCAAGAACTTAGATGAATTTGGTTTGATTCGTGTGGGTGCTGAAGTTAAAGAAGGTGATATCTTGATTGGTAAAATCACTCCTAAAGGTGAGACTGAGCCATCTCCTGAAGAGAAATTGTTAAGAGCAATCTTTGGAGATAAGGCTGGTGATGTCAAAGATGCTTCTTTGAAAGCGCCTCCAGGTGCACAAGGGGTTGTAATTGAAAAGAAATTATTCAGTAAATCTAAGAAAGATAAGAATACCCGTACTTCAGATAAATCAAAACTTCAAAAGATGGAAGATGACCATCGCAAAGATTTGAATAATTTGAAAGATGAATTGGTTAAGAAGTTGTTTGCTATTGTGAACGGCAAAACTAGCCAAGGCGTATTCAATATGTACAGTGAGGAGTTGATTCCAAAAGGAACTAAATTCACTCAGAAAAATTTATTGGCCATTGACTACACCAACGTGAACTACATGAATTGGTTGGCTGATGACGATAAAAACGATCTGATTGTACGTTTATTGAAAAACTACATCAATGTTTACAACGAAAAAGTAACCAACTTCAAACGCGAGCAATATTCAATTAGTGTGGGTGATGAGTTACCTACAGGTATCTTGAAATTAGCTAAGGTTTATGTTGCAAACAAACGTAAGTTGAAGGTGGGTGATAAGATGGCGGGTCGTCACGGAAACAAGGGTATTGTTGCTCGTATTGTTCGTGAAGAAGATATGCCATTCTTGGACGACGGAACGCCTATGGACATCGTGTTGAACCCATTGGGTGTACCTTCACGTATGAACTTGGGTCAAATCTATGAAACCGTATTGGGTTGGGCAGGTAAAGAATTGGGCGTGAAATTCGCGACTCCAATTTTTGATGGTGCTTCACTTGAAGATATTCAAGACTACACTCGTAAAGCAGGAGTTCCTGATAACGGATTGGTGTACTTGAATAACGGCTTGACTGGTGAGAAATTTGACCAGCCAACCACAGTAGGTGTGAGTTACATGTTGAAACTTGGACACATGGTTGATGATAAGATGCACGCCCGTTCAATTGGTCCTTACTCGTTGATTACTCAACAACCATTGGGTGGTAAGGCTCAGTTCGGAGGACAGCGTTTCGGTGAGATGGAGGTTTGGGCATTGGAAGCATTTGGTGCTTCTAATATTCTTCGTGAAATCTTGACGATCAAGTCTGACGATATCATGGGTAGAGCAAAAGCTTATGAGGCCATTGTTAAAGGTGACAACATTACTCAAGTGGGTACTCCTGAGTCATTCAATGTATTGATCCATGAACTTCGTGGTTTGGGTCTAGAATTATCATTTTTGGAATAATCCTGCATAAAGAAAGAAAATGCAACTTCAGAAAAAAAATCAAAAAATTGGGAGCAACTTTAGTAAAGTGAGAATTTCACTTTCCTCCCCTGAAATCATATTGCGCCGTAGTTTTGGTGAAGTAGTAAAACCTGAAACCATCAACTACAGAAGTTACAAACCAGAAATGGGCGGTCTCTTCTGCGAGCGTATTTTTGGACCTATCAAGGATTATGAATGCCATTGCGGTAAGTACAAGCGAATTCGTTATAAAGGAATTGTTTGTGACCGTTGTGGAGTTGAGGTAACTGAAAAGAAAGTACGTCGTGAGCGTATGGGACACATCAACTTGGTGGTTCCTGTAGCGCACATCTGGTACTTCCGTTCATTACCAAACAAAATTGGTTACTTGTTGGGCATTCCAACCAAAAAGTTGGATATGGTGGTTTATTACGAGCGTTATGTGGTGATTCAGCCAGGTATTGCTACCAATGTAAACAACCTTGATTTATTATCAGAAGAAGAATATCTAGACATTTTAGACTCTTTGCCAAAAGAGAATCAAATGTTGGAAGATTCTGATCCCAATAAATTCATCGCTAAGATGGGTGCTGAAGCTTTGGAAGATTTGCTTAAACGAGTAAATCTTGATACTTTGAGCTATGATCTTCGTATTCAAGCGGCTACTGAAACTTCTCAGCAGCGTAAGCAAGAAGCATTGAAGCGTTTGAAAGTAATTGAAAGCTTCCGCAGTGCTCAAAAGACGGGTGAAAATCGCCCTGAATGGATGATCATGCGCATGTTGCCTGTGATTCCACCAGAATTGCGTCCGTTGGTTCCTTTGGAAGGTGGACGTTTCGCTACTTCAGATTTGAACGATCTTTACCGTCGTGTAATTATTCGTAACAATCGTTTGAAGCGTTTGGTTGAAATCAAAGCTCCAGATGTGATCTTGAGAAACGAAAAGCGTATGTTGCAAGAGGCGGTAGATTCCTTGTTGGATAATACCCGTCGTGCAAGTGCCGTGAAGAGTGAAGGTAACCGTCCGTTGAAATCATTGAGCGATATGCTTAAAGGTAAGCAAGGACGTTTCCGTCAGAACTTATTAGGTAAACGTGTTGACTATTCTGGTCGTTCGGTAATTGTGGTTGGTCCTACATTGAAATTGAATGAATGTGGATTGCCCAAGAACATGGCGGCTGAATTGTTCAAGCCGTTCATCATTCGTAAGTTGATTGAGCGTGGAATTGTTAAAACAGTAAAAACAGCAAAGAAAATAGTTGAGAAGAAGGATCCGGTAATTTGGGATATTCTAGAAAATATCTTGAAAGGTCACCCTGTACTTCTTAACCGTGCTCCTACGCTTCACAGATTGGGTATACAATCGTTCCAACCCAAGTTGGTAGAAGGTAAAGCTATTCAGTTACACCCCTTAGTTTGTGCGGGTTTCAACGCCGACTTTGACGGTGACCAGATGGCGGTGCACGTACCATTGGGTAATGCAGCGATTGCTGAAGCTCAATTGTTGATGTTGGCGAGTCATAACATTTTGAACCCTGCCAACGGTTCACCTATCACAGTACCTTCTCAAGACATGATCTTGGGTCTGTATTACATCACAAAGCAGCGCAAGAGCACACCTGAACATCCAGTAGTGGGTGAAGGTTTGACTTTCTACGGTGCGGAGGAAGTGATCATTGCCTACAATGAGGGCAAAGCAGAATTACATGCTTTGATCAAGTGTAGAGTGAAGGTTCGTGAAAACGGAGAATTGAAATGGAAGTTGATTGATACTTCAGTAGGTAGAGTGTTGTTCAATCAGGTTGTTCCTGAACAAGTTGGTTTTATCAACGAGTTGTTGAAGAAAAAGAACTTGCGTGACATCATTGCTGAAGTTATTCGTATCTCTGGTGTGGCAGCAGCTGCTGACTTCCTAGATGATATCAAGAATCTTGGATTCCACTACGCTTTCCGCGGTGGATTGAGCTTTAACTTGAGCAACGTTAAAATTCCAACTGAAAAAGAGGAATTGGTAAGCAAAGCAATGGATGAAGTTCGTGAAATTCAATCTAATGCCGATATGGGATTCATTACCAACAACGAGCGTTACAACCAAGTAATTGACTTGTGGACACGTGTGAACAACCAGTTGGCTAAGGTATTGATCAACGAATTGCAAAATGACGATCAAGGATTCAACCCTATTTATATGATGTTGGATTCTGGAGCGCGTGGATCTAAGGAGCAAATTCGTCAGTTGGGCGGTATGCGTGGATTGATGGCTAAACCTCAAAAGAACAGCAATAGCGGATCTGGAGATACCATTGAAAACCCGATTATTTCAAACTTTAAAGAAGGTTTGAACGTATTGGAGTATTTCGTATCAACGCACGGTGCTCGTAAGGGTCTTGCAGATACGGCTTTGAAAACAGCCGATGCGGGTTACTTGACTCGTCGTTTACATGACGTAGCTCAAGACGTAGTGATTGTTGAAGCTGATTGTGGTACTTTAAGAGGTATCAATATGACCGCAATTTTAACCAATGACGAGATTACAGAGTCTTTGTATGATCGTATTTTGGGTAGAACAGCATTAGATGATGTTTACCATCCAGAAACGGGTGAGAAATTGATTGCTGCAGGTCATGAAATCAACGAAGAAGGTGCAACGGCAATTGAAGCAGCGGGTATTGAAGAAGTTGAAATTCGTTCAGTATTGACTTGCGAAACTTTAGGTGGTGTATGTTCTCGTTGTTATGGACGTAACTTGGCAACAGGTAGAATGGTTCAACGCGGTGAAGCTGTGGGTGTTATTGCAGCACAGTCAATCGGTGAGCCAGGTACTCAGTTGACATTGAGAACGTTCCACACGGGTGGTGCGGCATTGAATATTGCTGCTGAAAATACCATGGATACCAAATACGAAGGTGTGGTAAGTTTTGACGGTATGCGTACGGTTGAAAAAGAAACCATTGACAACAACACAGGTGAAAATAAAACTGCCGTTGTGGTATTGGGTCGTTCAGGGGAAATCAGAATTTTGGATCCAAAATTAAAAACAGTAATCACTACCTACAACATTCCTTATGGAGCGGAGTTGATGGTGAAAGAAAATCAAAAAGTAAAGAAGGGCGACTTGTTGTGTACATGGGATCCTTTCAATACCTTGATTATTTCTGATATCACTGGTAAAGTAGAGTTTGATAATATCATTGAAGGTATTAACATGCGTGAAGAAGGTGATGAGCAAACCGGTCTTTCTGAAATGGTTATTACTGAATCTAAAGATAAAACTAAGGTTCCAGTATTCCGTGTTGAAGACGGTGAAGGCAACATCAAAACCTTTAACTTGCCTGTGAAATCTATTTTGGTTGCAAAGAATGGTCAAACCGTTAAAGCGGGTGATATCTTAGCGAAGATGCCACGTTCTGCAACTCGTACTCGAGACATTACCGGTGGTCTTCCTCGTGTAACTGAGTTGTTTGAAGCACGTAACCCATCCAATCCAGCAGTAGTTGCTGAGACAGACGGTGTGGTAACATATGGTGTTTCTAAACGCGGTAACCAAGAGATCATCATTACCTCTAAAGACGGTGAAGTTAAGCACTTCCAAGTTTCATTGTCTAAGCATATCTTGGTTCACGATGGTGATTATGTGCGTGCAGGTCAACCGTTGTCTGATGGAGCAATCACTCCTCAAGATATTCTTCGCGTTGAAGGTCCTGCGGCGGTACAACGTTATGTCTTAAATGGTATTCAAGAGGTTTACAACCTTCAGGGTGTAAAAATCAACGATAAACATATTGAGGTAATCGTTCGTCAGATGATGCAGAAAATGGAAGTTGTTGATCCAGGTGATACACGTTTCTTGGAAGCTGAGGCCGTTGATAAATGGACTTTGCAGAAAGAAAATGACTGGATTTACGACAAGAAGTTTGTAACTGATGCTGGTGAAAGTGATGTGATGCATGCTGGACAGATTGTAAGTTTGAAAGAACTACGTCAAGAAAATAGCGCTTTGCGCCGTCAAGATAAGCGTTTAGTTGAATTCCGTGATGCAGTTCCTGCTACAGCTACTCCAATATTGCAAGGTATTACCAAAGCTTCTTTGGGAACACAAAGCTTCATGAGTGCAGCGTCGTTCCAGGAAACCACCAAGGTGTTGAATGAAGCAGCAATCTCTGGTAAGGTAGATGAATTGAAGGGTCTGAAAGAAAACGTAATCGTTGGACATTTAATCCCTGCAGGTACTGGTATGAGAGCTATACAAAACGTTGTAACTGGATCTCGTGACGAATACGATCGTTTAATGGCCTCTAAGATGGCTGTTGAAGACGAAGATTGATATTCTTAACTCATTATAAAAAGGCCACCTCGCAAGGGTGGCCTTTTCTATTTGTGCGAAATTTGTGTTTCGTAGAGTTGCTTGTAATGGCCATCTTTAGCCAATAGTTCTGTGGGCGTGCCTTTTTCTACTATGGATCCGGCTTCTACCACCATGATTTGATTGCAGTGTTTTATAGTGCTCAATCTGTGAGCAATGACTACCGCAGTTCTATTCTTTAATAACAATTCAATGGCTTTTTGAATCAATGATTCAGATTGTGAATCAATGGAACTGGTGGCTTCATCCAAAATAATGATGTCTGGATCAACAGCCAAAGCTCTCAGAAAGGAAATTAGTTGTCGTTGTCCTTGGGAGAGAGAAAGTCCTCTTTCCATCACGTTAAAATCTAAAGCTCCAGGCAAGTTTTTGATGAAGTCCCAAGCGCCAATTTCTTCGGCGATGGATTGGAATTTTTGTTGTTGCAAATTTTCCTGTTTCAAATTCAAATTAGATTCTATAGAGCCACTGAACAAGAAAACATCTTGAAGTACAAAGGCAATTCGTTTTCTCAAAGAGGGAAGGTGATAATTTTGTACTTCTTGGTCATCTATGAGTATTTGACCTTTCTCATGTTGGTAATTATAGGTAATCAAATTGGCTATGGAGGTCTTACCAGAGCCGGTAGAGCCAATGATGGCCAGTGATTTTCCGGGTTCTAACTGAAAGGAAACATCTTTGAGCGTCCAATGATCTTCTGATTGATTGTATCTAAACCAAACGTCTTTGAATTCAATTTTACCGTGGAGTTTTTCAGGCTTTAAATCTCCATAGTTTTCTTGATTTTCTGTGGCATCGAGTAAGTTGAAAATTCGCTCTGCAGCAACGATTCCCATTTGAATGTTATTGAATCGGTCAGCAATGGCTCTTACCGGACGGAAGAATAGGTTTATGAACATGATGAATGCTGTGACCTCGCCGAGCTGAAGGTTTTTCTCGAAGATTTGGATGCTTCCGTAGGAGATGATGATGGCAAATGAAAGTGCTACTAATACTTCTACAATGGGGAAAAAGACAGAATAATAAAAGATGCTCCTGAAGTTGGCATCTCTATGTTTGCTGTTGATGTTTTTGAATTTAGAGTATTCTGATTTTTGTTGATTGAACAATTGAATGACCCCCATGCCGGTAATTCTTTCTTGCAGAAAGGCGTTCAATGCAGCTACTTGGTTTCTGACCTCTTGAAACGTATCACGGGTTCCTTTTCGGAAGTAGTTTCCTGCCCAAATCAAAAGCGGAATTACGGTAAGAGTAAGTAGGGTCAACTTCCAATTGATTAAAAACATACAAACCAAGATGGCAACTATTTGAACCATGTCACCTAAAATGGTGATGATGCCGGAAGAGAAAAGGTCTGTGATGGTTTGAACGTCGGTGATGGAGCGAGTAACTGCTGTGCCGACAGGGGTTTTATCGAAAAAAGATAGTTTCAAGTGGGTTAAGTGATCATAGATGTATTGGCGTAGTTTTAAAATGATGGATTGCGCAATTTTTTCGGAGAGGTAAGAATTGAAAAAGGCAATGACGGTTTGCGCTATGAGCCAAATCAAAAGAATCAGGGACCACAATTCCAATTGATTGAAGTGGCGCGCCATAATTACGTGATCTATGATGTATTGGTATAAATTGGGTTGTAATGCGGTTAATAAGCTTTGAACCACCGTGAGAAATGCAGCAAATAGAATGGCTGAACGTTGGAAATCGGCGATTTTTAGAAGCCTAATAAACAGCTGCCAGTTACTGGTGTTTTTTTTATTTGCCATTTTATACGAAAGAAGTTGCAAAGGTCGGATTTGTATAGTGTAACAGTGATTTTGTGTAAAACTTTTATTCCCATAAAATGCCGAAACCCTCGTTTTCATGGTTTAATATTGCACTATGGCAAGACATATTGCTATTGCAGGAAATATAGGAGCAGGGAAGACAACCCTTACAAATCTTTTAGCCAAACATTATGATTGGGAGGTTCATCTTGAAGATATGGATGATAATCCGTATATATCTGATTTTTATGAAGATATGCAGCGCTGGAGTTTCAATCTTCAGGTGTATTTCTTAAATACCCGCTGGCAGAGAATTCAAGAAATTAGGAACGGTAAAAAAACCGTGATACAAGATAGAACCATCTATGAAGATGCAAATATTTTTGCTCCTAACTTGCATTCTATGGGACTCATGAGCACCAGGGATTTCGAGAATTATAGCCGCTTGTATGAAAATATAAAAGAGCAAATTCAAGCCCCTGATTTATTGATCTACCTGAGAGCAGGAATTCCTAAATTGGTTGATCAAATTCAAATGCGTGGCCGTGATTACGAAGATGCTATTCGTTTGGATTATTTGAAACGACTCAATGAAAGATACGAAGCTTGGATTTCAGATTACAAATTGGGGCCATTGTTGATTTTCAATGTTGATGACATGAATTTTCAAGATAATCCAGAAGATTTAGCTAAAATCATCAACCAAGTTGAAAGTACAATCAATGGATTGTTCTAATGTAAATGGCATTTAAACATCCTGAATTTCTCTGGGGATTTTTACTGCTGCTGATCCCAATTGCGGTTCACCTGTTGCAGTTTAGAAAGAGAAAGAAAATTCTTTTTCCTGGAGTTTCACGGTTATTTAAGGCACTACAAGTTAGTCAAAAACAACGGAACATTCGGTTTTGGTTGTTGTTGACTTTGAGATCGTTGTTTATTTCATTCCTGGTTATTGGCTTTGCACAGCCCTACGTCCCCCAAAATTCAAAAACCAATCAAGTTCGGTGGATAGTCATTTATGATCATTCGCCTAGTATGTTTTTGCCCAACAAGGAGGGTGAAAGTGCGCATCAACAAGCGCAAGAATTGTTGCAAGAATGGTTGAAATCAGGGCCAACTCAGCAGAGTTTTGCTCTGGTTACTAGTGAAAATTCTCAAGGGTGGATTGATGCGGGCCAACTTCGAAGTTCATTGGGAGTGATTGCTGAGAATTCTAGACCCAGCAATTTGAGAGAGATGATTAGCAGGGCTCAAAACTGGGTTAATAGAGCAAAAGAAGACGGATTTTCGCCCAAGGTTTTGGTTGTTAGTGATTTTCAGGGAGACTTTCTGAGTGGGTGCAACTCTACTTTAATTTCAAGTGATTTATTGAATTCTTGTAGTTTTTTGAAAGTAGGGCGGCAAAATATAGGTAAAAATGAGTTTAATCTTGCTTTGGATACGGTTTACTTTAACAAAGATAAATCAGGATTAAAGGCTCAGGTTTCATTGCATTCTCTTGAAGGAACTCAAGTTTTAACAAACGTGAGTTTATGGGCAAATGGTGTTATTAAAGCTCAGAAAAGCATCCAATTCAATGAACAAGAAACTACCACATCTGCAAAAGAGGTGGAATTTAATTTGAACGGACTTAAACTAGATTCATTCAGAGTAGCCATTTCCGGTGATCAATTTTTAGCTGATAATCAGTTGTTTTGTGTGTTTCCCCAAAATAAACGCCAGAAAATTTATGTTGAGCCACAATTTGAAGGATATAAGGAGTTTGAGAAGATTTTTACCCTTCAACCCGAACGTTTTAAATGGGTGAAAAATGAACAGGATGCAGATTGGCTCATTCAACAGAGAAATTTAAATGACTTGAAAAGTTATCAAGGCAATGCACGTAGAATGATTTTTTTGAATGGAGAAAGCTCCAAATTGAATGCTAAAAGTGCTTTTTCAAGGTTAGAATCTAATTTTTTGGATTTGTCGGTTTTTGAAGGATTTTTAAGAACAGCATTAGACGATAAGACACCCCTTCCTGAAGTTGCAGTAAATGAACAGTGGAGCGATAGACTAGCAAAGGACTTTGATGCGTTGATTCAAACGGAGAATAAGCAATCAGTTCTTTTTAGAAATGATCAAGCTGATAGGATAGATTTTATTTGGGCGGCATCTTGGAAAGACGGCTTGCAGAAGGTGAGGAACTCGGTGTGGTTTTTACCGCTTTTTTCACAATTGATTTATGGAAGTTCTCCGAGCTCTGATGAATTGTATGTGCAGCAAAATGGAGTTTTTGATTTGGATTCTAAACTGAATTTGTCTTTAGAAAAATCGTTGTCCATTTCATCGTTAAGTGATTCTAACGTTTCTTGGTTGGCAAACATCCAAAATGTGGAGCGTGGATTGGGTGTGCAATTGGGAGAAGAGGTTCAGCGTTCAGGATTTTATCAATTAAAAGGAGCAGGCATTAATCAGGTATTTGCAATTAACGTGAAAAATGGAGAGTTTAAAAATGGGCCTCCTGGAGATTTGAAATATTATACAGATCAAGGAGTAAAAATGATTGAAACAGAGTTGGATTTGGTTGACAATGCATCAAGTGAAAACCTATTTAACTGGACGCAATGGCTCTTGTATGTTGCTCTAGGATTGATTTTGCTTGAGTCTTGGGTGCTGTATAACACGTTCCGAACAAAAATTGTAAATTCGCAGAAACAAGCATGAATTCTTCAGTGCTCATTCAAAGTGCTTTATTGCACGATATTAATCACCCCCTGAACGGTCAGAGAGTGAATATTTTGGTTGAAAATGGAGTTATTTCCCAGGTTTCGACATCCCCAATCAGCGCTCCCGAAAATGTTAAAGTCATTAAAGGAAATGATCTTTTTGTTTCCGGGGGATGGTTTGACGCCTACTCTTTTTTGCCAGATCCGGGTGAACCTTGGAAGGAAACGGTTGAGACTTTTTGTCTATCCGCAGCGGCCGGCGGATTTACCGAGGTAGCGGCATTGTGTGGTACAGATCCTTTGCCAGAGAAACCCGCTGTGATTGAGTCATTGATTCAAAAATCTCAGGTTCAAAAAGTGAAATTATATCCTCTGGGATTGGCGTCGGAGCATGCAGAAGGTAAAGAGATGGCCGAAGTTTATGAACTGTCTCAAGCCGGTAGCATTGGAGTCACCGATGGAATGATGGGCGGTGCGACTTTGAGCTTGAGAAGCCGATTGATGCAATACTGTCAATCGTTGAACATTCCTTATTTGCAGATGGCGTATAACCCCAAGTTGGTTCCCAATGCAGAAGTTCACGAAGGTGAATTGAGTGTGAATTTGGGATTGAAAGGAATACCTACAGCCAGCGAAACGGTTGAGGTATTAGCGATTATTGAGATAGCAAAATGGTTGGATGTGCCAGTGATAGTTTTAGGTGTGAGTTCCAAAGAATCAGTGGAGATCATTAGAAATGCCAAGGCAGCTGGAGTGAGGATTTCTGCGGTGGTTCCAGCTTTGAATTTGTATGGAACAGACAAGTTGGTAGGTGAATTTGAATCAAATTTCAAAGTGCTTCCGCCGTTGAGGACTGAGGAAGATAGGAAAGCATTGGTTCAAGGATTGGTGGATGGTGTGATTGACGGAATTTGTGCCAATCATACCCCCGAAGACGTTGAAAATAAGAAATTGGAGTTCAATTACGCGCGTTTTGGAGCCGCCACTTACGATGCCCTATCTCACATATTGCTGAGCGGAAAAACAGAGCAGGAAATGTCTGCAATTTTGCATTCATTGACCTACGGTAATAGAGAATTATACGGGTTGAATGTCCCCAAAATAGAAGCGGGAGAGCAGGTTAATTTGACGGTATTTCAAAAAGGAAACTTTGAATTGCAGCAGCCCCAGAGCAAAGCTTATAACGTGGTTCTCAAAGGTCAAACCTTGGATTACAGAATTATAGAAACCCTTTTGGATAAATAGTGGGAATTGAAAAAAAATAATGGGAATGGATAAAATTAAGAATTTCTTCAATAAACCTCGATACTTTCATGGATTGCTGTCAGGTCTCATCATCTTGGCATCGAAGTTTGTGTTTTACTTGACCCAACATTGGGAATATGCCTTTAATCCATCGTTTCCGTTTTTTACGTTCTTATTGATGCTGGGTGGAATTATTATGGCCTCAATGGCAGAGCGACAAATGCGCGAAACCTATCAGTACAAACATGCACTCGCTACGGCTATGGGTGTAATTTTTGTGGCCGTTTTTGTTTCGGGATTGGCAGACCAAATGCTTTATTTGCTTATAGACGGTTCCTTGGCTGATCAAACCAAAGCCATTCAAATGGAGGTATACATCGAAACCCTGAAGAACAATACATTCATCAGTGAAGCTACCAAAGATTCGATGGTGGAAGAGCTTAGAAAATCGGTGCCTGAGTCGTGGTTGACGTTCTTTGGAAATGTATTCAGCAAGACGTTTGTGAACGGATTTTTAGCCTTGATCATTGCGCTTTTTACGCGTGTTAGACAGCCCAAGAATCAGTGGCTCAATGAGTAATGAGAAATTCATCAGCAGCAGCCAAAATACTTGGTTCAAGTGGCTTCGATCGCTGATTGAAAAAAATAGGAATCGGAAGAAAGAAGGAATTGTTATCGTTGAGGGACTCAAAGAAATTGAGTTGGCTTTGGCTTCGTCGTTCGAGTTGATGGAATGGGTGTATTGTGCTGATTTTATATCCCCCGAAAAACTCAAAGAGACATTTGGCGAAAAAGCGTTTCAATCGGTGCCCATCAATGAGGTGACTGAGCCGCTGTGGAAGTCGTTGACGGTGAGGGAAGACGTGGAAAACGCCATGGCGTTGTTTAAATTTCCAGCACACAAACCGATGTTTGATTTGAGCCAGCTGAAGAAAGATGGACTTTATTTGGTGGTGGAAGGGGTTGAAAAACCGGGTAATTTGGGTGCCATCTTGAGAACCGCTGAAGCCGTAAACTTAGATGGAGTGCTGATTTGTGATTCGAGAATTGACGCGTTTCACCCGGTGGTGATTCGCAATTCGTTAGGATGTTCTTTTCGAGTGCCGGTGATTCAATGTACATCAGTTGAAGCCATTGAGGCGCTGAAAAAGCAAGAAATAACCATATTCACTACTTTCATGGACGGGTCCATTCCGGCCTATCATGCCGATTTTACCAAAGGAACGGCGCTGGTGGTTGGAACCGAACACGAAGGAGTTTCTGATCAATGGAGGGGCGTAGGACAGAACATCAATTTGCCCATGTTAGGTGTTATTGATAGTTTGAATGTATCGGTGGCGTCGGCGGTTTTGATGTATGAGGCCATCAGACAACGACAGTTTCAATAACAAAACTTACCTTTGATTTATGAGGGTTTCCATTTTGGGTGCTGGCCGCAGCGCGGGTTACTTAATTGAATATTTGACCGGTTTGGTGGGTGAGAAAATCACCTCACTGAGCGTTTACGATCTATCGTTTGATTTGCTTTGGACGGATTTTCCAAAGTCTGACCATGTCAATTATACGGTCATGAATTTGGGCGATGAGTTGAATTTGGAACGAATTGTATCGGAATCAGACATTGTGGTGAGCATGATGCCGCCTGTTTTTCACCCTAAAGTAGCTAGGTTGTGCTTGGAGAAATCAGCTCATTTGTTTACTGCCTCTTATGTATCTGAGGAAATGAGAGAACTTCACTCAATGGCTCAAGAAAAAGGGTTGGTTTTCATGAATGAGTTGGGCTTAGATCCGGGAATTGATCATTTATCGGCATCTAAGTTTATTCAAGAACTAAAAAATCAAGGCGCTAAGATTACATCCTTCAAGAGTTATTGCGGAGGATTGATTGACAAAGATTCGGAAGGTGAAAATCCTTGGAAATACAAAATCACTTGGAATCCCATGAACGTAGTGAAAGCCGGACAAGGGGGCGTTTCACGTTGGCGTGAAAACGGGCGCGAAAGACAGGTTCAGCCTGAGGGATTGTTTAGAGAAACTCAATCGTTCACCACTGAAACGGGTGAGGAGTTTGACGCTTATCCAAACAGAGATTCTTTGAATTACGAAGGCGTATATGGGTTGGAGGGAATTCAAACTTTGATCAGGGGTACCTTGCGCCGACGCGGATACTGCGAGGCTTGGCAGTGGTTGGTATATGCCAGAGCAACGCAGAGCCGAAGTTTTCATGAATTAGGGTTATTGCCACAAGCAGGGGAGACGTTCCTAAACTGGCTAAAAAGATTGGCTGAAATGGAAAGTAGATCTTTGGAACATTTTGAAAATGAGGCTATTAAAGTTAAAATAGATTATTTGAAACTAGATCAATTCGCCATTTTGCCAACCGATGAATCACCCGCAGATGTACTTCTTAGGGTGATTTCTGATAGATGGAAATTGAATTCAGGCGATAGAGACGAAGTTGTGATGGTGCATTTGACTGAATATGAGCAGGATGGAGAAGTTTGGTGCCTTGAAAGCATGCTGAAAGTAACCGGTGAGGGCAGCGGAAGATCGGCCATGGCTAAAACCGTTGGCTTGCCACTGGCTTTGGGTGTTGAGTTGTTGATAAATAATGAGATAGGTGAATGTGGAGTGCTGATTCCCG
This sequence comes from uncultured Rhizobium sp., assembly GCA_964527775.1. Classification (GTDB taxonomy): domain Bacteria; phylum Bacteroidota; class Bacteroidia; order NS11-12g; family UBA955; genus VMCP01. The sequence goes on along the minus strand of CAZGQS010000028.1, from coordinate 2,955 downwards.
TGTTTAAGCCTTGGGGCGATGTGCTCTTGGATAGGTTGAAAGACCACGGATTGGAGTTCGTTCATCGAAATTTTCCACAATCCCACCTCTCCCCCGAGCATAATGCGTAATTTTGTGAGGGGATGAAAAACTTACTTACACTTGCTTTTGGTTTTTGGTCTATAGCTTCGGCTTGGGCTCAAGATACCATTAATTTTCAGCGTTACTTAGACGGCCATACCGCTGCTGTAGAAGTAGTTGAAATTTCGAACAGCGGACTCATGCTTGCTAGCGGTGGGTTTGATAATAACGTTCGACTTTATTCAAGAAAAGACAGTGCATCTCCCTTTGAATTTGAGCGGTTGTTCACCGGGCATCACGGCGGAATCACTTCCATCGCTATTTCCAAAAACGGTCAATATTTGGTCAGCGCTTCCAAAGATTATACCTTCAGGGTGTATGAAACCAAAAGTGGAGCATTGAAATTTACTTCCCGCGACCATGTCCAGCCCGTAACACAAGTGCAGTTTGATCCCCAAGACAGTTTCATTTTAACCTCCAGCACCGATAAATCTATCAAGATTTTCAAAATTACCGACGTCCTCAAGGCCAAGTCGGCTCCCATTACGGTCAATCACAACGAATCCATCAATGGCTTTGTTCTTTCCCCTAGAAAGGGACATTTCATCCTGGCAACCAACAGCACGCAGGTAGTAGAGTTGAGCGCTAAGGGTAAAGTGAATTCCATTTTTATGGGACATTCTGGCCGAGTTAATTGCATCGACATTTCGCACAATCGCAAGCTCATTGCAACGGGAAGCGATGATAAAACCATCCGCATTTTCAATATTGCTACCAAGCAGCTGCTTTTCACTTTGGAAGGACACGGTTGGAAGGTGACATCGGTTGAGTTTTCATCAGACGATCGCTACTTATTGAGTACATGCAACAACGGCGAAGTGAAGGTTTGGTCGGTTCAAACGGGTCTGGAAGTATCAAACATTCCTCCTATGGGTAGCAATGCCCGCCAGGCACAATGGTTGCCCGATATGACCGCTTTGGCTGTGGCATCACACCAGAAAGGTCCGTTTTACGGCGTTGCCTTATATAAAACCCCATACACCGTTTTTGTGAAGAAGCCAGCTGCCGCAAAAGGCGCGAAGCCAGCACCCGCAAATGGAAAGCCAGCTGCTGCAAAAGGCGCGAAGCCATCAACAGTGAAGCCAGCAACGGCTCCCGCGAAGCCTGCTTCCGCGAAGCCAGCGGCATCAAAAAAATAAAGACTAATTTATGAGTGAAGCATTGAATAGCAATAAGGCTCCAGAGCCTGTAGGTTTGTATCCTCATGCACGTAGAGTGGGGAATTTGTTGTTTTTAAGTGGAGTGGGTCCGAGAGAAAAAGGCACCAAGAAAATTCCCGGTGTTGAACTCAACGAAGCCGGTGAAATTGAAAGTTACGATATCGAAACCCAATGCAGATCGGTTTTTCAGAACGTGCGTTGGATTTTGGAAGATGCTGGATCTTCTTGGGATAAAATTGTGGATGTGACCGTTTTTCTAACCAATATGAAAGACGATTTCAAAACCTACAACCGCCTTTGGGCCGAATATTTCGGTGAAAACCCTCCTTGCAGAACCACCCTCGAAATCAATTGCTTGCCCACACCCATAGCCATTGAGCTTAAGGTGATTGCTACCATAGATTAAAATCTCATGCCCAATTTTGAGGAGCATATTTCGGCGTTTTTGGATTATTTAGCCAAGAACAAGAGAATGAGTCCTCACACGGTCAAGGCCTACCAAATTGATTTAGATCAATTTAATGCCTATTTGCAATCTTTGGGAAATTCGGGTTTGGCTCAGTTGAAATCACTGCACATACGCAGTTGGATGGCTGATTTGATGTCGAACGATATCAAGGCTCGTTCCATTAACCGGAAACTGTCTTCGTTGCGCGCCTACTTCAAGTATTTACGAGAGCGCAGTTATCTGGATCAAAATCCCATGGCCAAAGTGGTGGCGCCCAAAATGCCGAAACATTTGGTTAAAGACATACCTGCCAGAGACCTTCACGATTTGTTTGAGCGATTTCCATGGGGCGAAGTGGAACACGGCGAGCGCGATAGATTGTTGCTGTTGTTGTTGTACACCACCGGCATGCGTTTGTCGGAACTCATTGGTTTGAAGTGGACAGACGTTGATTTTGCGCGAAATTCCCTTCGGGTCTTGGGTAAACGCAACAAAGTGAGGATACTTCCGTTGCACCCGGAGTTGTCTGATTTATTGAAGATGTATCATTCTCGTTCCGGGGGACGTTACAGCGTTTTCGAACGAGAAAACGGTGAGCCATTTTACCCCGTGTTGGTTTATAGATTGGTGAACCATTATTTGCGACTTTTTTCGCACGCATCGAAGACCAGTCCGCATGTCTTGCGTCATTCGTTTGCTACTCACATGCTCAACAACGGGGCCAATCTCATGGCCATCAAAGATTTGCTGGGACATGCAAATTTGGCCGCAACGCAGGTGTATACCAAGAATTCTTTTGAAAAACTCAAGAAGATTCACAATTTGCATCCTAGGAAATAGTTAATTTACTATTGGTTAGTAAAAAGAATTGTACTAATTTGAACCTCCTAAATCTAATCAGTTTACCTATAAATTGGTTGTAATATACAAGGAGAGGAAAGGAATATGCAAAAAATGCATATTACTAATTCAGATAAACCAGTAGTTTTATATAGTCTTGATGTTATAATTTCTGTTGGATATAGGGTTAAATCCCTACGTGGCACTCAATTCCGACAATGGGCTACCAAACGTTTGAAAGAGTATTTAATTGAAGGGGTGGCTATAAATGAAAAACGTCTTGAGCAAAAGAATAAGGAAATACAAGTGCTCCATGACGGTATTAAGATTTTGAGCAAAAGGGAACACCGCCCTTACAAATATTTGAAACTTCAGAAATATTTACGA
>CAZGQS010000027.1:0-28158 GCA_964527775.1 uncultured Rhizobium sp. | reverse complement strand
CTTTGACCATTAGCCGTCAGCCGTCAGCCGCAGCCATCAGCCATCAGCCATCAGCTGACAAGCAACGCGCAGCGTGGACCCTTGCGCAGCGAAAGTCATAGCGAAGCGTGAGTCTCAACGTCCCCGGCAAAGCCGTCCGCCGTCAGCCGCCATCTGATCACTGATCACCGATAACCGGCCTCTGATCACCGATCACCGATTACCGTTAACCCAAACCGTTATAAACTCAACAATCTCCCCCGTATCTGTACCCGGCGGAAACAATTTCGCAACGCCCTTTTCGTTCAACGCCTCTGCGTCCCCGTCAGGAATGATGCCGCCGCCCGTTAACAAGACGTCATTCAAACCTTTTTCTTCCATCAAGGTTAGAATTCTGGGGAAAACCGTGTTGTGTGCGCCGCTCAAAATGCTCACTCCAATGGCGTCAACGTCTTCTTGCAAGGCCGTTTGTACCACCATTTCGGGCGTTTGACGCAGGCCCGTGTAAATGACTTCCATGCCCGCATCTCGAAGCGCGGCAGCTATCACCTTAGCCCCACGGTCGTGACCGTCGAGACCCACTTTTGCAATCAAAACCCTAATTGGACGATTCAACATGTTGCAAAGATATGAATTACCTTTGCACCGTGAAATATTTGATTGTTGGACTCGGAAACCCTGGCGATGAATACGCGCATACCCGACACAACATCGGCTTCGATGTTCTCGACCAATTGGCAGGTTCACAACCTTGGGAACTCGCCCGTCACGGCTGGATCACAGAAATCAAACACAAAGGCCGCACTCTCTTACTTTTGAAGCCCAATACCTACATGAACCTTTCAGGTAAAGCCCTCGTTTATTGGATGCAACAAGAGAAAATCAAAATCGAAAATGTGCTCGTCATTGTTGACGACCTCTCCCTTCCCCTAGCCAAACTTCGCATGCGCATCAAAGGAAGCGATGGTGGACACAACGGCTTAAAAAGCATACAAGCTTCTCTCAATTCCGATGAATATTCCCGTCTAAAATTTGGAATTGGCAACGATTTTCCCCGCGGCCGTCAAGTAGAATTTGTTCTCGGAAAATGGAAACCGGAAGAACTAGAGCCCATTCAAAAAGGAATTGATGACGCGGTCATCAATGTTCTAAACTTTACATTAAAGATTAAATCTTGAAATATGACTTAATCTTTTTGAAAGAAATAAAAATAAAATAAATAGAAAGACTCCCTATTATTAGACTTGAAATATAAACAGGGGATTTAATCTTAATTAAACTTGCGAGAAACAAAATAAATGATGCACTTATTGAAATGACTTTATTCGTTCTATTAACGATAAAACCATAATTGTGGTTAATGACCAATAGAATTATGGCATAAATCAATTGAACTATTACAAGCCCAATTGAAACACCCAACAATCCTAATTGCATGTATCCCAATATTGTACTTGCGACCAAAAATACATTATAAATCAATTCTGCAAAGAAAAACTGATACTTCTTGTCCTTAGAGAGTAACAAATACCTCAGTGGTTCTGAAATTGCCTTAATAAACATTGAAAGCATCGCAACAATTAAAAAATCATTTATTTTGTAAAATTCTTCTGAGTATATTACATATATAAAAACTTTTGAAAATAAAAAAAATAACATTATCAAAGGAGCTAAGATATACATATTCACCTCCCATTGATTATTAGTAAGATGATTTTGTGCTTCCTGATCTTTGTTAAGCGAACACAATTTCGGATAAAAGTCATTGGTAAGCGCATTAAAAAACATGGCCGTATAATTCTGAACTATAACAATAGCCGCACCATATAATCCCACCTCAATACCACCTCCCTTTTCTAAAATAAAAACACGACAATAATAAACACTGAAAACACTTACAATTCCGCTAGTATTAATCCAAAACCCCAACTTAATTACATCCATGCTAGCCTTGTATAAATCTTTAATTTTTAACTGAAATAAATTCGTTTTCAGCATTAATTCCTTAGAAAACCAAATGATAACTAAATAGTTGAAAACACTTACAAACAATAAAGAATATACTACGCCTTTTAATCCAAACTCACTAAAAAAGAAATAAGAAATTATTACCCCACCAATTCCTGAAACTATATTAAAATAGGCTGTTTTTCTCAGTTCTTGCTTCCCAATAAATATGGTTGAGAAACCCATTACTGTTTGATTTAACAACACAGTCAAGGATAAAATTTCTATATAAATAGTATTATCAAAAGAATTAAAAGTAAAATAACTTATTTGTCGAGCAAAAATATATGACAAAAATGAGCCCAAGATCCCAGTTAAAAAGATTAAAATTCTAAACGTTAAAATTGACTTTGCTTGACTGCTGTCACCCTCGTTTTTTGATTCAGAAATGTATTTAATCCCGCTATTATTTAAACCCAACGATGCAATAAATGTTATCATACCCATCGCATTCTGATACAAACCAGACAATCCCACACCTTCAGGACCCAATAAAATTGCAATCATTTTTGCCCTAATTAAAGCAATTAGTATATTAAAGACTTGAAGGCCACCAAAAATACTTGTCCCTTTCAATATTTCTTTATGCTTACTCATTGTTTTCGTCCCCTTGCCATAACCCCTACCAACAATCCTATCAATAGGTTAAGTCCTAAGACCAAACCAATATCTGACACCCTCAAACTGACTGGATATACCATCTCAAAGCTGCTTTGTGTTGTCACTAAGCCGTACTTCAATTGCACCCAAATAAGTGCCAGCGCAACGCCAATTCCAACCACCGTACCCACCACCGATACCCAAATTGCTTGCAACAAAAATATCCACCTCAATCCTGATTCACTCATTCCCAAAGAAGCCAACATCTTCAAATCTTGGGATTTATCAATTTGCATCATCCTTATTGAACCAAACAAATTGAAGCTGATCAGCAAAAGCACAAACGCCAAAAGCGCGAACGAAAACCATTTTTCCGTATTAAACATGCGGTAAAGCGTGCCGTGCTGCTCGAACCTGTCCAACACCTCAAACCCTTTGCCCAATTTCTTTTTTAACTCCGCTTTCACCTCGTTCACCTTGCCATCATCCAAAACATTTACATCCCATCTGCCTTCATGGTCTTCCCGTTCAAACAATGATCTCGCAACCTCAATGGGCACAATTAACGTATTTTCATGGTTTTCCTCCCTAATTCGAAACATGGCCCTCACAGATAATTCTTCCAAATTCAAGGTAGTTTGCGCCAAAGATCCCGCTGTTCTCGACGGAGTCATAACCTCCACAGGTCTATCTACCTGCTCAATGTTCAATTGATACACCAAACTCTCCGACATCCAAGCATCTCGAGGCCCCAACTGCGCATTCCCCGCAATCACCAAGCTATCAGCATCATACACCTTGAAAAAATTGCTGTCCACTCCCCAGACCCTGGCCACCGTCTGCTTATCGCCGTACTTTACAATGGCTTTGTCAATGAGGGATTGTGAAAATACAGCCTTTGGTTTTCGGTTTTCGGTTTTCAGTTTTCGGTCTCCCGCCTTCCGATCCCCGATCACCGGCCCCTGATCACCGATCACTGATAACCGATCACCTTTCCCCGCTCCCCCCTCACCTCTAAACCCTACACTCCTAACAACCACCTCCGGACTCGTCAACCTAATTCCGCCAAAAATGCTGTCTTCGAAACCGTTTAATGCGCTCAATAACACCAATAACGACATCGCCCCGAGGGCGTATCCCCCCAAAGAAATTCCCGTAATGATGTTGATGGCCGATGGATTTTTCCTCGAAAAAAAGTAGGATCTCGCTATCAGCCAAACTGCTTTCATTCTTCCTTGATCTTCCGAAACAACTCTTCCATTTTCTCAACGTAGTCAAGAGTGTCGTCTTCGTAAAACCGAATCTCAGGAACCGTTCTTACGCTGTTTCTGATCTTTTGCGCCAATTTATGACGAATTTCTTTGTTGATTTCGCCGTTCAAATGCTCCAAAATAGCTTCCCTATTCTGGTTGTTGTACAAACTCAAATACACCTTTAAAAAGCCCAAATCTGGACTCACTACCACCTTCGATATGGTTACAAACGCACCCGTCAACCATTCGTGGCGGTGCGCCGATAGCAACTCTCCCAAATCCTTCTGGATTTGTCGAGCAAATTTTTCTTGTCTCATTCCCATGTTATAACTCCTTTCTCATGCGCGCCACCGGTATGTTCATCTGCTCCCTATATTTTGCCACCGTCCTTCGCGCAATATTGTACCCTTTTGCCTTTAATAAATCAGCCAACGCGTCATCCGTCAATGGCTTGCTCTTATTTTCTTGATTGATAGCCTCTTCCAAGATTTTCTTAATCTCCCTGTTCGACACTTCCTCCCCCTCATCTGTCGATATTCCCTCCGTGAAAAAGAATTTCAACGGAAAAATACCAAATTCTGTCTCCACGTACTTTGAATTCGCCACCCTGCTGATCGTACTCACGTCCATGCCAATGGTCTCCGCAATGTCTTTCAATATCATGGGACGTAAATACGTTTCTTCCCCTTCCAAGAAAAACTCGCGCTGACGCTTGACAATCGCTTCCATGGTGTTCAAAAGCGTGTTTTGTCGCTGCTTCACCGAATCAATGAACCACCGAGCACCATCCACCTTTTGCTTGATATACTGAACCGCATCTTTCAGCTGCTGCTCTTTTTGTGGCGTACTTTCATACGTCCTCAAGGTTTCTGCATAGGCCGCACTTAACCTCAATTCAGGCGCATTCCTCGAATTCAGCGTCACCAACAAGTGCCCATCTTCGTTCTTAACCGTAAAATCAGGTATGATGTATTGGGTTTTTCCGCTTCCCCCAGAGCCCGACTCACCGGGTTTTGGATTGAGCTTTACAATTTCGGCAATCGCTGCCCTCAATTGCTCATCCGTGATCTTTAAAGCCTTGGTAATCTTATCGTAATGCTTCTTCGAAAAAGCATCCATTTGGTCAGCAATGATGCTTTCCGCCAATGAGATGGCTTCGTTGTCGCCGTAATCTTTTTTATACAATTGCAACAACAAACATTCTTGCAAATCGCGAGCCCCTATTCCAGCCGGATCAAAATTCTGAATGCGAATCAGAATCTTTTCCAGCTCGTCTTCGGTGGTCATGATGTTCTCGTTGAACGCCAAATCATTTCTTATACTCCTCAATTCCCTCCTTAAATAACCATCTTCCTCAATGGAATTGATCAAATGAAGGGCCAACATCAGCTCTTTCTCGTCGTGAAAACTCGCCCTGGCCTGCTCCACCAAATACTCTACAAACGAACTTTCCGCCCTAATCGGCAGCTCATCTCGCTCCTCCCCACTGTAATCTTCGCCCATTCGGAAGCTTCCATAATCATCATCCGCCCCGCTCGCCCTGAGCATTTCATCAACGTCAATTCTATCGTCGTCCCAGCTTTTTTCTTCTTCGGGGGACGTTTCTTCGTACTCGGTTTCTCCGTCGGTTTTTTCCAACGCCGGATTGTCTAACAGCTCTTCCGTCATTCGCTCTTCAAAATCGAGCGTGTTCATCTGCAACAGCTTAATAAATTGAATTTGCTGCGGTGAAAGCTTCTGTTGAAGGGTTTGTATTTGAGACTGACTTAAAGCCATACATCAAAAATAAGCATTTTTTATCCCTCCGCCTTCAATCGTTCTGCGTTTTCCGCAACCATCAACGCATTGATGATATCTTCTATGTCGCCATCCATCACCGTCGGAAGATCATATCTCGTCAATCCTATTCGGTGATCCGTCAATCTACTTTGGGGATAATTATACGTTCTAATCTTGGCACTTCTATCACCCGTAGACACCAACGTTTTCCTTTTTGCAGCAATAGCCGCATTGTGTTTTTCCAATTCAACTTCATACAGCTTGGTACGCAAAATCTTCATGGCTTTTTCGCGGTTACCCAACTGCGTTCTCTCCGTTTGACAAATTACCACTGTGCCTGTAGGTAAGTGGGTCAACATCACTTTGGTTTCCACCTTATTTACGTTCTGCCCTCCAGCTCCACCGCTCCTCGATGTCTCCATTTTCACATCTGCCTCTCTAAAATTCACGTCCACCTCATCAGCCTCAGGCATCACAGCAACTGTAATTGCCGATGTATGAACCCTGCCCTGACTCTCTGTCAACGGAACCCTCTGCACGCGGTGAACCCCACTTTCATACTTCATAATCCCGTATGAACCAGGCACATTGATGGCAAAACTAATCTTTGAAAATCCGCCGTTACTGCCCTCCATCTCTTCCATCACCTCCGTGCTCCACCCCTTCGATGAGCAAAATTTACTGTACATTCTGTACACGTCCCCCGCAAAAATACAAGCCTCGTCTCCTCCCGTTCCCGCTCTGATCTCAACCACGCACGTTTTTGCGTCCTCTGGGTCCTGCGGAAGCAACAACAACCTGATTTCCTCTTCCATCGGAGCTACTTTTTCCTCCAACATATCCAACTCTTCTTTGGCCATGTCTTTGAGCTCCTTATCTTTTTCGTTCTGGAGGATATCTTTCGCCTCAGCAATTCCTTCCATCACTTTTTTATACTCAAAATAAGCCTGCACCACCGCCTCCAAATCGCGGTATTCCTTATTCAATTTGGTAAATCTTTTGATGTCCGAAGACACCTCCGGACTACTCAAAAGCAGTTCCAGCTCTTTGAAATGCGCGTAAACCGCCTCTAATTTATCTAACATTATTTCCTTACCAAAGGTACATCAGTAAAAGCACCGCCCGTCAATTCAATATTTCCGTAAGGAGAACTAGCGCCGCTCATCACCTTGTGACTCGCATTAAATAACCCCGAAAACTTCTCACCCTTATAAAAATGAGTCACCCTCACCGTCCAATTAATATCGTAATTCTGCAACATCCACTTCGATGTAGCATAATCCCACTTAGGAGAATAAGAGCAGTAATCACTCACCTGCGGATCGGTTGTTCCCGTATACGTTCCTGCAACAGCGCCGGTTTTCACCACCGTGAAATGTACCCTAGACGTATCCGAAAAACGTATGCCCGTCAAACTTAAAAATCCCGAATAATCTTCTGATTCCAAACCCCACAAAGTATCGCCATCAACCAAAATAAACTCGTTAAAACCATTGCTTTCCCAAGCCTTCCCATTGATATTGCAAGTCAATTTTTGTCCTGCCCCTTGGTTTGTGTTGTTGTTGTTTCCCCCCTCATCTTCGCAACTTCCCATAAATCCAACCAACGCCACAAAAACAGTAGCCATTATTAAATTCTTCATCTTACAAAGTTATTTTATTTTTCAAAAATGTGAACCTCAAGTTCATCACCGTCAAATTTGGCATACGCTGATCCCGTAAACCATTGTCCCAAATTGATATATCGAGACTTTCCATTGCTCAATAAAACATCCAACTGCAAATGTCTGTGTCCAAAAATAAAGTAATCAATCCCCTCTCCCCTCTCCCCCCTAAACTCTAAACTCTCAACCTTCCCCTCTAAACTCTCTTCACAATACCTCACTAAATATTCCTTATCATCTCCTTGAAAAGTCTCTTCCCACTTGGGTTGAGCCAGCCTACTCTTTTTACTCCACCCCGATGCCAATCGAATTCCCAAATCCGGATGAAGCATTCCGAAAAACCACTGAGCTAAACTATTGGTAAATATTCTTTTTAAAAATTTATACTTTTCATCACCAGGACCCAATCCATCACCATGATGCAGCAAAAACCTTCTGCCCGAAAATTCATGCATTTCAGGATCCCTAAAAATTCTAACCCCGCATTCCTTGATCAAATAATCGCGCATCCATAAATCGTGGTTCCCCACACAAACATGAATGCGGATTCCTTTTTCTGTGAGCTCAGCTAATTTTCCTAAAAAACGTACAAAACCTTTAGGGACGGCTCTTTTATACTCAAACCAAAAGTCAAATAAATCCCCTAGTAAAAAAATATCACTAGCATCTTCAGATACGGTATCCAGCCAACGACAAATCTTCCGTTCTCGTTCATCGGCATTCAAGCCCATCCCCAAATGAAAGTCGCTAGCGAAATAAATCATTGTCCCTGAAATTGCTTAAGCATTCTTACATCATTCAAAAATAAATCTCTGATATCGTTGATGCCGTAATTGAGCATGGTTATTCTATCCATTCCAATCCCAAAGGCGAAGCCGGAAAATTTTTGAGAATCTATGCCACAAGCTTCTAAAACATTTGGATGAACCATACCGCAACCCAAAACTTCCAACCATCCAGTACCCTTGGTTAATCTTTTATTTTCTTCGGTATCAGTTCCCACCCAAACATCCATTTCCGCACTGGGTTCAGTAAATGGAAAATAACTTGACCTGAATCTTACTTCTTTCCCTTTTCCAAAAAACTGCTGTACAAAATAATATAGTGTTTGCTTTAAATCAGCGAATGTAACTCCTTGATCAACATACAATCCCTCAATTTGGTGAAAAAAACAATTGCTTCTTGAACTTACCGCCTCATTTCTATAAACCCTTCCAGGCATAATCAATCGAAATGGAGGTTCATGTTTCTGCATCTCTCTGATTTGCACCGAACTAGTGTGAGTCCTCAAAACATGCTCCCCTACAAAAAAAGTATCTTGCATATCCCTAGCAGGATGATCATCAGCAAAATTCAACGCACCAAAATTATGCCAGTCATCTTCAATCTCCGGACCATCAGCCAAATCAAATCCCAAAGAATAAAAAATATCAATCAATCTATTTTCAACCGCCTTCAACGGATGAACACTTCCTGGCAATTCATTGTAAACAGGTAAACTAAAATCTATCCCCTCTTCATTCGCATCTTCCGAATTTTCAAACTCTTCCTTTTTTTCAGCGTACAAATCCTCCGCCTTTTTTTTCAAAACGTTCAATGGTTTTCCAACCGATCGTTTTTCCTCCCCTTGTAAATTTTTAAAATCTTCAAAGAGTTGTGCTATGATTCCCTTCCGAGACAAATACGCCAAACGAAATTCTTCCAGCTGCGCCGAGTTACCAATCACATAAGCATCTATTTCTTTTTCGTATTTTTCTATTGCCTGAATCATATTACAAATCTAACCCCATTTTTGATATTCCCTTGATTGGGTTTTTCACAGTCCCAATAGTAATAAATAAACCTTTTAAAATTTTATATTAATGTATTATATCTATTCTCTGTGGATTGGTGGATTGTATCATTTTACCACTCTTTTCACGTGAAACAATATTTTTAAATAATTGATAATCAATATATTATGAATATTATTCTATTATACTATCATTGGGAAAAATCAACCTCTACTATGGTCTTTTTCGGGTGATGTTTCATGTATTTCCACATAGGTTTTTTGCTCCTAATCTTTTACCACTATTCACTTAGAATTGTCTTCGTATTTGGAGAGTTTTTCTCTTGTTTTCTAGACTTTTTAACGACCATCGTATTCGTCAATTGAGCGTTTACGTCCATACCGAAATAATAATTAAGTATATCCTCTCCTGGATTACACATTTCATCACTATTACTGTCGTTCCAGATCAAATAATTATAGGATCCCACCGGAAGTAGGAATGACGTAGTACCATTTGGTAATAAATAATTAACCAATTCTATCTTTCCTTTATGTACCAGTAATCTGTAGGTGATATTAGAGTCATTTTGAAATTCAACCTTTCCTAGTTTTCTGTATGTTTTCACAGCGGTATCTTTTTTCATTTGATAATCCGTTTCACCTTTGATGGAAAAATAATTCAAGGGCTGATGCTGTTTCATTCCATTGTAGAATAGTGGATATTCAGTGTAGTAAGTACTATCTTTTACATTTACATATATATAAGGAATAGCTTTCTTTTGATAGATGGGTTTAATAGATAATTTCTTTATTATTTGTGAAGAGCATATCTCGCTAATCTTCGCTGAATCTATGGTTGAATATTGTATTGTATCCAAGTGACTCATTGTATTCATTGATTTTTGAATAGCTTCTCTCAATCTAAAAGAGTTAGTTACTAGGTACGAGAACTTTGCGGTATCTTTTTGTAGTATGAATACCGTTTCTTTTTTCGGGGGATATAAATACGTGAATACACTGTCAATACTGTTTACTTGAAAATTTGAATATGATTCATTTTCGTCGTATTGATTATTTTTATTGTCATCGCTGTAAATGATGACTTCTTTTGTACCTTTTGGTAATCCCTCAAAAAGCAATAGATCTTTATTACTATTATCAGCCATATAATAAAGACTGTCTATTTTTATATATCCGTTGACTTTTGTCTTACTTGTTTGGTTGTTTTCAAATCGAACCTTAAATTTTATTGAATCACTCTTTAATATTACGAAAGGATATCTTCCTTGGTTATTTTCATTCAAATCGTTAACTGCATCATTGAATGCGATACTACTTGTATACGGTTCTACTTGTATATGAATGACTTTATTCTCTACTTCAACTTTTGCTTTTTTATTGCTTTTTGTTGGATTTAGTTGAATGTTGTTTTGGAATTTAATATTCTCATCAAAATAGATACTGACAGTTCCCTTATTAGTAGTTGAGTCTATATTGATAATTTTAGGTGGCGTCACATCTTTTTCACCTCCAGTTGGTGAAACGGGATTTGCACATCCAATAATTGTAAAAGCGATTAGAATAGATGAGAATATCCTCATGTTATCTTCCAAAATGAATTAGTAATACGGAAATATCGGATGGTGAAACACCACTAATTTGTTTTGCTTGGCCTATAGTAGCGGGTTTTATCTTTTTCAATTTTTCACGAGATTCCATACTCATTGCGGTCAGTTTCATATAATCAAAGTTTTCTGGTATTTGAATATATTCTAAACGCTTAAGTTTTTCTGCTTGTTCCTTTTCCCTTTCAATGTAAGTTTGATATTTTACAAATATTTCTGCTCTTAGTTTTGCTTCAGTATTGTATGTTGCAATATTTTCTAAACCTTTTATGTTTTGTAAATCTAGTAGCTGTATTTCTGGTCGTAGAAGAATTTTATTTGCTCGTTGTTTTTCTTTCAATGTGCTACTTAGATGATTAGGTGCATCCTCAGGCGAGATGTTTGTGCTGTTTAATATTTCTATAATTTCACGCGCATCCTTATTGGTTTTTTCAAGTTCTATAATTCGGGACTCATCCGCCAAACCAATTTTGTAACCCAAGGGAGTTAATCGTTCATCTGCGTTATCTTGTCTTAAACTAATTCTATATTCAGCTCTCGATGTGAACATTCTATATGGTTCCTCTGTCCCTTTATTTATTAAATCATCAATAAGCACACCTATATATGCTTGATCTCTACCAAGTATTAAAGGTTCCTCTTCCTTTACTTTAAGGGCTGCATTTATTCCGGTCATTAAGCCTTGTGCTGCTGCTTCTTCATAACCTGTTGTACCATTGATTTGTCCTGCAAAGTATAGATTATCAATGTTTTTGGTTTCGAGCGTAGCACGTAATTGTGTTGGTTGAAAGAAGTCATATTCAATAGCGTAACCAGGTCTGAAAATCTTAGCTTCCTCAAATCCAGGTATTTTTCTTAATGCTTTTACCTGTATTTCTTCAGGCAATGATGTACTGAATCCATTAACATAAACTTCAACTGTTTTCCAACCTTCTGGTTCTACAAATATTTGATGTCTGTCTCTTTCGGCGAATCTGTTGATTTTATCTTCTATACTTGGACAATATCTCGGGCCGAGTCCGCTAATAGAACCGTTGTACATGGGTGAATCTTCAAATCCTTCTCTCAATATTTCATGAACATCTGAATTTGTGTATGTGATATGACAGCTCCGTTGTTCTTTTAAATCACGGGTATTTTTTAAATAGCTAAACGTAAAATGTTCTTCATCACCTTTTTGTTCCTCCATTTTAGCATAGTTTAAACTACGTCCATCAATTCTTGGAGGAGTTCCTGTTTTCATTCTTCCGCTTTCGAATCCTAAATTTTCTAATTGCGCAGTTATACCTGTGGATGCTTTTTCGCCCATTCGTCCACCGCCAACCTGTTTTCTACCAATATGTATGATACCATTTAAAAATGTACCTGCTGTTACGATAACAGATTTTCCATAGAATGAATTACCCATACTACATTTCACACCTACAACCTTCGAGCCTTCAATGATTAGTTCATTTACGGAGTCTTGAAAGAAATCAACGTTTTGGTTTTCTTCCAGTGCCAATCTCCATTCTTCCGAAAACCTCCATCTATCACTTTGGGCTCTTGGACTCCACATCGCTAAGCCCTTGCTCCTATTGAGCATTCTAAATTGGATCATAGTTTTATCGGTAATGATACCGCTCATACCTCCGAGTGCGTCTATCTCTCTGATTATTTGTCCCTTCGCTACTCCACCCATTGCTGGATTACAACTCATTTTAGCAATGGTTTCCATATTCATGGTGAGGAGTAAAACCTTCGTACCCATTTTAGCAGCAGCGTTTGCCGCCTCGCAACCTGCATGCCCAGCTCCGATTACTATTACGTCGTACTTCATTTTGTGTTAGGTTTCATGTGAAACATGTGTTTCCACGTTTGAATTGATTTGTCTTCTGCTTTTCGCATTTCCAATGAATCTTTTTCGGTTTTGTCTTTATATCCCATAAGATGTAAAACACCGTGACTTATAACCCTGGTTAGTTCTTCTTCGAAAGGTACACCGAAACTGTTTGCGTTTTCAATGATTCGATCTTTACTTATGTATATTTCTCCGTCAATGCTTCCTTCTTGATCAGATAAATCAAAGGTAATTATATCTGTGTAATCGTCGTGGTCTAGTGATGCCTGGTTGATGGTGAGAAGTTCGTCATCTGTCATAAATACGTAGTTTATTGATGAAATAACAAATTTATGGTCTTTACAAAGCGATTCTAAAAGACTGCGATACACTTTCCTTTGTTGCTTGTCAAGAAACTTAGATCTACCTAGAAATTGTATTTTTTCCAAAAGTTAATTTATTTAAAGATAATAAAATATATGATATTATTTAAATGTCTCCTGCAAGTGATATTTGGAATTCTTTTGGATTGAGAAACTCGTTTGCGGTGTCAAATATTTGTTGAACATCCGTTTTCCAAATGTAGTTTAATGTTCTTCTATAGTGCTCGGTATCTAAATTGCGGAGCATTAGGTGCTGGCACTTTAACATACTAGAAAAAGGACCATCAAACCCGCTCCTAAAACTACCCGAATAATAGCTTTGTGCTTTGATCAATTCTTCCTCTGATACTTTTGTTCTACTGAATTCCTCCATGATTTTTATAGTTTCTTCCAAAGCTTTTTCAGCATTAGCACTGTTCATTTCTCCGCTGATTGACCATGTTCTACCGTCAAACGCCGGACGAAAACTAGAGCCTATTCCGTATGTAAGTCCTTGATTTTCACGCAACTCTTGCATGAGTCTGGAACCGAAATAGCCACCAACCATGAGATTGAGTAAGGTGAGTTTGTGCTGTGTCTGCTCATCAATTATACCTATGTGTTTCATGAGATACATGCTAACCTGGCTGCTGTTTTTTATAGAGTGTTTTAATGTTTCGCCTGTAGACTGAAAACTTCCACTAATTGGTACTATGATTTTAAATGGATTTACGAAGATGGAGTCTGTAAACGCCAAAATGTCATCACGCATTTTTTGATTTAGATCCCCCGAAAGGAAAATCATTGCATTTCCAAAATGGATATGTTTCATGTGAAACGCGATGATTTCATCTCTATTTAATGATTCAATATCACTCAGATCCCCAAACACACCCAACTTTGATCCCTTATAATAAGTTTCCTTTGCTTGACGCTCAGACCAATACCCTGGAGTTTGCATGCGTCTTTCTAGTCCGCCGGTTTTAACATATTGGTAATTTTCTATTTGTTCATCTGGGTATACCGCATTGGTAGCATGTTCAATCACCCACTGAATCAATTCAAGAACAATTTCCTTTTTACATCTTAAGGTTACCGTACTTCCCAGTGTACCCGCTTCACAAGAAACCGATGCCCCCCAATAGTCAATTCTTTCAATGATTTCTTTTTCTGATAAGCTTGTTGAACCAGCTAATAACAAATCAAACGCTGCCGATGCAATGAATGGACGCACTTGATCATTCGTACCACAAGGAAACCAAAATGATATTTTAGCAACTCCAATATCTGGGGTGTAACTATGATGGTATAATTGTCCGGCAAGGGTTGAATCAATATTAATATCTTGAATATCAAAAGATTCAATGCGTTGTGTGCTTGGCCTATGGTTTCTAAAATTCATGTTTTATTGTTTTGGGGAATAATGAATGACGCTCACATTCTCAGGTTTGAAATAACGACGTGCAACATTTAGCACAC
Source organism: uncultured Rhizobium sp. (assembly GCA_964527775.1). Lineage (GTDB taxonomy): Bacteria > Bacteroidota > Bacteroidia > NS11-12g > UBA955 > VMCP01. The sequence goes on along the minus strand of CAZGQS010000027.1, from coordinate 13,818 downwards.
CATCAAGACTGAGTGATTTGATTTTCTCCGATTCAAAGTTGATTCCATTGGCATCTCCAATGTGTTCCCATAAAGCCAATTTCTGAGCTCGGGTCAATGGACTGATCATCTCAAATAACAGTCCTGTATATGCTTTGTTCTGGGTGCTTTCAAATAACATTTTATTCTCTAATCCTTTGTCAATGAATGCATTAAGGACTTCCATTAAGCGAGTTTCAACATGTTTTTTGTCGACGCCTGGATTCAAAATTCCGTACAACATAAACAACCCTTCACCTAAACCACGCAAATAAAAACATTCAGCGGCATTACAGAGTTGCTCTTTCTTCACAAGAATTTCCTGAAGTTGCGAAACATCTGATCCACCCAGCATATCTGCAAAAACATCTAAAGACAACGAGTCATCGTCGTTGAAAGAGGGTCCCCTCCAAACAAGAAACACGGCATCATTGGGCGATAGATCTTCAGCTAATAATTCACGGTGCTCGTTAGGAAAGGCTTCTTCGAGATAAATGTTTTTATTGGTATCTCCTTCTTTATCAATGGATTCAAACCATTTTTCACACAATGATTTACAGTCTTCCAAAGGTAAATTTCCAACTACGGAAAGCACCGCATTTTGAGGTAAGTAAAACTTATTGTAAAAAGCAGTTACATCTTCGAGTGTGGCATTTTCAATGTGATCAAAAGACAAACCAATGGTGGGCCAACGATAACTGCTCTTTTTATAGAGCAATTCTCGAACATGATGCCACAACATTCCAAAGGGAGCATTGAAACAACGCTGTTTAAATTCTTCAATAACAACACCTTGCTGAACTGAAAGACTTTCAGGATTGATGTTCAAAGCCAACATCCGGTCGCTCTCCAACCAGAAAGCGGTTTCAACGTTTTCAACGGGTACGCTGATGTAATAGTTGGTGTACTCGTTATTCGTGAATGCGTTGTTTTGTCCGCCAGCTTCTTCTATCTCCTTGTCAAAAGATTCTACATTGGCACTTCCGGCAAACATCAAATGCTCAAATAAATGAGCAAAGCCAGTTCTGTTTTCATCTTCGTCGCGAGCACCTACGTTATATAAGGTGTTGAGAACCACAGTAGATACACTCTTGTCGTACTGATGTACAACCCGCAATCCATTTTTTAATACAAATCGATTTATTTCAATCACAGTACAAAGATACTGCTTGCAGAAAATTGCGAACGAACACGCCACTCCATGGGCAATAAATTGTTCAGTCCGTTTTTTACCGCGTTCGCTGTACCTATGTTAAAGCCTTTCCACGTAAGCAAAACTGCTCCCAACTCTTTGGTTTTTAATGGAATGAATTCCCTCCTTAAATAAAGCATCACCTCTTCATCGTTCAATTCCACCACGGGAACATTCTTAAATAAATCGCCTCTCGACAAACTATTCAACAATGCAGCGGCAGGATGTGGCTTCCATTTTCCGTGAAACACGTCGCCAATAGGTGTTTTTTCATGTACCACACCGGGCAAACGAAACTTCGCTATACCATCATCATCGAATCCGTGTTTTTTCAGAATAGCAAAAAACAAACCTTCCCCCTGAGATAAATGCGGCATACACTTATACATCTTCGGCTCAAGTTCATATAAAAATTCACGCCCATCCATTTCCGATGGCAATTCAATCAAGTCCGCCCCAAGTTCTTCGCAAAATCGTAACACATTGTCTTCGTTTTCTTTACGATTGTAAGTACAAGTGCTGTATATAAAATATCCGCCCGGCTTCAGGGCATCCCAAACATCAAATACAATTCGTTGTTGCCGTTGCGCGCACAAGTCAACATGCTCCAACGACCATTCGTTTTGGGCCAAATCATCTTTTCTAAAAAGTCCCTCCCCAGAGCAAGGAGCATCACACGATATCAAATCAAAAACTCCGCCTAATTTTCCAAACTCTTTGGCATCAGCCTTGGTAATCAATGTATTACCATCACCCCACTTACTTACATTTTCAAATAAAATGGAATTTCGCGTCGAAATCACTTCGTTCGCCACCAGCCGGTCTCCCTCACTCAGCACCGATGACAGGTGCGTACTCTTCCCTCCAGGAGCCGCGCAAAGATCCAGAATCATTCTTCCTCTTTCGGGGGACGTTTTTTCGGGGGATGCGCCTTCGGCCGACGCTCCTTTAGCCGACGCTCCTAAAATCCATCGAGCCACCTCCCCAATCCACATAGAATTTGCTTCTTGAACATAATAGAACCCGGCATGCAACAACGGATCTGCAGTAAATAAGGGGCGTTCTTTAAGAAAAAACCCATCATTAGAATGTGAAACCGAGCCATTAACATCTTTTATTTTTAAATCATCATTAAATTTCTTGCGATTAACCCTAATAGAAACCGGTGAATTTCCTGCATTGATGCATTCTAAAAGGGAGTTTGTCTCATTTTTAGGAAGCGTTTGTCCCAAAAGAGACACAAAATCATTTTTCATTATCGCTGGATGTTTGCTCAAAACTACTGAAAACACTGGGCTTTTTACAAATTAAAATTTTTGGCACGGTATTTGTTTACTACCCATCAACTAACAAACTAAAAATAAAAATTATGAAAAAGGTAACCACTCTCTTCGCAGTAGCTTTCGCATTCATCGGCGCATCAATGGCTCAAATGGTAATCCCAGGTGAATCTTTCGCTAAGAACCCAGCCTCATTCAACGGACGTAAAGTAAGTATCAAAAACATCCAGTTGGATTTTTCTAACAAAATGGCAACTCCAACAGGTGCAGTAGCTCCAGTAGGTGGCGGTGCAATCGGTGCTGGTGCAGTAGGTCCTGGTCCTGGTGGACAAGGCGCACAAGTAGTACGTTGTAATCCTCCTCGCGGTTTCTCTCAAATTGACGTTAACTTCTTAGCAGCTCCTGATTTCGAAGGTTGCTTCTACATGGGTGACGCTATGTACAACGAGTTAAAGCGTCAAGCAGGTGGACAAAAAATCGATGCTCAAATCACTTTCCAAGGTGACAGCCGCGTTGGTTACAACGTAACTTTCTACAAAATCGGTAGATAATATCTTTCAAAACTTATAAAACGAGCCCGGACGCAAGTCTGGGCTTTTTTTATTTTGGTCCTTGGTCTATGGTCTTTAGCTGATGGCTGTCGGCTGAAAGATGATGGCTGATGGCTGAACGCCGAACGCCGAACGCTGATAGTTGAAAGCTGTCGGCTGATCACCGATCACCGACCTACCGATAACCGACCTACCGATCACCGACCTACCGATCACCGATCACCGATCACCGACCTACCGATAACCGATCACCAACAACCACCAACCGATCACCGATATCTAAATTCTTGACAAATAAACTTCCAGTTCCTAAGCCTTGAGCCATGGTTAGTGGGTAGTTCGAAACCCAACGAGCAATGTCATATAGTCCAAGCGAACCCTCTAAAGCACTGGTGCTCCACCAGCCAATGTTGTAAGAGCTAGCTGATTTGATCCAGCTATCGCAGTGGTCAAATCCCCCAAGAAGAGTGGGCTTCAGAATTAAATATTGTGGCGCAATTTCTGAAAGTAATTTATGCGAGTTAGCTACATTGAAACCAATCAGTTCTTCGTCAAGCGCTATTGCAATTTTCGATTCTCTGCAAATCTTTGATAACCAATCATTCTGCTTGGGTTTGATGGGTTGTTCGATGCTGTGAATTTCGAAGCGAGAAAGGTCTTTTAATTGAGATAAAGAGTCTTCGGGAGCAAAGGCACCGTTAGCATCAAGCCTAATTTCAATTTGAAACGAACTGTACTTCTTTCGGAAGCGTTCAAGCAGACGACACTCAGCATCAAAATCAAGCGCCCCTACTTTAAATTTTATGATCTTAAATCCTTGATTTACTTTTTGATAAGCTTCTTCTTCCATAGAATCTATGTCGCTCATCCAAACCAATCCGTTGATGTGAATGCCAGACTTTCCACGTGAAAAAGAAGTCTCAGGAAATCCTTGGAGTTTTAAAATGATGCAGTATAATGCAAACCTGAGGGTAGGGTAGGACTTCCATTCTTCGAGAAGTTCCAATAAATCAGATAGCTTAAATTCTATGCCTGATAAATCATTAACAATCGACACTAAGTCTTCTTTGGCATCAACACTTAAATCAACCAAGGGCGAAGCTTCGCCCATTGCTATGGTTTCACCCACTTCATTTTCGCAAATCAACACATGGGCTATCTTGTCAGTATATTCCCCTCGTGAGGTTTTTGCGGGTTTAATAAATTGTAATGTATGAGACTCTATGCGTAGTTTCATGATCAATAACCTATTAAACTAATGATGTAATTGACCATGCCTAAGTGTACGAAAACCAACAGCATTGTGGTTAAAGATAAATTTTTCAACTGTTTATTTAAACCTTCGCGATCTCCTGGCAACAAGAGCTTGGTTTCGGAGAAATATCGGGCTAGAAAAACCGCAATGGGAGAGAAGACCCCAAAGACTAAAAACAGTTCGAGGTTGGAAGAGTCTCCACCAAGGTCAAACAATGATTTTACGTACAAGGCAAACGATAAAAATACTCCACCAAACCCAAAAATGAGCAAGAAACGATGGTACCAAAGAGTTTTTTTAGGACCAAATCGTACGGCCAATGTTATTTTACCATTCTCTTTATCAGTGTCTATGTCTCTGTAATTGTTTAAGTTGAGAACACCTACACTTAAAAATCCCAATCCGCATCCACCCAGATAAGCTTCTAAATTCCATGCAACGCCGAGTAACAGCGACATCCCTAGAACCGGTAAAAGTCCAAAGAAAATAAAAACGAAAAAATCGCCCCATCCAGAATATCCGTAAGCGCGTTTTCCGATGGTGTATAAAACGGCAGCCGCCAATGAAAACAAGCCCATGCCAAAGAGAAAATAAGCAGAATCTAAGGTCAGAAAATTCAATACATAAGATCTATAAATCAATGAAATACCGAACAAAAAGGCCAAAAATCCAGTAAAAAAAACAGCGCGCTTCATTTGTAGAACATCAATAGCTCCGCTGGCCAGCGCTCGGTCTTGGCGGTCAGCCTTTGAGTCGGTGCCTTTGACAAAGTCGCCGTAATCATTGGCGAAATTGGATAAAATTTGCAGCAATACAGCAGTTAAAACCGCCAAAAGCACTACAGAAATATCAATGGGTTTGCGAAGTTGAGCAATGGATGTCCCCAATAAAATTCCCGAAACAGCCAAGGGCAGCGTTCTCAAACGAGCGGCAATCAGCCAAGGTTTAATATTCATCAAAATAAAGTTCCAAAATTAACGCCACAACCTCAAGTTTTGTTCAATTCGGAAGAAATGCTCTTCTACTGGGTTGAACTTCTTATAAAACTGGGCCACCGATGGAATGGAAGAACCTTCCAAGTCAATTTTATGGGATGAAAACTTTTCACAAATATGATTAATGATGCCGTGAATGATTCCCATTTCTCTACCTGAAGGAGTTGGTGCACCGCACACATAGTGCAGCCTATCGCCCGAAATCAAAAAAACCGCCGCACCTAAAACCTGATCGCCTTGCATCGCCTCGAAGGCATAGTAAGAAGACCCATCCAATAATTTTAAAGCGTGTTCAAAACCTTCGTAAGTATTGGCCCAAATAAACATGTTTTCTTGTCCCCAAGCGATATCATAAATCTCTAGAACCCTCCACAAATCTGAAGTTTCACGATAAACAACGTCATTCAATGATTTCAAGTTTTTTCGTGCGTCTTTATTGAAATCACCCTCACCAAACCCAGCAGGAATAACAAAATTTGGCCTCAAAGAAGCATTTTCAACGGCTCCAAAAAATGGATGTACTGCTAAATGGACCCGCAGAAATTTTCGAGGAATTGATTGAATAAAACTCTGTGTGTCAAATCCAGCGCAAGCCAATGAATCAAAATTCCCAAACACACCCAACTGCTGGCAGAAATAAGGCTGATAAACGTAGTGAATGCCCCATTTTTTACGGTAAGGTAGGGGGAAAACACCCACATAATCTGATCCATTTTCAACAACCAAAGCTCCCCATTGCTGGTAACAAACACCCTCCAGATATTCAAAATAGGCGTAAACCCAGTTAATGGAACCAGACTTTACACAACGATTCCACGCCCCTGCATTTATTTCAGACCTGTCGAGATACTTGATTTTCATTAAGTTACCCATGATTTAAAGACGCCGGTCCAACCTTTCCAGCCTTGACTTTCAGATAGTGACTCGTTATGAACAATGAAACAAAAAGTTCCACCAAAAATGCGGACGCTGGTTTTCAAAGAATTACCCAATGAAATCGCTTGATCTTGATCAAGTTTCATGTAGTTTTTTGCCGTGACATCCATCAAACAAAACGGGTGCACCATCAAGTCTGTTTCTTTATTGGCCGCTAAATCAAACCAATGAAACGCTCTCGAAGTGCCAGCCCTGAAGCCAACGTGCTCAGCAAAACCCATGCTCCAATCGTGCTTGATGCCCAATGAAATCAAGGTTCTATAAGTTTGAGGAAAGGCCAAATGAATGAAATGTTGTCTGCTTTCAATGGGTCTAGAACCATTCCAAACGGTATGGTTTAATTCCTGTTCCCATGATTCTTGTGGATGCAATGTCCAACTTGCGTGAAAATGGGGCGACAATCCAGCTTTTTCTAGTAATTTCAGCTCATTCTGGGCCTTGTTACCGCGAAGATTGATTTGCTTGTTGAGGTGGTTGTTTTTCTCGGATGCCAATAAAAACACGCGCTTCTCAACCCCGTTCAGTGAGTTAAAAAACGGAATCAATCCGGAGCTTGGTGCAAACGAATCTTTTCCAGTCATCCATGCCCAAATACGTGAAACCATGAATTGCGGATGTTTAAAAAAGGAGCCTAAGTTTCTGAAAAATGTTCGTCCATGGAACCTAAATAGAATGTCAATATCTGCGGTAGCGGCAATTTCGAATTTTTTAAAATCTTTGATTCCAAGTTCCCAATACAGACGCGTAAGTGCCACATCTACAAAGGGTTCAGGGTCATATTTCAACTCGTACTCAAAGGTATTTTGATAATGGTAGCGGCCGTGCTCATCGCCGTCGAAGGGCAAATATTCTTCGTAACGACTGAGGTAGTAAAAAGTCATGGCCAGAGGGTCGAAGCCCAGATTTCCGTCCCCCGGAAAAAGAATCAAAAAAGGCCCAACGAGTTCCGGTTTATCTGATTCTGATTCACTTAAAAAGTCAATGAGTTCTTCGGGCAGCTTCATTGCACCCGTTTTTGGCGAAAAATACTCGTTCAACGAATGTTCAAACATCACTTCGTGGCTCTGAATGAAAAGCCCCGGTAGGTTTTCATCATTGACAGTCAAATACTTGATCTTTATTTTTTCGGGGGATGCTTTGAAGTCCTCCTTCTCGGTAAAAATTGTAGACTTCAGCCCCAACCTGTGGTCAAAGATCTCGTTCAAAACATAACGAATGCGCGGCGATTCTTTGTCAGTGAGTAGGGCAATCATGGAAAATGGACTATTTTTGTGCAAAATAATGAAAGTAGCATTAATCACGGGCATTACAGGACAAGACGGAGCTTATTTAGCTGAATTTCTCTTGAAAAAAGGCTACATGGTTCATGGAATCAAGCGCCGCAGTTCTCTTTTTAACACAGATCGTATTGACCACATCTACGAAGATCCACATATCGAAGGTTCAAGATTCAAGCTTCATTACGGTGATTTGAGCGATTCTACCAACTTGATTCGCATCATTCAGGAGGTTCAACCCGATGAAATCTACAACTTAGGTGCAATGAGTCACGTTCACGTTTCTTTCGAAACCCCTGAATATACGGCTAATACAGACGCTATTGGTTCACTAAGATTGTTAGAGGCCATTCGTATACTCGGATTGACCGAAAAAACCCGTTTGTACCAAGCATCAACTTCTGAGTTGTACGGTATGGTGCAAGAAATCCCTCAAAAAGAAACTACACCATTCTATCCAAGAAGTCCTTACGCAGTAGCTAAGTTATACGGATATTGGATCACCGTCAACTACCGTGAAGCCTATAACATGTATGCATGTAACGGTATTTTGTTCAACCACGAAAGTCCAATAAGAGGGGAAACTTTTGTTACCCGTAAAATTACTCGTGCAACCGCAAGAATTGCTCTTGGATTGCAAGATAAATTATACCTTGGAAATCTAAATTCTAAGCGTGACTGGGGACATGCCAAAGACTATGTTGAGGCCATGTATCTCATCCTGCAGCAAGAAAAACCCGAAGATTATGTAATTGCCACCGGCAAAACCACAGAAATTCGCGAATTTGTGAAAATGTCTTTCGGGCACGTAGGGGTTACTTTGGCGTTCAAAGGAGAAGGAGTTGATGAAATTGGTTACATTGAGTCGATTGATGCTGATAGATTTGAAGCTGCAACAGGTAAAAAACACAACTTGACCATCGGGCACGAGGTTGTTTTTGTAGATCCTAAATACTTCCGTCCAACTGAGGTGGATTTATTGATTGGCGATCCAACCAAAGCAAACACCAAGCTAGGTTGGAAACCTAAATATGATCTTCCAGCCTTAGTAGAAGACATGATGAGTTCAGACATTCAACTCATGTTGAAGCAAGATTACCTTAAAAACGGCGGATTTTACACCAAGAATTATTTTGAATAAGTCCGACAAAATATACGTTGCGGGTCACCGGGGCATGGTTGGAAGCGCGGTCATTCGCGAGCTACAGGCCCAAGGTTTTGAGAACATTGTTACGCGTACATCCAAAGAATTGGACCTGCGTGACACCCAAGCGGTTATTAAGTTTTACGAGGAAGAGCGTCCAGAAATAGTTGTGGTAGCCGCCGCTAAAGTGGGTGGAATTCACGCTAACAACGTTTACAGAGCTGAGTTCCTTTACGATAACTTGATGATTCAGAACAACTTGATTCATCAGGCATACATCTACGGTGTGAAGAAGTTGCTTTTCTTGGGAAGCAGCTGCATTTACCCTAAGCTCGCCCCTCAACCGCTTAAAGAGGAATATCTTTTAAGTGGACACTTGGAAAGCACCAACGAACCTTACGCCATTGCCAAAATCACGGGAATCAAGATGTGCGAGGCTTATCGCGACCAATACGGATGCAATTTCATCTCTGCCATGCCCACAAATCTGTATGGCCCCAATGACAATTATCATCCCGAAAATTCTCACGTTCTGCCAGCCTTAATCCGTAAGTTTCACGAAGCAAAATCTCAAGGCTTATCCGAAGTTTCTGTTTGGGGCGACGGAAGTCCGATGCGTGAATTCCTATACGCAGACGACCTCGCCAATGCATTGGTTTACTTGCTTTTAAATTACAACGAAAAGGAGTTTGTCAACGTGGGATACGGCAGTGATGTCACCATCAAAGAGCTCGCTGAAACCATTGCTGATGTTATTGGTTTCGAGGGATCTCTCTCTTTCGACACCACCAAGCCCAACGGAACACCCCGCAAACTCATGGATAGCACTCGTTTGTTCTCCACAGGTTGGCAACCAAAAGTAGATTTACGCGCGGGCATTGCCTTGGCATATCAAGATTTTTTAGCAAGATTGTGATCAGTGATTGGTGATTAGTGATCGGTGATCGGTGATCAGTGATCGGTGATCGGTGATCGGTCGTCAGCTTACGGCGGTCAGCCATCAGCCATCAGCGGTCAGCGGTCAGCGGTCAGTGGTCAGTGGTCAGCTGTCGGCGTTCGGCGTTCAGCGTTCAGCTCTGAGCAGCGGCTTTCCAGCTAAGCAGCACCGAAGGTGCCAAGCAACAGCGCAGCAGTATAGTCACCAAGTCATATAGTCTCCGGCGAAGCCGTTAGCTATCAGCCAAGGACCAAAGACCAAAGACCAAGGACCAAGGACCAAAGACCAAAGACCAAGGTCCAAAGCGCAAAAAAAAGCCCCCTTTCGGAGGCTTTGAAACTCAATTAAAGAAAATATTCACTTCACTTATCTCAACACGTCTCTCGAAATAACAACACGTTGTACTTCGGAGGTTCCTTCGTAAATCTGTGTGATTTTTGCGTCGCGCATCATACGTTCTACGTGGTATTCTTTCACATAGCCATATCCGCCGTGCACTTGAACTGCTTCAACTGCAGTTTTCATAGCAACTTCTGAAGCAAATAACTTAGCCATAGCGCTTGCTCTGTCATAGTTTAAGTGTTGGTCTTTCAACCAGGCAGCCTTTAAACATAACATTCTCGCCGCTTCAATTTCAGTGGCCATATCTGCCAATTTGAATGCAATAGCTTGGTGATGCATGATCTCTTTACCAAAAGCTTTGCGTTCCTTTGAATATTTCAATGATAATTCATAAGCACCGCTAGCAATACCAAGTGCTTGTGCAGCGATACCAATTCTACCACCGCTCAATACTTTCATGGCGAACTTGAATCCAAAACCATCTTCACCAATGCGATTTTCTTTTGGGACAATCACATCTTGGAACATGATGCTATGAGTGTCGCTTCCGCGGATACCCATTTTTTCTTCTTTTTTACCAACGGTCACTCCGGCCCATGCTTTTTCAACAATGAAAGCATTGATACCTTTGTGTCCTTTATCAATATCAGTTTGAGCAATTACTAGGTAATAGCTGGCACTGTTTCCATTTGTGATCCAGTTTTTGGTTCCGTTCAAAATGTAATGATCACCATTGTCAATAGCCGTAGTTTTTTGGCTAGTAGCATCACTTCCTGCCTCAGGTTCACTCAAACAAAATGCACCAATGGCTTGAGCTGTTGCCAATGGAACTAAATATTTTTGTTTTTGTTCTTCCGTTCCAAAGGTTTCTAATCCCCAGCATACTAAGCTGTTATTAACACTCATACAAACAGAAGCCGATGCATCTACTTTTGAGATTTCTTCCATCGCAAGTACGTAAGAAATGGTGTCCATACCACCTCCACCATACTTGGGGTCAACCATCATGCCCATAAAACCCAACTCACCCATCTTTTTGATTTGTTCAGCGGGGAATTTTTGATGCTCATCACGCTCAATTACTCCAGGAAGTAATTCAGTTTGGGCAAAATCTCTAGCTGCTTGTTGTACAGCTAAATGCTCTTCGGTTAGTTCGAAATTCATAATTTTGATGGTGCAAAAATAAGGCTTAAACCCTTTAAATGCATGAGAAAAAAACACTTCTATAAGTGTCAATCATACACTTGTTCTTTGTGTTGCACATCTTTGCATGATTTCTTACAACAAAAACACCCGCCTCTTTGTTATCTTTGCAATTCCCATGGCTCAGATTACGTTTTTGTTTGAAGAAAAAGGAAAAGAACCCCTACAGGTCGAAATTTTCGAAGGTGAATCTATCCTAGATGTGGCTCTTGATAACAATGTGCACCTTAACCACAACTGCGGTGGTGTATGCGGTTGTTCCACGTGTCATATTTATGTCGAAAAAGGCGAAGACCTACTCCCCGAAATGAGCGACAGAGAAGAAGAGTATGTTGATCGTGCTCGCTACCCAAAATATAACTCTAGACTTGCATGCCAATGCAAACTTCAAACTAGCGGTGAATTAACCGTTATTATCCCTGATCAATCTGGAATAATTGGACACTAATACTATGGATTTACCAATAAATTGGACCGACTTCGAAGACATTGCTATGAAACTTTACGAACGTTTTGGCGATGATTTTGACGAAAAGAAAATATACAGAATTCGCTTCACTGAACTCATTGAATGGGTACTTGAAATCCCAGAATTTGTTGGAAAACGCGAAGAATGTAACGAAGGTTATCTCGAAATGATCCAGTCTCAATGGGTCTATGAATGGCGTGACAACCAATAAACGCTAAGGTTTTCTCGTGAAATTTGCGTTTCTTGCAGTCTGAATGTCCAACAAGTCGATCAAGTCGTTTTTTTATCTCCCCCTGTTTGGGATTCTTTTTCTGTGCTCACCTAATCTTCTTGCACAACAAGCAGCCGAAGAGTTCCAAGAACCTTGCGGACAAGTTGATTTGCTCAAGCAGCTAGAAAATAAATATCCCGGCTTTAAACAGCAATATGATAAAGACTATCTTCAATCCATCAAGCGCTCCGCAACCGTTGGAAAAAGAAAACGAATTATTAAAGACACTACTTACTACTACGATACCATCTACACGGTTAGAGTTGTTTTCCATGTGTTATATAATAACGCTGCCGAAAACATCCATGATAGCTTATTAAAAAATCAGATTGAAGTCCTAAACCAAGATTTTAGAAGACTTAATTCTGATACTTTTAAAACACGCAACGTTTTTAAAACTAGGGCAGGCGATACCCGTATTGAGTTTGAATTAGCAACAGTTGATCCCTCTGGAAATCCAACCACCGGTATCGTTCGAAAGGCTACCTCAGTTACTTCTTGGGGTACATCAAATGGTATTTCTGAACTCATGAAATACGACGCCAACGGCGGAAGCAATGCTTGGGACCCCAAAAAGTACATGAATATTTGGGTCTGTGATATGACCTTTCAAAATCAAGATCGTATTTTAGGTTTTGCTTATCCGCCCTATGGACACCCATCTTGGCCCAGCTCTAGTTGGACAACAGACCCTAATCAGGGAGTTGTTTTACACTATAAAGTCACTGGCCGAAACAATCCTCGATCAACAGGTGCTGCTCTTGGAACCTCAAATAAAGGACGCGTTGCCGTTCATGAAGTAGGTCATTATCTAGGACTAAGACACATATGGGCCGATGACCAATTCATGGCCAACCGTTGCATTCTTGATGATTATATAGACGATACCCCACTCCAAGGTGTTGGAGCTAATTTTACTTGCAATCTCTCTCAAAATACCTGTTGGTCTGGTCAAGATGACCTCCCAGATATGATTGAAAATTATATGGATTATTCAACCCATGACTGTCAAAATTTATTTACTCGCCAACAATCTCAAGTAATGAGAGCCGCGTTGGTTGACTCTCGCCCAGGAATAATTTCCCGCACCCGAATTGAAGAGAGAATGAGAATTTTTGATACTACGATTTATGATAAAATTCTTGTTTATCCCGTCAACAACGAAGACAAGATTATTATTGAAATCACAGACGAAGACCTCAAAGACCAGTTAAGTGTTGAGGTTTATAATTCAATTGGTCAGCAAGTAGTTAAAAATCAACCTATAACCACAAATGAAACAGAGCTGAGACCAATTAGACATTCAACGGGTGTGTATGTGGTAGTAATTCGCAAGAGCAACGGTGATCACGATTTACTTGGCGACCCAATACGCAAGGATAAAGTGTTCCTAGATTAACTTAGACTTAGCTGTCTACTGATGTTCAATAGTCTACTCAGTTGATCTCTTAGTTGAATCTCGAATGTAAGATATTCCTCGTTAGTTATTTCTCCGCTTTGTTTGGCTTTCGTGAGTCCTGCAAGTAGTTTACTACATTGAATGTAAGTACTTTCTACATCCATGATAGTCTGAACACGTGCATCGTTTTCTAACGAACTCTGCGATTTACTAATCCTAATCGCAGCGCGAATAATCTCCTCACGCACTTGCTGTGACAAACGATTTTGGGAAGCTGTTTTTCCCCATTCTTGAGCAACTCGGTCAATTTCAAAACCAATTTGCTCCCTCGACATAATTTGTTGTATTGTTTGCATGCCACAAATTTGCACACCCTCATTTCAATTAATCGTATACTAATCGTTTATAAACGGATAATACGGTTAATGTCAGCCATCAGCTCTCAGCTCTCAGCCGTCAGCCGATCACCGATCACCGATCACCGATCACCGACAACCGATCACCGTGACTCGTCCTAGAAAAAGTAGACACAAAAATAAGAACTATGTC
>CAZGQS010000026.1:0-29373 GCA_964527775.1 uncultured Rhizobium sp. | reverse complement strand
GTGTTGTGTAGACATAGTTCTTATTTTTGTGTCTACTTTTTCTAGGACGAGTCACAGCTGACGGCTGATGGCTGATGGCTGATGGCTGATGGCTGATGGCTGACCGCTGACCAATAACGGCAATCAGCCACCAACTACCAGCAATCTAATGACGGCTGATGGCTGATGGCTGAAAGTTGATATCTGGTTAAAAACGATCTAGGTTCATTACCTTGTTCCAAGCGGCTACGAAATCTTTGATAAATTTCGCTTCGCCGTCTGCGAAGGCGTACACTTCGGCGATGGCGCGAAGCTCTGAGTTTGAACCGAAGATGAGGTCAACGCGGGTACCAGTGTACTTAACAGTTCCGGTTGCGCGATCGCTTCCTTCGAAGGTATCTTTATGGTCTGAAGTAGGTTTCCAGGTGATGTTGAAATCAAGCAGATTCTTGAAGAAGTCGTTTGATAAGACACCTGGTCTGTCAGTGAACACGCCGTGTTTTGAACCGTCCCAATTGGCGTTCAAAGCACGCATACCACCTACTAAAACAGTCATTTCAGGAGCAGTAAGTGTCATCAATTGAGCTTTGTCAACCAACATTTCTTCGGCCGAAACACTGTAACGTTTTTTGCTGTAGTTGCGGAAACCATCTGCTTGAGGTTCTAGAACGCTGAACGATTCTACATCGGTATGCTCTTGTGAAGCATCTGCTCTACCTGGTGTGAATGGAACCGAAATTGTATGTCCTGCATCGCTAGCTGCTTTTTCAACGGCTGCACATCCCCCGAGAACAATCAAATCAGCCATGGATACTTGCTTGCCGTTAGACTGAGCGGAGTTAAATTTCGACTGAATTCCGCTCAAAGTATCAAGAACTTTGCTCAACTGTGAAGGATTGTTAGCTTCCCAGAATTTTTGGGGAGCCAAACGCAAACGTCCGCCGTTGGCACCACCGCGCTTGTCTGAACCTCTAAAGGTAGACGCTGACGCCCAAGCAGTTGCAACAAGTTCTGAAACGGTTAAGCCGCTGTTCAATATTTCTGTTTTCAAGGATGCAACATCGTTTGAATCAATGATTGCGTGGTTAATAGCAGGAATTGGGTCTTGCCAAATTAGGTCTTCAGCGGGGACTTCTGGGCCTACGTAAAGGGCTTTAGGACCCATGTCTCTGTGGGTTAATTTGAACCAAGCGCGAGCAAAAGCATCGGCGAATTGGTCAGGATTTTCGTAAAATCTGCGAGAGATTTTCTCATATGCTGGGTCCATGATCAACGCCAAATCAGTAGTCAACATGGTTGGAGCATGGCTTTTTGATGGATTGTGAGCGTCTGGAACGGTTCCAGCGCCTGCGTTGTTTTTTGGTCTCCACTGGTGAGCACCTGCAGGGCTTTTGAACAATTCCCACTCGTATGAGAAAAGGTTTTCGAAATAGTTGTTGCTCCATTTGGTTGGAGTGGTAGTCCATGTGCCTTCAAGTCCTGAAGTGATGGTGTTTTCACCGTGTCCTGTTCCCATGGTATTTCTCCATCCCAAACCTTGTTCTTCGATAGGAGCTCCTGCTGGTTCTGGACCAACGTATTTGCTTGGGTCTCCAGCACCGTGAGTTTTACCGAATGTATGTCCCCCAGCAATCAGAGCCACAGTTTCTTCGTCGTTCATGGCCATACGTGCAAAGGTTTCGCGGATGTCGCGAGCTGATGCAATAGGATCTGGATTGGCATTAGGGCCTTCTGGGTTTACATAAATCAACCCCATTTGAACTGCGGCCAATGGATTTTCTAGGTCGCGATCACCGGAGTAGCGTTTGTCTGCGAGCCACTCGTGTTCATTACCCCAGTAGATATCTTCTTCTGGCTCCCAAATGTCCTCGCGTCCGCCACCAAAACCGAAGGTTTTGAATCCCATAGATTCAAGAGCCACGTTACCGGCCAAAATCATGAGGTCGGCCCAAGATAATTTCTTGCCATATTTCTGTTTGATGGGCCACAAAAGTAAACGTGCTTTGTCTAAGTTGGTATTGTCAGGCCAGCTGTTAAGTGGAGCGAAACGCTGTGTTCCTGTTCCTGCACCACCACGACCGTCGCCGGTTCTGTAGGTACCTGCAGAGTGCCAAGACATACGAATGAAGAAGGGGCCGTAGTGACCGAAGTCAGCGGGCCACCAGTCTTTAGAGTCGGTCATGACTTTTTCTATGTCTGCTTTAACTTCGATCAGGTTCAATGAGGCGAATTCTTGACGGTAGTTGAAGCCTTCGTCCATAGGATTCGATTTGTTCGAATGCTGGCGAAGAATGTTCAATGGGAGCTGATTGGGCCACCAATCACGGTTTTTAGTGCCTTTTCCTGCTGCGTTGGATGCAACTGCCCCAGTAAATGGGCATTTTCCTTCTGAGTTAGATCCGTGTTCTGACATATTGTTTTATTTAGGGTTTAGTCTTTAGTCTTTAGTCTTTGGTCCTTGGTCTTTGGTCTTTGGTCCTTGGTCTTTGGTCTTTGGTCCTTGGTCTTTGGTCCTTGGTCCTTGGTCTTTGGTCTTTGGTGATTTGTTGAAGATTTAACAATTTGTTTGCTAGTTTAGTTCAACAGACGGAGTCAAATTTACAAATTTTTTTGGTCCAAAAATTATAAATAGAAACAATAGATTATTTATAAATTAAATAAGATGTGCTTGTGTGTGACAAAAGTCCTTATTGGTAAAAAACCGGCCGGCTGACGATTTATTTGTTCGTAAATTTGTTGATTATTAAAGCTCTGTTTAAATGATGAAATTAGAACTTCGCGGTAACAAGACCTTGGTGAGATCATTGGTTTTGGGGGTTGCAGCTATCTTGTTGAGTGTATTTATCTCTAAAAAGTTGTCTGCTCCCAAAGAGGCAAAGGCTCCTTTGACTTCGTTCAGAACCAAGACGGTGGAGGTGAGTGAGGTGGTTTTGCAAAGCAATAGGCTCAATGTTGTAGCTTCAGGAAGGTTGAAAGCGCAAAATAGATTTGAGGTTTATGCTGAAGTTACTGGAGTGTTGCAGAATGCAAACTTTAGGAAAGGGGCTCGAATGGGAGCAGGCTCACCCATTGCTGTTATTGATTCCAAGGAATTTGAAGGACAGTTGAAATCACAACGTTCAGCGTTTTTAGGTTTGGTTTCTCAAGTTATGCCCGATATTCAAATAGATCATTCTGCTGAATTTGCTTTTTGGGAGGCATTCATTCAAAAAGTTCAAGTTGAGAAAACATTGCCTGAATTACCAGTGGTAAATTCAACTTCATTGAAAAAATTCTTATCAGCTAGGAGTGTTTTAACTACTTATTATAATATTAAAAGTTTGGAAGAGAGGTTAGCCAAATACCGAATAATAGCACCATATTCTGGAGTATTGGTAGAGACAAATATTGAACCTGGGGCTTTAGTAAGAGCAGGGCAAAAAATTGGAACTTTTGTACAGCCCGGGGTTTTTGAGTTGGAAGCATCTGTAGTTCCTAATCAGCTGAAATATCTAAGTGAAGGACAAAGTGTTCAATTAAGTTCAGAAGGTAAAGCGTATCAAGGGAGAATTCTCAGATTTAATGAAGTGGTTGATTTGCAAACTCAAATGGTAAGTGTAATCATTCAAATTAATCACCCCGAATTGAAAGAGGGGCAATTTTTTGAAATGAATATTGCAGCTGCAGAGGTGAATGGAAGCACCGAAATTGCAAGGAACCTGTTGAGCAATGAACAAACCGTATTTTTAGTAAATGAAAAAGATTCTACCTTGGTTGTTAAACCCGTGATTGTTCATGGATTTAAAGGGCAGAAAGCCTTGGTGTCGGGGTTGGAAGCGGGCACAATTTTAGTGAATCAGCAAATTTCTGGTGGATTTGAAGGAATGAAAGTAGTACCACAAACGGCGGGTAAATGATGAAAAAGCTGATCACGTATTTTATAAAATATCCGGTTTCGGTCAATACCTTATTGGTGATTTTGACCATGTCGGGATTTGTGGCTTATTCAAAGATGACGGCGAGCTTTTTTCCTTTGGTAGACAGCCGAATCATTAATGTGAATTTGGTTTATCCAGGTGCGTCACCAGAAGAATTAGAAGATGGGGTTGTAGCCATAGTAGAAGAGAAGTTACAAGGAGTTAGCGGAATAGAGAGGGTAACTTCAAAGAGTAAAGAAAATCTAGCCATTGTAACTGTGGAGGTAGAGAAAGGTTACAGTACCTCTCAGGCATTGGAAGATGTGCAGAATGCGGTAAATAGCATCAATAATTTTCCAACGGAGCTAGAGAGGCCATTGGTTTTTTTGAGAGAGAACATCAATTTTACCATCAACTATGGCATTTCAGGGAATGAAATTTCTTTGAGTGCATTAAAGAGCTATGCTCGAAGAGTGGAGAAAGATTTATTGAAGTTTGAAGGGATTTCAAAGGTGGAGTTGTCTGGATTTCCTCAGGAAGAGATAGAGATTTCCTTTGACGATGCTTCTTTGAGACGCCACAATTTAAATCTTGAGCAGGCAGGTTTGTTGATTAAAAGCAGCAATATTGACATCACAGGAGGTACTGTTAAAACACCCCAAGAAGAACTTTTAATTCGAAGCAGAAACAAAGGATATCACGCTCAAGAGTTGGAGAATTTGGTGCTGATAACACAGTCTAACGGGACATTGGTGCGTTTGAAAGATGTAGCCACTGTTAAAGATAAATGGGCAGAAGATCCTAACAGAATCTTTATTGACGGAAAGCCAGCGGTGGAGGTGTTAGTGCAAAGCACGGATAGAGAAGATTTATTAAAGAATGCAGCTTTTGTTAGAGAGTATTTTGCTGAATTTCAGGAACAAAACCCTCAGTTAAAAGCCACACTCATCAGAGACCAGTCTGAAACTTTAAATGAAAGAAAGCAACTTCTCATTGACAATGGAATCATTGGAATGATTCTGGTTTTGGTGTTACTTTCAATGTTTTTAAATATTCGTATTGCCTTTTGGGTGGCTATGGGAATTCCAGTTGCTTTCTTGGGGATGTTTATTCTGGCTTACTGGTCAGGAGTGACCATAAATGTAATATCGCTCTTTGGAATGATTGTAGTGGTAGGTATTTTGGTGGATGATGGAATTGTCATTAGTGAAAATATTTACAGTCATTATGAACAAGGAAAGTCAGCGATCAGGGCGGCCATTGATGGAACCGTAGAGGTTATGCCGGCGGTATTCTCTTCGGTGGTTACCACGATGGTGGCCTTTAGTTTTTTCTTTTTGGTAGATGGTCGTGCCGGTGATTTTTTCAGTGAATTGGCATTTGTAGTCATTGCTACGTTATTCGTGTCTTTGATTGAGGCCTTGATGTTTTTACCTTCACATATGGCACATTCAAAGGCTCTAACTGCCGAAGGAAATAATAAAAACCTATTAGAACGATCGTCTGACCGGTTGATGAGTTTTATGCGAGACCGTCTTTATGCTCCAGTTTTAAGGTTTGCCTTGGGACATAAATGGTTTGCATTTTTATTTATGATTGGTTTGGTGATTATCACCGTGGGAGGTGCCAAAGGCGGATGGATTAAGTTTACCTTCTTTCCAGTTTTGGAACGAAATGATGTCCCCATTGAACTAACCATGCCTTCCGGAACCCGAGAAGAGATTACCAACGAACGTTTGGTTCGTATTGAAGAAGCGGTTAAGAGGGTTAACAGTCAATTGTCCTCTAAAAGAACCGACGGAAAAGAAGTAGTAACTAAAATTGAGCGAAAAGTAGGTCCATCTGCCAGCCAAGGTAGTGTGAATGCCATCTTGTTGCCGTCTGAATTTAGGGGAATTAGTTCTATGGATTTAGCGGCACTTTTCAGAAAAGAACTCGGTTCTATGGATGATGCTGAAAAATTGACTTTCGGACAAGCGAGTGCCTTTGGAAAGCCCGTTTCAGTGACCCTATTGAGCAGCAATACCAAAGAATTGGATGCTGCTAAATCAGAGTTGCGTGAGAAAATGTCGGCCATCCCTGAGTTGAAGGATGTAATAGAGAGCATCCAACAGGGCCGAAAAGAGATAAATTTGAAACTCACAGATAAAGCGTATTCATTGGGTTTTAACGAAGCTCAGTTATTGGCGCAGGTGAGACGAGGGTATTTTGGTTATGAAGCCCAAAGATTGCAACGCGGAAAAGACGAAGTAAAGGTTTGGGTTAGATACAACGATGAACAACGAAATAGTATTCAAAGAATGGAAGATATGCGCATCAGAACGGCTGATGGAAGAGACATACCTTTGAAGGAGTTGGCCCAAATATCTATCAAACGTGGGGTTGTAGATATTGATCATTTAGACGGACAAAGGCAAGTGACAATTGAAGCAGAGTTGAGCAATGCCATGGTGTCAGCGCCCGAAATAATTTCGCGCATAAAAGCTGAACTAATGCCCTCGCTTTTGGCTAAATACCCCAGCGTATCGCCCTTGTTTGAGGGACAGAATCGTGAAGCTGCAAAGACCCAAAAGAGTTCAAAGTTTGCTTTGCCATTTGTATTATTAAGTATTTTAGCCATTATCACCCTTACTTTTAGAAGTTTATCACAGGCACTGGTCATAATGGTGTTTTTAGTGCCTTTTAGTTTGATTGGTGTTGCATGGGGACACGTCATTCACGGACAACAAATGAGTATTTTGAGTTTCTTGGGAGTGGTTGCATTAATAGGCATTATTGTCAATGATAGTTTGGTGTTGATAGATAAAATGAATGGTTTCCTAAAGGAAGGAATGCCCTTCAAAGACGCAGTATATCAAGCGGGTTATTCTAGATTCAGAGCCATATTTTTGACCAGTGCCACCACGGTTGCAGGTTTGGCGCCACTGATCTTAGAAAAAAGCTTTCAAGCTCAATTCTTGATTCCCATGGCCATATCAGTGGCTTATGGAATTGCATTGGCTACGGTTTTAACTCTCATCATGTTGCCGGTTTTCTTGAGTGCATGGAATAACATTAAACGATTTGGTTGGTTTGTATGGGACGCTGGTGAAATGCCATCGGCTGAGTCAGTTGAACCTGCTATCATAGAATTGAGATCTGAATTGGAGGAGTTGAAAAATGATTAAGAAGTTTTGTTTATTGGCAGGGTTTATAAGCTCATTTGCGGGTCTGCATTCACAATCTCTAGATAGTTTTAATCTTTCTGATGCCATTGCAATGGCGTTGAAGAATAACCTTGATGTTCAAGTAGCAGACTTGCGAACTTTGCAGTCAGCTAATTTGTCTACTTTGGGTCAGGCAGGATATTTCCCATCCTTAAATGCTACCGGAAATGGGTCTTTTAGCCAAAATAATACTCGTTTGGAATTTGCAGGAGGATTGCCGGATGTTGAACGAGATGGTGCAGTAAATACCAGTTTCGGTGGTAATTTGGGACTCAGCTATGTGGCATTTAACGGATTTGGCCGGAAATTCACTTACCAGAACTTGAAAAAGCAATGGGGATTATCAGAAGTTCAATCAGAAATTTTGGGAGAGAATACGGCTTTTGAGGTTATAAATAAATATGCGAATATCCAGCAAAATCGTTTAGATATAGCTGCTTTAGAAGTCAATTTACGTATTTCGGCAGAGAGGTTGAAGTACACCCAATTGGCTTACCAATCAGGAACTAAAACATCTTTGGATGTAATGAATGCTGAAATGGATTATCGCAATGACAGTCTAAGTTTATTCCAGAGAAATATAGGTTTGGAGAAAGAAACATTGGCCTTGAAGTTGTTGATGGGACAATCACCTGATTTTATGGCTGCTATTAGCAATGAGTTGCCGGTGCCCGTGGTAGGAAATTTGGACGAGGTCATGGAAAAAGCATTGAAGAGCAATGTGACTTTAAAATTGGCTGAGTTGACATTAGAAATTTCCCAAAATAATGTGGGAATATCACGGAGCAGGATGTTGCCTCAGTTAACTTTGAATGCCGGTTATGGGGCGCAACAATCCCAGAATGGCGCAGGTATTATTTTGGCGCAAAGTACCTTGGGAATCAATAGTTCTGCAGCGTTGGCGGTACCTATTTTTAATGGTGGGCAGCTTTCTGCAGCACTAAAGAATGCTCAATTGCAAGTGGTGATTTCTGAAAAAGAACGCGAGCAAGCGCGTTTAGAAATTCAACATTGGGTTACCAATGCTTTTTTAGATCAGTCAACCCTGGAGATGAATATTTCTACTCTGATGGGTTCGGTAGATTTGGCAAATTTGGCTGTCAAACGCGCACAAAAAAGTTACCAAGAGGGGTTGATTGGTTATAATGATTTGCGGCAAGTGCAATTAAACGCTTTACAAGTTCAAAATGCTTTGAATACGGCTCAATTGAACTTGTTGAAGTTGAGATATTCAATACTCCGATTGAGTGGAGAGTTATTGATGGGTAAATAAAAGGAGTCTTACCAAATAAACTCAGGATCTGTACTGATCATGCCTTCCACGTATTTGGAAGATTTATTCAATTGAAGGGGTAGGAAATCACCGCTTATGAGATTTTCGCTGGGACTTTTAAGCTCAATGATGATGTGGTCATGCTGAGAATTGGTTTCAAATTGGCAGTTATAATACTGTAAATCGGTGTCTATAGTTATTCTCACTTGGTTGTCTAAACTCATATAGTATGACCTGTGATATCTATTGATGAGGGTAGGGTGCTGTTGAATGACGTTCCAAAAAAGTCCACCTTGATCATTCTCTAGAAGTCGTTCTGTTATTTCTGAAAATAAGTTGATGGTTTCTTGGTGATTGGAGAAGTTGAAAGTGCCCAGTTTGATGGAGTTTTTACGATTGACGTCGTCTGATTTTATCTTCTGTTCAGCGGTTATTTGAATATTTCCAAAGGTTTCACCGTACCATCTAAAACGAGTTTTTACGCGGTCTGATAGGCCATCCATATTTTCGTGAAGACTTCGCATGTCGTCAAAGTCTGCGTAGATATTGTTGATCCAACGAGGCTGATAGATAGGCGATGCTCCGCGGCTTTGGATGTAATTTTCGATAAACATTAAGTCATTGACTGAGGCAACGAACTTTTTTTCGAATCTAAAATCTGTATTATTTTTTGGTTGCTCTGCCGAATTCATTTCCGTAAAGTTTTGATTCAACGTCTTTAATCATCACAATCTTTTTTCCGCTGTGTTTTATGATAGATTTTCGCTGAAATAAGTATTTCTTAGTGTTAAGATCTTGGTCTGATTGAATACTTGCTGGACCATATTCTGGTTTTTTAACAAAAGCTGCGTAATCAAGTTGATTGTTGGTGAGTTTATTTGATGATTCTGAGAGCACGCTCAAATCTTTGGAAACAAAGGCAATGGCACATGAATCAATGGTGTTGTGGTGAGCTATAAATTGGCTCTTTTCCCCGGAAGAAATGGCCTTGTCTTGAACAAAATTGAAATGAGACTGAGTCACAGTGATATTGCTTCCTGATCCATCTACACCATCATTACCAATGTTTGAGAATTTACATTGATTGACAGTTCCCGAAGAGAAATCTGAATCAAATGCATCAGATAATATGTTCTCAAAATTGCATTGCCACATATTGAAATTATTACAGCCAAAGAGGTTTAACATGTCGTCGCCTTTACGGTTGTTTTTGAAAGTGCAATTCAGTAACTGGGCATAGTGCGATTCATGAATGGTTATTCCCGCGGGAGTGGACCAAATTCCGTCAGAAAGGCTGGAAAATCCGTCGAAAACACAATGAGTAAGTTGAAGTTTTCCTTGATTTTGAATGAACAAACTGCCATTTGTTTGAGGAGCTACAAGCCACTTAATGGGTAGGGACTTAGTGCCTTGAGACTGCATGCTTCCAAGAAGTTTTACCACACAGTTTTTACCAGTAAAAAGTATTTGCGTGCCTGGTTCAATGATGAGTGTTTGGTTTTCCTGTAGGGTAAATCCTTTTTCATTTAAAACCATTTTGTTTTTCCAACGAATGATGTTTTTGGCAGCCGAATTTGATTCTTCTCTGTAGTTTTGAGTGGGAACCTTTAGGAGCTCAGCAGATCTCATTTTTAAAACATCGATGATGCCTTTTTGAGCCTGTTGAAATCTAGCGGGTAACATTTCATAGGGCTTTTGATAAGGAAAGTGATTGATTTTCTGTTGAACGGCTTGAGCTACTTTCAACACATTTTGATCCAATTTCTGCAAAAACATAGGATCTGTTTTATTCAAATATTGGGTGTAAGAATTGATGAAATTGGGCAAGTTATGAGCAATTGTTTCATGGAAATATTTAAACTGGAATTTATAATGATCTATGCGGTCTTGCGCTGTTTTAATTTCTTTTTTGAAACCAAATTCAGGGTACATACCCACTTCTCTGATGAGGGGTTCTAATTTGTGATTGACGGGATTGTAATACCAGTGGAGGTTAATGTCTACCAGGTGATGCCAACTTTTAAAGAAAATTCCGATGGCTAACATCCCTAAGAATTTTTCTTTGTCAACCATCTTGAACAAAGTATCTGAAGGTTGGTTGTAGTGTCTCCAAAGGGTATTTTTTAGAGCCGCCTGTCTTGTTGAATCGGGGAATTCATAGTTGAAATCACCCTGTGGTGATTCTTTCTCATAACCAGGTAGCTGTTTTAATCCACCAGCAAAGCCTTTTTCGAAGATGACACTTTCACGTTTTCGGTTGCGCTCAATGAGGAATTTATCGAAATTCTCTTCTCTGAGCATGAGTACGGGTTGATTTTTGCGAAATTGAACAATAACAGGATTGTATTGAAGAGACATCCCGTTGAAGAGCGATTTATACAAATCATTGGCCATGGGGTCTATAATGACGCTCCGGGTTTCGGGAAGAATGAGGTTTACCGCTTTACTGCCAAAGATTCTATTTTCTCCTGAAAGTTTGAGTTTCATGGAGAATCGTTGCAAGTTGGGATGGTGGTCTGTCCACATTCCCACCATAGATATTTTGGCCTTATGCCATTTATGGTCACCGTTGATGTGTTTAACTTGAACCGGGTATTTTCCTTTTTTTTCTACCCAAGGTGAGCCGTCAAGTTGGTGCTTATTTTTGTAAAACTCAAGCCACTCGTTATTCATCGCAGCAAAATCAACCTGAGTCATTTCAATTTTAATGGTGTCTTTTACATCGTATGGATTTTCTTGGTTCTCTTCTACGTAGTTTTTAAGTTCCCAGCCTTTATGTCTGATGTCAAAGTCTACTCCTAACTGAATGAGTCTAGGCAGATGGATGTGGTATTTTGCGAAACTGAAAATTTCGAGCAAGCCAAATCCTAGCAGGATTAATGCGGTAATTTTCCAAAAAGAGTGTTTCTTGGCTGCCTGTTTGGTAATCAATGCAAAAACGAATTATGCGTTACCGCCTGAAATACGAATGTTGGGTTCAGAAATTTTATTGTTCTGAAATGCAGAATGAATTTTTGGCACGATTTCTAGATTTGAATTGTCTAGTTTAAATAAGATTCTATACTGATTTGCACCGTTAAAGTCGTAATTGTGTATGCTTGAAATCTCATCAAAGTTGCTCAATGTTTGAATGCAATTTTGGGCCTTTTGATGGTCAGATTCGCTGAATGTGATCATGAGGAAGTCATTGTGCAACCTGTTTTTTGACGATAGAAACTTATTTCGTGTGGCTGAAATGATGCTGAATACCAAAACAGAAATGGTGCTAACTATGTATTGTTCAGCAGCTAATGATATGGCAACTGCGGTAAGGGCCAACAAAAAGATGATTTGTTCAGGTTCTTTGATTGCGGTTCGAAAACGGATGATGGAAAGTGCACCAACCAATCCCAAAGAAAGAGCCAAAGAAGACTTGATGGTGGTGATGATTAAATAAATTGCAACAGCAAAAAACATGAAATTTGATGCAAAAACATCTCTATTCGACGCAACCAGCGCAAATTTTCTAAATAAAACTTGAAAAATAAGGGTGTATATAATGAGTAAAGCCAAGCCCAGAGACCAATTAGCATAATTTATAGCGCTAAGAAGTTGAGCATCTTTCAATAAATTCTCCATTTTGCGAATTTAAAGAATAATAATTTAGCGATAATGATTAATTCATAATCTACTTAATTTAATGGACTCCACTACAGAAGGATCTAATAGAGTGGAGGTGTCTCCAAGGCTATTTAATTCGCCCTCTGCAATTTTTCTTAAAATTCTACGCATGATTTTCCCGCTTCGTGTTTTGGGAAGTCCATTTACAAATTGAATTTTATCGGGCTTTGCAATGGGGCCTATGACTTCGGTAACGGTTTTTATAATTTGGTTTCTCAACGTTGTGGCGAATTCTTCATCTGAAATTTCGCTGTTGAGAATGACGTAAGCATAAATTCCTTGTCCTTTAATGTCGTGCGGAAAACCAACTACCGCACTTTCAACCACTTGAGGATTCATATTGATGGCATTTTCTACTTCGGCGGTGCCAATTCTGTGTCCGCTAACATTAAGGACATCGTCTACGCGGCCCGTGATTCTGTATAGTCCATCTTCATCGCGCAGACATCCGTCGCCGGTGAAATAATGTCCCTTATAAGCAGAAAAATAGGTATCAATACAACGTTGATGATCACCGTAGGTGGTGCGAATCATTCCAGGCCAAGGTTTGGCGATGCATAAGTTTCCGGCAACGGAATTTCCTTCAATTATTTGAGCGTTTTCATCCATCAAGACAGGGAGAATTCCTGGAAGTGGCAACGTTGCGAACGACGGTTTTGAGGGAGTGATGCCTGCGAGATTGGATATCATGACACCTCCGGTTTCAGTTTGCCACCAAGTGTCAACAATGGGAGCATTTTTGTTGCCAACTTTTTCATTGTACCAATGCCATGCTTCTTCGTTGATGGGTTCGCCAACGGTACCTAAAACTTTTAAATGGCTTAGATCTTTATGCTTTAATGGTTCTTCGCCAAACACCATGAGTGATCGTATTGCAGTTGGTGCGGTATATAGAATATCAACAGAATGTTTTTGGCAAATATCCCAAAATCGGCTGGCATCAGGCCAAGTGGGAATGCCTTCGAACATCAGGGTAGTAGCTCCTGCGCTCAATGGGCCATATAAAATGTATGAATGTCCAGTGATCCAGCCTATATCAGCGGTGCAGAAATGCACTTGGTCAGGCTGGTATTGAAAAACATTGACAAAAGTGTAATTAGCCCAAACCATATATCCTGCAGTGGAATGCACCACGCCCTTGGGTTTTCCAGTTGAGCCAGAAGTGTAAAGAATGAATAGGGGGTGTTCTGCATCAACGCTTGCAGGTTCTTCCCAAGGGATGCCGGCTTCTCTAATTTCATTTACCTGTTCGTGCCACCAAAGGTCGCGTCCAGAGGTCATGCTTACTGTAGTTCCTGTATGTTTAAATACCACGACTTCACTCACAGTGTCACATAACTTTAGTGCTTGGTCAACTACGGGTTTTAGAGGGATTTCTTTATTTCCGCGGTAAGCGCCATCACAAGTGATGATGCAACTGGCTTGAGCATCAATGACTCTGTCTGCAATGCTTTGCGCTGAAAATCCCCCGAAAATAACCGAATGAATGGCCCCAATTCTGGCGCAGGCCAAGACGGCGATGGCGAGTTCAGGAATCATGCCCATATAAATGCAAACACGGTCACCTTGTTGGATGCCAATATTGGTTAAGACAGTGGCAAACTCAGCAACGCGGTCGTGCAACTCTTGGTAGGTGAGAGTCTGAATGGGTTTATGCGGGTCATTGGGTTCAAAAATGATGGCGGGCTGGTGTGCTCGCTGATCGAGATGCCTATCTATGCAGTTTTCGGTAATGTTGAGTTTAGCGCCTTCAAACCAGGTAGTTTTTGCAGTGTTAAAGTCGGAATTCACTACAGAATTCCAGGTTTCGTGCCAATCAAAATGTTCTGCAATTTCACCCCAGAATTCTTCGGGATTTTCTATGCTTCGCTGATAATCACGGTGATATTGATCTAAGTTTTGAATTTGGTACGGGTAATTCATGCCTTAAAAATAGGCGGCCCAATTCAATAGAACAAATTTGGGCATCAAAATGATACCAATGGGTTAGTTTTATTGAATTTTCGAAGCGTAAAGTTTTTTCACTATGGCATCGGCAAGCCCAATCTTGGGAACAAAAATTTGATTGCAGCCACCCCATTTCATGATGTGCAAGAAAATATGCAATGCAGGAACTATGACATTGGCACGGTCTTCACGAAGATTGAATTGTTGTACCCTCTCATCAAGAGTAAGCGGTTCAAGCGCAGAATGCAGCTTTTTGATGAAATTCAAACTAACGGGTTCGCCGTCTTTGTTTTTTGACATCGAAAAAATCTTATTGATATTTCCGCCGCTACCAATTAGTTGAAAGGACTGTGATTTCAAATGTATTTTGCAAAACTCTTTCATTTGTTGCCATTCAAAATCAGATGAATGATCATTTAAAACACGTATGGTACCAATGTTGAACGAATGTTTTTTGATGAGTTGTTGATTGCCATAAAGTGTTATTTCCGTGCTTCCGCCACCTACATCCACAAATGCTTGAAAAGGCTCATCGCTTAGGTTTGATGATAGGTGATTTTCGTAGAGAATACTGGCCTCTTCATCACCCGAAATGATTTCAATTTTAAGTCCTGTACTGATTTCAATTTTGCTCACAACATCTTTCGCATTGCTCGCATCTCTCATAGCCGAGGTTGCGCAAATGCGATAATCTTCAACTTTATAAATGTCTATCAACTCCTTGAAAACCTGCATGGTTTTGATGAAGATTTCTATTTTTTCGGGGGATATTTTCCCGGTTTCAAAAACGTCGAAACCCAACTGCAATGGTATTCTTAGCAGATTTAATTTGGAGTATTCTGTAGGGGATTTGATTTCGGCAATCAATAACCTCGCGGCGTTCGAGCCAATGTCTATGCTTGCCAATCTCATGATTTACAAATTTAGTATTCCTTATCAACTAAATAGTTATAAATCTCAATCTGTGATCTGCAATCATGGTCAGTTTCTTCGTGCTTTACGTAACGGTTGAGTTGATTGGAATCTAAAATTCGGGCCTTCACATTTTCTCTCAACTGAATCTCATATATATCAATCAATTCTTGTCTAAAGGTTTTAGAAAATATTGGGCATGCCACTTCAACTCGATGGTTTAAATTTCTCATCATCCAATCAGCGCTGGAGATATACACTTTGGGATCGCCATCATTGTTGAAAATAAATACCCTCGCGTGTTCTAAGTATTGATCAACAATACTAATGGCTTTAATGGGCTTTTTGAATTTTTCTTGATGGACATCGGCAGTGAAAATACCTCTCACAATCAGATCTACTTCAACACCTTCTTTTGCCGCCTTGTAAATTTCTTGAATCATAGTGGGATCAACCAAACTATTCAATTTTACGATCATGCGCCGCCCTTTTTTCTTTTGTTGGATTTCTTTTTTTATCGCTGCTTGAAAGAAAGGTCGCATTTGATGAGGGGTAGTTATCAGTGTCTTACACTCCTTTAGTAAATTTAAATCAGGATTGGGTGAAGATAAGCACTGGAAAACCCTTTGAATGTCTTGAACAATGTTGGGTCTCGTGGTCATTAATAGATGGTCTCCATAAAGTCCTGCGGTTCCTTCGTGGAAGTTACCTGTAGAAATAAAACCGTAGCTGATGGTTTTATTGAATTCACGCTTTTTAATGAGACATAACTTTGCATGGACTTTCTTTTCGGGTACTCCAACAAAAACTTGAATACCCTCTTCTTCGAGTATAGTTTTCCATTGCAAATTGGCTTCTTCGTCAAATCGGGCTTTAAGTTCAAGAATTACCGTAACTTTCTTCCCATTTCTAACGGCATTTAGCAACGCGTTTATGACCTTTGAATCTTTTGCCAACCTGTACACCGTCATATGAATGCTCTGAACGGCAGGATCAATGGCGGCTTCTCTCAATAAATCGATAACAGAGTCAAAAGAATGATAGGGAAAATGCAACAAAACATCGCGTTTTTCGATCACACTCATGATTCTACAGGGTTGTTTCAATAACGGATGCACAAATGGTTTCGGACGAGGAATAATGTCGCTAAAAACTTCCTTTGGAAAGTTCATGAAGGCTTTGAAGTTATGAATTCTTCCCCCAGCAATGAGATTTGCATTTTTGCTTAAATCGAGACGTCTGGTTAGGTATTCCAACAATTGCGGATCCATACGTTTGTCATACACAAAACGAGTGGCCTTTCCTGTAGATCTTTTTTTAAGGTTTTTCCGTAATTCGGTGATCAAGTCAGAATGGAATCCATTGTCCATGTCCATATCTGCATCTCTGGTTACCTTGATGATGTAACTTTTGAATCGGTCAAATCCAAAGGGAGCAAATAAATTATGAAGGTTTCCGCGAATCACATCTTCCAAAAGAATGATGTGAGTTTCATTGCCTGAAAAAGGCAATTTAATGAATCGGGGAAGGTTGTTTTCGGGGACTTCAATGAGTGCAAAGCGTTGAAGCATGCTATTTAAGGAGCTGCCTAACATGCAAGCAAGATAGATGGATCTATCTCTTAACATGGGAGTTTTTGGCATACTCTCAATCATAAGAGGCACAATTTGGGTTCTTACTTTTTCTTCAAAATAGTCTTTTACCCATTGTTTTTGTTCAGGATTTAATTGCCTTTCATTTCTAAGATACACTTTATACTGGCCACCCAACGTTTTGATAATCTGAGCGAATGTTCGGTCAAATTGGCCTTGAAGTTTCTGTGTGGTCTCAAGGATACTCTGTAAGATTTGCTCCGGATGATCTTCTAAGTGAATCTTGGCCGTACTTTTATTGAGCGTGAGCATTTTGGTAAGAGTTCCAACCCTTACTCTATAAAATTCATCTAAATTATTGGAAAAAATCCCTAAGAATCGGAGTCGGTCATATATATGAACATCATCGTCTTGCGCTTCTTGCAAAACTCTTTGGTTGAATGCCAACCATGATATGTCGCGTTTAATTTTCATTAAATTTAGTCTTTGGTCTTTGGTCTTTGGTCTTTGGTCTTTGGCTGACGGCTGACGGCTGAGGGCTGAGGGCTGAGGGCTGACGGGCCGCTCTCTAAACTCTCAACTCTCAACTCTAAACTCTCAACTCTCAACTCTCAACAAATGTAGGTAATGTCGGTTTGCGGCGATTGGTTTTTGGCAGTTCACTTTCATCTGATCACCGATCACCGATCACCGATCACCGATCACCGGCGGCTGATAGCTGAAGGCTGACCGCTGTTTACTGTTTTTAAAAGAGGCCATCCTTGTGAGACAGCCTCTTAATTCTCTATTTTTGATTTGCGATCAACTTACAGTGTGTAAGAGAATTTCAATTGGAAATTGCGGCCCGGACTTAAACGGGTGAAAAATTGATCAGTGGCGTTAAAGCCAGTGAAGATTTGCTCACGTTTGTCGTTTAAGATATTGGTAACCTTGAAGCCTAAATTCATGCGGTCTTTCTCGCCAAATTTATAGGTGGCGTTGAAGTTTAAGCTGTGGAAAGGTACCGAGTATACGTCAGTCTTGTTGTTGAATCCAACAAACTGAAGAGTAGGGCCTTGTACGTTGTAGAATAAGCCAGATTCAAAGTTTTTATCTTTAGTCATGTGTGATAATCCAATATTGACTATATAAGGTGCTTGACCTGCCATATCACGGGTTCTTTCAATGGTTTGTCCCTTACGCTTTGTTAGGTCGCGCGACAAGAATTCAGTTTCGGTGATTGAAATACGAGATTCTGTTAGGGTAAGGTTAGTGTTGAATGAGAAGTTTTTCAAAGAAGATGAAATGACTTCTAGGTTTTTACGCATTTCTAGTTCTAATCCTAGAATGGTAGCGTTACCCACGTTGCGCGGCTGGAAACTTCCGGCATCAGCCAAAAACTGAACAATTTCAATAGGATTACGCAGAGTTTTGAAGAAAACACCAGCCGAAATCATATCGCCGCCTTTTTCAAATTGCTCCCAACGAATGTCAAAATTGTTGATGTTCGTAGACTTCAAGTTACCGTCCCAAAGCTGAATATCTTGTCCGTTGATGTTGGTGTTTTCGGTGTATTTACCTCCAATGAATGTACGACCTGTAATTGGGTCAAGAATTTCAGCATAAGAAAGTTCCTTCAAAGATGGACGAGCGATGGTGCGTGCATAAGAGATCCTTAAATTGGCTTTTTTGCTGATGTTATACATCATGTTTGCCGTTGGGAAAAGGTTAAGATCATTCATTACTGCCTCATTGTTAAGTTCAAAAGGTCTTCCAGTAAGAGGGTTTTTGGTTTGACTGATACCAGTATACTGCTGCAAATAGTGCTCTGCTCTAAGTCCAACAACAGCCTTTAACTGAGGAGACAGCTGCCAATCGTTAGAGCCATAAACTGAGGAGTGGTTCACCATAGCTTGGAACTCATTAGGGTTGTTGGGAATGAACATCGCGTCATATCGAACCCCATTGGTTTGAGTTGAACTAACTAGGTTCTCATCATTGAAAATTTCATTGGGATCACCGGTAAATTTGATGTTACCCACGGTGATTTGGAAATTTTGGATGTTAAAGTCACGGTGTTTGAATGTATATGCAGCTCCAAATTTCAAATGGGCTTTCTTACCCATTAATCTGTAGTTACGAGCCACATCAATGCGATTAGAGATGTTATATTCAACGAGGTTTCTCCAAATTCTCTCAGGTTTGCCTACTTCAGTTCCAATGTTGTTATCTGGAATACGGAAACGCGTAAATCTTACATCAGGATCTTTAATTGCTGAACGAGTAGGTGATATTTTCCAATCAATCTGCCACTTTCCTTTATTTCGTGTATGTGTTCCAGCAATCAGCATATTGGTTAATGAGCGCTGATTGTAATCTAAGTTGTATTGTTTTGCTTCGAAAGTAGCACCTAAGTTGGTGTTCAAGAAGATGAATTCACCGGCTTTTGATTCTCCATTTTGGATGTGCAAAAGGTTTAATTTTACCTTGTTGTTTTCAGATTTAATAGCAATAGTTCCCAAAGCTCCCAAAAGAACATTGTTAGTTCCAAAAGTGCCTTTTTGACGTTCCAAGGGAGTTAATTCGGTAACTTCATAATTAATGTCTTTCGCATACATATTGTATTCGGCATCTTCATACAATTCTGTTTCGTTGCGGTAAGTCATTGAGGCTTGATATCCCAGTGAGTAGCGTTTGGAGATTTTACGGGTGTTGGAATATGATGCACCCAAATTAACATTCATTAAACTGGTTTTTTGGGTAGGTCCCATGGTTGGATTGAATGCTCTGGTGATTCGTTGAAATTCAGTGCCTTTTGCTCCGTTAGGACTTCCAATAAAGTCTGTATAAGTAGGGATATTATCTACTCCCTGAGTGGGTATGTCTCGTTGGCCGTTATCAAATCCCAAGAAATCAGTGCCACTGCCTTTATAAGTAAGGTAGTTATTCTTGAAGTTCATATCTGGGTTATAACCTAAGCCAAGACTGAAGTTCCAGTTCTTTTTATCTGGGAAGTCTTTGGTTCCGATATCTACCACACCACCAGTAAAGTCAGCGGGAAGATCAGCAGTAAAAGTTTTTGAAACCACAATATTATCAATAACGCTGGTGGGGAAAAGGTCCATCTGAATGGTATTTCTATCTGGATCTAGTCCTGGGATATCCATTCCGTTTAAGGTGGTTTTGGTGTAACGGTCACCAAGTCCACGCACGTAAACGTATTTACCACCTTCAACAGATACTCCGGTAACGCGAGACATAGCCGAAGCAGCATCACCATCGCCAATGCGTTTGAATCCGGCGCTAGAGATACCATCAATCATATTTGGGGCAATTTTCTTGGCAGATAGAAGGGCTTCCTCGGTGTTGCTCATGCGTTTAACAGAGACCTTTACTTGGCCAATGCCTTCTACCGCAGGAGAAAGTTTAATGTCGTTTTCAATTACAAAAATTTGGTTTTCATTCACTTGGATTTCGCTGATGCCTACTGAATTATAGGCTTCAAAATCAGCGGTAAGTGTATGGATTCCAATGGGAACGGTGAGCTCGAATTTTCCGTCAAGGTCTGTGTTAGTCTTCGTTAATTCTGAGATACTAACAGTAGCTCCTTTTATGGCTTTTGACGTAGTCTCGTCAACTACTTTACCACGAATGATACCTGTCTGAGCAGAGAGGTAGTTTGCGCCTAATAAGGCAATGATTCCGAATGTTTTTATTACGTTTTTCATTCTTTTAACACGTTGATCGCAAAAACTCGAGAAGGAGGCCGTTTACTGACCTCCTTTCCGAGAGTGTTTTAGAGAATATGATTAAAATTTAGTTTCAAAAGATTATTTCAATGCACCAGCTTTATCAGCCCAAGTCCAACTAGCAAATGCTGCTACGCTTCCTACAGTGTTGGAAGTAACTTTAGTTACTTTCGCTGCTACGCCATCCAAGAATATTTTTGAAAGGTTAGTAGAGTCGGTTTTAACTTCTAATTTGTCGAAGTTCAAAGTAGTTCCGTAGTTAGGTGCAGAAGTTGCATCTAAATCAAAGTCACCACGACCATCTTTCATGCCTGCGTCAAAGTTGAAGAAGTAGATAGAAGAGAAGTTACCTTGAGCATTAGATCTCCAGTTGCCCATTTCAGCAGCAGCAGAACCTTTAACCCAACCGTTCTTCACATTGTGTCCAGCATTAGAAGAACCTTCTGGACCGTCAATTTCTAAAGCGTGGTCAGTGTTATCACCGCAGATAACTGCAAATCCATCCAAAGTACCAGACCAAGCTTGGTCAGTATCGATAGCGTCGTCACCTGCATTCCAAACCAATACGTTTTTAGCGTTGCAAGATCCACCGAACCACTCAACTCCATCGTCTTGGTTAGCAATAACTTCAATGTTTTCAATTACAGTTCCTGCACCAACACCACCTAAAGTAAGACCGTTGATTTCGTTACCTTCACCAATGTTAGCACCACCGTGACGGATAGAAACGTATTTCAATACACCAGAGTTGTCATTAACGTCAGTACCACCGTACAAACCGTTAGCATCTGTTGGAGGGATACCTTCAATAGCAGCCTCTACAACGTCGCCGCTCAAAGAAGCAGGTGCCTTACCCATAATCAATAAACCACCCCAAAGACCGTCAACGTTAGGATCCATATTTGGAGAAGCGATTTCACCAGATTTGATTTCATCAGCAACTGAAGTGAAAATGATAGGCATTGTAGGAGTACCTTCAGCCATAATCTTTGCACCACGTGCAATAATCAAAGCAGTTGCGTTAGCACCAGAACCAGCTTGACCTTTGATAACGGTACCAGCTTCAATAGTTAGAGTGTTTCCCGCAGTTACTGCGATACGACCAGCCAAGATGTAAACCTTGTCTTTTGTCCAAGTTGTGCTTGCCGTTACGTTAGTAGTTACAATAACTTCACCAGAAGTATTGTTGTTGTTGTCACCACCGTTGTTGTCGTCGCCACAAGCGTTAAATAACATAGTAGAGCCAAACAAAGCTGCTACTGTTAAAAGTGAATGAATTTTTTTCATGTAATGGTAATTTAATTTTAATGATTACAAAATAAACACCAATGAATTAATTCAATGTTACCTAAGCATTATTCAATTATAATCTTAATGGTTTACCCTAAAGAATACCGATTCCAATCCTTCAACATCGGCAGAGATTTCCTGTTCTATTTCTGCAAAATACGCCGATGTAGCAGCTCCAGCCATTACGTACATGCCCTTTTTTAGTGGGATGTTGTATTGCTTTGCTAAACGAGTTGCTGCCGCTAGGGCTTTCCAGGGATTGCCAAGAATGTCTGTAGAACTACCGGTTTCAACAGCCTCACCGTTTATGTTTAACTGAATTTTATTGTTGTTTAACGGATTGTTAACATCTTCAGATATGATACCCACTACAAATGCTGCTGAAGAACAATTGTCTGCAACCAC
Organism: uncultured Rhizobium sp.; assembly: GCA_964527775.1. Classification (GTDB taxonomy): domain Bacteria; phylum Bacteroidota; class Bacteroidia; order NS11-12g; family UBA955; genus VMCP01. The sequence goes on along the minus strand of CAZGQS010000026.1, from coordinate 7,485 downwards.
ATCTGAAAGTGAAAATTTGAAGTTTTTATATCTAGAATCAATGATTTCAATGGCAGCTGCAATGCCTGAAACTTTGCTTTTTACTTGATGCTCGTCTAAAATCTCGTTGATGTCATCATTTAAAATGAAGCAAATTTCTGGTTCCACACGAGGGTGTATGAATTCAGATAAAGACATGGTTCCACCGTTGGTATGCAACATGTCTGATGTTAACATTCCAATAATCATGTCGCTCACACCCATCTGTTTCATCTTTGCTTCAGAAGTAAAACCCATCTTTACACCAATTAATTGGTGCCCTTGACTAAGTCTATGTTCAATGACTTGGTGTTGAATTTGATAAGCTTCCTCTAAAGTAAATTCTTGATTCAATGTTAATTGATCAACAGAAGTGCGGGTCAAAGCGGCTTGGTGGAGGGTTGATGCGGCAGAGGAGATAAAGCTCATGGAGGTGCAAAGTTCGTTTTTTTTGTTTAAACATGCATACTAACTTTGGTTCGAAATTTTATTAATGTCATTAGAAACGTTTATTGAAGAGGCGGCACTTGCCTTGAGAGAAGCAGAAATCAATAGAATACCTTGCTCTCCCGTAAGGCAACTGATTGGTTATCAGAATATTGAGGCTGCATACAAAGTGCAAGAAATCAATGTAGATTGGGCCCTGCAAAACGGAAAAAGTCTTTGTGGGTCCAAAATTGGACTAACCTCTTTGGCAGTACAAAAGCAGTTGGGCGTTGATCAACCTGATTTTGGCGTGCTCTACAGCCATACTCAAATTGAAAATAATGCAGAAATCAGCTTAATTGAACTGATGCAGCCAAAAGCAGAAGCTGAAATTGCTTTTGTTTTGAAAAGCGGTTTTGATCAACCCGTTACCGATATTCAACAAATTATTGATGCAACTGATTATATATGTGCATCCATTGAAGTTGTGGGTTCAAGAGTAGCAAATTGGGACATTCGCATCTCTGATACCGTTGCAGATAACGCATCGGCGAGCCATTTTGTATTGGGCAATGAAAAAGTAAGTGCTTCCCAGTTTGATTTTGTTCATTGTGATATGAAATTACTCAAGAATGGCGAATTGGTATCCCAAGGAAACGGAGCTGCTTGTATGGGTAATCCGCTAAATGCGGTTATGTGGTTGGCCAATACTCGTCTGGAGCTGGGAAATCCCCTTAAGGCCGGCGAAATTATACTATCTGGTGCATTAGGGCCTATGGCGCCCGCTGTTTCGGGGGATGTTTTTACTGCCGAAATCGGCGGACTTGGATCTGTTTCATTTTCCATTATTGACTGATGAAGAAATTTAAAGTAGCCATCATTGGACCCGGTAACATTGGAACCGATTTGATGATCAAAGTAATGAGGTATTCCGATATCCTCGAAATGGGTGCCATGGTGGGTATTGATCCCGCTTCTGACGGACTTGCCCGCGCGCAGCGCATGGGTGTTCCAACTACCCATGAAGGTATTCAAGGACTCATTAAAATGCCTGAATGGAAGGAAATTGATTTTGTGTTTGACGCGACTTCGGCGAAAGCACATATATCTAATGCGGCCATTATCAGACAATTTCCGGGTAAGAAAATGATAGACCTTACTCCTGCTGCCATAGGTCCCTTTGTGATTCCTCCGGTAAACTTTGCAGAACTCGATTTAGAATCGGTAGATAACGTGAACATGGTTACCTGTGGTGGACAAGCAACTATACCCATGGTTGCAGCAGTGTCTAGGGTGGCCAAGGTGCATTACGGGGAAATTGTGGCATCCATTGCCTCGAAATCAGCCGGTCCAGGTACGCGAGCCAACATCGATGAGTTCACCGAAACCACGTCCCACGGAATAGAAAAAGTAGGCGGCGCCGAGCGCGGAAAGGCCATCATAGTCTTGAATCCCGCAGAACCTCCCTTGGTGATGCGCGATACCGTTTTTACCCTAAGTGAGTTTGCAGACCGAGATGAAATTCGAAAAAGCATCCATGAGATGGTGGAGGAGGTGCAGAAATACGTGCCCGGTTACCAGCTTCATCAAGAAGTACAATTTGAAGACATTTCGGAGAATAATCCCGTATTTATTGAGGGACTTGGACACCGTTGGGGACTTAAAACCACAGTACTTTTGAGAGTGGTGGGCGCAGGACATTACCTTCCGGAATACGCAGGTAACCTTGATATTATGACCAGTGCTGCAAAAGCAACGGCCGAACGTTGGGCTCAATATTTAATGAAATGACCAAGAAATTTTACATTCAAGACGTCACTTTGCGTGACGGACAGCATGCCATCAGGCATCAATACAGCATAGAAAAAGCGGTTGAAATTGCCAAAGCTCTTGACGAGGCGGGCGTTGACGCCATTGAGGTGGCTCACGGCGACGGTCTTTCCGGCGGAAGTTTCAACTATGGATTTGGAGCTCACACCGATTGGGAGTGGATTGGTGCTGTTGCCAAAGTACTGAAAAATGCCAAACTCACTACTTTACTATTGCCAGGAATTGGCACCATCGATGACCTGAAAAAAGCCCGTGATTTGGGTGTTCAATCGGTTCGAGTAGCGACTCATTGCACCGAAGCCGATATTTCAGCACAGCACATTGCGGCTGCCCGATCTCTTGGGATGGATGTTGCCGGTTTCTTGATGATGGCTCATATGAACTCCCCTGAAAAACTTGCTGAACAAGCGAAATTGATGGAAAGTTATGGTGCACACTGTGTTTATGTAACTGATAGTGCAGGCGCTTTAACCATGGACGGCGTTCGCGATCACATTCAAGCCTTTAAATCGGTTTTGCAGCCTGAAACAGAACTTGGAATTCACTGTCACCACAATTTATCACTCGGCGTTGCTAACACCGTCGTGGCACTTCAAGAAGGTGCTACGCGTTTAGACGCGTCGTTGGCGGGTATGGGAGCAGGTGCTGGAAACGCTCCGCTCGAAGTCTTGATTGCAGTAATGAATCGCATGGATGCTCATCACGGCTGTGATTTATTTGCCTTAATGGATGCCGCCGATGACTTGGTTCGCCCATTGCAAACCCGTCCTGTTCGCGTTGACCGAGAAACCCTAAGCTTGGGCTACGCTGGAGTCTATTCCAGTTTCTTGCTTCACGCTGAACGCGCCAGCCAAGTGTACGGCGTAGACACTCGCGACATTCTCGAAGAGTTAGGCAATCGTAAGATGGTAGGTGGTCAAGAAGATATGATCATTGATGTGGCGTTGCAGATGAAAAAGTAGTCGGTGATCGGTGATCGGTGGTCGGTGGTCGGTGGTCGGTGATCGGTGGTCGGTGATCGGTGGTCGGTGATCGGTGGTCGGTGGTCGGTGAACAGACTTTGCTGTTAGCCAACAACCAACTTCTGAATACCGCTAACCGTTAACCGTTAACCGCTAACCGATCACCGACCACCGTTTAATCCGTCCAAAAAAAGACACAATCAGTTGGAAGTGGGTTTTTAGTCGATGATGGGGGAACTTTTTGGTGAGTGTGTACGTTATATTTGCAAAACCTATAATTATGAATTTGAATTCATTTAAAACTGTTTCTATTGCTCTTATTGGCGCTGTAGCCATGAGCAGTTGCATCAATTCTAAAGAGGCTTATGAGAAGTCAAAGTTGTCTGGATTTGTGGCTGAACAAACCCAAGATATTTTGAAGAAAAACCCTCCACAAGTAGATTTATCTGGTGTTGAAGCCAAAATTTCTACGGTTGATATGAAGGTGAAAGCCATGGATGAAAACAATGCTAAAGCTCAAGCGGTTGTTGCAAAGTTGGAAGACAAATTGAAAACCATCGAAACACTAGAGAAAGAGTCAAAATCTGAATTTGAACGTTCAAATACAGCAGTGATCTTTTTTGATGTGAATTCTTCGGTGCTTTCTACTAGCGCTATGCAAGAAATGTTCCGTTGGAAGTCGGCTCTAGACATCGCTTCTTCTGCTTACAGCTACGAGATCAATGTGTTCACATCGGCTGATAAAACCGGTTCTGATGCAACCAATGATCGTTTGAGAGCGCGCAGAGCAGAATCAGTGCGTAAGTTCTTGACCGAAGTTTTGGGTGTTAAAGCAAAAATTAACATCACCACCGTTCAACCTGCACATTCACAGAGCAACACTCTTGATCGCAGAGCGGTGATTAGTATAGATTGTAAGTAGTTGATTTTTTGATATTTTGTGGAGGCCGCCTCAAAAGGGCGGCCTCTTTTTTTATCTTTGAGGAATGAAGTCGTTTTTCTTCGTTCTTGCGTCAGTTCTTTGTCTGAATGCCTCCGCTCAAATTGATTATGTGAACCCCATGGTTGGTACAGGCGGACACGGACATACGTTTCCGGGGCCAGTTGCGCCGTTTGGTATGGTACAGCTTAGTCCAGATACCCGTAATGATAATTCTTGGGATGCCTGCGGAGGATATTATTATCACGACTCTTTTATTTTGGGGTTTTCTCACACCCATTTGAGTGGAACGGGAGTGTCTGATCTTGGAGATGTGCTTTTTCAGCCTGCAAATGCGCCAGAATTCGATCCCAAGAAATACAAGCAAAGATTTGATCATATTAATGAACGAGCAGAAGTTGGTTACTATAAAGTTTTATTGAATGAAACTAAAACCTTGGTTGAATTGACCGCATCAGAGTTTGGGGGTTTTCAGAAATACAGTTATCCCCAAGGAAAAGAAGAATGGGTCATATTGGATTTGGAGCACCGCGACGCCCTGCTGTCTTTTTCTTTGGAGATGCAAGACGGCAATTTGAAGTTGCGCGGACATAGGCAGAGCAAGGCTTGGGCAGACAATCAATGGGTGTTTTTTGAGACGGAGTTTTCGCGACCTTGGCAGAAATACGTGATGAACGAGGCAAAAACCAAGGTGGCCATTTATTTTGGAGAATCAAATAGACGTCCTTTATTCATTAAAACGGTCCTTTCATTTACCGACCATGATGGAGTGCAGCAAAATTCCAATCAGGTGAATTCGTGGATGATTCAGAGAAAGGATTTTGATGAATTTGCGCCCAAGAATTGGCAAGTAAATTCGCAAGAGTTGTTTGATTTATGCAAAAAACGTACGGGCAATTTGTGGCTAAATGAAATGAGCCATTTGCAAGTAGACCATGAGGCATTTAAGAAGGAAAAACAGCACGATTCTGTGTTGAATGTGTTCTATACCGCTTGGTATCATTGTTTGATTCATCCGTCGTTAGCGTCTGATGCTGATTTCCGCTACAGGGGTAGAGATCAGAAGATTCATCAAGCCACTCACAATGTTTATCACGTGTTTTCGTTGTGGGACACCTACCGGGCGCTGCATCCCTTGCTGACGCTCACTCACCGAACTCGTACTCGAGAGTTTGTGCAAAGTATGCTCCTACAATTTCAAGATGGCGGGAGACTGCCTGTTTGGGAGTTGGGAAGTTCAGAAACCAACTGTATGATTGGTTTTCACAGTGTTCCGGTGATTTTGGAAGCCATCCAAAAGGGTATATTGGTTGACTTTGATACGGCCCAATTGATTCGGGCTATTCGACATAGTGCCGATGAAAAGGAAAAGGATTATCAGTATCAAATTCCTATAGCGCGCGAATTACTCACACTTTATTTCGCTAATTTAGGATATATTGACGTTCTAAAAGAAGCTGAATCCGTATCCAAAACCTTGGAGTATGCCTACGATGATTGGTGCGTTTACAAAATCATTGGCTTGCTTCAGCCAGATTCATTACTTGCCCAGAATATTTATTTGAATCGCAGTAAACGTTTCTTGGGACTTTTTGACCCGGAAACCAAGACCATGCGTCCTCGCCGAAACGGTCAGTTTTTATCTCCCTACAAACCAGGTGAAGTTAACAATCATTACACCGAAGCAAATGCATGGCAGTATTCGTTTTACGTGCCGCATAAGATAGATCAATTGATTTCGCTGATGGGCGGAAAAGAGGCCTTTCATGCCCAATTAGACAGCCTTTTTTATGGCTCTGAGGGACTTTCAGGGAGGGAACAAGCGGATATTTCGGGATTGATCGGGCAATATGCTCACGGCAACGAGCCTAGCCATCATATGGCTTATTTGTATAACAACGCTGGAAGTCCCAAGAAAACACAAGATCTGATCAAGCGCATCATGAAAGATTTCTATTCAAACACCCCTAGTGGCTTGATAGGAAACGAAGATTGCGGACAAATGAGCGCGTGGTACGTGATGTCAGCATTGGGTATTTATGCTGTGGCACCTGGCAGCAACGAGTATTCTTTGGGGTATCCGTTGTTCCCTAAAATCACGTTAAGGAACGAAATGGGCGAGGTATTGACGTTTGAACGTCCATCGGAAACCAAATCAGACATCCCTTTAGGAGTTAGTGGCTTGGATATTTTAACCAACTATACACGCAAGTTTGGCGAAACAGTTTCAATAGAGGTAGACCCAGTGCGAGTGTATTATCAAATTCCCTATGATTGGATCTTGATGAACGACGGGTTGAAATTTAGTTATACCGTGAATAAATCAAGAGATCTTCCTGAAGTTATATCTGGGTGGGGGAGGGCTGACATTGTTGCTCCTCAACAGGTAGAAAAGGATTCAGTGTACAGTGTGAATGTGAGAACTTTTACCAATAAGTCTGTGGGTTCGGAGTTGCATGTTTTTGTGAGATATATCGATTCGCCCTTTATATTCAAGCCCGAATTACCGGGCAGAGTGGTTCATAAATACGTAAAAAGTACAACAGGTACTGTAAATTTAGATTTGAAAGGTTCGGTATTGGTTTGGGCTTGCTTAGGTGATCCTAATGGGAAATTTACCGAATTCACGGCTACCTATATCACCGAGAAACCCAATAATTTTGAGGTTAAGTCTATTGCTGGGAAATACAATCCGCAATATTCTGGTGGAGGACCGAATGCCTTAGTTGATGGCATTTTGGGCACTGAGCAGTGGCGCAGCGGAGGCTGGCAAGGTTATCAGTCGCAAGATTTTGAAGCGGTGATTGATTTAAAGAAAATTACACCTGTGAAATATTTGGGTGCTCGATTTCTCACGGATGAACGCGCATGGATTTTTCTTCCAAAGACCATTCGACTGGAATACTCCATCGATGGAAATGAATTCTTTATGTTCAACGAATTTACCTTTAATTCATCTCAACGATGGCCAGATGCAGGTGTAGTTCCCATTATTTTAGGTCCGAGAGTTATGCAAAAGAAGGGTCGCAAGAAACACTTTTTAAAAGAGGTTCAAGCACGTTATATACGGGTCAGTGCAAGCAATTTTGGTAAACTTCCTCAAGGCCACCCTGGTTTTGATTACAACGGTGATGCATTCATTTTCATTGATGAGGTGGTGATTAATCCAGAGGTGATGGAGGTGTTGTTAGAGAAGTAAAACTTGCGCTTCGCTTCTGCTTTGAGTTAATGGTTTAGAGTTGAGAGTTAATTCTCACCACTACACTCTCACCTCTACACTTTTAGTGGTCGGCTGATGGCTGACGGCTG
>CAZGQS010000025.1:0-29402 GCA_964527775.1 uncultured Rhizobium sp. | reverse complement strand
TTATCCCAACCCAAACGTTGCTGAAACATAACGCATGATGTTTTGCTCGACTTCGCTGTATTCTTTGCCGCGGCGTTGCATGACAAGCTTTGCGGTTTTTTCAAATTGGGGAATTTTGTGGGGTTCGATTCCTTGAGCGCCGCCCCAGCTGAAGTCTTGAAGGAATTGGCGTGGAAAGCCCGCTCCAAAAATATTGCATCCAACACCTACAACCGTGCCGGTATTGAACATGGTATTGATTCCGCATTTGCTGTGATCACCCATGATTAGTCCACAGAATTGCTCGCCAGATTTATCAAAACGTTCGTTCTGGTAGTTCCAGACTTTTACTTCTTCGTAGGTATTTTTTAGGTTTGAACAGTTGGTATCTGCACCAATGTTGCACCATTCACCCAACACGGCGTTGCCTAGGAAGCCGTCGTGGCCTTTGTTGGAATAACCGTGCATGACTACATTGTTGAGCTCTCCACCCACATTGCAGTATGGACCTAGAGAAGTTCCGGGATAAATTTTGGTGCCTAGTTTGACATTACTGCCTTCGCCCATGGCAAAAGGACCTCTAATGATGGAGCCTTCCATTACCTGAGCATTTTTGCCAATGTAAATAGGGCCATCTTGAGTATTGAATATACAACATTCGGCTTTTGCGCCTTCCTCGAAGAAAATGTGATGTTTGCCAATGATTTGGTTGGTGGCTGAAATTTCAACAGAGGCTCTTCCTTGAGTCAGGAAGTCAAAGTCTAAGCTGATTTCTTGCGCATTCCACTTGAAGATATGATAGGGACGTTTAACGGTGCTAAACGACTCTGAAAAAACCACTTGATTCTTATAGTCTGCTGCATTGATGCTGGTGTTGGATGACCTTACCGCGATTAATTGTCCCTCGGAAGAAACCAAAGCTTGGTCAGCAGTTAAAGCAAGTACCGCTTGAACTAGGGCAGGGGTGGGGAGTACATTACCGGAGATTCTGAGATCAGCTGGACACTGCAACGTTGGAAATTTTGGTTGTAAATATTCGCGCGTTTCAAATCCCCAAGAAGACGCATTCAGCCTGTGAATCCACTTTCCGGCAATGGTCATAATGCCTATACGAAGGTGAGCGGCGGGGCGAGTTATGGTGAGTGGGAATAAGGATCGATCTTGGAGATCTTCGAAAAACGAAATATTCATGGGGCAAAAATAGACAAAAAAAAGAGGTTGCTTTTGGGCAACCTCTCAATGATCAAACTTAATTGATGAATAGTCTTATTTCTTGCCGTAACGCTTCATGAACTTGTCGATACGTCCTGCTGTATCTATCAAGTTTTGCTTACCGGTGTAGAAAGGGTGTGACTGAGAAGAAATCTCTAATTTGTACAAGGGGTATTCGTTACCGTCTTCCCAAACTACGGATTCTTTGGTGTCAACACAACTGTGAGTCAAGAATGAGTAATCACAACTCATGTCCTTAAATACCACTTTGCGGTAGGTTGAAGGATGTATATCTGCTTTCATATCAATATCGTATTGTTAAAAGGACTGCAAAGATACAAAGAAATAAGATAATTTCACAATTATTTGCATTAATCTCCTAGTCCTTGAATTTCAAGCGTTCTGCTCGGGTCAAAATCTAAATCGGCCTTTTTCGTGCAATCAAAAAGCGCGGGATTGAAATTCGCGGGAATGTCGAACGCATTGGCTTTGTATTTGATTTTGGGGTTTTTTTGAATGCCACTCATGAAATATCCAAACACAGGCATAGCCATCTGCGAACCTTGCCCTAAAGCGCTAGTACGAACTCTTACTGTTGGATCATCCGCTCCTACCCAAGTAGCACAAACCAAGTTTTTGGTAACACCAATAAACCAACCATCGGCAGCACCTTGCGTGGTACCTGTTTTTCCGCCTACACTTCCTTCAATTCCAAAGCGGCCGGTCATTCCAAAGGCGGTACCTCGTTGTACAACTCTTTCAAGTAAATGGGTCATGATATAAGCCTTTTCAGCACTTAATACTTGATCGTGTTTCGGACTATCAAACTCTTCAATGACGTTACCGTCTTTATCTTCAATTCTTACGATGAATGATGGTTGAACCCAGAGACCACTATTCACAAACGCCGTATAAGCAGACGCCATTTCGAAGGGTGAAAGTTCAACGGTTCCCAAACAGATGGAAGGAACATGAGGAACTTTATCTTTCTCTATACCTAATCTTTCGGCAAATTGAACCACTAAATCTGGTGCATCGTCACCCAAAGATTTCATGATTTGTGCGGTGATTAAGTTGTCAGATAGTGCTAAGCCCTTCCACATGGTCCAAATTCCGCCTTCTTTACCGTCAAAATTTCTCGGTGACCATTCTTGTCCACCCGAATAGAAAGTGGTTCTTTCTCTCTTGAATTCGGTACAAGGTGTGAACTTATTGATATCTATGGCCGTTGCATAAACCAAAGGCTTGAAAGTTGAACCTACTTGACGTTTAGCTCTGATGTTTACGTGATCGTATTTAAAATACTTGTGATTGATTCCGCCTACCCAAGCTCTGATTTGACCTGATTCTGGATCAATGGCAATGAACCCTGCATGTAAGATTTTCTTGATGTAAGCCATGCTATCATAAGGACTCATAAAGGTGTCTTTATCGCCCTTCCAAGAGAAAACAGTCATCTTGATGGGTTTCTTTAACTCGGCCCAAATGCGTTTTTCATCGCCACCAAATTCTTCTTTCAAAGACTGATAGCGTTCGGTTCTGCGCATATGAGTTTCAATAAAATCAGGAATTACTTTCCTGTCCGTAATGTATCTCCAAGGCTTGTCTTTGCCCCAGCTTCTGTCAAATTTCTGTTGGAATTCAGTGAGGTGCATTTGAACGGCTTTTTCAGCCTCCTTTTGCATTTCGCTGTTGATGGTGGTGTAAATCTTCAAACCACTTCTGTATAGATTCAAACCACGTTCACCGCACCATTTTTTCAAATATTCTCCCAATTCAGTTTTAAAGTAAGGTGCAATTCCTTGAGAAGATGTGGGTCTGTAGTCCAATTTTATTGGTAGGGCTTTAAGCATTTCCAAACTGTCTTTGGTCAAATACCCGTATTTTTTCATTTGTCCCAAAACCGTATTTCTTCTATTTTTTGCGTTGTCGGGATTGTATTTGGGATTATATCTATGATTGGCTTTTAACATCCCAATCAAAACGGCCGCTTCTTCTACATTTAGTTCCTTTGGAGTTTTATTAAAGAATTCTTTGGAGGCAGCGTCTATTCCGAAGGATACCCCGGAAAAAGGGACGGTATTCAAATACATAACCAAAATTTCATTTTTGGTGTATCTTTTTTCAAGTTCAACAGAAATTACCCATTCCTTAAATTTTTGCATGATTCGGCCCAATTTATTGGATGGACGTTCAAATCTGCTGAATAAATTCTTGGATAACTGTTGAGTGATGGTACTCGCCCCGCCGTCTGTTCCGAAACTTGCAACCGCTCTCAACGTCCCCCGAAGGTCAATGCCCGAATGAGAATAAAAACGAATGTCTTCGGTAGCAATCAAAGCATTCACTACGTGCGGACTCAACTCTGAATATTCAATATTGGTTCTGTTTTCCAAGAAAAAACTACCAATGACCACTCCGTCTTCGCCAATGATTTCAGAACTTAGAGCATTTTTAGGATGTTCCAAGTCTTCAACTTGGGGCATTTCACCTAAAAAACCTTTAGCAACGGAAAAAAAGAAAAGCAATGAAAACAAGATGATTCCCAATAAAGAGAACCAGATAACCCGAATGAATTTAAACTCGCGCATGGAGGCACGAAATTACGGATTTTGCATCTTAAACCAATCAAGGTATGCCTTCCAATTCATGTTTGCAACCAAGCGTTGTAAATTGTCTTTACTGATGGTGGCTATTTCGAATTCAAAAAGTCCTTTGGAAGCAAAATATTCTTGTTGTTTAGCCAAATATTGTTGATAGAATTTTGCTTTTTGGAGGTTCGGGAAATTCTCAATCAGAATCAAACTCCCATTTGAAATAGGAATAGATCTTCCCACAATCAGTTCGTCAAAAGAAAATTCTTTGTTGTTCAAGTCGTTAATTCCGGCCTTGATCAAATTGGTATTTGATCCTTTGGGAATGAACATGATACACATCATGGGGTTATTGGGGAGGTCGTTTAGATACAACCCTGATGCAATGGCATTGCTGCTGTCTTTCGTCGGATTTTTACGTCTTTCTACCGCATTTATTAAGTTGGATGCGCGTTCAGCAACATCGGTATTGGGATAATCTTGGGCAATTTGTTCGAAATATGACATGGCCTTGGGGTGCTCAGTTTTGAGCATGCACATAGCATAAATAAAGTCAAATCGAGGCTGTAAAGCATTGCCAGAATACAACTTGTCAGTATTCAATTTATATTCTAAAGCTTGCTTGTATTTTTGATTTTGGAATAAAACCACCAACGTATCGTAACTGCTTTGGATGATTAAGTTATTGCTATTTTCTGTAGATTCTTGTTCCAAGTTAGCACCCGGATTCTCAATCATTTTTACATAAATACTGTTGGGATACTCTGCTTTTAACTGGCTTTTATAGGTATTAGATTTATTCGAATCAGATACCAAACGGTAAAGTTTAGATAATTCGTAAAATACTTGAGGCTTGTAAGCGCTATTGGGATGAGTTTTAATCAGATATTCAAACTGATTGATGGCTTGCTGAAATTCTTGAAGCCTATTGGCATAGATTCCCCCAGACTCAAACAAAGACACTTCAATTTCTTGCTTCATGAGCCCCTGTTTCTTAGCGTCGAACGGAAGGTCTGCATAATACTTGCGCTCGTCTTCGGGTACATTTTTTAAAAGGGCAGAATCGATGGTGTTCTTTTCGGCTTGACTTTTGGAAGGATCTGTAATATTGGTATTGTTATTATCATTCTGAGGAGTGCTCGCATTGGCTAATTCAGTTGATTTAACGTTGTATCTCCAGAAATCACGGTTAATTCGTGAACCCCATTTTTTATTGAATTCATTTATGCCATTTTTTCGAGTGACTACATTGTAAAACGGAAAACTACTTCCGCCACCGCCACTGTTAATAGTAGGAGAGGGCATTCCACCGGGCATCACGCTGTTATTGCGGTTATTTTTTTGTGCCTGTAGGTCTTTTTCGGCTTGCAGTTTATCAGCCAAATCTTTTTCAGCTTTTTTCGCCTGCCTGATTTTATCCTTTCTAAAATTGTCATCGTTGACCATTCGAATCAAGGAATCATTGTTTCTTATTCTTAATAAGTGCTCTAATAAGTCAGATAAAATCTCATTTTTTGAAGCTATTGCTTCAAAGTCTGGATGCTTTTCATCCAAAGATTTCATGGCGCTATCATAATACAATCCCGAAGTCTCAAAGTTCCTTTGCTCAAAATACAGGTCTCCCAATTTTAAATAGGAAGAGGTCAGTTGAGTTTTATCTGTTTTGGAGAATTGAACCGAAGTTTTTAGGGTATTTAAGGCTAAATTGGGTTGCTTTGCATTGATTTGATTCAACGCCATACGATAGTAAATCTGTCCGCGAAAATCCAAATTCTTATCGTCTTTGAGCATGTTTTGAAGGATTTTATTGGCCTTCAAATAGTTTTTTTGTTTTACACTGAGAATGCTGACCTGCTCAATTTGTGCGTTGAAAGCAATTTCATAGGGGGGATTGAATCTTGGAATTCGTCCGTAAAACAGTTCGGCTTGTTTGTAGTTTTCGGTGGCTTGGTATGCCTGTCCTAAAGCAAAATAAGTTCTATATTTATCCATCCTGTTTTTTAGGAAGGGTAGAGCTTCTCTCAATAATTTTTGCGACAGATGGTACTTTTTTTCTTTGTGATAAACGGCTCCCAATGTAAATTGAGCCAAAGGTTTCAGTTTCTTTGGTAGTTCTGGACTTTCTGAAATATTGATTGCCAGTGCTTCTGCGTCAACAATTTTGTTTTTTAACATCAGCGCTCTAACCGTCCATAGTTTAGCCAAAAATTTTATTTCAGGATCAGGGTATTGACTGTTGACAAAATCAAAAATATTGATGGCTGCAGTTGCGTCTCCTTTAAAAAGGTAGGCTTTCCCAGTCAACAAATAAGCGTCATCTACCCAGCGGCTTTTGGGGTGTTTATCAATCATGGTGCTAGACCTCTTGATAACATCGTCCATAGCGGCCAAATTAGATTGTAAAGATTCTAAGGTTCCGTAATTGAAAAGTTCAATGGGTTGTCTAAAATCTTCTTTATAAGCATCTCTTACTGTTTCAACAGTGGTTAGCCAGTTTTGCTCTGCATTGAAGTATTTATTGTAGTGCGCAAGGGTATTGTGCCACTCCTTGTATGCCCACGCATTTTCATTTTTACAAGAATATCCTCCAAAAATGAAAAGGGCTATCAATATTGATTTGTAGGTAAACTTACCTTTTAAGTGCATAGATTTGTTTGTAGAAAACGATATTTTTGAAAAAATATTGGTCACTGAGGGTTATGAAAAGCAAACGCAGCAAAATTATCTCTAAACTTCGTAACAAACATCGTTTTGTTTTAATAAATGATGAGTCGTTTGCAGAAGTTGCATCGGTGCGGCTCACTTTGCTCAATGTTTTGAGTATTTTTAGTGGACTATTGATCTTATTTTCTTTGGTTTTCTATTGGATATTTGCATACACGCCGGTTCAGAATTTACTTCCCAAGGAATTACCAAGTTCTGCTCGAAGTGAAATTTTAGAGTTGCATGAGCAACTCGACGAATTGAAAAATCAAGTGGAAATTAGAAATTCCAAAGCAGAAGTCCTAAACAACCTCTTATCGGGCAAAGAAAGCCTTTACGATTCTACTTCTCAACGTCAAAATCCTGCTAATAATTGATTATCTTTGCAGAACATGTTGGGAAGTTCAAAAGCTAAGCCAGCCGTTGCAGGCCAAACTCTTCTGAATCTCATAGGTTCAGGTACCGTAATCAAAGGCAACATTGTTTGCAATGGTGACATTCGCATTGATGGTCATGTAGAAGGCAATGTGGAAGTAGGTCAGAAACTGGTTATTGGTGAGTCAGGAAAGGTAAAAGGCCACATCATTGCTGGAGATATTAATATATCAGGAGAGGTATTAGGCAATATCTCTGCAGATAAGACTACTGTGCTTCACGGCAAATCAAATGTTACTGGTGATATTGCAACTCAACAGATCATCATTGAACAAGGTGCACAGTTCAACGGTAAATGCAGCATGGGTTCCATTAAATCAACGCAACATTCTCAGAATAACGATTAACCCGTAAATGTCGGTGAAAAGCAATCTTGGATTTTTAAGGTTTGCTAGCATGGCAATTCAAATGATTGCAACCATATTGATTTTTACCTTTTTAGGAAGATATATTGACACATATAAAATTATAAATTTTCAGATTTTTACCGTTGTTGGGGTCTTGCTTGGATTAAGTATTGCTCTGTACCAAGGTTTTAAATCAATCAAACAAATAAAATAACACCATGAACAGTTACGAGAAAAGAATATCAGTGGTGGCAGGTTTATTGCTCATCAGCGCTGCCATCGCTCAAAACATCATGAATTATCCATTAACACCCTTGGCTTATTTAGCCGTGGTTTATAATTTGGTTGTTTTCTCTGTGGTTCATCGCTTCATTCAGAACGATGGCGGTGATCCTAAAAAATCCATCCGTCGTGTGATGATTGGCTCTATGATTCGCTTGTTTTTAATGGTTATTTTCTTAGGAATCAGTCTTTTCAATTTAGGGAAAGTAGATTTTGGTTTTATTCTTGTCTTTATTTCAAGTTTTCTTTTCTTTCTTTTCTTTGAAATGTCTAAAATGTATTCTAAATTGCGCCCCGATTCGGAGCAAGCCAAAAAATAACCAAATGTCTGATAATCAATACGTTGTGAAAAGTGCTTTTTTCGGGAAGTTATTATTTCTCCCCTTATTCTTGTTTTTTGTAGCCAATTTGGCTTGGGGTAATCCCGAAAATCATGCAGCACAAAATGTAGCAGAACACACTATCGCTGTTTCTGATAGTAGCCACAACGGTCACGTTCATGGAACTGAAGCTTCGGTTCATGCGGCATCTTCAGAACATTCAGAAGCGACTCATGCAGAAGACACAAAATACGATCCAGGTAAAATGATCATGGAGCACATTGGTGATGCACATGATTGGCATTTATGGGGTGAAGGTGAACACGCTGTTTCTATTCCTTTGCCTGTGATTTTATATACTTCTTCTAAAGGCTTAACCATTTTCTCTTCTGCAAACTTTCATCATGGTCACGAGCCTTTTCAAGGTTTTAAGTTGCATGATGGACATATAGTTTGGGAAGACGAAACAAACACCGAAGCTATTTATGATCTTTCAATCACTAAGAATGTGGCAGCTATGATGGTAGCCGTATTGTTTTTGATTGTGGTGACCATCAGAATGTCTAAACATTACACTTCACGCCCAGGACAAGCTCCTAAAGGATTTTACAACCTTATCGAGCCATTGATTTTGTTCATCAGAGATGATGTTGCAAAACCAGCGATGGGAGATAAAGCACATAAATTTGTTCCTTTATTGTTATCTATTTTCTTCTTTATTTTTGTCAATAACCTTTTCGGTTTGATTCCAATTTTTCCAGGTGGGGCTAACGTAACCGGTAACATCGCAGTTACCATGGTTTTAGCTTTGGTGGTTTTCATTACCGTTAACTTAAATGGCAACAAGTACTATTGGAAGCACATATTCATGCCAGATGTACCAGTTTTGATGTACATCATCTTGATACCTATTGAAATTTTAGGGGTTATTCTTAAGCCATTTGTTTTGATGTTGCGTTTATTTGCGAACATCACAGCCGGACATATTATCATACTTGGATTTTTCAGTTTGATTTTCATTTTTGGTGCAATGAATCCAAATTTGGGTTACGCTGTAAGTCCGCTGAGTGTGGCATTTACTGTTTTCATGAGCATGTTGGAGTTGTTGGTGGCGTTTCTACAAGCATTTGTATTTACGTTATTGACCTCTATTTACATAGGAATGGCGATTGAAGAACACCATCACGCAGAAGATCATCACTAAAAAATTTAAAACCAACACATAAATAAAATAAATATGAGTTTAATGAACACGCTTCTTCAAGCAGCAGACTTAGCAGCTGCTTACAGCAAAATGGGTGCCGCTATCGGCGCTGGATTGTCAGCTATTGCTGCTGGTATTGGTATCGGTAAAATTGGTGCGAGTGCAATGGAATCAATTGCTCGTCAACCAGAATCTACTGGTGACATTCGTGCAAATATGATTGTTGCTGCAGCTCTTATCGAAGGTGCTGTATTCTTCGCAATCGTAGTTTGTTTGTTGATTCTTTTCTTGTAAGATATCCATCGGGGACCTTAAACGGGTCCCCGATTTTTTAAAAAATTAAAAAAAATGCAATTAGTAACACCCGCAATAGGTTTGGTATTTTGGATGGGACTTACGTTCTCCATCCTGTTGTTCATCTTGCGTAAATTCGCATGGAAACCCATCTTGAATTCGATTTCAGAACGTGAGGAAACGATTCACAATGCACTGACTCAAGCCGAGCAAGCGAAAGCTGAAATGGCTCGTTTGCAGGGTGAAAACGAGCAGCTTCTAGCTCAAGCTCGTTCTGAACGCGATGCAATGCTTAAAGAAGCACGCGAAATTCGCGAAAAGATCATTGGTGAAGCTAAAACATCGGCAGAAGACGAAGCTAAGAAGCTTATTGCTCGTGCCAACGATGAAATTAGCAAGCAAAAAAATGCTGCCATGGATGAGTTGAAAAAAGAAGTAGCTAATTTCTCTATTCAAATTGCAGAGAAATTGGTTTCTGACAAACTTGAAAACAATGAAGCACAGCAAAAGCTGATAGCTCACCACTTAACTGACCTAACCAAAACAGCAACTGCCTAACTGATTATGTCAGAGTATAAAATTGCATCACGTTACGCAAAAGCCTTATTTGACATTTCTGTTGAAAAAGGCGTGCTGAATGATGTGAAAAAAGATATTGAGCATATGCTCCATTTGACAGACGAGAGTAGAGATCTTCAAGTCTTCTTGGAAAGTCCATTATACAAAATGGCCATCAAAAAAGAAGCCATTGATAAAATCTTTGCGTCGTCTCACGAATTAACCCGTAACTTATATGCATTGATGATTTCCAAATTCAGAGAAGCGTATATTCCAGCTATGGGTAAAGTGTTTTTAAAACAATTCAATATCAAGAATCAAATTGTTTCGGTTGAAGTAACTTCAGCGGTAGAATTAGATAAAACAGTTTTATCACAAATTGAGTCCTATGTTATTGAGAAAACACAAGCAAAATCAGTTGAACTTACTACCAAAGTAGAAAAAGAACTATTAGGTGGGCTTACCGTAGAGTTTGACGGAAAGATTTACGATAATACGGTAGTAACTCAGATTAAAAAATTAAAAAAAGAACTTCAAATCGCATAACATTATGTCACAAATCAGGCCAGACGAAGTATCCAGCATCTTAAAAGACCAAATTTCAGGTTTTAGCAGTGCTGCAAGTTTAGAAGAAGTAGGTACTGTACTCCAAGTAGGAGACGGTATTGCTCGTATTTATGGACTTTTCGGAGTTCAAAGTGGTGAGCTTGTTGAATTCGAAAACGGTGTTCGCGCCGTAGTTTTGAACCTTGAAGAAGACAATGTGGGTGCGGTTTTGATGGGTAGCAGTACCAACATCAAAGAAGGTGATAAAGTTAAAAGAACCAATAAAATCGCTTCATTGAATGTAGGACACGGAATGCTTGGACGTGTAGTAAATGCATTAGGTGAACCTATAGATGGTAAAGGTCCTATTCAAGGCGAAATGTTTGAAATGCCCCTTGAGCGTAAAGCACCAGGTGTATTGTTCCGTGAGCCAGTAACTGAACCTTTACAAACGGGTATTAAAGCGATTGATGCAATGATTCCTATTGGACGTGGACAGCGTGAGTTGATCATCGGTGACCGTCAAACAGGTAAAACAGCTATTGCTCTTGATACCATCATCAATCAAAAAGAATTTTACGAAGCTGGAAAGCCCGTATATTGTATTTATGTAGCTTGTGGACAGAAAGAATCTACTGTAAAGCAAGTAGTTAAAGCATTGGAAGAAAATGGTGCTATGTCTTACACTGTAGTTGTATCAGCTCCTGCTTCAGCTCCTGCACCTTTACAATTCTTTGCTCCAATGTCAGGTTGTGCAATTGGTGAATACTTCCGCGACTTAGGATTGCCAGCATTGGTTGTATATGATGATTTATCAAAACAAGCGGTAGCTTACCGTGAGGTATCTTTGTTGTTGCGTCGTCCTCCAGGGCGTGAAGCATATCCTGGAGACGTATTCTACTTGCATAGTCGTATTTTGGAACGTGCTTGTAAGTTGAACTCCAACGATGAAATCACTTCAAAAATGAATGACCTTCCTGCTAGCTTAGCTGGTAAAGTTAAAGGTGGTGGATCATTGACTGCATTGCCAATCATTGAAACACAAGCCGGTGACGTTTCTGCATATATTCCTACAAACGTAATTTCTATTACTGACGGACAGATATTCTTGGAATCTAACTTGTTTAACTCAGGTGTTCGTCCTGCAATTAACGTAGGTATTTCGGTATCACGTGTGGGAGGTAATGCTCAAATCAAGTCTATGAAGAAAGTAGCAGGTACTTTGAAGCTTGACCAAGCTCAATACCGTGAATTGGAAGCGTTTGCAAAATTCGGTTCTGATTTAGATGCTGCCACTAAGTCGGTACTTGATAAGGGTTCACGTAACGTAGAAATGTTAAAGCAAGCTCAGTTCAGCCCTCAATCAGTTGAAAAGCAAATTGCAATGATTTACTTAGGTACTAAAAACTTGTTGCGTACTATTCCTGTGAATCGTGTTCGCGAGTTTGAAGTTGCTTACGTTGAATATCTTGAAAATAAACACAAAGACGTATTAGATTCATTGAAGGCCGGTAAGATTGATGATAATGTTACCAAAGTTCTTGAATCTGTAGGCGCAGAATTAGCTAAGAATTATTCAGCTTAATTAAAGATTTCGAACCATTATGTCGAATCAAAAAGAAATCAGAGCAAGAATTTCGTCTACCATCAGCACACAGCAGATAACCAAAGCTATGAAGTTGGTGAGTGCAACGAAATTGCGTAAAGCGAGCGATGCAATTGTTCGTATGCGCCCTTATGCTTTGAAATTGCAAGGCATCATGTCGAATCTTCAAGAAAGTGCCGACGATGAAAAATTGGCTGGCTATTTCCATCAAAGGGAGCTTCAAAAAGTCACTTTAGTAGTGGTAACTAGTGATCGTGGTTTATGTGGTGCTTTCAACGCGAATGTGGTTAAGCGCACAAGAGCTTTGTTGGAAAATGATTATTCCTCATTGGTTAAAAATAACAAGGTAGAACTTCTTTGTATCGGTAAAAAAGGTGCAGAAAGTTTAAAACGTTTAGGCTATTCAGTGAATACCGAACACGTGAGTTTGTTGTTGAGTGCTAATTCTGAATCCGTTTTTGCCTTCGCTCAAACCTTGATTAACAGATTTTTATCTGGAGATACTGATAAAGTGGAAGTGATTTATAATCAGTTCAAGAATGCCGCTACTCAAATATTGAAGAATGAACCTTTGTTGCCTGTTGCTAAAGCAGCGTCAAATAACAACGTTCAGTCAGACTATATTTTTGAGCCTTCAAAGGTGGCTATCTTGGAAGATTTGATTCCTCGCAGTTTGAAAACACAAGTTTTAAGAGCCATTTTAGATTCTTTGGCTTCAGAACACGGTGCTCGAATGGTAGCGATGGACAAAGCCACTGAAAATGCAGGAGAACTTCTTAAAGCATTGAAACTAGCTTATAACCAAGCTAGACAAGCAGCGATTACTCGCGAAATTTCAGAAATCGTGGGTGGTGTTGCCGCTTTGGAAGGATAATATTAAAGATCTCATTATGAAAGGCCGCCTCAAAAGGGTGGCCTTTTTATTTGCCTTCTATTCTGCTTACCTCAATATGTTTATGCGTACTTTTTATTCGGTCGCAAAGCAATTGTAAATCTTCTGAGTTTCTAACCAACACTTCTATTTGTCCGCCGAAAGTACCGTCATCGTGGGCCTTGATGTTGATGCTTTTCATATTTACTTCCATATCTTTAGAGATGATATCAGCTATCTTGCTCACAATACCTACGTCATCAATACCTCTCACAGAAATATTCGCATCAAATGCTGTTTCATATACTGATCTCCACGTTGCAGGAATGATTCTATAGCCATATTGACTCATCAGTTTGGAAGCGTTTGGGCATGTGGTGCGGTGTATCTTAACTCCTTCACCCACGGTAATAAATCCAAAAATTGGTTCTCCAGGCAACGGATTACAGCATCTTGCTAAAGAATAGGGTAGGTCATAATCTTCGCCAAAAACAATTTGTGCTGCTTTTTTTCTTTTACTTTCTGGGGATTTATTTACCCCCTCTTTAGTAGCTGGAACTACCGAATCTTTGGTTTTGTCTTTATTAAGAATTTCCAAGAGCAACTCTTTATTCATTCTAATTTGCCCATCGGCAACAGCATGAAAGAACTCGCTACTATGAGAATAACCGTAGTGTTTATTGAGTAATTTTATGTTCTTATCTGTAAAATCTAACGCGTGCTTCTGGAACATGCGTTCCATGATTTGCCTTCCTCTACCTGATTGTTTGGTTTTTTCATCTCGAAGAAATTCACGAATTTTTGATTTAGATCTTCCTGTTTTTACAATACCCAACCAATGTTGAGTTGCCCTGTATTTGGTAGTAGTTAGTATTTCAACAATATCTCCATTTTTTAACTCATGACTGATAGGAACGAGTTTATTATTGACTTTTGCGCCAAGCGTTTTTAAACCCACTTCGGTGTGAATGGAAAATCCAAAATCAAGAGCAATAGAGCCCATTGGGAGCGATTTTACAGCTCCTTTGGGTGTAAACACATAAATGTCTTCTCCAAGTAATGTATTCTTGAATTCATTGACCAAATCAAGGGCTGATAAATCATTGTTGTCTAAGGTTTCTTTTACGGCATCTAACCAATGATCAAAGGCCTGATCTTGAGGAGTAGGAGCAACATCTTCAGTATGAATGGCTTTATATCTCCAATGCGCAGCAAGTCCGCGTTCCGCAATTTCATCCATCCTTTTGGAGCGAATTTGTACCTCAACCCACCTTCCTTTTGGACCTAAAACGGTTGTGTGTAAAGCTGAATATCCGTTATTTTTGGGTCTACTCAACCAATCTCTAAGACGAGATTCGTGAGTTTGATAACTATCTGATATTATGCTGTATACACGCCAGCAGTCTGTTTTTTCTTGATTAATGGGAGAATCTACAATGATTCTAATGGCAAAGGCATCATAAACTTCCTCAAAGGGAATGCCTTGTTTTTGCATCTTTTTATGGATGCTGTAAATACTTTTTGGGCGACCCTTTATTTCATGAATATTCAAACCTGACGCATTCAGGGTTTCCTTGATAGGTTCTATGAATTCCCGAATGTAACGTTGTCTACTGAGCTTTGATTCTGCAATCTTTGAGGATATTTCTCTATATACGGATGGGTCCGTGAATTTTAATGCCAAATCTTCCATCTCCGTTTTGACGGCATTCAAACCCAGTCTGTGTGCCAATGGAGCGTAGATATACATGGTCTCCGAAGCAATTTTCAGTTTGGTATTTTCTGAAACCGAACCCAACGTTCTCATATTGTGGAGTCGATCACACAATTTGATGAGTATCACCCTAAGATCTTCGCCTAGGGTGAGAAGCATTTTTTTGAAATTCTCCGCTTGGATGCTGGAATTGTCAACGGCTTCAAATACAACGGAAATTTTGGTTAATCCGTTGATTATATCAGCCACTTTCGGTCCAAATCTACGTTCAATTTCATCAAGAGTAACGTCGGTATCTTCTACCACATCGTGAAGAAGTGCAGAAATAACCGAAGTAGACCCTAGTCCCAATTCGCCTACTGCAATTTGTGCAACGGCTAAAGGGTGGAAAATGTATGGTTCACCACTTTTTCGGAAGGTGCCTTCGTGTGCACGTGCGGCAAAATCGAAGGCCTCCCGAATTTTAGCGGATTTTTCCTTGGTGATTCTTTTTCCCAAGGTGCGCAACAACTGACGGTATCGGTTCAGTAGTTCTGTCCGATAAGCTTCATAAACTTCCCCGTCAAGCAGCGCCATATTACTTGTTTAATTCAGCGAAATGGTGGAAGAACCTTGGAATGGTTTCAATTCCTTTAAAGTAATTGAAAACTCCGTAGTGTTCGTTAGGGCTGTGAATCGCATCACTATCCAATCCGAATCCCATTAATACTGTTTTGGTTTGCAATTCTTTTTCGAATAGAGCTACAATAGGAATACTTCCGCCGCCTCTGCTTGGAATGGGCTCTTTGCCAAATGTATCGAACATTGCCTTTGCCGCCGCTTTGAATGGAACACTGTCAGTTGGAGTAACTACAGGTTCACCGCCGTGGTGAGGAGTTACCTTTACTTTTACACCTTTAGGTGCAATAGATTCGAAGTGCTTTTGGAAGATTTCAGTAATTTTATCAGATGTTTGGTTGGGGACCAATCGCATAGATATTTTCGCATATGCTTTGCTTGGCAAAACGGTTTTTGCACCTTCGCCAATGTAACCGCCCCAAATTCCGTTGACGTCTAATGTTGGACGTATACCGGTTCTCTCAATAGTTGAAAATCCAGCTTCACCCATTACATCTTCTATGTCTAGGTGCTTTTTGTATTCATTGATATCGAAGGGAACCTTCGCCAAAGCATCGCGATCAGCAGCAGAAACCTCCAACACATCTTCATAAAATCCAGGAATGGTTATATGACGATTTTCATCGTGCATGCTGGCAATCATTTGGCACAATACGTTGATTGGATTTGCAACTGCTCCGCCATAAACGCCTGAATGAAGATCAATGTTTGGACCTGTCACCTCCACTTCCACGTATGACAGTCCACGTAAACCAACATCAATGCTTGGAATGTCATTAGCAATCATAGAAGTATCTGAAATTAAAATAACGTCGGCCTTGAGTTTTTCTCTGTTATTTCGGCAATAGGTTCCGAGGTTCGAACTTCCAACTTCTTCCTCACCTTCAATCATGAATTTGATGTTGCAGGCCAACGAATTGGTTTGCATCATGGTTTCGAAGGCTTTAACATGCATAAACGCTTGTCCTTTATCATCGCAGGCGCCACGAGCATATATTTTACCGTCTCTGATGGTGGGTTCAAATGGGGGAGTATGCCAAAGTTCGTTTGGAACGCTGGGTTGCACATCATAATGCCCGTAAACCAAAACTGTAGGAAGGTTAGGGTCAATTATTTTTTCTCCGTATACTATGGGATATCCTGCGGTTTCCTCTAATTCAACGTGGTCTGCACCTGCAGATTTGATGAATTCGGCCACTTTTTCAGCACATTTTCTGACTTCGGCTGAATAAGAAGAGTCAGCGCTTATGCTTGGAATTCGAAGAATTTCAAATAGTTCCTCTAAAAATCGCTCACGATTTGCTTCAATATAACTCAAAGTTGACATAGCGGCAATTTACAAAGAAATTCGCGTAATTTTGCAGCGTGAATCCCGATACTTCGACAGCCGCCCAACTTCAACGACAAGCAGAAATCAACGCATTTAAAGGTGATGTTTTTCTATGGGAAGTGGTGCTGACCATCATCATTTTTGTGGCCGCTTATTTTGCACTGAAGAAGTTCAAATCCTCAGAAATCCAAGCGAAAAATCACAACAAGAAATACCGCTCAGAATTGTAAGAAGTTTAGAGTTCAGCCGTCAGCCGTCAGCCTTCAGCGGTCAGCTCTCAGCTCTCAGCCGTCAGCCGTCAGCTAGCGGTAAAGCCGCCTAGCCAAAGACCAAGGACCAAGGACCAAAGACCAAAGACCAAAGACCTAAAGCCTTATAACCGGAATTTCGCCCTCAATCACCAATCGGCCTTCCGTCTTTTGCTTTACCTCGTCAATGGTTACGCCTGGGGCTATTTCTTTGAGTTCAAATCCGCGGTCTGTAATGTCAAATACACCTAACTCCGTAACTACCTTTTTAACGCATTTTAAACCCGTTATGGGAAGGGTACAAGAGCTTAAGAGCTTGCTTTCTCCTGCCTTATTGGTGTGTTGCATGGCAACAATGATGTTCTTAGCCGATGCTACTAAATCCATAGCTCCACCCATTCCTTTTACCATTTTGCCCGGGATTTTCCAGTTGGCAATATCTCCTTGGTCACTCACTTCCATGGCGCCGAGAACCGTTAAGTCAACCTTTCCGGCTCTAATCATACCAAAACTGGTGGCACTATCAAATAAAGAGGCTCCCGCAGCCATTGTAATGGTTTGTTTGCCCGCATTAATCAAATCTGGATCTTCCTCTCCCTCAACTGGAAAGGGTCCCATGCCCAAAAGTCCATTTTCACTCTGAAGAACAACCTCAATGCCCTGAGGTATATAATTGGCCACCAACGTGGGAATACCAATACCTAAGTTGACATAGTACCCGTCTTTTAATTCACGAGCAATTACCTGAGCGATACCAAACTTATCTAACATGTTGCACAAATTTAACGCCCTTGATTCAAAAACTTCAAATGAACTTGCTTTTTTTCAAGATCACCCACTCGGTCATACAATTCCGATAAAAATAAATGCGCAGTCTGATTGTTGGGCTCCAGTTCTAAAACCTTTAAATAAGCCCGCTTAGCCTCAGTTAATTTGTTGTTTAAGAAGTTAACACTGCCCCAATTGATCCATGTCAATGGGTGTTTTTGAGCTCTGTTTAATTGAGATTTTAACAATATTTCAGCTTCCGAAAGTCGCTTGGAGCGTATTAATGCATTGGCGTACTCTGATCCAAAATCGAGGTCTAATTTCATCAAATCGTGGGCGCTTTTGTAATAAGGCAGTGCTTTATTGAGCATTTTCAACTCATCATAACTTTTCGCAATTCGGTAGTTTGTCCAAGCATCTTTCAATTCAGAAATCACATCATTTTCTTTCATTGCAAGATCTGCTACCTCCTTAAATTTGCGTTGTACAAAGTTCAAATGAATTCGCGCCTCAATCTCATTTTCTGATTCTAACATTTGCTCTGCCTTTTCCAGATACAAAGGTTTGTTGTCAAACTTCTCAAAATAGCTGATGTACCCTCTGATTTGATCTGCTGATTTCGGATTTTTGTTGTTTACGGCGTGCAATCCCAACAAGGCTCCTTTTGATGCATCTATGTTTACCGTTTTTTGGGGACGCTGAATCTTGTGGTCATGAACCATCACGTGAGGAATGTCTTCAGCGCCGCTGCCTGGCATATGGCAGCCCACACAGCCGTTTTGGTGGATTTGTTTTTTCGGGGGAAGCGAACAGCCCTTCAATTCACTCTTCTTACTTTCAGCATGATGACAGCCGTTGCAGGTATTGTTAAACGATTGAATACGGGTAGCTTTTACGCTAACGTGCGGATTGTGACAACTGATGCAAGTGAAGTTCACTTTTTTATCATAGACCTCTGTGTTTTTGGGGTTTGATGAGATGAAACAAGCACTTTGCTGAAATCTATCGGAATGCCCAGCCATGACAAAGTAATCGTTGTTTTCATATTTGGGCATGTAAACTTCAAACACATCTGATAGCTTCATTCCGGGTCTGAAGTCTTCGAAGTGCTTGCCGGGTTTAAGAACATTGTTCCCTTGCAAATGACATCTTTGGCAAATGTCTACTTGCCTCTGGTAAGACAGTCTTTTGGGATTCACAATGCTGCGATCGGCTTCTTTTGATGTGTCTACCAGAATTCCTTGTTTTTTCAGATTTACATGTAGTTCACCCGGTCCATGACAACGTTCACAATCTATGCCCAAGGGAATCTTTTCGAAGAGATTTTTGGAATTCTTATTCACTGAAGGCATGGCATTGTGGCAACTCATGCATTCAACGTCAATTTTTCGAGAAAAACCCGAATTGTTTTCCTTGAAGCCCGGGGGTAAATCCCAGATCCCTTTTTGAGTGTAATAGGTGAGGGGCGCTTGGTATAAGTACTTTCCGTCCTGCCAGAAATGACTGTTGGTGTGTTGTCCGCTTCCAATAATGAAAGGAATATGTTCTTTTCTTGAACCCACAATTTGACCGCCCAATAGGGTGTGTTCGGCAATAAATAAACTATCCTTGTTCCAAAAGGCTTGATACCAACGGTTGGTTTTGGGGTCTTTTATTACGGGGGATGCTTTGTCGCCTTTAAATACCAAGATTGCTTGTCCATTCAAGGGGAACTGAGCACTGGATTTTTCGGGTGTGGCAGCTCCGAAACTTTTTCCCATTCCCGTGTGAATGAAGGTTTCGTGAACGTTGGAATGGCAGGTTTGACATTCTTTCATGCCCACATAGTTAACGGTGTCATGCAGATTCCAAAAAGCCAATGAGTCGGTTTGCCCACTGCTAGAGTTTGATTGAAAAAATTGACAAGAAAAAATAAAGAATGCACTTACAATGGCTGTAAATGTTACAATTCTTTTCATTTCTTAAAGTTTGTGAAATTTGACGCTGTTTTGTCGGCCGTCAACCGTAAATACTTTTGCGTAATAAGTTCCTGATGGAAGTAAACTGATGTCTATGTGGTTTTGCTGATCCGCAATTTTCACCAAACGTCCGGCCGCATCAAGAATATGCACAGATAAAACCACCGCATTCACCGATTCAACGGTGATAAAGTTTTTCGCTGGATTGGGATATGCTTTAACGGTAGGCTTTTCAATTTTAGGTGTTGAAAACGAATAGTTTGCGCGTTCTCCAAACATCATTCTGATCATTGGAGTACCTTTGATGCTGTAATCTGCACGTTCCCAACTTCCCAAGAGATTATAAAAAAGGTGTGGATTGTATTGATCTTTTCCTTGGTAACGATAATTGTTATCATAGCCAACATTTAGAATGTAAGGCATGTTTTGAAGCCAACCCACGTAGTAGGTTCCTTTTGGAAGGAAGATGGCCGTATCGAAGAAGAAATAAGCAAAATGATTGGTGCTGTCTCTGTAAATGGGTCTATCTACTGGAAACTCATAAATTAGCTGATCTTCAATGTCTTTTCCTCCAATAGGAGATAGTTTTTTCCAAATTCTAAGTTTGAAGCTCCTAAAGCTTACGTCTTCCTTTGTTTGAGTAAAATACATAGACAAACCTCGAAGAGTGTCATTACTTAATGTATTGAACTCCATGGCGAACTGTCCTTTAATGTTTCCTAAATAAGCGTAATCCAGTCCAAATCCACCTTCGGCAGATCCATCATCGTAGGAATACCAGGGTTGAAATTGATGCTTGAGGGTGTACCGATTGTTGTCTTTTTTAGTGTTGTAGTTAATGGGGGTAAGGTCGTTACTTTGAGGATTTATGAAGAAATTGTAGCTCAGTAATGGAGTGGGACCTGAAAGGGTGTCAAAAAATGGAGTGTTGAATCGTTCAATAGAATCTGCCATCGGAAGGATGTTTCTGGAACTCATGGCAAAATCTTGATCAAACAATTTTTGTTGATATTGATTGAAAATTTTCAAAGAGTAACGTGTTTGCACGGTTGCTGCTTCGTTCAAGTTCTTCACATCAACAAATGCACCGTTGCCTCGACTTTCGTTTTTATTCAATCTGTAATGACTGTAAGGGATGTTGGAATAATCAAAGCACAATCCGGTACCCGCCGTTACAATTCCTACATCTTCAATATCATTGAATCCTTTGAATCTATTTTTATCCATTCGGATGTAATCAACATGCCAGTGATTTAGATTACCGGTTGCTTTGGTGTAGTTAACCCAACGAAATTGAAAATCAGGAATGAAAAACTCCTGCTTGTTCAATGATACAAAAACCTCTTCAAAGGGTTTTCTTGCATGACCCGATACACCCCAAACCTTATGCCACTGGTTGTTTTGTCCCTTGAAGAATAAAATCAAGGAATCTTCGGGTTCAGGTTGATCTCCAATTCCCATGGATTGGTAAAAGAAGCTCAACACCACATTATCAGTCAATTTGTAGGGGTATGTTGTATTTCCTACTTTATAAAATTGAAGATTGATGGGCTGGCTCGTTAAACTATCGGCGTAAACTGAATAATTCTTAGACAGGGAACTGTAGGGCTTGCCGAACTGATTTAAATGATCAAAGGTGGCCACATTTTGATTTGGAGCGCCCATTGGGAAGCCATTATTTACCCAAACCTGTTTATCAGTCCAAAATTCTTTTCTTGGAAATCCTTCGTTATCAGCAAAATCTTCAAAAAAAGGAAGATTTAGGGTATCAGTGATTTGCCAGGCTAAAATGGATTGATTTTTATGTATTTCAATGGATCTACTCCTTTGAGTTTCCATGATTGGAACAACGGCCAAATTTTGCGCTTTGACAAGCGGAGAAAAACCCATTAAAAGTCCAACTCCCAAAAGGGATTTAACTAGGTATGTTGATTTAAACAATCTCACGACTCAGTTGCGTATCCACGCATTAACGCAATTTCGGTAAAAATATTGTGTTCCTACTCAATTTTATTGTAATCTTTTCAAAAGATCAGCGACATGGTTAAATACCAAAATCTTCAGATACACCTTCATCGTTGATGATTCCAGTAGAATCTGTAGTAGTTTGATATTGTCTGTCAGTAGAAGCGACCTTAAGATCAATAGTTGACCCTTTGGGGAGTAGTGTGCCTGCTTCTAAAGCTTTACCGCGATAAAATTGCTCAACTACCAGATTGTTCCCAATTTCATCGTAGGTGTATGAAATGCTGCCCAACTCGAAACCTCTGTTTTTCAATACAGCTTTTGCCAGAGTGATGCTCATGTCAGTCAACTTTGGCGCCTTAATTTTAGGTTTGTTGCCACTATTGATAGTCAGATAAATAGTTCTTCCGGGTTTAACCTCCATATCGATGGGCGGATTTTGTTCTACCACAGAAAAGGCGGGTAGTTTCTCGCTATACACCGAATCAATAATCACGCAATTCAGTCCCAAAAGATCCAATTCAATCTTGGCCTCGTCAAATGATTTTCCAGTTAACTTGGGGACCTTAATTCTTTCGCTATGGTTGGTGTACCAACCTAGACCTTGGATGGCCATGAAAAGTAAAAGTAATCCAACCAATAAAGCAAATCCAATATTTACCAATAGGTTTTTCGAAGGATTGAAACTATTAGACATAATCTACCGCAAATTTACATTATTGTGCGCTTCCAATTTGTTGATATTTCTGTCCAAAATGCAGAATGCCTTTGATGAAGTCAAATGGTTTGTAGCCGTTTATTGCCGCCTGATGATAAATACAGGTTGCTGGCGTCATACCTGGCAAAGAGTTGATTTCAATGATGTACGTTTCAACTTTACCGTTGCTGTAAATTTTCACAAACGCATCAATTCTGCAATATCCCGTCACATCCAATGCTCGCGCCACTTTTTCCAAAGTGCCTTTTACTTCGTTGGAGATTCGTTCCTGTTCCTTTGCATCTTTTGAAAACCTCGATGGAGTGAGGTTTTGTCCTTCTCCAGCCAAAAACTTCTCTTCCAAACTCAAAATTTCAGATTCTGCCAATGATTCAGATGGTTCAAACATTTCGTACCTCAAGGTTCCATCTTCGTTTAAATGGGTGAGCATACCACCGGTAACTTCCAAAAAGCGTTCACAATCTCCTTTATCTATGAACTGCTCAATCAACAATTCAGACTTCCGGGGAAGCTCATCGTAAATGGAAATTCCAAGTCGGGCTGAAATCACTGAATCTAGTTCAATAGAATCTCTAAAAATCAAGGTGCAGAAATCTTCTAACTCTTTAACTGACTTAATCTTTCGAACTGCTGCTGAACAACCATCATCTGCTGGTTTTGCAATCAATGGAAGTCCAAACTCAGCAACCAACTTTTCTACTGATTCGGTTGGATTGTCGCTGAATTCAATCTTTGAGAGCATTTTTTGCTGTGCTACCAAAAATCCCAGTTGTTTCAACTTTTGATTGGTATGGTATTTATTGATGGTTATTTCGGAGCTATGTGATTGAGAGCCATTAAAATAAATCCCATAATCGCTCAGGTCTTTTTGTAAAGTTCCATCTTCACCCGGTCTTCCGTGTAAGGCTATAAACACACCTTCCACCTCATTTTTTAACTCGTGTAAGGATATTTTCTCTGGTTTGAATTGTGCGCCCGAAGGATTGTATTTCAGCGTGATTCCTTCAGCTTCTTGCTGAATGCTTGACAAAACGGGGTGAGGTTTAAAGTTTAAAACCTTATCTCTAATGTCATCGGCGTTGTCTTTTAACATGGCATTCAGAGGCAATCTGTAGAGTTCATATCCACTAGAATCTCCCGCTAAAAACAATGGCAATGCTTCAAAATCTTCGCTGGAACTGATCTTCTCGTAAATATTTCTACCCGACTCCATGCTGATGTGTCGTTCAAAACTGTACCCACCCATGATAACCCCAATTCTGCGTTTTCCCGTTTTATTTTTCGAGGGATTGTGAATCAGGTCTAACATCAGCTGTTTCAGTTGGATGTGTTTATTGCCGTTAGGATGTTTTTCAATTCTATTTCTGAGGGACGTTTCTATGATGAAGGATATAAACTGACTGGGATTCAATCCAATTTCGGCAGCCTGATGAAAGAAAAACGAGCTGGGCATCATTCCGCTGGTGGTGTTGGGATCGTTCAGGAAAACGTCCCCCGAAGAAGAAATAAAACCATCAATTCTCGCATAGACTTCAAATTCAAGTTCGCGATACAATTCACAGCAGGCTTTGCGAATTTTATCAATCCATGCATCTTCAATTTCAATGGGAGTCACTTTGTTGCTCAGCCCAGGCAAATATTTACTTCTGTAGTCAAACAGGGCGCCAGACTTTCTGATTTCGGTGGGAGGCAGTGCAATGATGTCGCGTGAATTTTTCTCCACCACGATGCACGAAAACTCTTTTCCTTCAATCAGAGATTCAACGAGCACTTCAGATTCGCTGTCAAATGCTCTTAATTCGATGGTTTCCTCAGCGCGTGTAATGAGTTTCAATAACTCATCTGGACGCATTACTTTTTGGTCATTCAACCACAAGGGTAATCCCAGACCGCTTCTGAAATCGGTAAATTCCTTGATCCATTGAATTTGCTCATCAGCAGGTTTTGATTTGAATTCTTCAGGATCCATAAAGGTTTTGAAGAAAGCCAAATCAACGGCTTCACAAAACTGTTCAAAATTGCATTCTTTCAAAATGCTTACGCCCAACGACGAACCTTGGTGAGCAGGTTTTACTACCATGTTATCTCCCAAAAGGCTGATCAATTCTTGAAATAATTGATGTTTTTCAACAGTATCTGAATTGATCCACTGTTCCTGTTTGATGCTCGAAAATTGATTGACAAACAGATTTGATCTAGATTGAAGTTTCTTTTGAACCGATTTATTAATTCCAATGGCCGAAGGTAAAATGCCCGAACCCGAGTAGGGGATACCTAGCCATTCCAACAAACCTTGAATGCTTCCGTCTTCTCCAAAGGTGCCGTGCAAGGCTAAAAATGCAAAATCAATGGCATATTTCAAGTCATCGAGAGCAATGGATTGACCAATGGTTTCTAACATAGCCATTCTAACGGCATGCCCGTTGATTGGGTCATACACCGAATCAAGCTGTTCTGCATACAATTGAAAGCCGTGAGGCAATTCAGGTAGAAATTCTACCGGTGGATAAAAATCGCGGATACTGCCTTTGTAAATGTTTTCCCAATTCAAAATTACCATTGATCCGAAACTATCTACAAAAAGTGGAACCGGTTCAAATACCGATTTATCAAGGTTGTCGTATACGGTACGTCCGCCAGCAAACGAAACTTCGCGCTCTCTCGAAGGGCCGCCAAAAATTATTCCAACACGGATTTTTGCCATTTCAACAAAATTAGGTAGAATTCCCTCGATTCATCGATTATGAACTCGGGATTTTATCGTTATTTTGCAGTACCGTGTTTAAAAATTTGGGCATATACGGTTAAACGCCCCTTAAAATGTCAGAAAACAACATAAAAATAGGTATTACTCAAGGCGATCCTCACGGTGTAGGACTCGATATCATTCTCAGAATATTTTCCAATGATTTGATTTTCAAGTACTGTACACCCATTTTGTATGCTTCCCCAAAGAGTTTTGCGTTTTATAAAAAGCTCTTGAATTTGGAGAAGCCCATGTACCAATTGGTGAAGTCTGCATCTGAAGCCCAAACAGGCAAGTTGAACTTGGTCATATCTTCTGATGAAACCCTTGAATTACAACCGGGAAAGCCTTCTGCTTCAGCAGGTAAAGAAGCCCTTTTGAGCTTGCAAAAAGCCCTCGACGATGCTCAGAACCTTGATGCTCTGGTAACTGCGCCCTTAGATAAATCAACCGTAGCAGAACATGAAAAAGGATTTTCTGGACACACTGGATATATAGCCAAGAAATTCAATGTTGAAAATTATTGCATGTTTTTGGAAAGCGAAGATCTGCGAGTTGCCTTGGCCACTGAACACGTCCCAGTTGCAGAAATTGCAAAAAAAATCAGTAAAAATCTCATCATAGACAAATTAGATGTAGTCTATAATTCGTTGCGCGAAGATTTCAATTTGGTTAAGCCCCGTATTGCCGTCTTGGGATTGAATCCGCATGCCGGTGACAACGGTCTATTGGGCAAGGAGGAGCAAGAAATCATTGCGCCCGCAGTGAAGAGCGTTTTCGAACAAGGTAGATTGGTTTACGGTCCGTATTCTGCAGATTCATTTTTTGGAGGTGGACAATACATGCAATTTGACGCAGTACTAGCCATGTACCACGATCAAGGGTTGATTCCTTTTAAATCAATGGCATTCTACGATGGAGTGAACTTCACCGCTGGTTTGCCTCTAGTAAGAACCAGCCCCGATCACGGAACCGCCTACAGTTTAGCTGGAAAAGGCGAAGCCGAAACGCTTAGCATGCAAAACGCCATTTTTGATGCAATTATGATTGTTAAAAACCGCAAACAATTCGGAAAAGACTTCGAAAATCCGCTTCCTTATGCTGAATTGCGCAGAGAAAGATTTAGAATAGACTTCTAATTCATTTTGTTTTTCATCCAAGCGGAGAGTTCAGTTAAAACCAATTCATCGATGGTGGTTTCTATTTGAGCATACTCTCCAACATCACCCGTTTTACAGGGCTGAAACAGATGATTCAAACCTTGAAATTCTGTATAAGTCAAGGCTGTTGGACGGTCAACATGCATCAAAGTTTCTGCATGTTTTCCCAATGCCTTATTATTCAAAAATGCAGGCACTTGCTTGTCCATTCCACCCTGAAGAATCAAGCCCTCATTGAGTTCAAACCACAATTCACCCGGATTGAATTTAAGAAATTCCTTGAACCAAGCTGAAGTTAATTTTGGGTTTGTATACGATTGAATTAAACTAGATTTTAATGGGATTCCTGCATTTTTCTTGAAGCTTTTATTGGCCATATTGCGGGATTTTTTTGAGACCAGTTTTAGCTCAGTTTCAATGATTTCAACCACCTTGAGACTGTCGAAATTTTCAAAGACGCTTTGTTCTAACATAGATGAGATGATGCCTCGGTGTAAATATTCTAAATCATTCAGAACCAATGAGTCTGATTCTATTTTTCCGAATATCAATCGGTTTTGATAGGCGTTGATTTCAAATCCGCTAACCAAAGCAGGCGCCAATCCGATGGAATAAACAGGATTTTCGATACCCTGAGATTTCAACTTCAAATTTACCCCAGCCGCTAGGGCTCCACCTTCTGAATGTCCAATTAAAAAGAGGGGTTGATTTCCGCAAATAGAATCCAAAGCCCAACGCGCATAGCTATATCCGTCATCGTCAATGAGTTCTTGGGTGGTGAAATTATTGGAACCCGGCGCACAGACGCTTCGTCCTGCGCAACGATCATCCACTCTTAATACAGCAAATCCATTTTGGGTAAGGTGATGAGCAATCACCGCGAAGGGTTTATGTCCCACAAAACTTTCATCCCGATCTTGTAGTCCGCTTCCAGTAAATAAGATGGCGGTGGGAAAATGTTTTATTGAATCAGACTTTGGATGCGACAACGTGCCCTCAAACCTTACTGTGCCCTTTTGATTTGAAAAATGAACGGTTTTTGAAACATAATCGAACGGTTCTGTTGGTGTTTGCGGGCGTTTCAACTCCGCGGCAGCTCCGTATGTCAGAGTGAGCGGAACACTGTATTTGCTTTGTGTCCATTTGCCTTGAATTTCGCCGTTTTTAAGTTCCCCTTCAAACTGAGCCCCGAATCCGTCAAAATTGACCGTGATGGCCCTTCCTTTTACGGTCACAGAAGAAGCCGCATAGTTTTTAACCCCTTGAAGTGGCACGTCTAATTTCGCTTGATATTTTAATTCTGGGGTTTCTATGGGATATTTAAACAGGTTCAAAGTGATGGCCAACAGCATGCCTCCAGCATTCAATTCACCTGTCCATTTGCCCTTTTCGAACTTAGGATTGCTCAAGTCAGGGGTGAAAGAAATGGGTTTGGTGGTTTGAGCATTTGCCCATCCAGTGATGAAAAGGCATAGGGTCAGGAGTGACTTTTTCATCTCAGTTCCACAGGTTCTCCCCACACCATTTTTCTTACTTTTTTAAAGCCTTTGGTCTTCAATTTTTCAGCAAAAACATCCATCACATCGGTGTCCCCATGAACTAAAAGTACTTTTTTCACATCTTCAATTTTTTGACAGGACAAATAATCCAACATTTCTAGATAATCTGCATGTGCGCTGAAATTTCCCATGCGCTCAACCTTGGCATTCACTTTGAATTGGTCTCCAAAGATTCGAACTTCCTCTTTTCCTTGAATCAATTGCCCAGCAAGGGTGTAGGGAGTGGCATAGCCCACAATGAGAATGGTATTGTTCGGATTCTCAATGTTGTTCATGATGTGGTGCTTAATTCTACCCGCTTCGGCCATACCACTGGCCGAAATGATGATTGCTGGACCTTCATGAGTGTTGATGGCCTTAGAATCCTCTACTTTACTTACATAATGAAGGTGTGGAAAATCAAACGGATTGCCGTCTTTGATGATGTATTGTAGGATTTCAGGGTTGAATTCTTCTTGGTGTTTTGCCATGATATTGGTGGCTTTAACACTCAATGGGCTATCAATATATACAGGTATTGTTGGGAGTGCTTTTTCGAAGCTCAATTGATCTAACAAATAAATCAATTCTTGAGTTCTATCTACCGAAAATGCAGGAATAATGACCTTTCCACCTTTTTCCACGCAAGTTTCATGTACAATTTTCAATAGCTGATCTTTTACATCTTCGTTGACTGAATGCAAACGATCACCGTAGGTGCTTTCACAGAGAATGTAGTCAGACTGTGGAAATGGGAAAGGTCCGTCCAAAATTTGGTCGCTATCGCGTCCAATGTCCCCCGTAAAAGTAAAAGTAATGGCATCTCCTTCAAGCGGAAGAAGTTTCATATGAATGGCTGCGCTTCCCAAGATATGGGCATTTAAAATAAAGGTGACCCAGGTGGAATCGCCCACTTTAAAAGGCTTTCCGTTTTCAACTACCGACATTTGACTGAGTGCTTGGAAAGCATCGTCTTCATCATACAGTGCCTCAATAGGTGGTTGCCCTTTTTCAAGTCGTCTTTTATTGACTCTTTTCAGGTCGCTTTTTTGAATAAAGGCACCGTCTAAGAGCATGATTTCGCACAAGTCTTTGGTTCCAGAGTTGCAATAAATGGGACCAGTAAAACCGTCTTTAACTAATTTAGGAAGCAGTCCGGTATGATCAATATGGGCATGCGAAAGAATCACGTAATCAATTTCACGCGGTTCAAATCCCCAGTGTCTATTCATTTCGTCGCTATCTTTCCCTTCACCCTGAAACATACCGCAATCGAGCAAGATTTTTTCTCCTGTGATGGTGGTAATCAGGTGTTTAGAACCAGTAACTTTTTGAGCAGCACCAAAGCTGCATAGGGTGGGGAAGAGTTGCATAGTATGATTATTCATTAATTTCAATTCGATTCTTTGCAATTTCAATCGCTAGTTGTAATTTTTGTTTTAACAACTCTTTTGAAGGCAATAGGGTTAAATATTCAGCAACACGAATATTGCTTTTGTCTAATTGCATTAACTCGATATGTTCTTCATTTTTTCCTGAACATAGGATCAATCCAATGGGTGAATTTTCACCTTCAATCTGTTCGTGTTTTTCTAAATAGCGGAGGTATAATTCCATTTGACCTTTGAAAGATGCTTCAAAATTTCCTATTTTTAAGTCAACTACAATTAAGCATTTTAATCGTCGAT
>CAZGQS010000024.1:0-29578 GCA_964527775.1 uncultured Rhizobium sp. | reverse complement strand
CTTGCCAATTGGCATTGATGGAGGTGGTTGTAGTTACGGTGGGACTCAAGAGCCTAAATGCCCGCTTCGCAGGGACGTATTTCTCCACGGTGACATTGCCAGAAATGCTGGTTCCCGAGGCTGGGACGGTGGCCAATTGAGCCGTGTAATCGGCGGTGCTCTTGAAAGTAAGTCGGCCGCTGGTGGTTAGAGTTCCTGTGACCAAAGTCAATAAACGAGTGAGATTTGTTGTCCCTCCCAAAGAAACGCCGGCGCTGTTGTTGATGGTGAGTCGGGCGATTTCGTTATTGACAAGAGAGCCTGAAGGCAATGTTTGGGCGGTAGAGCCGCTGAATCTGAGGGTGGAAGAGGCATCGCGAGCATCGATATTGGCAGCAGATAGGGTCAACGTTCCGCTCAGAGAGAGGGTTTGATTGTTGAGGTCAAAGATATGGGTGGCAGAACTTCCAGCAATGGTGATGTTGCGCAGGGTACGAGCTTGATCGAGTTCGCAGATTCTGTCGGGTGCAGAGGTGGTTCTGAAAGAGATGTCAGCGCCGCTGTGTGGTACACAGCCCTGCACCCAGTTGGATGCATTGCCGAAGCTGGTACTAACATCGCCTTCCCAGGTATAGGTGGTGTTGACCGAAATTTGAGATGAGGTAGAAGTTGCTTCAGTGCATGATCCACTCTTTACAACAGCTCTGTAGTGTCGACTTGAAGTAAGATTATTTGCGGTTATTGAATTAGTGGTGTTAGCAACAGTAGTTGGTGAAGAAAAGCCAGAATTATTGGCAAATTCCCACCGTACAATAGAACCGGTTTGTCCACTCAAATTGATGGTAGCATTAGAATTGTAACAAATGGTTTGGTTGCCGCTGGTTGAGCCTCCAACGGTTGCTGGCGATACTATATGGGCCACAACTGATGAGGTATCGGCAATGGTACACCCTGATGCATTTGGGTCTGAGACCTTACAGAAATAGTAGGTTGTCCCTGTTGAATTGGAGGGTGGAATATAACTATTGCCGGTGGCTCCTGAAATAAGGGTGGCTCCTGAGGTGGAATTGGTTGTATTTGAATACCATTGGTAGATGGGGAAATTTCCAATGGCAGTTAAAGAAAGTGCTTCGGCAGTTGTATTTATACAAGTACTTTTTGAAGTAGGATCTAGTGAGATTCGAACATTTAAATAGGCTGGGTCAGATAATATAGCACCATAGTTATTGGTGATTTCACAAACATACTCCCCGAAATCCGAAGCAGTGATAGGTGAAATGGAATACGAACTATTAGTGGCACCTGAAATATTATTTCCGTTTTTCTTCCATTGATAAGTTATTGTTCCTCCAGCGGTTCCTACTGAAGTTGGATTGCTAGCAGATACTGAAAATGTTGCAGATGTCCCCGAGCCCGCGCAACTAGTAGTACTAACAGGTTGGGTGGCAATATCTGCAGTTGGAACTATAAAGGTATTTGAGTTATAAGCAACAAAAGCGTAATCAGAAGATCCATTGGGTGTTATTTTGAGCAGTTTGATGCTAGAATAATTACTTTGAGTAATTCCAAAGTCTGAAAGTTTAAAAGCAAATAAACGGATGTCACGGGCCAAGAAATTGGCCAGCGTTGTAGTAACAGCAGTGTTATTATTTGTACCAGAGACCCACCAGTTATCCAAATAATAAGACCCTAGCTTGGGTACTTGTTTGGGAATTGCACTAATTATGTTGCCAATTCTATTTCCTGAAGAATCGCTAAAATAATATTCGTCTGGCACTGAAAAGGATGGATCTGCGATTTGTGTTAATAAAATATCAGGTTCACTATCATTAAGTTTTGTAGGGTCAATATTGGTAACTGTAAACTCGATATTTCCTTCATAGTTGGCCAATCCTGTGCCTAAATCCAATCCTCTTTTGCCATCTATCAAGACATCTTTCATGGTCTTATTCGGATTTATTGCCGTTGATTTGCTGCCATCATTTGCTGCCGCATATAAAACAGAAGCTTTTGTGCTTGTGGTAGTACCGCTAAAATTATTGATGGGTAGGGCTTTCCATTGTGCAGGGGTAAAAGTGATATTTCTATTTGAAAGAATGGTGTCTGTTGCGCCAGTGGAATAAACAACATTGTTGTATCTGAAAGCCAAGAGGTTGTGAGATAGAATTATGGTATCTGAATTTAAATTGCTGCTGCTTGAAAAATAGTATCCTTTGTAATCAGTATACATTTGGTCAATGGTTTCCATGAAAACCCATCCAGATTTACTTGCAGTATTTGTACCATTAATTTCTACACTAATGTCTCCAGATTTTGCCCCAGAGGGTACTGTAGCAATAATTTTGGTTGAAGTTACAGAGTTTGTAGTGCCAGTTACCCCACCAAATTTTACTGTTACAGCATTGATCGTAGTCCCAAAGTTAGTTCCGATTATTTCTACAGTATAACCAGATAATTGGCTTGTTGGTGAAAAGCTGGAAATTGAAGGTTGTGCAAATAAATGAGCATTCAAAAACAATACGATGAAATAAAATAAGTTTTTCAAAGATTTCATCTTAATGGTTTTGGATGATTAAACGATTATACAAAACGTGGTTTTCAGAGGATACCTGAATCAAATACATACCATTTGAAAAAGCTCCTTCAAGTGGGATATCCCAATTTAGTTGTGATAAGAATTTAGTTTGTTCCCATACAATTCTACCATTCAAGTCAAGGATTTTTAAGTTACAAGAATGATGGATAAAGGAATAAGGAAGAGTTACAGTGAGTTGTTTGTCTTTTACCGGATTGGGATAAATCTTAACTTGATCACCATCAAATTTCTCATTTTGAAGCTTCACCTCATTAGGAAAATTCATCTCCAAAGCAAAACGGTCAATTCTTTTTGATTCTAAATCTGAAGATACAGAGAAGGAATATTCCGTTTCCTGATTCTTAGTCAACGGGGTTAAAGTGTTGGTGTACTTATCTCTTAATTGCAATTCGAATCCAGGCAATTCAGAAGCTTTGATTCTGAAGGTGTAGTTTTTAGCGCGGTAGCGATCTAAAAACAATTGGATGTAATCTGAACTTTTGGCCGCAGAACGCGAATCAATAGAAAGTAAGTTTCCGTCGTTGTAAATGCTCAGGTTTTCATCGAGGTTCATGACTTTGCGAGAGTCTAAATCTGAGATTTCATCGGAGAATCCGGGACTAAATCTAATTTGTGT
The DNA here is from genome assembly GCA_964527775.1 of uncultured Rhizobium sp. Classification (GTDB taxonomy): domain Bacteria; phylum Bacteroidota; class Bacteroidia; order NS11-12g; family UBA955; genus VMCP01. The sequence continues at coordinate 26,387 of CAZGQS010000024.1, read as the reverse complement.
TCCGTCAGCAATTACTTGACTGTCTCTATTGATCAAGGTGACGTCAATCAAGTCAAACACACGATTGGGAATTTCCCAAAGATTGGTGGTACTGAAGGTTCCACTTGTGTATTTGCTGGCTTCGGTGAACGAGAACGACGGAGCTCCTGTGGCACTCGCCGATGTTTTCACGAAGAACGCCTGTCCGGGTTGTAAGTATTTAGTAGCGGTTGACGCCGAAGGCGATGTGCTGGAATTGCCTAAATCTACTGTGGCATAAGCACCTCGAGTGTTCAAGAATGGGTCCCACATGTACACATAGGTGCTGTTTAAATTAGCCACCGATGAGGTGATGATTTGACTCAAATCAACAGCGCATTGGTAGGGATTTCCAATGAAATTATCGGCACCGGGTGTACTACTCAAATTATTGACAGCAAATGATCCGGTATGAATGGTTCCTGTAGTTCTGAGGGTGGTATTGGTAGGAGTGGGATTGTTGTCAGATTGGTAAATGTCAACGGTTCTTCCACCGCGAATCATCAATCGGTAAGGAGTACCTGCAGATAAATTGGGAGTGGTGGTGTTGAGCACCGACGACCAACTTTGGGTGGAATTGCTGAAAGTGTACAGCGAAGGATTTCCGGTCAAGGTGGCATCCAATCCGTTAGCGCCAGTTAGAGACCCTGTGATGTGAGTTCCGAAGCCTGGATTTGGATTGTCTAAATAGCTAGAGCTTCCTTCTTGCCAATTGGCATTGATGGAGGTGGTTGTAGTTACGGTGGGACTCAAGAGCCTGAATGCCCGCTTCGCGGGGACGTATTTCTCAACGGTGACATTGCCAGAAATACTGGTTCCAGAGGCAGGAACGGTAGCCAATTGAGCCGTATAATCAGCGGTGCTCTTGAAGGTAAGTCGGCCGCTGGTGGTTAAGGTTCCTGTGACCAAGGTCAATAAACGAGTAAGATTGGTGGTCCCTCCCAAAGAAACGCCTGCACTGTTGTTGATGGTGAGTCGAGCAATTTCGTTGTTGACAAGAGAGCCGGAGGGCAATGTTTGGGCGGTAGAACCGCTGAATCTGAGGGTGGAAGATGCATCGCGGGCATCGATATTGGCGCCAGATAAAGACAAAGTGCCGCTCAGAGAGAGTATTTGATTGTTGAGGTCAAAGATATGCGTGGCAGAACTTCCGGCGATGGTGATGTTGCGGAGGGTGCGCGCTTGATCAAGTTCGCAGATTCTGTCGGGTGCAGAGGTGGTTCTGAAAGAGATATCAGCGCCGCTGTGTGGTACACAGCCCTGCACCCAGTTGGATGCATTGCCGAAGCTGGTACTAACATCGCCTTCCCAGGTATAGGTGGTGTTGACGGTGATGAGAGATGAAGAGGGAGATAATGCTGCACAAGCGCCGCTTTTAACAACAGGCCTGTAATAAGTAGAAGAGGTTAAGTTCTGAGCGTTTAAAGAGTTGGTAGTATTTGCTATGGATGTTTTTGAGGAGAAGTTACTTATTGCAGAAGATTCCCAGTTAACCACATCACCGGTTTGTCCGGTTAACGTTAATGTTGTTGAATTGGTTCCGTAGCAAACGGTTGTTGCTCCAGATAAGGTACCTGCAACTGTATTGGGCGAAACCGTAAAGGTTGCTACATCTGAAGTGACATCGATGGTGCATCCCAAAGAAGAAGAAGGAGCAGCTACCTTACAATAATAGTAATAAGTACCGGCTGTTGAAACAGGTGGAGAATAGGTGCTGGATGTAGCACCGTTTATTGCCGAACCACCTGAATTTGATGCGGTTGTATTGCTATACCATTGGTAGGTGGGGTAATTTCCACCGGCGCTAATTGAAAGCGTAGCAGAACTACTGATACACGTACTTGTAGTTTGTGGGTGAGCAATGATATAAATGTTGAGATATGCAGGGTCTGTTAAGATGGATCCGTAGTTGTTGGTTACTTCGCATGTGTAAGCACCGTTGTCAGAAGCTACTGGATTGGAGATAGAGTAGGTACTTGACGTAGCTCCTGAGATATTGGTTCCATTTTTCTTCCATTGATAGGTAATTGTGCCTCCGTTGGTTCCTACCGAAGAAGGGTTAGATGCACTTACGCTGAAAGTTACAGTATTTCCTGAGTTATAACATTCAATATCACTGACGGGTTGTTGAGCAATGTCTGCCGTAGGAATCACAAACGTGTTTGCATTGTAAGCTACAAAAGAATAATCGGCAACACCGCCCGGCTTGAATACCAGTTTAACCGCAGAGGAGTAGTTTGAAGATGTAAGGCCAAAGTCGCTCAGCTTGTAGGCAAATAGCCTCATTTCTCGGGTACTGTTTAGGCCATTATTGAAAACAGTGCTTGAAACGGCGTCGTTGTTCGAAATTAAATTGTTATTTGCCGAATTTAAATTCCACAGATCTAAATAGTACTCTCCCAGTATGGGAATATCATAAGCTACAGCAGTGACTTCGTCGCCTACTCGATTGTTATTTGCATCTACAAAATAAAAGCGGTCGTAAATCCCTTGAGTTGGTGAAGCCACCTGTGTAACCAATATGTCAGGTTCAGAATCTGAGATTTTGTTGGGGTCAATATTGGTGACGGTAAATTCAATTTCGGCATCAAAATTGGCAATTCCGGTTCCCATGTCAAGGCCGCGTTTACCGTCAATAAGTACGTCTTTAATTTTCTTTTGAGGATTGAGTTGCTGGGTTAAGGTACCGTCGTTTTTGGATGCCCACAACAAAACAGCATCGGTTCCGCTTCCGGTCAGTGTATTTACTGGGAAAGCATTCCAAAGTCCGGCAGTGAAACTGATCGATCTATTGGATAAAACTGTGTCTGAGACACCTGTAGAATAAAGGGTTGATCCAAATTTAAAGGCAAGAAGATTGTGTGATAAATCTGGAAGAGTGGAATTATTCGATTGAATGGTTGATGACCAATAACCATTGTAGTCGGTGATCATCCTCTCAATAGTCTCAATAAAAATGAACCCTGATTTTGAGCCAGTGGTAAAGCCTGAACGACTCACGGAAATGCTTCCTGACTGAGCGCCTGTAGGAATAGTTACAACAATTAAACTGTTTGAACTGAAAGAATAGGTAGCACTTGTTCCACCAACGGTTACGGTCATTCCAGTAGAAGCGAAGTTACTTCCATTAACCGCTATAGTTTTACCAGCAATTTGTGATACTGGCGAAAAGCTGGTCACAGAAACCGATTGGGCAATGGTAAGTTTCGTAAATAGTAAAGATACCAAAAGCAGAATAAAAGATATGTAAGATTGAGCAGTTTTCAAGAAATTAAAATCCCCCAAAAATACGAAAAAAATCAGTTGTTTCGTAGAGAAATTTCGTCAATTTTGGTAAGCATTAATATATCGATGCTGTTTTGGAATTGTGGGTCAATATTGATGCCAATGCAACGGGCATTTTGTTCCACGTAACGCTTGAATAACATCGGCGTTTTATTGCCGTCAGGCTCTATGCATTCAATGATGCGATCCATTCGTTTAATGTCGCCAGCTGATGATTGCGCAATCCACCCTTGAACCAGTGGATTTTTGCGCAATTTTAAGGGATGAAACGGGGCGAAATTCTCAGCAATTTCTAAGTCTGAAAAGTGTTTCCAAAGAAACCCTGTAATTAATTGCTTTGAATATTTATGAAAACTATTGGGCAAGCTGGTTTGGCCAATTAGGTACTTTGACTCCGGATATAAATTCAACGTTTCCATGATTCCTTGCCATAACACAAACAAGGGAAAGGCTTTTTGTTGGTAATCGGGAACCACAAAGGCTCGGCCCATGACAATGGCTGACTTTAAAATAGACTCGTTTTTAGGGTTTCGTTTGTAGAAATCGTGAATGATCGAATGATAGTTTGCTTGTTGATAAAGCAATGATCCGATGCCTAGTCGATATGCCCCGACTAACTTTTGTGCTTCGGCATCCCACAGAATCAAGTGATGAAAATCTTGGTCGTAATGATCTAGGTCTCTGCTTTTTCCAGAGCCCTCATTCACAGCTCTGAAAGTAATTTCACGCAATCGGCCAATTTCCAGAAGAAGATTTGGCGATTGTTTTTGAGTGGTGAGAAAAACTTGATTGTCACCTTTGAACGTCAAAGGTTTACCGAGCAATGAAATTTCATCAGCTAATATTTCTTGTGAAATTTCTGATGCAATGGGATCTAATGGTTTCTTTGGAAGTTTAATTACCGGGGGCAAGTGCAACAATCGAGACTGGCGGCTCATTAAGCGAATTTTTAGTTCCAGATCTGCTACTGAAAGTTCATCGGTAACTTTAAAAGTTTTTCCAATGAATGACCTGACAGGTCTTAATCTGCGTTTAAGTCCCTCCCGGGGAAGAAGTGCCGCCTTCAGACTAGGATTAATCTTGCTTAGTTGGTAAAATAAGGCACTGTTACGGCCTCTTACGGCCCACGGAAGTGTGGTTCCGTGGTATTTAACTAAGATTTTTTTTGCCGTGGGATGCCAGAAATTTTCAGAAAATTTGCGATGGATACGGCGTTCTGTATCTACCTCAGAATTTGAAAATAAGACCAAACAATGTCCCTCCTCTAGCCATTTTAATGCACTTTTAATGGCAAGGGCATTTTTTGGGGAGACTTCTATTTCGTCAGTACTTTTGATGTTGCGCAGGGGGATTTCAGCCTCTATTATGTATTCTTTAAGTGCTTTTATTGGGTAAGTAGTTGAGTTGACAATGAGCTTGATGTCTTTTCTGATTGTCATGATGGTGTCTAAAATCAATAATCCGTCTGCAATGCCAGTGGGGTGATTGGCCAGAACCAATAACGACCCGCTCGCTGGGATGTTCTTAATTTGATTGGGGTTGATGATGTGTTTGACTTTTGACCGATTTTTATATTCAGTTAAAAATTCATCGATTTGCAGATTCGTCCATGAATCAAAGATTCTTTTCGCTCTATTCCACCCTAAAATTCGTTTTGCAAAAATCTGCTGCATAAGTTTTACTAAAATACGGCTGAATGGTTAAATAATGGTTAGACTTACATTAATAAACCGTGAAATTGTGTATTCAAAACGGCGTAAATAGGCTCAATTTTTTATTGTAAATTGCAACAAATTATGCAGTATAGGTTTACTTTAATTTTAGGAGCACTTTTTTTTACTACCCAACTTAATGCTCAAACAGCACGTGAAGTAGGTGTTGAAATCAAGGCCAACTTGAATTCTTCTAAGCATATAGAACTAAAATGGTTGCAACAATCAGGTTCAACGAGATATCAAGTATTTACAAAGAATTCCACCAATTCAGGTTGGGATAGATTGGCAGATTTGTCGGGTACAGATACCGTATTCACTGATACATCCTACAAACTAGGGAGCAGAAAAGAATACCGTGTATCTCGAACTTCTTCCAATTACACAGGATTTGATGGAAACGGTTACATTGTCGCTGGATTTGATGTTCCACCAAATGAAAACTTGGGCCGAGTGCTTTTGTTGATTGAAGATAAATATAAGTCCACCGCATCCCCCGAAATCAAAAAATACATTCATCAAATACAGAACGAAGGTTATCTTGTGGATACACATTTTGTGGCTGCTACAGATAATCCGCCTGCAGTAAAGAGTTGGATTTACAATCAATGGCAAAAAGATACCACTATCGCTACCTCTATCTTTTTGTTGGGAAGAATTCCTGTTCCATACTCTGGAAATATGCGTCCTGACGGACATTCAGACCACCTAGGTGCATGGCCCGCTGATATGTATTACGGTTGTTTTTATGTGAGTTGGACCGACAACTCTGTGAATAATACGGCCGCAACTTATTCTCGAAATCACAATGTTCCAAATGATGGAAAGTTTGATATCAGCCGTTTAAATTCTTCTTCAAAGACTACAGTCGATTATTGTCAGTTGCCCGTAGGAAGGGTTGATTTGACTGATATGCCTTCCTTCGGGAATGACACCCAACTAATAAAAAGGTATTTGAATAAAGCCATGCTTTTTAGATCGGGTGAGAGGAAGGCTCAAAATAGAGGATTGATAGACGACAATTTTGGGTATTTTGGAAGTGAGGCTTTTGCTTCAGGAGGATATAGAAACATCTCTGTTTTTAGTGCTCAAGAACCAAGCACTCAAGATTATATAACCGAATTGAAAAGCAAGGACTATTTATTAAGCTATGGCTGCGGTGCAGGTACCTACACCAGTTGCGGCGGTGTAGCGAGTTCAACTGATTTTGTGAATGACAGCTTATTGAATCCATTTACCATGACTTTTGGGAGTTACTTTGGTGACTGGGATAACAGCGATAATTTCTTGAGAGCACCTTTAGCTTCCAAGGGATGGGGACTATCCAGTGTATGGAGTGGAAGACCTTATTGGATGATGCATTCATGTGCTCAAGGTTACCCCTTAGCTGACGCGGTTCTGAGAACATACAATACTTGGAATATTTACAATGCAGCGGCTTGGATGTCAGGCGTTCATACAGCTTTGATGGGCGATCCTACCTTGAGGATGTTTGTGGTGGATAATGTTCATGAACTAAGTGTTACACCTACCTGCAATGAAGAAATAATACTCAATTGGGGTAATGTTAAAGATTTGGCAGATTCTATTTTAGTGGAAGGGTGGGCTGGAAAACAGATTATCAGCAAACAGATGTTTTCAGGCGCAGATACCATGGCAATGATGGTTATGAAACCAGGCAATTATCAATTCTCGGTGAGATTCTTAAAGAAAATGAGCAGTGCATCGGGTACTTGGTGGCAGTGGGGAGCCAGAAGATTTGATTCAGTAAGCGTTGACCGCAAATTATCTGCTCAAATCATTCAAGATAATCAAGGTGTTTGGTGCTTGAAAAAAGATTATACCTTTTCAGATACTTTTAGTTTGAATAGCGGTGAAATAAGAATGTGGAATTGGGGGAATGATTCACTGGGTGTTGCAAGGCAGATTACATTAAATTCATCAAATGAAAAGGCTGATTTACTTTGGTTGACCTTAACAAATTCAAAAGGATGTAAATACAAGGACTCTATCATGGTCAATTTCAAAATTACCTCAGCCGGTTCTTTGAATTTAAGTCAACAACAAGTTTGTGAATACGACAGTATTCGTGTTGCGTATCTATTTAATAAGAATGTGTCGTCATTTGTTTGGTACATTGAATCAGATAAAAATACCATAGATACTCTAAAAGAGATTGCTTATTTCTCTACAACAGGACGTGCAGCCGGGAACTACATCGCTAAATTTATGGGGCAAGACACCGCAGGTTGTGATGACTCTTTGATGGCTATATTCAGTATTGTAGATCAACCCAGTCTTCCTCAGTTTGATCTTTACGAAGGACTAGGGAGAACGGGTGACACCATGCGCTTGAAAGCTCAGAATGGATGGAAGGAATATTGGTGGAATGGCATTCCATCAACAGATTCAACCTATTGGTTTGCTTCTGATACAGCCGGGCTTTTTGAGATTTCACTGAAAGTAGTGAATGATTTCGGATGTGAGTCTGAAACTGCTTACAGAAAGTATCCCATCATTTTAAACCAGATGAATCGACTAGAGGCACAATTGTTTCAATTGTATCCCAATCCGGCATGTGACAGGGTAAAACTAGCTTCTAAAGGTGGGACATTGATAGTTACAGATATCAATGGTAGAACGTTGATGAATCGTTTGATAACCAACGGTATGGTTGAACTTGATGTGAATCAATGGACAAGTGGAGTTTATCATTTTCAAATGATTGATTCAAAAGGGATTATTCAGAACACTCAATTGATAAAGCAATAATATGATTCGTTTTTTGAAACTTTTTTTAGGACTTTCAATCTTCTTTTTTAGCCAAAATCTTTACGCTCAAGGCCGTCAAGAGAATTGTTTGGATTTTGATGGTGCCGATGACTATGTGGAGTTTGGAGTTGATACCTCATTGAATTTTACTCAATCTGCTGTTACCGCTGAAGCTTGGATTTATCCGTACGGATTTGGTCAAGAGGCTGATGAAGGAGCCATCATCTCATGGTACAACAATGCCATGAATGCAGGTTTTTATTTGAATGCAGGCAACGGTGGACACCTTTACTTCGGAGTTTTTGATGACACCGTAGAAAAGGAATTGATGATATTTAATGTGGTAAAAACCAATCAATGGACCCACATTGCAGCGAGTTTTGGTGCAGATCAGTACTTGAGGGTATACATGAATGGTGTTTTGAAAGACTCTGTATATGCAAATTTTAAAATGGCCAATGCTTTAAGTACGCCTTTGATGATTGGTAAGAGAGAGGGTGGCTTATTGAATTTTTACGGCAAAGTAGATGAAGTTAGGGTTTGGAAACGAAGGCTCAGCACAGGGGAGATTTTCAATAATTACCAAAGAAGACAATGTGGTTATGATCGCTCTCTCAGAGCTTATTACAATTTCAATTGGGGAACAGCTGCTAAAAATAACAGCACTTTGAAAAAACTTTTTGATCTTTCTGGTTATAAAAACGACGGTACCTTGAAGAATTTCTTGCTTTTAGGAACCTATTCAAATTGGATTGCTGGAAAATCGCTCCTTTTTGATGTTTATTCAGTAATTGATACTGTAGTTAGATGTGATAGATATCCTGCTCCATCTGGAAAGAGGGTATATACCAGCTCAGGAACTTACTATGACACCATTACAACTAAAAGAGGTTGTGATTCTGCCATAAAAATCGTTTTAACCATTAAAAGGTCAACGGCCAAAACCATCAACGTAAGAACCTGCGGTGCTTATACTGCGCCTAGCGGACTGAAAACCTTTACACAATCAGGGACATATTTAGATGTCATCAAGAATTACGCGGGCTGCGATTCTAACATTACCATTAAGTTGAGACTAGGGCCCGATTCAACTTTATTTGATACCAATGTGTGCGACTTTTTTGTGATGCCTAACAGCAAACGAAAAATTGAAATTGAAGGCTGGCATACCGATACACTGAAGAATTACATTGGTTGCGATTCGCTTATCATGTTTAATGTGAAATTGCGCAAAAAGTCGTTTTCCAGTCAAAACATTGATTTTTGTCGCTGGGCTTTTATCCCCACAAACCAAAAAATAATCAAATCTCCAGGAACTTACTATGATACATTGGTGAATTCCGTGGGATGTGATAGTATTATCGCATTCAATTTTAAGTCAAAAGAAACTTACAGCAATTTTCAAGATTTTGAATGTGGTTTGTACAAGAGCGCTTCTGGCAAAATATGGACCCAATCAGGCATTTACTACGATACCATCATTAATTCAAAGTTGTGCGACAGCATCATTCGTGTTGATTTAACCATTACCCCCAATTCTTATAAGACCTTAGATGTCAATGTTTGCAGACGTTGGAGAGCGCCCTCTCGAAAGTATTTCATTACAAAATCGGGCACATACAAAGATACCATCATGAATCAGGCTGGCTGTGACAGTATATTAACCATCAATGCTACGGTGACTCAATTTGATTATTCAGTTGATCAGCGCCCAGATACCCTTTTTGCATTGGGTTTTGCAGATAATTACCGTTGGTTGGATTGTGATGCCAATAAAGCCCCAATTGCCGGCGAAACCAACTCGTTTATGAAAATTATTCGCGACGGTCGTTTTGCTGTAGAACTTTCCAATTCCGATGGTTGTAAAGACACCAGTGCTTGCATTTCCGTCAAGAAAAACAGCATCCATAATTTGAAACACACCCCCATGAATATCAGTATTTATCCCAATCCTGCTACCCATGAATTGAATTTTTCTGGCATAGAAGGATCTTTCGACTTCCAAATTTTAAATGTGGTGGGTCAACAAATGCTTGCAGGTCGAGGTAATATGTCAAGTATTCAAATTGATTTATTACCTGGAATGTACTTTATCGCCGTTTCTCAGAACGGACAATCTTCTGTTTTGAGATTCAATGTGGAGTAGAATTCTCATTTTTTTGGTTTTTTCGGTGGATGTTTTGGCTGCATTCGCGGCTCCAAAACCTCGGCCTTTCATACGCACAGTGGTGCGTGAAGGGAAGTTTTTTCAAAACGGTAAACCTTACTTCGCCAAAGGTTGCAACTACTGGTATGGTAGTCTATTGGCAGCGCAAGATGATGCGGCTTCAAAACTTCGGTTAAAGTCAGAATTAGACTTTTTAAAGAAACAGGGCATTCAAAACCTGAGGGTATTTGTAAGCTTCGAAGGGAATCAAGACAGTAGTTATCCTTATAGAGTAATTCCTGGAATACAAACTAATCCTGGGTTATTTTCCGAGAAAATGATGAAAGGTTTGGATGTTCTGTTGCATGAATTGTGGTTGCGCGACATGCAGGCCATATTGGTTTTGGGAAACAATTGGGAGTGGTCAGGTGGATTTGGTCAATATTTAGAATGGGCCGGTATTTCTGGCGTTTTACCCAAAGAAGCTGGTTGGGAGTGGAGCAGCTATTGCGAATGGATTTCGAAGTTTTATTCCAATCAAGAGTGCCTTGATTTGTATCAACAATCTGTCGTTTACACAGTTTCCCGAAAAAGCAGTGTGGATGGGCAGCCGTTGAATCAACACCCAGCCATATTTGCTTGGGAGTTAGCCAATGAGCCCAGGCCCATGGATGTTTCAGCAAGGGAAGATTATGTAAAATGGGTGCAAAGTTCGTCTCGTTTGATTAAGCATATTGATTCCAAGCATTTGGTCACCATTGGCGTAGAGGGGAGCATTGGTACGCTTCAAGATCTAAGTTTGTTTGAGGAAATACATGCTATTCGGGACATTGACTTCTGTACGTTACACCTTTGGCCAAAAACTTGGAATTGGTATCAGAACCACCAGGAAGCAATCAATGATACTACCTTGGCGAAAACGGAAAGTTATATTGTTCAGCACGTTCAAGCGGCTCAACGGCTGCATAAACCCTTGATAATTGAAGAATTTGGTATGCAACGTGACGGGCATTCTTTGTTGTTTTCTAGTGCTACTTCACAGCGAGACGCTTATTACAGATTTGTATTAAACTGTGTTGAGAAGTATAAGATTTCAGGTTTTCATTTCTGGGGATTTGCAGGCGTGCCTGAATCGGTTGCTGGATACCTAGCTGATCCGCCCCAAGAAGAAAGAGGACTCTATTCCGTTTCTCAAAACGATGCTTCCACTTGGGAAGTGATTCGGAGATTTACGCAAAAGAAAAATTGAGTATTTAGTCCACAAAAGTTTCACGGATGACTCGTTTACATTCTTTAATCTCGGTATCAAGGAGGAAATTAAAGGTTTTAACAATTCTGATTTTGTCAACGGTTCTCAATTGATCTATTACTATCCAACCTTCTTGGTTGTTGTGATTGATTTTGACCCTTGTTGGATACTTTTTACTTTTGGAAGTCATGGGTGCGATGACAATGGTTCTCAAATGATCATTCATTTCATTTGGAGAAATGACTACACAAGGTCGAGTTTTCTTAATCTCACTCCCCAAAGTAGGATCTAGATTAACCAATACAATTTGATACTGTTTTATTTCCATTCTTCGAATTGATCATCCTCAAATACATCATCAATCATCAGTTGGTCGTCACCGTTTTTGTGCATTTCTTGAAATGCGATGTCCCATCCTTTGCGAGGTTCAGAAATAGGACGCAATATCATTTGGTTCTTTTCAAGAATCAATTCCATCTTATCGGTGATGTTGTATCTCTCAAGTATAGCTTTATTGATTCTAAATCCTTTAGAATTGCCTATTTTAATGACTTGAACTTCCATGGTCTTCTAATTTTTCGTAATTACAAAGTTATTACAATTGTCCGAATTTGTCTGCATTATTATCGAATCAAGTTGATACTTTCTCGAATTCTCCGAATTTCAAAAGCATCAGCCTCGTAATACGAAGAGGAACCGACCGGTTGGTAGGTGGTGATTTTCTTAGCCGTGGCGTGGATTTCAGTGGCTCCTGTGACATCAATGATTTGCCCCGCATTTTCACCATTTACACCCGATCCCGGTTGAATTGAAATTGAATTTTCGCTCATTTGAACCAACTTTTTTAGAGTATTTACACCTTCAAGCGCGGTTGGTTTGCCTCCGCTTGTGAGAATGCGTTCAATACCTAATTGGCTCACATTTTTTATAGCACTTTGCCACTGGGTTTCGGGTTGATGTTGCAAAAAAACATCGAAAGCCCTGTGAAAAGTTACACGGCCATTCCAGTATTTCTTTAACCATTCCAAACGCTGGAAATCGATCTGATTTTCTGAAGTTAGAAATCCGCAAACAACTCCATCTACACCTAGTTCTTCTAGAATTTGCAAATCGGTTTGAAAGACTTGCAATTCTGCTTCTGTATAGTAAAAGCATCCGCTTCGCGGCCTAACCAAAACAAACAAAGGAACGTTCGCAGCCCTGCAGATTTCTAGACTGATTTTGATTGTTCCAAAGGAGGGCGTACAACCGCCATCAGCGAGGTTTTCGAAGAGCTCAATACGATCAGCCCCGGCTTTTATTGCAGTTTCAACCGATTGTATGTGATTGCAAGCGATTTCTAATTTGATCACTTCAGGAGAGATTTTAACACGTGTTTTTGATGGTTTTCTTGGTTGGATGTTGCCGTATAGTCAAATCCTGGATTCAAACTAAAACCACCGTGTTCACCCGCTTTGTTGATGGCTATGAACCCAATTTGAACCGTTTTGGGATCAGTGGGGGTCATTTCCAGAAGTCTTTGAACGGCTTTTTTGCAAGCCTCATAGGGTGAATAGCCTTGTCTCATGAATTCTACCACCAAAAAGCTTCCGCAGGTTCTGATCACTTCTTCGCCGTTTCCGGAGGATGTGGCTGCGCCTACTTTATTGTCCACGTAAAGTCCTGCACCAATGATGGGCGAATCTCCAATGCGTCCTCGCATTTTGAACGCCATTCCACTGGTGGTGCATGCACCACTGAGGTTTCCTTGAGCATCGATGGCGATCATTCCAATGGTATCGTGGTTGAATTCGCCGTTTTCCAACTTGGCGGGAGGCGCTACAATGGGTTGGTTTGACTGCTCAATGTTGATGACGGGTTTATATTCGCTTTTGATTAACCAATTATTGTAGGTTTTCTGTGCGTGATCGCTGAGTTTGTTCGGTAATATTTCGAATCCTTGTTCTTTAGCAAATTGTTGGGCACCTGAACCCGCCAACATCACGTGTGGAGTCTTTTCCATGACCCTTCTAGCCAATGCAATGGGACTTTTGACGCCCTCCACAAAGGCAACCGCACCACATCTTCCTTTGTGATCCATAATGCTTGCATCTAATGTGACTATGCCTTCTCGGTCTGGATTGGCTCCCAGTCCCACGCAACAATTATGAATGTCGTTTTCGCTTTGCTGAACACCCAGTTCTACTGCATCTAATGATGAACCACCGTTGCTTAAAATGCTCCAAGCCGCGGTATTCGCAGCCACACCTTGGTTGTGCCAAGTACTGATGACCAGCGGCCGAATCTTTTTTTCAATAATTGCTCCTCTTGATTTTGAGATCAATGCACCCAAACTTCCGAGGCCAAGGGTTTTAATGAGCGTTCTTCGGTTCATACTTTTTGTAGTTCCAGAAATTTCGTTCGAAGATAAACCACTCATGTTGATCTATTCTATTTTCAAAAGAGATAAAATCCTTATAGTCTGTCCAAAGTACTTCAGAAAGAGCACATAAACGGGGTAGGAGCATGTACATGACTTGTTTCTCAGTGGGCATGTATTCGGTCCAAAGATTGGCCTGAGCACCCAAAATAAATGCCTTCTCAGAACTGTCTAACAACGTTGGTATGGGCTCGTAATGATACACCTTTTCCAACGATGTAAATCCACCAATAGCCAAGGGTTCTGTCTTGGAAGTGTCTTGATAATGATCAAAATAGCAATGACTTCCGGGAGTCATAATGGCTTGGTGTTTCTGTTTTGCAGCCGCAATACCACCTTCAGTTCCTCTCCAGCTCATGACCACTGCGTTGGGAGAGAGTCCGCCTTCTAAAATTTCATCCCAGCCCACCAAGGTTCTTCCTCTAGAGGTAAGAAACGAGTCGATTTTCCCCACAAAATAACTTTGAAGTTCGTGTTCGTCTTTCAGATTATGAGATTTTTTTGCGTGCTGACATTTAGCGCATTCCTTCCAACGGGTTTTAGGAACCTCATCTCCGCCAATGTGAATCATTTTCGACGGGAAAAGGGCTATAACTTCATCCAACACGTCAAACAGAAAGTTAAACGTGCTATCATTCACGCAATACACGTCCTCAAAAACGCCCCAAATACCAGGAACGTGTTGTTGGATCTGTCTGCAAGAATACTGTGGATACGCGGCTAATGCAGCTCTAGCATGCCCAGGCATTTCGATTTCGGGAATCACATTGATGCCTCGATCAGCGGCATATTGAACAATTTCTTTGATTTCTTCTTGCGTGTAATATCCTGCATGTGGCGTGCTGTCGCCCACATAGGGCTGAAAATTCTTCGCTACCATGGTTTCATTTCTCCAAGAGCCAACCGCATGAAGCTTGGGATATTTCTTGATTTGAATGCGCCAACCTTGGTCGTCGGTCAAGTGCCAATGAAACTGATTGATTTTGTATAAAGCCAAAATATCTAGGTATGTTTTTATGAATTGCACTGGAAAAAAATGCCTACTTACATCCAGATGAACGCCCCTATAATTAAACTTTGGCGCATCAATAATTTTCACTTTCGGAAGGCTGCCCTCATAATTGTAATGCAAGTAAAACCATTGTTTTAGGCTGGCTACGCCCAATTTAAGTCCGTTTTCTGTGGTTGCACTGATGGTGATTTTTTTGTCAATCACCAACGAATATTCATCTGTTCCTGTTGCATTTTTTTCTTTCGGGGGACTTATAATCAGCACCACCTCCACATTTCGAACCTTTTCACAGGTCTCATGAATTAAGAAAAAGGGATCTCTACCCAGCCACGGATGCTCCGCTACTGATTTGTCGTTCAACTTAAAGTTGTTGAAGCTTACATTCTTCCCGTTGAGCAACTCAATGGATTGCGGTTGTGGAATGATCTGGCCTTTTGCGACTACTGTCACTGCAAATGCAAACAGCATAGCCACTGATTTTAATTGTAAATGCACGGTGCAATTTAGGGAATGGAATTCGGTTTTCGGTGATCGGTGATCAGCCGTCAGCCTTCAGCGGTCAGCCGTCGGCGGCGCCAAAGGCGCAAAGCAACAATTACTGATATCAATCATCATCTTGCATGATGCTCATCATGGTATTTGATTAATGTAGACTCGAACTTTGATATTATGGAGACAGAACAAAAATACCTGCATGAATTGCACGCTGAACACCGTGAATTTGAATCAATTTTAAATCTTGCCAAAGATGAAATTAAAACTTTCGAAAACAGATTGGAAGATATTGTATCGACTAATTCCAAAGTGGATGTATTGGCGCCATTAGAGCATTTTCAAAATAGTTTTATCCGACAAAAGGAGGTGATTGATGTGTTGATGTCGAAAATTAGACATCAAGAACATGAAATAACCGAATTGGCTAAAGTAAACAATGTTGCCACTGATCACAGAAAAACCGATGATAATGGAGAATTACGAGATGAAATGCAGACTTTTAGTAAGCTTTTTAGTGATTTGAAAGCTGATTTTATAGCTTATTTACAAAAGGTATACTGATCTAGGGGTTTCAAGATTAATTATTTTTTGACGCCAATCTTTTAACTCTGAACTCTCAATTAACAGGATTTTATTTCACAAATTGTCGGAAATGATATAAATACCGAATGTAAATTGTTGGAATTTATATTAAAATCGTATATTTGATGGTGAAAATGTTGTTTGAGAAACCGTGAAATACATTGAAAGAGCCATAGAGCCAATTATAAAGCAGTACTTAAAACCCAATAAAGCGGTGATACTATTGGGCGCACGAAGAGTTGGGAAAACGGAGTTTATAAAGAAGTTCATTTCGGAATGTAATGAGCCGTATTTATTTTTAAATGGCGACGACCTTCAAACCCATTCTCTTCTCGAATCAAGAACATTAGCAAACTATACTCGTTTGTTAGGGAGTGTTCGTTTATTGGTCATCGACGAAGTTCAATCTATTGCCGAAATTGGAATTAAGTTAAAATTGATGTTAGATGGAATTCCAGATTTAAAGGTATTAGCAACAGGTTCATCCGTTTTTGAATTGAATAATGGACTGGGAGAGCCTTTGGTTGGAAGAAAGATGACCTTTCAAATTTTTCCATTCTCACAGTTAGAATTTGCGAAACAAGAGAACTACCTACAGACCCAACAAAATTTACAGGAAAGATTGATTTTTGGTTCCTATCCGGAATTAGAGCATTTGGCACCTCGCAGTGAGAAAATAGACTATTTGCACGAACAAGTTAATTCCTATTTATTAAAGGATATTTTGGAGTTTGAAGGAATTAGAAAAAGAGATACAATCGTTTCTCTGTTGAGGAAAATTGCCTTTCGGGTAGGTTCTGAGATATCAATTGAGGCTCTCGCAAATGAACTTCAAATTGGAAAAGGTACAGTAGATAAGTACTTAGATTTGTTGTCTAAAGTTCTGATTATTCATAAATTGACAGGATTCAGTCGGAATTTGGATAATGAAATTACCAAAAAGAATAAATGGTATTTTTATGATAATGGAATTCGAAATGCTCTTATCAATAATTTCAATGGGCTAGATTTACGAGAAGATCAGGGTAAACTTTGGGAGAATTATTTGATTTCAGAAAGGTTAAAAAAACAGGAATATTTGCGCTTACATACATCCAATTTTTTTTGGCGAACACATTC
Organism: uncultured Rhizobium sp.; assembly: GCA_964527775.1. Lineage (GTDB taxonomy): Bacteria > Bacteroidota > Bacteroidia > NS11-12g > UBA955 > VMCP01. The sequence continues at coordinate 9,578 of CAZGQS010000024.1, read as the reverse complement.
CAAACAAGAAATTGATTGGATAGAGGAAAAAGATGGTTTGTTAACGGGTTTTGAGTTTAAATGGAGTCCCTTGAAAAAAGTAAGGCCTCCTGCTCAATGGCAGAAGGCCTATTTAGATGCCCAGTTTGAAGTGGTGCATCCACAAAATTATTTGGATTTTATCCTATAACCGCATTCAACGTGGCTGAGGGGCGCATGGCGCGACTTGCTTTTTCGTCGTTCATGAAGTAGTAACCGCCAATGTCAACTTTGTTGCCTTGAACAGAATTGAGTTCGGAAACGATGGTTGATTCGTTTTCGGTGAGGGTTGCGGCAATAGGTGCAAATTGAGAGGCTAACTCTTGATCATCGGTTTGTTTGGCTAATTCTTGTGCCCAGTAAAGAGCTAGATAGAAATGAGAACCACGATTGTCAATGCCGCCAATTTTACGTGTAGGACTTTTATCTTCGTTTAAGAAGGTTGCAGTAGCTGCGTCTAATGTTTTTGATAATACAGCTGCCTTTGAATTGTTAAATTTATCAGCAAAGTGCTCTAAGCTAACGGCTAGTGCAAGGAATTCGCCCAAACTGTCCCAACGCAAATAGTTTTCTTCAGTGAATTGTTCTACGTGCTTGGGAGCAGATCCTCCTGCGCCTGTTTCAAACAATCCTCCTCCATCCATAAGAGGAACGATGGATAACATTTTCGCAGAAGTTCCCAATTCTAAAATGGGGAAAAGGTCGGTTAAATAATCGCGAAGTACGTTTCCTGTTACAGAAATGGTATCAAGGCCTTGTACCATGCGTTCAAAACTGTAAGTAGTAGCTTCAGTTGGTGACATGATCAAGATTTCAAGTCCCTCGGGATTGAATTCTGTCAAATACGCATTCACTTTCTTGATCAATTCACGGTCGTGGGCACGGTTTGAATCTAACCAGAAAACCGCAGGTGTTTGAGTGGCACGTGCGCGTTTTACGGCTAAGCCTACCCAATCTTTGATGGGGGCGTCTTTCACCTGGCACATTCTGAAGATATCGCCTTTTTCAACGGTTTGTTCCATGACGGTTTCGCCGTTTATGATGATTTCCACTTTGCCGTTTTCAGACATTTGGAAGGTTTTATCGTGAGAGCCGTATTCTTCCGCTTTTTGGGCCATAAGTCCAACATTGCTAACGCTTCCGATGGTACTAGGATTCAATGCGCCGTGCTTTTTATGAAATTCGATGGTTGCGTGGTACACTCCGCTGTAAGAGCGATCTGGAATTACAGCTTTGGTGTCTTGAGCTTTGCCTTCCTTGTTCCACATGCGGCCTGATGTTCTGATCATGGCGGGCATGGAAGCATCAATGATGACATCGCTGGGAACGTGTAAATTGGTGATGCCCTTGTCAGAATTAACCATGGCTAGGGCGGGGCCGTTGTTGATTGCCTGATCAAATGCTGCTAAAATTTCTGATTTCTTAGGGTCAGCAAGTGTATTTACTTTGTTTAGTACATCGCCAAGTCCGTTGTTGGGGTCTATGTTCAATGATGCGAATTCAGATGCGTATTGAGTGAAAACATCCTTAAAAAATACTTCAACGAAGGCTCCAAAAAGGATAGGATCACTTACCTTCATCATGGTGGCTTTTAGATGAACAGAGAACAATACGTTTTTAGACTTGGCATCTTCAATTTGTTCTTGAATGAACGATTTTAATTTGCCGATGGATAGGGTTGCGGAGTCAATGATTTCTCCGGCTTTCAATTTTAAACCACTTTTAAGGGTAGATTTTTCGCCAGAACTATTGGTGAAAACGATGTCAGCGCTGCATTCTTGGCTAACGGTGATGCTCTTTTCGGTGCCGTAGAAGTCGCCATCAGTCATGCTCGATACGTGCGATTGGCTATCTGATGACCAAGCGCCCATGGAATGTGGGTGCTTTTGAGCGTATTTTTTCACAGATTTTGGGGCTCTTCGGTCGCTGTTTCCTTCGCGGAGTACAGGATTTACAGCGGAGCCTTTGATCTTATCGTAGCGTTGTTTAATGTCTTTTTCTTGGTCTGTTTGCGGTTCTGTTGGATAGTTAGGAACCGCAAAACCTGCAGATTGCAATTCGGCGATAGCCGCGTGCAACTGAGGCATAGATGCACTGATGTTTGGAAGCTTAATGATGTTGGCTTCGGGTGTTTTGGCAAGTTCCCCTAACATGTTGAGATCATCGCTGATTCTTTGTCCCTCGGAAAGAAAATCAGAGAAGTTCGCTAGAATACGAGCAGCCAAAGAGATGTCTTTGGTTTCAACATGAATTCCGGCTTTTTCGGTGAAGAATTTAACGATTGGCAAAAGGCTATAAGTAGCTAATGCTGGGGCCTCATCGGTTTTGGTGTACAATATCTTCTGCATGTTTATAGGGAAAACACAAAGATACAAAATACGAGGGGCATAAAAAAAGGCGACCCTTGCGAGCCGCCCTTTTGCTATGAGAAAAAAAGGATTAGTTTTTAACGAATTTCAAGTGAGCTACTTTACCGTTAGATTCAACAGTAATAAAGTACAATCCGTTTGGCAAAGTCTCAACATTGATGTTTGAGCGTGGAGCTAAATCAGAAGATTTCAATACGGTTTTACCTGAAATATCAGCCACAATAACATTCATATTTGAATTGCTAGAAGCGTGTATATTCAACTCATTTTGAGTAGGGTTAGGGAAAATGCTTACGGGTAAGTTGATGTCTTTTACATTGTTTGGAGTACAAACTTTCACGTAAACACTATCGGTAGCTTTGTAATCACTGCAACCAGGAGCAGAGAACTTGTAAGTAATTACAACCCAACCTTCTTTAGTGATTTTGGTAGGATCAAAGAAATTGCCCTCAACTCCTTCACCTTCAAAGGTTCCAGAATTAGGGTAGGCTGACAGATATAAAACATCTCCACCATCTAAACATGCAGTATCGGCTTCAATGGTAAGGTTGATCAAGTTGTTGGTTTCATGTGCACCAATATCACGAACGTTTACAACAGCAAATCCACGTTGATCCCAAACAGAACCTGAAAGTTGCTCATCAGCGCTATCAATAGCAGGAGAACCTTCCAAAAGGGCAAACGTTCTAGTAGGGCTGCAATTGAAAGCCAAAGTATCTAACTTAGGATTGGCAATTTTGTAGGTCCCTGAAATGTTTTTGGTAGAATCTTTCAAGAAATTATTGAATCTTCCAACAATTGAGTTAGCGGGATAAAAAATGCCATTGGTAATGTATACGTCCTCTCCAAAGGTCCCGTGGTTACCCCAGCAAATAGAATTGTACATCCAGATAGAATCTTGTGACCAGATTCCACCGCCAATACCTTGATTTGGATATTGGGCATTGTCAAAATTACCAACTACTTCGTTGTCAGTGATGGTGCAGTTTACCACTTCAAGATTACCCATGAAGTTACCTATGGCTGCTCCACCTATGCGTGAAAAGTTCTTTGCAAATGTGCTGTTTTCAATTCTGTGGGTGCGGCTCCAATCTTGCATTGCAATACCACCACCGTAAACTTGTCCGTTTTTACCGCTGTTATCAGCAATATTGCCAACTACTTCGCAGTTGGTCATAATGATGTGACTGGCGAAAATACCACCTGCTACCGTTTGGCTGGCGGAGTTTTGATAAGCTCTATTGTTTAAGATTCTACAGTTGTTGATGTTGATTTGTTGTCCACCAGCGATACCACCGGCACGTTGATCGTTTCCGTTTTGGAAGGTGATTCCATCAATGGTTGCTTTTAGAGTTGCTCCTATATCTAATACACGGCTGGTTGCTTTGTATGGCTGAGAGTCAGCTTGCAAAATTGTTTTGTCTGGACCGTCTCCAATTAAAGTGATGTTTTTTACGCTAGTAGGAAGCATCATTTTAACTTCGGTGTAAATACCTTCTTTGATGTAAACTACGTCACCGTCGTCTGCTTTATTCAAGCCTTCTTGAACCGTGGAGTAGTCACCGCCCGTTTTTGCTACAGTTACCTTTTTAATGAAGTTGATTTTTATTGTAGTAGAAGTGTTCTGGGTGCTGTCAGCTTTTCCGCCTCCAGAGAACGCTGCATCCGTGAATTTTACCAAAATATTGGTGTCAATAGAGTTTTCATTAGCTGCACCATCAAAAACGAAGTCAATCATAGAGTCATTGGCTAAAAAAGCCTGAGCAGTTAAACCTGCTGGAACTCTCTCTACAAGGATCGCTTTTGATTCAATCAAATCAGTTCCTTGCGTACCCGCGAAAGCTTGTCCTTTTATCTTGTTGTGGGTAATGGAAATGATATCATTGATTCTGCCATCATCATCAGAACTTTCAATAACTTCAGTTTGCGAAAACGTAACCGTTGGGCCTTCCTTCATTACCTTGATGTAGTTCCAACCTGTAGTTGGATATTCATCAGTGGTACTACTCATGTCGCGATCCATACCCCACATTTGGGTAGTATCACCATACCATTCAGACCAAGTCCATCTTTTGTAGTTTTTTGAAAAGCTGATAACGTAACGGTTGTTTGCTTTTGGGCCAACCCAATAATGATTGTTGTTAAAGGTGCCTTTGTGAATGTAAACTCCTGAAGAGAATGGATCTCCTTGTATGTTAACTACAAGGTTTGCTACTTGTGCGAAAATGCCTGAAATGAACAGGATGCTAATCGCTAAAAACGAATAAAACTTTTTCATAATTTCTCGGCTGCAAAGGTCGCTCACTATTTTGTTGAACTTTTTAACATTAGATAACATCAAATCTAAATACCTATAACAATTGTTAACATCTATAAATGACCAATTTGCTAAGTAATTGTCCGGTTGTGTTGTGGTTCAAACGAGATCTCAGGTTGTTTGATCAGCCATTGATAGAGTTTGCCATTCAACGAGGCAGGCCAGTAATCTTGTTGTATATTTTTGAAGGGTCAGTTTTTCATTCCGAACACTACAGCGCTAGGCACCACAGATTCGTATGGGAGTCAATTGAGGAGATGAGACGAATGGCTTACCTGAAAAATCATCTTTTATATGCGGTAGAATCAGAAGCGTTAGATGTGTTTACTGCTTTAAAAAAGGCAGTAGGTAATTATGAAGTAGTCAGTGCTCAAGAAATAGGATTGGAAGTCACTTACAAACGTGATCGACAATTGAAAGAGTGGTTTAACGCTCAAAACATCCCCTGGAAAGAAATCAAATATTCGGGAATTAGACGTGGATTGAAAAGCAGAAAGGGATTCAACGAGTATTGGTATTCCTATATGGAAGCGCAGCAACACGATTCTGATTTAGAGAAAATTCATAGATTCGAGAACGACCAATGGAATGAATGGGCCAATCAATATGAGTTAAAAGAAAAACCCATCGTTGAGGGAATTACTCAAAAAGGGGGGACTCTTTTGGCTTTTAAATATCTAAATAGCTTTTTAAATGAAAGAATTTACAGCTATGCTCGCTCTATTTCTAAGCCCGAAGAGTCAAGAACGGGTTGTTCAAGAATAAGTCCCTATTTAGCATGGGGGAATATCAGTCTAAGACAAGTATATCAAGCGCAGTATTGGGCTTCAAAGGAAGCCAAGAATAAGCGCAACTTTAGTCAGTTTGCTTCGCGATTGAGGTGGAGAGAGCATTTCATGCAAAAATTTGAAAGTGAGTGTGAAATGGAATTTGTTTCGGTGAACCGAGGGTATTCAGCACTTGAATATGAAGGGAATCAAGAAAATATCAAACGATGGGAAGAAGGAAATACAGGCATTCCGTTAGTGGATGCTTGCATGAGAGCATTAAATTATACTGGGTATTTGAATTTTAGAATGAGAGCCATGTTGGTTAGTTTTATCACTCATCATTTAAACGAAAGTTGGGAGGCAGCAGCAGCACACTTATCCAAACAATTCTTAGACTTTGAACCGGGCATACACTTTCCCCAAATTCAAATGCAGGCGGGAATTACAGGTACCAATACCATTAGAATTTACAATCCTACAAAACAAGCCGAAGAGCACGATCCCGAAGGGAAATTTATCAAAAAGTGGGTTCCAGAATTGGCCGAATTGAATGCACCTGAAATTTTTGAACCTTGGAAGTTGGAACATCCTCCGGTAAATTATCCCAAGCCCGTTGTCGATTTAAAAGCATCACACAAAGCAGCGCGAGAACGGCTTTGGGGAATGAAACGTAATACAGACGTTAGGTTAGAAGCTCAGCGCATCTTGAAAATACACACTTAATTCTCAAACAGAATGGGTTTGATGCCATTGTGATTTGAAATTAGATAGTATAAGTTAGGTGTCAAATTTTGCGTATTGATTTCTAGATGATTCCCGCGATTAACTACAAGGTTTTGATTTAGTTTCACCCCATTTACGGTGTAAATACTCCAAATTTCATTGGGTTTAGCGGTAATGTTTACTAGATTTTGAACAGATGTAATTTTTTGCGCAGTTCCCTGACTTTTCCAAGTATGTTTTAAGTAGTCTATGTTTAGCTGGTTTTCGTAATTCCATAGTGCGGCGCTGTCTTGGGTGATAAAATTAGCGGTATTCGCAATTTGCGCAATGGTTTGTGCGCTGTAGGGCATCAATGAAAAGTTGTTTTTCAGTTGCTTGTCAAACAGGGTTGCATAAATTACCATGGCAGCAGTTAATGATCCTTCCGGCGATGGATGACTACCGTCAGGCTCGTATAAATTAATGCTGGTGCTATCTCTCAAATCTCTCCACACAACTCCCACAGGGGCAACTCTGCAAGAATTCTGTTGAGCCATTGAAATGTATCTTTCTCTAAGAAGGCCATTCATTCCGCCAAACGTGCAAACGGGGGGCCAATTGGGACAATTTTGCGCATCGCCATTTTGTCGACCCCAGGTCATGTAAAATGCAATTTTGGTTTTAGGATTGATGGCTCTAATGGAGTCTACAATTTGTTTTGCATAAGGAAAGCACTCTGTTTCCACTTGACTCATTGGGAACGAGGGTAATTGGCTTTGCTCTTGCAAAACAACAGCATCAAAGTTGCCTTCTCTCAGCTGCAGGAAAAAATCAGGGGCTTGAGTATGATTTTTGAAGGTGAATCCTCCAGGTGAGCGATCAGTTGATTCAAATGTGTCTCCGTGTTTTTTTGCCACTTCTAGTGTTAAATTGGAGAGGTTATGAAACCCGGTGTAGCTGTTTCCTACAAATAAGACTTTCTCAATTTTTTGGGCTTGCAACAAGTTGCAAATGTTGATGATTAAGCCTAGGACCAATAATTTTTTCATCTTTAAGATAACAAAATTAGTCAATTTTTAGCGTCAGCAATTGCGAGCCACCTTTGTCGTTGTCAATTAGGCCCCAAATTTCTTTGGAATTTTTTGCATTTATTGCAACACTTTCCAGTTTGAGTCCATCAATTGTTTGGATGATTTTTATTTTTTCGAGGGACGGCCATTCGATTACGCCCACAAAAGATCCTAGTATTTCGCCATCTCGGTAGGAATCATCGGTAATCTCAACGGTTGAACAGAAGATGATGCGTTTATTTGTGGCATCAAAATCAGCTCCAGAAAAGCCCGATTTTTTACCGTTAATCGCCGGTAACTCAAAAGCTCTAACCTGGATATTTTCAATTTCGGGGACACTTTTTATTTCTAAGTACCTAAACCAATCTTTAGCTGAAATAACCATTAAAACCGATGGTTTTCTGTTGAATAGATACAGATTGCCATTCGCATCATGACAAGCTCCTTCAATGTTCCAATCATCTTCGCTGATCTTAGACGCCTTTCTGAGTTGCATATACAAAGGCCCCCAATCAACAACGCTCATTTGCTGATTCATAAAGTACAGTCCGCTATCTCTTTGGGGACTTTTTGACCCCGATCCAAAAGCCAAAACGTGAATGCCACCCTGAGGGTCAGTGTATGAGCTTAGTGCTTCAATGTCGTGTTTGGTTTTCTTTTTTTGTCGTTGTGCGTGCAGTTCACCCTTGTGCAATTTTCCGTAAAACGGCAGTGTAACAAACTTGGTTTTGTCGGGTCTCTTGGGATGAATAACCAGCATTTCTGGGGCGTCATCGCCAATGATCCACCATTCATCGTTAACCAAACATCCTGCCGATGCGGACGGATAGGAAATACTGGTTGTAGGTCTTTGGTCTTTGGGGGTTGGTCGTTGGTCTTTGGGGGTTGGTCTTTGGTCTTTAGGGGTTGGTCGTTGGTCTTTGGATGATGGACCTTGGCAGGCAGTAAGGGTGGCTATGATTATGAGTAAGGGGCGCATTATTCGGTTGTCGGTTATCGGTTGTCGGTTATCGGTTATCGGTGATCGGTGATCGGTGGTCGGTGGTCAGCCGTCAGCTAATTGCTAAAATATAGACTCTCCTCAATTATTTGAACAGCCTTTTCAATGCCATTTTCGTTGAGAATAGTGGTTTGGAATGATTGCGAATTTATTTGAATATTAGAATTTGTTATCAGTGATTTAATGTCTTCAATAAATTGTATTTCAGTCAGTTTGGCTAATGGAGTAGGTTTAAGCGCAATTTTTAGCTTATAAGATTGACGTCCCCAGAAAAGTTGATCACCAATGGGATGGAGGATAGGATAAATGACAAATGGTTTTCCAGCCCTAAGGCATTCAGATGTGGTGCCAATTCCTCCGTGGTGCATGATGGCCTGGCAAAGAGGGAAGAGTTTTTCATAAGGAGCCGCATCAATCACTTTGATATTGGGTTGAATTTCTAAGAGTTCGGTGTTTTGAAGTCCCCAACCTTTGACCACAATTATTCGAGTATTTGGAACTTTTAATAATGCCTTTTGGATATCGAATTTGCATTGAAACGGCATGCTTCCGAAAGTGATTAAAATCGGTGGCTCGCCTGATTGAATAAATGAAATTAGATCTTCAGGAAGTGAATCCGAAGACTCGCCAAACCAAAATCCAGTGAAATGAGCATTGTTGGGGAGGTCATTGGGTTTTGGTAAAAAGTTGGGACTAATTCCGTAGATGAACTTGGTTTCCGGGATGTTATATTTTAGGGGAAGATTCAATTCTCGTCGAAACTCAGTGATTGGCTGTTTCAACATGCTCATCCCCATATCGGTCAGTTTATAGCTGAATTTATTTAGGATTTTGGGAATGGGTAATCCGCTAAACGCGGGATTAGCAAACTCACTTGTAGCTTGAACTGCAGGAACCACCATGGCGCGAATCATTTTTTCAGGGAATTGATCTGCAAAGCAATCGGCCAGTGTTTTCACGTGATATACTACTCGATCATTGGCTGTCGCTAACTGGTAGAATTCAGAGAGAGAATTTTTAATCAAGGGATAGATCCATTGGTTTAAATTTCTTTTGATGGCGAAGGGGTTTCCCTTCATGATTTTCTTGCCTTCTTCCGAATTCAGAATGGCTTGGTAATCTGCTTCAACTGGAACAAAGTCAATTCCGTAAGATTTTACGAGACCTTCAAAATTCTTTGCAGTAGAAAGGGTGACTTGATGGCCACGTTCTTTTAATGCTTTTCCGAGGACGGCATATGGTTGAACATCGCCGCGGGTTCCCAGGGTTAAAATTGCGATTTTCATTTAATAACGGTGGTCGGTGGTCGGTGGTCGGTAGTCGGTAGTCGGT
>CAZGQS010000023.1:0-30551 GCA_964527775.1 uncultured Rhizobium sp. | reverse complement strand
CCCGGCCATCGTCTTGCAGTAAATAGCCGATGTACTCAACACCATTTGATTTGATGATGATATAAAGCGGTTTGCTGTTGTGAGAAGGGTTTTGTGCACCTGTATACAATGATAAAAACAAAAGGGAGATGCCTGTAAAAAGCTGAATTATAAAGTTTTTCATGGTTCGGTGATTTTGTGAGATGAAAAGTGCGATTGAAAGTGTTGTAAAATTATCTAATTCAAATTGGCCCTAAGATGATAGGCATCTGTATGTTTGGACGTGTAATTGCTCTTTTTGGCATCATGTAAGTGCCAAAGGCCATGTCGCTTTGTATCTCGAAAGCGTATTTGCAGCAATTCTGTGTTGAAGTGGTAGGTTTTTTGGCTTTTAATGACTTGATTGGTTCACCAAACACAGCATCGATGCTAAAAAAATATTGTTGGTAAAAGGCGCTGGTTTTTTCTAAAATGTCTTTGCACAACAGTTGGTCTGCAGCGTAGTAATAATGTGACGTGTTCATTTTGAATAAATACATTACATATTGTTAAAAACCCAAGGGTGAAGAGTAGTGTAAGAATTTATTAAATGATATAAATTAAAAAATCTACTCTTTAAACCAAACTATCTGCGCAGCCTAAATTTATAGCCAAGGTTAAGAGAAAAGTCACTGCTCAAACCAAAATCTTCAGGCATCAGCAGGCCGTTATTGTAGTTGGCTTCTAAATAAAATCCTTTGTATGTTACCCCTACCCCAAGCAAATAACCGACAGTAAAACGAGCATCTAATTCTTCACCTTTAATTAGCACAGACTCATCCCAGGTAATTAATTCGTTAAAAAAAGCATCCCATATCTCTCTTTTTTCACGCAGGTGAACAGAGTAAAGCAGTCCGCCATAGAAACCCGCTCGGCCATATACCCTGAAGTTGCCAAAATCTGTACCCGCATTCAGCACCAAAGGTAAATCGAAGTAATTTTCTTGGTAGGTGAAATCCATATTATTGGTGTACACGTTGATTCCTCCTGAGACCCGCTTTTCCAGTTCATTATAGTTGAACCCACGTGTTTGATACCGCAATCCAGGTTCCAATGAAAAGGTTTTGTTCAGTTTAAATTCAAACGAAAGGCCCGCATTGAAGCCCGATAGTCGTTTCATTTTAGCAGATTCCGTCTCTGTACCATCAACAGAATTATACGTGTAAGAATACTCTTCTGACGCTGCCTGCCTGAAAGTTGACGAAGTAAAACCCCCACTCAAATTTAAGGACTGTGCGTGCAGGGTTTCGGTGAATAATCCGAAAAATAATAAAATCGAAAGTTTTGTGGTTTTCATTATTTTAGTTTTTATGCTGCAATTGGATATAGCTGTTCGCATTGTTTTGAGTGAATCATGTAAAAGTTTTTTAGATAAGTGGGCTTGTTTTTTTCTATGTACCCATACGGAGATCTCAGAAACCAAACCAAGCATAGAGATGGGTGTAGTTTATGCTTGGTTTTATTGGATCAACAGGTAGTCGACCTTGGCTATTTGAAATCGGTGTTAAGTCTAAAAGATGTGGCCCTCCGTGCTTTAGGAACATGAAACTACCCCGCTGAAGGAGCCTATAAAAATCGATTTTTGCCAGCCTTGGTAATTGAAACGCTTATTACACCATTCGGCAATGAGCAGCCAATAAATTGGGGTTGAGAAAATGGAATTTTGCAAATGACGCTTTGCTAATTGCGAATTTTGCAAATATTAGGACCTTTTAAAATTGATTTGTGAAAAATTTATTTTTTCTTCCTCTCGACATCTATAGCATTGCACGACTCGATGTAATGCAATGATAAAAAGGTCACAGTTCATACTTTGAGTCTGAAGTTTTAATGCACAGCGGTGAGAAGCTGATGAAATGGCCAGCTTTGACCCTTAGTTAGTCCTTTTTTCATGCTGATCAGGGTCTATTTGGCAAAAAAAAGCGTCCTCATTCAGAGAACGCCTTACTTTTAAATTGTCAAAAATATGGTAGCCCCGACGGGAATCGAACCCATATCTAAAGTTTAGGAAACTTCTATTATCCTAAATAATTTTAAATGATTGACAATCAAATTGGTAAAGTAAAAAACCGAGCAGTAATTGTTGTGAAATCACTGACCACTGCTCAGTTTACTGCTCAATATTTACTCATCAGTTCGTTCAACTCTACCGCTCTACTTCTCAAAGGATGGCGTGACCTCAGATAGTGTTCTGTGGTCTTGAAATCTTGGTGACCGAGTACATCCTTGATGAAAGAATCATCCATACCACCAGATAGCATTATACTCGCTGCGGTGTGTCTTGGTGTGTGACCCGTTACAGGTTCGATACCCAATTTGGTGGTAATTCTTTTCAAAGCGCTGTTGTGCTTTGCTCTCGCTCTATGGATTTGTTCTTCCAAGTCCGTAGTAAACTTAGTCCAATCCACACCAACCTCCTTAAAACATTCGAATTTCAAATAAGGAAACAAAAACCGTTCATCCAACTTTTTCAAACTTTCAAAGAACCTATTGGCGATAGCTTGTAATATTTGTGCTCTAACGGTATTAAACACCCCTTTGTGGGTTTCGTAGAAGTGTATATCCGCTTGTTTTGTCAACGCTTCCACCTTTAATAAGTCGTTATAATCCCAACTTGCTAGCGCTTGCCCATATTCCAGTTTTACCAAGAAAGATGCGTGATGAAAATCAATGTCTATGTCCGAAAGTTCAACCTGTCGTTCGGCATCTTCAAATTCTTTTGGATAGAATGGTCTGAGTGCTTCCGCCATGTTATAGGAAACCATACATTGAATATGTCGTCTACTTTTCCTTATCGGTATCTTGAAGACTCCTTTTTTACATGATTTATTTGTGAGCAGAAGTGCGTCCTGAATTCGAATTCCCCCTGTATAAAACTGGAAGAGGAATACTTGTTTTGCGATACGCTCTGACAACCCATTCCTGTTACCCTCAGGCTCATACGCCTTGAAAGACTCGAGTTCCGCTTCTGACATTACCCTTGCGTGCTTTTGAGTGTCCTTTCCGATGTAGCTGGTCAAGGGAAAGGTGTTGATAGGCATGGTAGTTCCGCTGCTAGCATTCCAGTGTTTGATTACCTCAGCAATCCTCCCCAAGTAGTTCTTCAAGGATTTGTTTGATTTCTGACCTTCATCCCTGCGTGATTTGGCGATGCCGTTCCTGATGGACTTAACCGTTTCCATTTCACGGAAATAATGAAACGGCAAGTATTCTTCACCATAAAGGTCTTTGGTTACCGCCTTTAGATTTCTAAGTACTATGTTGTACTTGCGGATACTGGTGTTTGATAACCCTATTTTGGATTTGAGGAGATTTTGATAATACATCAATACACACTGCTTCTCAGGATTACCGTTTCCAAGGTTCTGTTGATATTCGAACTCACTGGTGGTATCATCTATGATTTTGTTCAAATATTGGAAGTCGGGATGGGTGTTCTTTACACGGCCTCGTTTATTGTCCCAATGTCTTTTGGGTATTTTGATTTTGTAGCTCTTACGCTCGATTACTTTTTGCCCGTCTATAACGTAATGACAGAGCATGCTCTTATCGTTTTCCTTTGTGGGTCTTAGATAAAATTTTATATGCTCCATAAATCGAATTATTTTTTAATGTTACTTGATTGCTGCCACATTGTACTTCAACCGTTTCCAGTCCGTTTTCAAGGGCAATAAGTACATTTATCGCACCCTCGATTACGTTTAGGTCTTTGTCTACTAAAATGCAGCCAATGACTTTTATCTTGTTCGCACCTCTTGCTTTGGGTAGTTTAATCTTCCCGGTTATTTTCAAATCGGTTATTGCTACTTTTTTTGTTTCCATCATGATACTGTTATTGGGTAATACACTTCCTTAAAAATGGGGTCATTGTCATCCAAGGTTTCCTCTATGCTGATGACACGGACATTGTAGTGGCTCAAGTTCTTTATCAAACTAAGCGTATCGGTGAACCGTGCATGAAGGTGGTCGTAGCGTTTCGTAATAATGGCATCAACTTTTATGTCGCGAAAAAGCAATTCGTTCAATACCAGTATCACCTTTTCGGTTGCCTGACCCCTTGGCCCAACTGGTGGCATGACGATGTGTTGCACCACCTTGTAGCCAGCCTTATTTGAGTAGTCCTTCAATTGGCTTTTTAAACTTCTGGCTTCTTTAATATTACTGCACCTTGCGAATGTAACTGCGTTTTTCATACTGCTTCCTCCTTTGTTTTGCGGCTAATATCCAGCAGTTGAATAGAATTAGCAGCATTAGTTGGGGTGATTTCGGCCGAAATGAGGATTTTTCTTGCCAATACCATGGTTCTTTCTTCGGTATACTGTAGCTTCCCGAAATGTTCAGGTAGGATTCCCAAACGGTTGAGAACATCCTTTCCCTTTCTGATGATTTGACGTTTCGCACGCTCGTTCACCTTTTTTTTCTCCTCGTCGTAGTCGCCAAACCAATTTGACCTGTATCGACTACCATGCCTCCCCCAGCATTTGTTCCATGAATCTATGTGGTTGTGCCGATAATGAGTAACCATATGAGCCAAGTAATTTACTTCAGGCTCATCCTTGAATATTTGATTTAGGTAGTCCGATTGCTCTACATTCCTTGAACAGATTGGACAGATTTTATTTTTGAAATAGTCTTCTTTCATGATGTTTACTTTTTATGATTATTTTGAATGAGGTAGGGTCTCCTGAATACATTGCAGAACCCTGTTTTTAGGTCGAATTTTGGGATTAAACACCGCCGGACGAGAAAACCTACATCCGGGGTGTGAAATCCTCTTAAATCGACCATTACGACAAATTATGCTGCAATAGATAGGGTTTGAACACCTTGTCCAAGTATGGAATCAAACCTTTTTCTAGCAAACTCGATTGAAACGGGGTCAACATCAAAACCAATAACATTTCGACCCAGTCTTAGAGCAACCCCAATAGAACCTGAACCAACAAAATTGTCCAAAACGGTATCACCGGGTAACGAGTAGGCTTTGACAAACATTTCATATATCTGTTCAGGAGCTGGTGCATCATGTGAGAACTCTCCATCAATAACTGAATGTTCCTTTTTATTAAAGACACTCGTTTGGATGACGTTTGTTATATCAGCATCAGGTGATGCCATTGAATAATTACAATCCCCGTTGACCAAAGACGAACTTCTAATTACTTTGAACTCACCAATTGCCGATGGCTTTTTTAACACGTTAAAGATTGGTTCAACATCCTTGTTCGGACAAGCTACAATGATTCGTTCATATCCATTCATGAATCTTAATAAATGCGGTGCGAACCGGGGATTGGACTTAATCCAAACATTTACATCTATAATTTTCCATCCATCTTTCTCAAGTGCTGTTTCAACTTTAGTGCAAACACCTTGATATCCATCTCGGTATGTTTCTCCAATAATCGTTACAAGAACACCGTTTTTAAGTAGTTTCTTCTTGACTTCACGACAATGGGCAATGAAATTTATTACATACTCTTTTACTGTTTTTTCCTTACCGTGTGGTGATTCCCCCTGATTACGGTAGTCTCTGAGTTGAAAATACGGATGTGAATTTACTACCAGACGAACCGAGTGCTCGGGTACCATAGTCATACATAAAGAACTTTGACAGTACAATTCATATTTCCCTAATTCACCATTTCCAAAGTGATTGAAACGTAACTGTTCCTTTTCTCTTTCCTTTTTCTTTTTTGAAATGAGAACTTTGTAACCTTTGTCAATCGTTAACCTACCCTCTTCAATTAAGTCGAGGATTTTCTCTTTTTGTTTTCCATCGTAGTAATAAATGGCCATTAGTTTTCGGAGGGTTGATGATGAGATGTCTGCACCAATTAAATGTGATGCAAAATGATACCTGTCTAACTTGATTTTGTCTGAGTAAGTACTGCGAATGTCGACTCCATTAATACCCAGTAAATCTCTTCTTACACCGGGTTGTTTTCCAAGGAAATCAAGGATTCCCTCGGTTAATTTGCATTTCTCACGAATAGATTGTTTGCGAGTGGAGTTGAGAAGGATTCGTTTATCAATAATTTCTGAATCTTCAATTTCAACTACCCTGCAATCCATAGTTTGAAAAAGTGATGGTAGTTTCTTGGCCACTTCGAATCGTTCCACGCCATCTATAATGAGGGCATTACCATCTCTCATTACGATAGTTAAAGGTTCAACTTGTCCAAAATTCTCCATCGTAAAACGGTGAGTCATTGATTTTTTTGTTTGGCATTTCACTGCGGCTGCGAGAGGGTGCACTTCCAGTGAACCAGTCTCTATTTTAATTATGTTCGTCATTTTAAAATCTATACATGTTGTTTAACTTAGTTTTTGAGCATAGGTCTTCCTGTCGACAAAATGAAGTCAACTAATGGAATGGCATCATAAACGGCAACGGCTCAAATTACCGGTTGTTCGAAATCAACTTGATGGAATAAATCCAATTGATGAAATGTGCTAGTATCAAATCTTTTAATTTCATATGTTATACATTGTATTTAACTTAGTTTTTAGGTAAAAAAAAGGGTTGACTATTCATTAAACTCCCCCTTTGATGCTTTCTCCTCAATAGCCTTTCTTAATAATTTCTCTCCAAGCACTTTCGCTTTTTGACTTTTGGTGTCGTTGTCGAAATCTGCTGCTTTACCCAAGTAGACCTTCACCTCTTTCTTTCTACCACCTTTGAGAGGAATAAATGTCTTTGCATTAAAATAGTCAATATCGGTTTTGGGGTCTTTTGTTCTTGCTACGTATACAGGAGGTTTCAACCGCACGCTCTTCTGAATAAAATTGAGCATTTCATCTTCAATCTCAGAAAGTGCATCCTTATGTTTATATAATACATCCAGTATGCGGAATAAATCCTCTTTCAACATTGGATTGAAAACACCTTGAAGAGCAGCTGGTTTAAACTTCAATTCATCTGTATAGGCGGATACCAACTCTTCAAAGCAAACAACAGGAGGAGTTACACTCTTATCGGTGCTGGAGATGTGATTTAGCTCTTTCACATCAATACTTTTAATATTTGCTGGTGCGCTCATTTTATCATTCTAATATATGGCAAAGATAATACTTAACTTAGTTCTGTGCAAATTTTTTTTCGATTTTTTTCAAACCAGCCCAAAACACCTTGATATTCGGGGCCAAACAATTTTCCCCTGGTTGCCCTAGGTACGCGCAAGAATCAAATTTGCGCTGCTGCCAGTATCAGACTAGCATATAATCCAACCGCCTTTAATTCTGAAGAAACTGGTAACACTATTCCCTTCGGGTAGTTGAGGAGTATTAACTTATCCATTTCTTTGCCTCAATAAATCTCAATAGTTCCGGCTTTACTCTTTGAAAAGTCTCGCTGCCAATCAAATTTTGTAGCACCGTAAATTTTACCGGGGTGTCAAATTCGAAAATCTGCCCACCAATTTCGGTTGCACTTACCAAATACGCTGCCGCCTCTTCTTTTTGCTTTTTGAAATATTGATATGTAGTGGTTGGTGCATTGGTAGATTGAAGTGGTGCTGGTATTTCTTTTTCTTGAAGTTTCATCTCATCCAGTTTCTCCCCAGAATATGTACTAGTATATGTATTAGTAAAACCTGAATTAGTAACTGTATTAATTGTGTTCCCAACGGAAATACCCTGTGGTTCGTTTGGAACTACCCCCTGATTCCAATTGTCAATACCCTTGGTGTCATTTGGAACTATACCCATAAGAGTATTCATAAAATCAGTCCTATATATATGTCTACCAATACATAGTTTTCCCTCATACACCATTTTTGTCCTGATGAATCCTTTTTTTGTCAAGAATGATATTCGCTTGGATGCAGCACCGGTAGTTTTAAATCCCATGAGTTTCGTGAAATGCTGGTTGCTTGCGTAACATCCATTCTCTCGTTCACAAAGTGAGTAAATTTCCGCCAGTAGAATTTTGTCGTTCCCATTTAGTTCTAATCCCAATATGGATTGTGGTATCCAAATACCTTTTCGTTCGTTTTTCTTCATATATCGTTTTTTAAAGGATAAGAAATAATAACCGTATTAAGAAATCTGCATCAAGAAATAATTAAAAAAAACCAGTCAGTCCGTAATACTTTTCTCGAAGTATCACATATTTATATGTGTATGAAATTTGGAACCCACATCAGAATTAGAATAACCCGTGACCTCAACGATAGGTTGGAACAGTTGATTTCAAAAGCTGACAGTAAGAGTGACTACATCCGTGCTGCAATAATTGAGAAAATAAAACAAGACGAAAATGAAAAGAATAGGAATAACAGAGCATCCTGATTTTCCGATAGATGACTGGTCAAAGCAAATAATTACACTTGGTGAGTTATTCGAAACACCACACGACCTAACTCCCACAGAAATTGAGTTCGCCCACAGAATTATGGATACGTTCAATATCGAGTCAGATGATGATGAAGGGTTGATTGAACTCATCACAAAACCTTCAGACTTCATGTCTTTTCTCGTACATATAAAGAGAATACTTGACCAGTATCATAAACAATCCTCAGATAATTGAACTCAAAATGAGAACACTTTCAAATCCGGTAGAAATTTCTGCCGGATTTTTTTTCGCCTTTTTAAGAAATGAGGGGGGTACTTCAACTTTTGCCCTAAAATCGTATTACATCAACTACTCCGAAAACACCAGCAATCTCCATCACGGCATCGTACCCCCTCACATAATGGATTAGCACCATTATATAAGGCAGGTAACCAGTCCGGCCGGGGAGACAGGGGGGAGCAGGACGGGGGTATATTGATTGGCGATACAATTAGTTTTATTTTCATTAAAGAATGTTAAGTTTCATTGATAATTCAACTTGATTGGTAAGGAATCTGCCCTATAAAAAACACATCTTATCAAGTCAGGAACGTTCGATGCTGCTTTGCAAATACCGGTGCTGTATCTTAGCGCTAAGTTTAAATTTATGGAAAAATACATTGGATATGTCCGAACAAGCACTGGAAAACAGAACTTGGGGATTGAGGAACAAAAAAATCAAATTTTTGAATTTGTTCGACAAAACAATTCCGAACTAATAGAAGTCATTATCGAGCAAGAAAGTGGTAAAAACAATCTCAGGTTAGGACTTGACGTGGCTCTATCCAAATGTCAAAAAAATGGTTACACCCTTCTTTTTACTAAGTTAGATAGGTTGACCAGAGAGGTTGAGTTCCTATTTGCTATCAGAAATAGGGGCGTTAAACTTCGCTGTATTGCTTTACCTGAACTAAATACACTAACCCTCGGTATTTTTGGTACGATGGCACAATACGAACGCGAAATGATTAGCATTCGCACTAAGAATTCTTTGAACGAACTCAAAAAGTACAAGAAACTTGGCAAAATTGAAAACCTGACAGATGAGGGGAGAAAAAAGGGGACAGCCGTTGTCAGACAGCAAAAAATTGAAAATGAAAACTGGAAGCGTGCCAAAACCTTTATTGAGCATTTTCAGATGAAAAACGGTTACTTGAATCTAAGCGAGGTAAGCAGACTTCTCAATGAAAATGGATATAAAACGAGAAATGGCTCATTATTCACTCCTGCAACTGTTAAGAGACTGGTAAACCAAAATTTTTATAAAAACACGCTTGGTTAATTTTTTGGTTCTGCTGCTATTGAAAAATAATCATCGCCTTGTTCGTATACGGTTGTACTGAAGTTATCCGCAAGTAATTTGGCCTGCTCCAAAACAGTTTCTGTTGCTTTCAGTTCCATATCAGGTGGGTATCCGTGTTTGCGGAGTATTCGTTTCACGGCTATCCTCATCTTGGCTTGCACATTCTCCCTTACAGTCCAATCGATACTGGTGTTCTTCTTAACCGTATCTACTAATTCACGGGCGATATGTCTCAGGATTTCATCTCCCAAAACGGCAACTGAAGAATCGTTTACCTCCAATGCAGAGTAAAAGGCGTATTCTCTGAAATCCAATCCCATGTCCTCACCTTTTCGGTCGGCTTCCTTAATATCCTTTGCTAACCGTATCATTTCCTCAATGATTTGAGCAGAAGTAATCAGGTTGTTTTGGTAGGATTTCATGGCTTTGTCTAACATCTCGGAGAACTTCTTAGACTGAACCAAATTCACTCTCTGTCTTGTCTTGATTTCATCGTTGAGTAGTTTTTTGAGTAACTCCAACGCAAGGTTTTTGTGGGTCATTCCCTTTACCTCTGCTAAGAACTCATCCGACAAAATCGAGATATCCGGTTTCTTTATACCGGCAGCATCAAAGATGTCTATCACTTCATCCGCAACCACCGCATCAGACAAAATCTGTTTGATGGCGGTTTCTATTTCTTCATCTGTTTTCCCTTTACCACTTTGAGTTACCTTAACGATTCGTGTTTTAATGGCTTGGAACAAACCAACATCTTCTCTGATATCAATGGTATAGGGGTGAGGAACGGATATCGCAAAGGATTTTGATAGGGCAGTTACCGCATTCACATATCGGTCTTTCCCATTCTCCAACCCTAAAATGTAATTGGCTGCTTGAATCGGGAAGTATAGTTTTTCCTTTGGAGTTAACTGAAAGAACGATTTATAATCAAATCCTTTGGGTGCAGCTTTGTCTTGGGGTTGCTCTGAGAACATCTGAGCCACTATCTCATACTTACCCATCATTACCTCGGCTGCTTCATCTTGGTCAAATGCTGGTTTTCCTTTACCACCGCTTTCGGTGTATAGGGATAACGCACGTTTCAAATCATTGGCAATACCAATATAATCCACTACCAAACCACCATCTTTGTCTTTATATACTCTGTTTACCCGTGCGATGGCCTGCATCAGATTATGACCCTTCATGGGTTTATCTATGTAGAGTGTGTGCATAGATGGTGCATCAAAACCTGTTAGCCACATATCTCTAACGATGGCAATCTTTAAAGGGTCTTTCGGGTCTTTCAGCCTTTCACCCATCGCCTTTCGTTTGGCTTTGTTTCTTACATGAGGTTGGAAGTTCAATGGGTCGGATGATGAACCGGTCATTACCACTTTCATAGCACCCTCGGTATCCTCATCACTGTGCCAATCGGGTCTGATTTTTTTGATTTGGTCATACAGGTCAACACAAATCCTTCGGCTCATGCAAACAATCATAGCCTTACCATCCAATACAGAATTTCGGGATTCAAAGTGTTGAACTATGTCTTTTGCTATCAACGTCAACCTACGTTCATTTCCAACAATAGCTTCTAATCTCGCCCATCTTGATTTCAGTCGTTGGCGGTCTGTAATTTCTTCACTCTCGGTTAGTTCCTCAAATTCCTCATCCACTCTTGGTTTTTCATCCTCCAACAGGTCAATCTTTGCCAGTCTATTCTCATAGTAAATCCGAACCGTTGCACCATCTTCTACCGCTTGCTGGATATCATATACATCAATGTAATCTCCAAATACAGCTTGAGTGTTTTTGTCTGTATTCTCAATGGGTGTACCGGTAAAACCAATGAATGATGCGTTTGGTAGTGCGTCCCTCATATGTTTAGCAAACCCATCCATGAAGTCATATTGTGAACGATGTGCTTCATCCGCTATCACAACAATATTCCTGCGCTCCGATAGGAGTTCAAATTGTCCTTTGATGTTTTTGGTCTTTCCCTCACCGATATCAACTTTCTCTTGGATTTCAGGTAAGAACTTTTGAATGGTGGTGAACACAATTCCTCCTGAACTCACACTCAATTTGCGTTTTAGGTCATCTCTGTTTTCTGCCTGAACTGGTGTTTGTCTGAGTATATCTTGACTTAAAGAAAAAGTATCAAACAATTGGTCGTCCAAATCATTCCTATCGGTAAGTACGACCAAGGTGGGGTTGTTCAACGCCAGTACCAATTTACCGGCATAGAATACCATACTCAAGCTCTTACCACTTCCTTGGGTGTGCCAAATTACTCCGGCTCTTTGGTCCCCGGTTTCTGCGGTGGCCCGTTTCGTGGTTTCTACCGCTTTGTTTACCGCAAAGTATTGGTGGTATCGGGGAACAATCTTCGTGAGTTGTTCTTTGTTTTTATGAAACAGAATGTAATGACGAATCAGGTCGGGTAATATATTTTTGTTTAGCATACCCTTCACCATTACCTCCATTTGAGGGATGTCTTCATCTGCAACCAACTTTCCATCTATGGATTTCCAAGGTACAAAAAATTGCTTGGGTGCGGTTAAAGAACCATATAACGCATCCCAACCATCAGACACAATCAAGAGTGCGTTATAGACGAATAGAGAAGTAATGGTTTGTTTATATGTCTGTAATTGGTTGAATGCAGAATGAATGGTGGCGTTCTCATCAACTGCGTTCTTTAGTTCTATAACCACCAATGGGAGTCCGTTTACAAACAGAATGACATCCGGTCGTTTGTTGACATTATTCTCAATAATGGTGAACTGATTTACCACCAAAAACTCATTGTTGGAAGGGTTTTCGTAATCTATCAACCACACCTTATCACCCACGATTCTATCTCCTTTTCTATACTCCACGTCCACACCATCGGTCAGGTATTTGTGAAAAGTGTAATTATTTTGAGAAAGATTGGGACTATCTGTGCGCAGTACTTTCTTGAGCGCTTCTTCCTGTGCTTCTGCTGGTACAGTGGTATTTAGTTTGGCAATAGCATCTTTGAGTCGAGATTTCAATACCACCTCGTCATACTCCCGTTCTTGAGCAATACCATCAGGAGAAATATCCGCGCCATTCACATAGGAATAACCCAGTTCAATGAACTCCTGAATGATGATTTGTTCGATATGGTCTTCGGATATTACTGCTGCCATTATGAGTTGGTTTGGGTTTGTGAAACTTCCAACTCACCTGAAATGAGTTTGGGTAACAGGGTGTCTCGGAGGTTAGTTAGTTGAACATTCTCAATTCGATTTTCTATTATTTTTGATATTATCGGTTCAAAAACAGAAGTAAAACGAGGTATTTCATCAGGTATCACAACTTTAGCATCGCTAAGATGTTGCCTCTGAATGTGCCCCATTGTAGTCGCTTTGCTTTCTGCAATTTTGATAAATTCAGATAAGTGGTGTTTAGTCCATAAATAATAAAACCATTGAGGGAATTGATTTGATGTTACTTTAAACAAATGTTGATTCAATGCACCTTTCCCATTTGTCCAAAAGTCAACTAACAAAGAACCACTCCAAGAAAAGAGCACATCTCCATTTTGAACTATGTATTTCTCAGGAATGCTTTTACTTGCTTTGTCAGAGTTTAAAGTATCTCTTTGTCTTAATTCTCTAATTTTAATGACAGGTAAGTAATCATATTCATCACCCGGTGGGAATTTTTGAAGTGCAAGTCCGTTTAAAAAATCTGCAATACCATCCAAGGAATTAACTTCCCACCCCTTTGGAATCTCACCCAACTCACTCTCCACCATCTCACCACCTGATGATTTGTAGGGTTCTCCGTTTTCATTGGGGAATTCAAAATCAATGAACCATTGTTTGAAAAGGGTTTGAGCAAGGTTTTCTAACTCCTGATTGATTTTGTTGTTGAGTTCAATTTTATCGTCAAGTGAGGAGAGGATTTCTGCAATGGCGGTCTGCGTGGGGAGGTCGGGGATATGCCAACAAGTAGTTTTTAAATGTTTCCAATCGGCTCTTGGCATCCTTGTGCCAGTGCTACCTAAATTTGCTAAATTGGTAAATTCATCTGTTGCCAACAAGTAAAAAAGAAACTTGTGGTTCACTTCTTTTTTCGGTTTTACGACGAAGATATCAGTTGAGCATACCCCTTTAAAATTGGGAGAAATGACTTTTTGAAAATAAGGTCTAAGTTTACCGTATAAAGTATCATTGGGGTAAAAAATAGATTTTTGACTTGAAACATCATTTGAAGTTCCGATACCGTTTAATTTTAAAGATTTAGGTTCAATATGTTCTAATCCAATATAGGGATATGAGGTGTCCTTGTTTGGAGTGAATTTTTCACTTCTGAGTTCGGCAATCTCTCCTAACTTATATTCCTTCCATTCACTCATAACTCAATCCCCACTTTTTTAAGGTTAAGTTTAATGCGTTCTTGAAGTTCAATGGATTGTTCAAAATGTGATTTCAGGTTCTCTGATATCACTGCAACCTTGTCCTCGAAGGAAACTCCATCGTCTTCAATATCCTCTGTGCCAACATAACGACCCGGTGTAAGTACAAAGTTGTTATCCTCAACCTCCTTTAATGTTGCAGACTTACAGAACCCTTGAATGTCCTCGTAATTTCCATCCTTACTTCTCCAATTATGATAAACCTCTGATATCTTGGAAATGTCCTCATCGGTAAATGCCTTATTCTTTCTTGATACCAACGCCCCTGACTTGCGGGCATCAATAAACAGGATTTCATTTTTACGATTTCTAAACTTTCCGTTGGTTCTGTTGCGTGCCAAAAAGAAAAGACAGGCCGGTATCTGAGTATTGAAGAACAATTGAGTTGGTAGGGCAACCATACAGTCAACCACACCATCCAAAATCATATTCTTCCTAATCTCGTTCTCCCCACCTGAATTTGAGGTCATGGCACCATTGGCAAGTACAATTCCTGCCACACCACTTGGACTGAGTTTATTTAAAACCAGTTGTAACCACGCATAATTGGCGTTACCTGACGGTGGTACTCCGTATTTCCACATGTATGAATCTTGCAAGGATTCAGCCCCATAATCTGACACATTGAACGGTGGGTTCATTATAGCATAATCAACTTGAATGTCTTTGTGTTTGTCGTTATGGAAAGTATCGCCTAATTCAATCTTGGCATCAATACCACGAATGGCAAGGTTCATTTTGGCTAATTTGTAGGTGGTGGGATTACTTTCCTGACCATAAACTGCAATATCATCAACTTTCCCTCCGTGTGCTTGTATAAACTTCTCACTTTGAACAAACATACCACCACTACCACAACAAAAATCGCCTATACGTCCTGAGTATGGTTCCAACATCTCCACCAAAAGTTTAACGATACTCTCAGGAGTGTAGAACTGTCCGCCACGTTTTCCTTCCGCATCGGCAAACATTCCCAAGAAATACTCATATACTCTTCCCAATAGGTCTTTACTATTCTGACCCGGTTCATTGAAACCAATATTTCCAATCAGGTCAATGAGTTCACCCAATCGTTTTTTGTCCAATGCTGGACGGGCGTAATCCTTTGGAAGAACACCTTTCAAATTGGGATTGTCCTTTTCGATTGCATCCATCGCATCGTCTATATCCTTACCGATGGTTGGGAGTTTGGCTCTTTCGAATTGGAGGTACTCCCATCTTGCAGTAGGAGGAACGAAGAACACATTCTCCGCTAGGTATTCGTCCTTGTCTTCAGGATTTGAGAGTGCATCTTCACTCAACTTGGAGTGAAGCTCTTTAAAACTATCGGATATATATTTTAGGAATATCAGACCCAGTACAATGTGTTTGTACTCGGCAGCATCCATGTTGTTGCGCAGTTTATCGGCCGTAGCCCAAAGGGTCTTTTCTAAGTCTTTTACCATAGATTTTGTTTTTTTATTTGGAAGTTGCTTTCGCCACTTCGTCTCTCATTTCCTTTTGAATTCAAATAAAGGCAAGACTTGAGTTCCTGTTCCTAATTGTACAGGTATACTTTTAGTTGGCTGATTTATGGATTCGAAACCATTTTGCCTACATTTTTCTAAAATCAACTCATATTCAGCACCTTGCACTCTCAATCCAAGAAAAACAAGACTTCCACACTCAGTATTTCTTATCATACAATCGAGCATTTCTTCAAATTTACTCAGTTCAATACCAAGTATTGAAAATACCACATCATACTTCTTATTGGAATTAAACTCGCTGTAACTCGACCGAATCATTCCTATATTAGGATTTGAATGCGAATTAGGGGATTCCAAATCAACAATATCAATTTTAGCTTTCTTTATGACATACCTATTAAGGTAATCTGACGCCCACCCATCAAAACCCCCGAGTTCTAATATGTTGATGCTTTCACGTCCAATCAAATGTAAATCTCGGATAACATCAATGATGGCCTCTAATATTTTAACGCTGATAAGGATTTGACCACTTAATAAGATTTTTAAGTGTTTCTCATCATTTCCAATGTAATCCCTTATTGCTTTTTCAATACCATTTGTGCCGTGGGTTTGGTGGTAACTGTCAACATACTTCCAAAACTTCGAATACTTTTTTCTACCTAAATGACTCATTAGAGCTTCAGAGCACAAATCATCGTCCATGCTGTATTGCAGGTCATACCCATATCGTTTAAGGTGCTCATAAATGCTACTCATAGGCTTTGACTTTAAAGATTGAATTCAAATTGAGTGGGTATGATGGTATCTAAATTAACCCAAATGTTACTTCCTTTTTAAACTTGACAAATCTCAATTACCCGATTATTTCTAAGATTTGGACAAAATTATCAAGATTGCCAACTTTGGTAATATCACCTACGGAATGTCCGAGAAGGGAACTTGCAAGGGGTGAATCTTTACTTATTTGGTGAATGTCCATAACTGACGTCGACTTGTTAGGATACTCAACAATGTGGACCTTGATTTTTTTATCCTCATTGAGGTAATGTAGGAGCACCTGACTCTCCACTTTGACCTTTGGTAGGGTATCGTTTTGGTAAGCCTCTTCTTGGTAATCACTTATCACGTTGATATTGGCTTGTTCGGCAGCTTGGTCCATAACACTCGCTTTTGTGATAATTGAATCCATTGAGACGAAATGGTCACCAAATGCGGATGCAATTTGCGTGTAGTCGGGCAATTTGTGGTCTTTTTTTGATTCAACACTATGAATAAACGCCACCAAACGTTCTGTTTCAGATTGTGGGTTCCGCCACCAATTGGTACTCCAAATGCGATGAAAAACGAATCCGTGTTTCTCCAAAATCTGCTGTCTGTGTTTATCGTGCAGATAGGCCTCCCTACTCGAATGGTATTTAGCACCATCACATTCTATGGCGATTTTTGGAACGCCAGGTCTTTTCGAATCATAGACCATATCGATTCGGAATTCTGAAACTTTCATTTGCAGATAGAGCTTGTCTTTGTCCACCTTATCAATAAGTCGTTCATACACTTCTTCCTCGAAAGGTGATTCCAATCTGCCCATTGTATCGAAATCTAAGGTGTTTACCCTACCTGCATTTTCGGAGAGTGCTTGGAGAACAGCTTCCCTCGATTCGGTATTGGATTCAGAAACTGCCTTACAATAGGAGAGGTAGGCATAAAATACAGCCCTTCTATTGTTTGAGCCTTCCAAGGAGAGTTCATTCCTGAAGTTAGAGAATACATTTTCAGGGATGGAGGAACAGATGTAGACCTTATACTTTGCCCTTGTAACAATTACGTTGAGCAGTTTGTAGCCTTTCGAATGGTTAATTGGACCAAATCTTTGGGTGAATTTCCCGTCCTTTCCAATGCCATATGTAGTAGAGATGATGATTACATCTCTTTCATCCCCTTGAATATTTTCAAGGTTTTTGATGAACAATCCATTTTGTTCTAATTCACTGATTTTATCATTGAAGGCTTTGAATTTGTCGAATTTTTGCCTCTCGTGTATTTGGGAAATGATAAAATTCCGTTGGGTGATATTGAATGTCGCTATTCCAACCGAAGGGTATTCACCATTCGGTAACCTTTGAATATTGTGTTCAAGGATGGAGAGGACTTTTTCTGCTTCTGCTTCATTGATATGCTCACTGAATGTGCCATTCACCTGCAAATACTTGATAGGTGTATAGTCAATGATATTAGGTAAGGGCTTAAGACGCTGGTTATAGAAGGCATAATTTGAAAAGTCGATGAGATATGGGTGACGTGACCGATAGTGAAAATCAAGATACCTTTTCTCGAAATTCAGTTCCATACCAAAATCGAGCAGAGACTCTGATGAGAGCAACAGATTATTTCGGTCAATGGTAAATGTTTCTTCCTCATCCAATTCATCCTCGTCATCTAAGGTCCCGTCAAAGACCTTACTGAAATAATTGGAGGGCGGCATCTGATGCTCATCACCTGCAATTATCCGCTGTTTCCCTTTCAGAATGGCAGGGAGATTATCCTCAAGTCTCAATTGACTTGCCTCATCGAACATGATAATGTCAAAGTATCCATTTTTCCCCAAAAACAAATTACTTGCAACGTCGGGTGATGTAAGAATGATAGGGAAAAACGTAGTGAAAAGGTCAATATCGTATTGAACGATTTGCCGTAGAGATAACCGTTTATGCTTGGTACTACTACGTTTGTTGTAAAGATTTTCGACGGATAGGCCATTATGTTTGGTGACAAACGAACTCGTGGCACTCATCTGTTCGGAAAACCAAGAATAACGAATGTAATTCAGTTGCTCTTCCTCAAGTCCTTTGATTGTTTTGCCAAGTTCAACGAGTTCTGTATCTGCCGTTGGTAATTGGCTGTCTGCAAATTGACTCAAAATGGAATGAAGATATTCAATCAGGGTGAGCCGTCTCCAATTTTCTTTACCCTTTAAATAATCAACAATCTTTACTTTTTGTGAATCCAACCTTCTATAATATGTCAGCCAGTTGTACTCAGCTATGAAAAGATGGTTTTTTTCAAAATAGGCTTTAGACTG
Organism: uncultured Rhizobium sp.; assembly: GCA_964527775.1. Taxonomy (GTDB): domain Bacteria; phylum Bacteroidota; class Bacteroidia; order NS11-12g; family UBA955; genus VMCP01. Next base: position 11,906 of record CAZGQS010000023.1, on the reverse strand, counting down.
TTTGATGATTAGTTTGATTTCAGCAATGATTTCTTCGTTTTTTGTAGATTCAATGAGCTTATTTGACAGCTTGTTTGAATTGACCCTATCCTTAAGTTCGCTGACTGAACGCCGCAGTTTTGGGTAGAAAAATCTTTGCCACCACGTTCGATTCGTTGAAAGCTTTTCGATTTCGTTTAGGTCTAATTCAATTTGATGAAAAGCGGTTTTTAATTCTTTTTCAAGCTGATATGGGTTATCTACAAGAAAAACGTTGGGGTTCAGGAAAGTAAAATCAATACAGGGTTTATAGGTTGAGTATAGTACGTCACCTTCATTCACTACCTCAAGTAATTCGTTGAGCTCTTTAGAAGTGTAAGTGAAGTTCCATTCGTGAATTTGTGTGGGTTGTAATGGCTCCTCATTATTGAGCTGAGCGAGCAATTCCCCTACAATAGCAGTCCAATTTTTATCCCCCAAAAGCTTCTTATCTAATTTTTGATGGCGATCATTGATGACATCAATTAGGCTTTTAGCCTTTTGAATTATTTCAGATAAAGGTTCTTTGGAGTAGGAATAGTTGTATTTTTTGTAGGAGGAGGTATCAATTCTGCCACGTACAGAGTCAATTACCGCCCTTCTATCTTTGACAATGTCTCGAATAAGAATACAATTATTGCCAAGTTCTTTTTCTATAAGTGCATTGTGAAGGACATCCAAGGCTGTTCTCTTTTCACAGACAACAAGTGTTTTTTTGTGATTTTCCAAGGCATTGATAAGAATGGCAGTAAGGGTTTGACTCTTACCTGTACCGGGGGGACCTTGAATAAGGATGTTCCTTTTCTTTTCTAAGGCATGTAAAATACCTTGCTGGGAGGGGTCAGTTTGGACCGATGAGATGGATTGAAAGTGGTGATTGTCCAAATCTTCAAGGTCCAAGTTCAAATCCGCAATATTCATCAGGCGTTCATAATCCTCAATGATGTTTTGTTTTTGAACTTCGAAAATTGAAAAAACACCACCAAAGTCAATAAATCCATTGATGGAATCTCCGAGTGCTTTTTCGTAATGGGCTTTTTCCTCGATGGGTTTTATTGAACTTAACTGTTCCCGAAGGGTTCCGGGGGAGGTCATTTCACCCGTAAAGTGGACCTCTTTTAACAGGTTTGCACATAAATCCACCAACTCATCTTTTGAGATAAGACCATCGTCCAACATCTCTGAGGGTATTGGTGGGATGACCACCTTGGAATCGTTGTATAAATGATTTATGAGGACCTCATTTAGATAAACTGGGTCATCTTCTGACCTTAGGATTTCCCAAGTATTGAATTCTTTTTGAGAACGTTTTATCCGCAGCGACCAAATCAGAATTGGTGCTGCCGTCAGTTTTTTGTCTAATTGGTCACGTCTTACTAAAATAGGGAACCCGAACCCAAAAGTATTTATACCCTTTTCAGACTCTATAGCTTCTGTTTGGTTGATGAGGTTTTCGAACGACTTTGAAATATTCACCAACTGTGCTTGGTCGGTCTCGAGCAAGGAATTCACACCCTTGGAAGTTGTTTTCCAACTTACCCGAAATTTTAGAGGGAGTTGGCTTAGTAAAGCTTCAATAAACTCGTTTGGTAGTGATTCGTCAATATGCGATAGGCGATGTAAGTCGAATTTATATCGAGATTTTGATGGAATGGCGTTCAGATGTACTCCTCTACGATTGCCGATTTTTAATCGTTTTTGAAGTTCACTTAAAGTTCGTGGGGTTAACTGCATCGTGTTTTTTTCTATTTCAGTGCGTCCAATTTAGGGGTGGACAATTGGTTTAAAAATATGACCTTCTTCTTGAAATATTGCATTTAAGTGTTGTTTCTGTAAAATCCCTATAGCATAAGGCATGGCAAAAAGGGAGCATTGCCACTTTTACTCATTTGAGGTTTTATCTAAGACAACCAATGATAAGGTTGAATCGCTTTTAGACTAGCCGTTGAGAATGTTTTGGACATATAATTTGAAATCTTCGGAACCGATAATAATCACCTCGTCCATTAAACTGAGTGCAAAACCAGCAGGTGCACGAAAATCCTGAACTTCGGCTGAAAAACTGAATACTCCTTCCTTTGCTGATGGATGAATGAAGGCACTGGTCATTGGGTATTGCTCTTTTAGCAGAGTGGTACCCTTAATGCCCATTTCCCACAAAACAACTTTACCCATGGTATTGCCCTGAAAACCGAAGACATCAGGCTTAAAGTATTCATGCAAGTGCTGGTGTTTCATCGGGTTTTCAAGTATTTCAATGCCTCCCATTCTCTCGACATTAAAGTATTTATTTTTTAAGGAGGACACTTCAAATGCAGACAATGAGGTATAGTTGTCGGTAAAACACATTGGTTCTACCAACCTATGGCTAATGGTTTCTGAATTTGCAGAGGTATAATTGAGAATCCGAACCTGCCTTTCTTCAACGATGGCAATGGATAGTTGTTCCACCATTTTTGCCAAGTGGACTTTGAAAACAGCGTTTGCACCAACCTCAGGGTCACTCCCCTGATAAATTTTGTAGAGGATGCCCTCAGAGAGTTTATTGTTCTTGCCAGCGCTGCGTATCAGCTGTTCCAAATAACTTTTTTCTTCTTGGGTAAAAACCATCAACTCGGTGTCGGTAGGATAAGGTATGCTGAACCGGTTGGCGTTGTCCTTTTCCAATTCAAACCCCAACTCTTTCAGCAAATCTAAATAGCGGTATATGGTTCGCTCGGATGTCTCCAAAAATCCCATAATGCTCTTTATCGACTTTGGCGGTCGTGCTTTGAGAAAATTCACGAGCTGAAAAACTCTAAAAATTCTGTTTTGATTGAACATGATGATTTTTTTTTGCCAAGTAAGGTCAGAAAAACATATCCTGCAACTTATTGACTCTAATTGGCAGAATTACTTAATAAACTTGTCTAAACTTAAAAAATGAGATACCTAACATTGTTTTTCGTGCTGTTTTACTTTGGTCAAAGTGAAGCACAAGAAGTCCATTTCAAAGACCTTGGTCTAACTGTAAAAAAAGGAGAGTACACATCTTACATCGCCAGTGATGGTGCGGAGTATAAGGTTGGGGATAAGATTCGTATTGGGGTGCCTTCCTCTAATAAAACATTCGCATTCATTTATCAAGGGGATGGAATCATTATCCCGATGACCCTTTTAACTGCAGCGAACAGTGGAAGTGAAACTGAAATCAAGAAAATATTTGTGAGTGGCACAAAGCGTTCAGGCTATCAAGTGCTAATGAGAACAAAAGGGATGTATGCTTTATCAGGGAATTACCTAATCCAATTTGAAAACGCCTTGTCCACCGGCGAAATCAAAGGATTTGGCATGACGAGTAATGAAGCATTGGAGGAGCTAAAACGGGCCAAAGACAAGTTTGATTTGGGACTAATAAGTCAAGATGAATACAATAAAAAGAAGGAGGAGCTTTCAAAATACATCAAGTGAAGTGATATCACAGCCAAAGCTTATTGAAACACACATAATCAATTAACCTTTAAATAAATCAATATGAAAACAGTTAAAACCATTCTCGTAGCACTTGTATTGGTATCTTCCATTTCATTAACAAATTGTCAAAAGTGTGCTACTTGTACAATGACTACTACCACTTCTGTCAACGTCAACACTCCTGGTTACCCACAAGTGACCAAGACTACTTTTGAAGCATGCGGTCAAGACCTTAGTGATGTTAATGGTAAAACTACAACGGCTTCATCTACGGTAGATGGTATTACGGCTACCTCCGTTGCCAAAACAGTGTGCAACTAAACTAAATCGTTGATAGTGTTTGCTGAGCCCCCTCACATTGAGGGGGCTTTTTTGTGTTTTAAAAAGTGGTAGTATGAAATTGGGTATAAAGTACAGCGAAGGTGGAAAATATAAAGGAAAATTGCAGAACTACCAATTGAGGCTTTACCTGTTGAGAAATCCGTTTTCTTTGGTATCTGACGGCTACATTATAAATATTCTTACCCCAAATGTACCAATACCAACATTGACCATCAGGTATTACTCTCACAAGAAGTGGGCAGGACTTTACTATTCTCATACCAATGAATGTGTAATATGCCTTAGAAGTCACCAAACCATCCAGCAAATGATTGATACTATTTTGCACGAGATGACACATTGCTCACAGAACTATCAAATAAAGGACTTCAATAGGTTATTCGATGACCAGATATCCAAAGTGGGGTATTTTGAATGCAAATATGAAAGAGAAGCAAGGGCTTTATCACGCCTACATGGTAAAGCCTGTTTACTGTGGGTGTGCCAGCGGTTGGTAGAAAAAACGGCATGAAAAAACCCACCTCAGTTGAAGTGGGTTAGTGGTAGCCCCGACGGGAATCGAACCCATATCTAAAGTTTAGGAAACTTCTATAATATTGATTAATGTTAACTTATTGATTTACAATTACTTATCCATTATAAAATAGTCATTTCGTGTAGTAACTCACCCATTTACTGCCCACTTTACTGCCCACTTGCAGACAGTTTCGTTTTATAATGTGTTCATTATTAAATACTTAGACGCCCATGCTTTAGAATTACCCTGTCCTTTCGGTGGCGTAAAAAGTGTGTAGTAAACTGAGATGTAGCTTGATGGGGGAAATCACAAAGTGATTTGGCTTACTTGGTTCTAATCCACCAATGCATCTTCTTCAAAATACCCACTCTCCTTTTGGACCAATGACGTGCAGGTGACAAGGTGGTTCCTTTCCTTCATGCTTACATGACGGCATTTAAACCGCTACTTCAAAAACCAATCAACCCACGCATCTACCTGTTCTACACTCATTGGCCTGAGTACAAGCTCTCGTTGTTTGTTAAGTAAGAACATGGTAGGTGTGGCGAATACATAGTAATCTTTGACCATAGGACTTTCCCATTTTTTGTAGTCGCAGACCCTCATATATGGGCTGTCTTTAAAAAAATTGGTGAACAACAAGGTATCGGTGTCTAAGGCTATTACAACGATTTCTACCCCCTTGTTCTTCCATTTATTATAAAGGATGTTCAATTTAGGGATTTCTTCTGTGCATTTTGGACACCAGCTTGCTGCATATACCACAAGGGTGTAATCGGATGCGAAGTCAGAGAGGCGTTTTGGGGCTCTGGAAGTACTCGGACTAACCACTTCACCACTGAAAACTAAATCAGGCACAATATTACCTTTCTTCATGGCCCTATAGGTCTCTAATTGATTGGCTAAGTCTGTATCGATGGTGCAGCTGACATCATTGAGTATTTTCAATGCCAAGTACTCAGAGGCTACAAACAGACTTCGTTTTTCAAGGTAGTCAAATAAGAAATTGGTGGTGGCATTGAGTTTACGTTCATCGGTCATCAAACTTTGAATTAACCGGTCAATCGAAACCTTCATTTCCACATAAACCGAATCGAGTGGCTGTCCGCTATTTTCAATTAACCAAAAATGCTGCTCTATTAAATCTCTGTACAAGCCGCTCTTGTAAACCTTGTTATCAGCATAATCAATGCTCCTCAGGCTACTCAGCACATCGGGGATTTGTGATTGCCTATTTTGCGGCAGGCGTGCAATGCTGCCTACCAATTTTCGTACCGGCAAAAACCACTTGGCATAACTATTTTCGGGTAAGCCTTCTAAGAAATCGGATTCCTCACGGTTCAGTCTATCAATTTCTTGCTTAACCGAGTTTAAGGACGAGGTGCTTTTCGAAAAAACTTCATTTGACTTGTATAAATCAGCTAAGTAAACCCAAGCACTCATGGCTTGGTCTCTGATGGGCTGTTCTTTCGCGAACTGCTCGAACCACTTATTTTCCTTTCCTTCTTTGATTTTTAGCGTTGCTATCGACCAAAGTGATTCACCCTCAATCACTACTTTTTCACCGCTGAGGATGATAAAAAAAGGCTTGGCATCTGACGAAATTAAATAACCAACACCTTTATCTGTACTGTCATAGCTGAGTTGAAAGTAGCCACTCTCTTGAACAGCAAAGGAATCAATACGATAGGTTTTAAGTCCGTCGAAGCCTTCTAAATAGATGACCTCTTGGGATAAGCCCGGAAGATTCCCTTCAATTAAAAAGGAGGCCTCTTTTTCATTTTCTATAGACTGCTTGCAACCTGAAAGCAGAAGCAACGTGAAAAAATAGAAAAACAGCTTGAGTGACTTAGTGCTTGAATCTATCATATTTTTTAGATGGTGTTTACTCGCACTAAATGTCCAGAAATAGCCTTTGTCGTCCATTTAACCTGTTTTGCATCATTGGTAAACCTTGAAGGTGTTTCCAGCACTTCAACGTGTATTCCTTTGTTACATGCATACTTCTGAATCACCGAAACGCGGCTCTTAATATTGGGTATACCTTGAAATGTCTTACGTGTTAAAACAATCGTTTTTAAGTGCTGACAGCTATCTATGAGTTTGAAAATCTCATCATTCCATTCAGGAGAAGCCGCGTCTAATACAGCATCATCATAATCCCACAGGTCTTCTTCCTGAGCAACTGTCACACTTTTAATGATATCCATTACACCAATTTTATGTTCCTTTAAAAAATCTAACTTCCGTTTGTCAGATTCTCCTTTCAAATTAGGTTTTCCAAAAGTGCCAGGCAATAATTGCCAAAAAAACCAACCGCTTACGAGGTATTTAAACCTCCCTGCCCTGCGGGACAGGGAGTCAAAGTGTCAAAGTAACAAATCAATCAAAGCGTCAATCCTTAAGGCAACGAACTGAAATTCCGCTCGCTCGCTCGCCTGCACCGCTCACACTGGCATCGCTGCTATCGAAGTAAAGCCGGCGCGAATTGAAACTGCTAACAGTACTGCTCCAATAGTTGCCGTAGGTACCATTAGCGATGAGCGAACCATCAAAGCTGCTGCGGAAGCCCGCTACGGGCAATTTTAGCGGGGAGCCAAAAGCAGATTGACTTTACTTACGGATTTTTTATACATCGAACTGCTACCCCGTGGGCACGAGGTAGATTTTCTGTGGCCGCATTATGTTCATCAAACCTTAAATATCTTGAACCACCACCAATTTGACTTCCACCATTAATAACGGTACTTGACCAAAAGCCACCACTATGATTTGTATTATAAATATATGCGTCGAAATGTGCCCGTCCTCCGGTCAGGGCTAATCTCAAAGGTGATGCTTGTGCTCCCGCAGAATTATTACTAACCCAGCTCAATCGTTCAACATTCCATTCAGTTTCAGTTGGAATTCGAAACCCAATTGGACAAGGGTTGTTTACCCCATTTACCCCTTGCCACAAATTATTATTGCTCGGGTTTCTCCAATCTGATGGAGACGTGATAAAACTACCATGTGTTGGCTGGTCTGTGCTACCAAGAATGCTTGTGGTTGGTGAATTTCTACATTGATGCCCATCTGCTCTTCTGCCCCATTGGTATAAATCACCGTAAGCCAAGGCGTCGGTACTACTGGTGGCCACTCGACTTGCCCCCAAATTCCTATCCATCCAAATTCTGCCTGTGATTGGATTGAGTATTTCATTGATGACAGTTGGATTATTTGGGTCGCAATGTACTGTATTGGGAGGGTACATAGGAACAGCTGAATCAAGTACTGGAATACTCAACTCACAACTTATGCCTCCGATATTCAAATTGAATTTTGCTTGACCAATCGATTGAGGTATGCCAGTTAATTTGTATTCCAAATTGGCGTCACCATTACTCAAGGTACCTGCAGTCAGCGTAGCTGTTAACCCTGTAACCCCGGTAGAGGCAATGCTTTGCCCGTTGTACCACCCAGCACGCTCAGTAGTGTATGGCACTAAAACAGGATGCTGATTAAGCACATCGCCTAATCTAATAGTTCGGTTTATCTGAGCCGCAGCACAATTTAGGGCATCTATTTGACCTTGAGGCCCACCAATTTCAACATCTAGCACCATCGAATCAACGTTATTGGTGCCTTGGGCGGTTAGTTTTACCTTATATACTCCCAACTGAGTATAAGTATGACTCGGGTTTTCAGCCGTTGAGCTACTGCCATCTCCGAAATCCCAAGTATATGATAATCCAATCGACTTATTGGTAAATTGAACTGTGACTGGCAAATCCCATATGTGGCCAGCCCAACTAAAGTCGGCAACTGCAAATACAGATTTTTCTACAGATTTTTCTACAGATTTTTCCTTTTCGCAACTTACTGTTACTAAAAAGCCCAATGCTAACAATAATGTTAATCCAACGGCTGATTTGAGGTTTGTTGATTTCATGACTACAAGTATACCGAATCCCACCAAATAAGACCTATTTACCGACTACGAAAATTTTAAAAAGTGTAGCAAACGTGATAGATGCACTACCCTGTGACACTCTCCGAAATTCAGAGGTTTTAATTTATCGTACAAAACTGCTTGGGTCCTCCCTGATTTTTTTGCCCCACTTCCTTTTTATTTAAAGAACCCTTGGCGTTGTACTTACCTGATGAAAATATAGCCAATCTCTATTTCCGCCAACCCCGATAATGTCATTGGAACCCGAGTTAACACCCTCCCCAAAAAACCTCAATTGACACCCCTCTCTCTCCCCAATACGTCCCCCAACTGCACACTTTACTGCCCACTTTCAAAAACAAAGGGTATTCTCATGGCTGAAAATACCCTTTAACTGTTTGATTCACATATTCTTGTAGCCCCGACGGGAATCGAACCCATATCTAAAGTTTAGGAAACTTCTATTCTATCCGTTGAACTACGGGGCCAGGTAGAGAGCGGCAAAAATATGGTTTTTTCGGTTGGGACGTGTCTGGTACACGTGCTTTTTGATGGCAGTGGGCCATTGTGGATTAAAGTGTCAACATTTCCACCACCGCCCTTGACGGCACCACATTTTGGCTATATTTACCCCATAAATCAAGCAAATGCGCCTGGGACTCCTCAAAGAACCCGATTTCGAAAGCCGCGTGGCCCTCACGCCCGAGGTGGTGAAATCGTTTATCGACAAAGGCCTGGAAGTATGGGTAGAAAGCGAGGCTGGTCACAAAGCCTCCTACAGCAATGCCGATTATGAAGCCGTGGGTGCCCGTATTGGCAGCCGTGCCGAGGTAATTGCTGCCGACGTGCTCGTACGCATCCAGCCCCTCTCCAACGAAAGCATCGAACACTTGCGCAGCGGTCAACTGCTGTTTGGCATGTACCAACCACTGGTAAACGGCTTCCGCATGCAAAACATCGCCGAAAAAGGCGTGAGCCTGGTGAGCATGGATGCCATTCCGCGCATCACCCGCGCCCAAAGCATGGACGTGCTTTCGAGCCAAGCCTCACTGGCCGGTTACCAAGCTGTTCTGCAAGCCGCTACCTTGCTGCCGCGCATCTTCCCCATGATGATGACGGCCGCAGGTACCATTGCCCCGGCCAAAGTGCTGGTGATTGGGGCTGGCGTGGCCGGACTCCAAGCAGTGGCTACCGCCAAACGTTTGGGCGCCGTGGTAGAAGCTTTTGATACGCGGCCTTCGGTGAAGGAACAAGTAGAAAGTTTGGGCGGACGATTTGTAGAGGTACCTGGTGCCGTTGAAGACAAGGGTGCTGGCGGTTATGCCGTTGAACAAAGCGAGGACTACAAACGCCGCCAGTCAGAAGAGCTCGAAAAACGCATTGTAGCTGCCGATGTGGTCATCAGCACGGCCCTCATTCCAGGCAAGCCGGCTCCCGTACTTATTACGGCCGACATGGTGCAGCGCATGCGTGCCGGCAGCGTCATCATCGACCTGGCAGCAGCGGCGGGTGGCAACTGCGCCCTCACCAAAAACAACGAAATTGCGCACGAACACGGCATTACCATTGTGGGCAATAGCAATTTACCGGCCGACAAACCCCAGGATGCCAGCCGCATGTACGCCAAAAATATGCTCAATTACCTCAGCCCTTGGACCAAAGAAGGCAAGGTTGAATTGGGCCTCGACGACGATATTGTAAAAGGCAGCCTCATCACCCGTGGAGGTGAAGTGGTGTGGGAACCACTAAAGAAAGCATGATGGAAAACATCCTTCAACTCATTTCCGATAACCTGCAAATGATTTACGTGCTTGTATTGGCCGTATTTGTGGGCATCGAAGTCATCAGCAAAGTGCCGCAAGTGTTGCACACGCCCTTGATGTCGGGCTCCAATGCCTTATCAGGTGTGGTGATCATCGGCTCTATTTTGGTGATGGGCAAAACCGCACCCGATAATTATCTGGCGCTTGCTTTAGGCTTTTTGGCGGTGGTTTTGGCCACTTTGAACGTGGTAGGCGGCTTTGCCGTTACCGACCGTATGTTGGACATGTTCCGTAAAAAGAAAAAATGATGGCTACACAACTCATTGATATTGCTTACCTCGTAGCCGTTGTGCTCTTTGTGCAGGGCATGAAATACATGTCGCACCCCGATTCTGCCCGCCGCGGCAATTTGCTGGCGGCAGGAGGCATGGGCTTGGCCGTGTTGGCTACCTTTTTCGCACCAGGCTTGCAGAACATCCTCTTGTCAGTCATCGCCATCGTCATTGGTTCGGTGGGTGGATGGCTGATGTCGAACCGCATCAAAATGACCGATATGCCGCAAATGGTGTCGTTTTTCAACGGCATGGGCGGTGCAGCGGCGGCTTTGATTGCCATTGCCGAAGTGTATGGCATCTATCATGGCGATGATTTGGGGGCGGCTGCCGGCATGATCATGCATCCCACGGCTGCCACCTACTTTTATTTCAGCGCCTTGCTCGTGAGTTTGGTGATTGGGGGCGTTTCGTTCACCGGATCCATCATTGCCATGGGCAAATTGCAGGGATTTGTGAGCGGAAAATCGGTGCGCTGGCCCATGCAAAAGCTCACCAACAACGGCTTGCTGGTGTTTATGGCTGTGTTGATGGTGCTCTACTTTGTGCTGACCAACGGCAACGAAGCCATCATTTACACTTTGTTGGTGCTTTCACTGCTTTTTGGGGTGTTGTTTGTAATGCCCATTGGCGGTGCCGATATGCCGGTGGTGATATCGTTGCTCAACTCGTTCACGGGCATTACGGCCGCAACCACTGGTTTGTTGTTCGACAATAAGGTGATGTTGATGGGCGGCGTGTTGGTAGGCGCTTCGGGCTTTTTGCTCACCGTGCTCATGTGCAAGGCCATGAACCGTTCGCTCACTGCGGTACTATTGGGTGCCTTCAACAGTGGGGGAGGTGCTGCCAGCGACCGTGAAATTGATACCACGGTGCGTGAAATCAGCCTCAGCGATGCTTCTATTTTGTTGGCCTATGCCAAAAAGGTGGTGGTGATTCCGGGCTACGGATTGGCCGTTGCCCAGGCCCAGCACGTGGTGCATGAGCTCGAAAAGCTGCTCGAAAGCAAGGGGGTGGAAGTGAAATACGGCATCCACCCGGTAGCGGGCCGCATGCCTGGCCACATGAACGTATTGCTGGCCGAGTCGGATGTGTCGTACGACAAACTCATCGAAATGGAAGCCATCAATCCCGAGTTCCCGCAAACCGATGTGGTGATGGTGATTGGTGCCAACGACGTGGTGAATCCGGCTGCCGAGCTTGATCCGGCCAGTCCGATTTACGGCATGCCCATTCTCCAGGCCGACCGCGCCCAAAATATCATCGTGATCAAACGTTCGATGAATGCGGGTTATGCCGGCATCGAAAATGAGCTTTTCTACAATCCCAAAACGCGCATGCTCTTTGGCGATGCTAAGAAGGCGCTGGGGCAGCTGGTGGAAGCAGTGAAAGCGTTGTGATAAGTCGACGGGTAAACGGTCGACGGGTAAACGGTCGACGGGTAAACGGTCGACGGGTGACGGGTTAACGGGCGACGGGTGACGGGTGACGGGTCCCGGGTGACAGTGGTTAAGTCGTCTACCTTCCGTTTTCAGTCGTCCGTGGTCTGT
>CAZGQS010000022.1:0-32475 GCA_964527775.1 uncultured Rhizobium sp. | reverse complement strand
GGATTTAGTCTTTGGTCCTTGGTCTTTGGCTGATTGCTGACGGCTGTCCGCTGACGGCTGAACACTGATCACCGATCACCGATCACCGATCACCGATTACCGATTACCGATCACCGATCACCGATCACCTCTCCCTATAAAACACCCAAGCCACTAAAAACAACCCAAAAGCCACTAGGTCACCCTGAATGATGTACCACGGCCATGGGCCTAGGATATCAAGAATAGAAGCGGTGATGGGTTTGTGCATCAAGAAAAAATAGTTGGCTTCGCGTCCCGTAGAAACTACCAAATAATTGGCTGCCAAGACCACCAAGGTGAAAATTTGGAGATATCCGTAGGCATGCAGCAATTGTTTGAATGAAATGCGGGAAGCCCCGAGTACGATCAAATGAATCACGAACATCACCAAACCGGTGTGCGATACCCAGAATTTACAGTAGTTGAAGTGCGGAAATCCTTCGTTGAGAGCTGGAGTGATGATGGCGTTGAAAGTGAAAACCCAAACGAAAAAGTACATCAAAATCCACATCCAATTTTTACGGGTATAACTGTATGCAAGGGCAACGAATGCTAACCAATTACACGGATTCAAAGGCAAGTCTTCACCCCAATTGTATGGCACAAATGCCGGGTCATTCACCGGTAAATAGGCAACATAGGCTTTGACAATTTGCCAAATCAACACATTGATTACCAGTATCCAAGCAAAAATTTGAGTAATTTTATGCTGCCGGTCTTCGGAAAGTTTGCGAGCACGGAAGGTCAAGAAAACGCATCCCACAGCAACAAAAAAAACCGCCAACCAATGTTCATAAGTGTTGGCACAGAAGTTCTTATTGGGTAATAGATAACTCATTAGAAAAGAAAATAATTCGCAAGGTAATGAATTCATTTAATTGATTTACAATAAGAAATTGTTGTAATTTTGTAGAAGTGAGAATCTTCTTGACCCTTCTTCTTATCTCCAGTCCTTTGATTTCCTTTGCTCAAGTAGGGGTAAATACCTCTGCCCCGCACAGTTCAAGTGCCTTAGACGTTAGTTCCACCACCAAGGGATTGCTCATTCCGAGGTTGACAAATGCCCAAATGAATGCCATTAATTCTCCCGCTGCCGGACTTACTATTTATAATACCGATGCTTCAGCTCTTTATCAATTCAACGGAAGCCACTGGTGCTCTCGGGAAGACCGTATTTCTAAACGTGTGGATGACGGCGTAGCGGTGCAGCTCGACAATCTAAAAATTCGATTATCGACCAATAACAATAACCGATCTCTTGAATTGGGTACGGTTTCTGGCACCATGAATATTTCTGGGAGCTCTTTCAATGCCTATCCAATTACTACTGTTACAACGGGCGGCGTGGGCGGAACTATTTCGGGTTGGACCCGGCAAACCGATCAGTTAACCACCAGTTTTACGCCCTTCGAAAGCGGTTTGAATTTTATGTTACACAGCGCCATTCAAAACATCGAAATTATGGATGAAACCAACAACCATGCCTACAGTTTATTTCTATTCATTGGATCAGCATATAAAGGCAATTTTCTTTCCATCAAACGCATTTATTAATGAAACGTACCATCTCTTTCATTGCCCTTTTAATCACTGTGAACTTGGTTTTTGCCCAGATGGGAATTGGTACAACCTCCCCAAATTCTACCGCACAACTTGACGTTAGTTCAACCAACAAGGGCGTTTTAATGCCTCGACTCACTCAAACGCAAATCAATGCCATAACTAGTCCTCCAGCGGGACTTCAAGTATACAACACCACCCAAAATTGCATCAATTTTTACAATGGAAGCGCGTGGGTTTCAGAAAAAAAGTACGTGGGAAAACACGTAAATCAAGGAGTTGCTGTAGAGTTAGATAACATAAAAATTATCATTCCCAGCTCAGGGAATAGATCGTTACAAATTGCCACAACATCAGGAACAGCCACCCTATCAGGCACATCAACGAACAACTTCAATAATAGTCTTGTAGGAGGCAGCGGAGGTGCCATTGCATTGAACTCGTTTCATAGACAAAGCGAATCATTCGGCACTACATTTACCTATTGGCAATCTACTGCAAATTTTGTACAAGCAGGTAGCATGCAAGAATTGTGGTTACTCGATGAAACAAACAGTAGAGCATATCACATTAAATATGTAGTGGGATATAATTACCTTAACAACTATCTCGAAATAGAACAATGGCTTTGAGAAACCTAATATTCACTTGCTTTTTGTTAATCTCAAGCCAAATCCTTGCGCAATTGGGGGTGGGAACTAATTCCCCAAACAGCGCCGCCCAACTTGATGTAACTTCTACCAGCAAAGGCGTTTTATTTCCTCGAATGACAAACGCCCAAATGTTGAATATATCCAGCCCAGCAACAGGACTTCAAGTTTTCAATACTACGGCAAACACCCTTTATTACTATAACGGGTCTCAATGGCAAAGCGCCTTGAATTCCTATAAAACCTATGCCAATGCTGGCAACACAATTCAATTTGACAATCTCAAAGTGCGCATACCTTCTTCAGGGAACAGATCATTAGAAATTGCCACAGTAAATGGAACTGTCAGCCTTTCGGGTGTTTCAAAGAATATTTACATCTCTACCTCAGCGGCAAGTACCGGTTCCGCTTCAACCATAGACGGCTACACCAGACAAGGACTCAGCCTATCTACAACCTTGACTTATTGGCAACCCAGCCTTTCTTTCCCCATGCATGGAAGCTCTCAAGAAATTATCTTGTTAGATGAAACTAACAATGTTTCTTATAGAATAATTTGCATCATTGGAAGTGGATATTCTGATAACTTTTTTGAAATAGAACGCCTGAAATAAAGGACTAAAACTCCCTGATTTCTTTATTCCACTTGATCTTATCTGACTGCGATTCTGCCTTTTTCAAAAACGGCTTCACCGTTCCATTCAAATACGACCTTACTTCACCAACCACTTTTTCAGTTTCGCGCTTGGCATTTTTCACCGCCACGCGCACGTTTTCTGTCACTTGCGGACTTCCATTCAACAAACCAGCTGCATTGTACAAATGATCGTTCAGGCGAATGGTGGCTTCTTCATAATAGCGATAGCCTTCGGTCAACATGTACTTCAGTTTCAATTGAGCCAGAGAATCAGAAATTTGCTTGTTCTCCTTAGCCATACGCTGCTTTAAACTGTCTGATTCGTAGTGCAATCTGCCCAATGCTTCCAATGATCTTTCTGCGTCTTTCAAGGCTTCGAACGATAAATAGGCCGTTTTTACTATACCCGCAAAATCTAGTGCGGCTGCATTTTTTTCTTTTCTCCATTCCTGGGGATGTTTGGTCTGCCCTGACTCGCGCACTTCTATCCATGCACTGTCAGCAAACTTCAACGTATCACCATCATTTTGAATGACCATCTTGTATTTACCAGGCTCAACCGTCAATCCTGGCGGAAGATCTGCCTTTTCATCCACCTTCCCGTGCTGTGGGAACCGAATTCCGTCTTGTATCAATCGGTAAGGAATGCGGTATAAACCAGTGCTATCCAAGCTAAAATGATGAGTTCTAATGAGCAAGCCAGTTTCATTGTACACTTTTCCAACCAGTTTCAATTTCTCCCATTTTCCGTCCTTCTTGGGTGTTACCGCCCACACATCCAACTTGGCACCACCCATTTTATTGGGAGCTTCAAATTCAGTGTTGGCACCAAAATGCACTCCAGCATTGCTCATGGTTTCTGCCAAATAGCCTGGAATTGCAGCCGCAATTTTCACCCCATTCTTTGTGCCATTCACCGGTAGAGATGTAGGGATTTTTTTCGATGTATTCACCATATCCGCCAATCCAAAAAGCACATCAATGTGGTCAAATACCCAGATTCCACGTCCAAAAGTACCCACAACCAAATCATTTTCGCGCTGCTGAATTTTCAAATCTGTTACTGGCACCGACGGGAAACCTTGCTTCCACTTTTGCCAATGGGTGCCATTATTAAAGCTTACCCATAGTCCTCTGTCTGTACCCATGAAAATCAGATTTTGATTCTTGGGGTGTGGCAATACGCTGTGAACATAACCAAATTCTCCGTCCTCGGCGGGAGCCGCTCCCAAAACAGACATCCACGTTTTGCCAAAATCAGAGGTTCTAAATAGATAAGCACTCCAATCATTTTGTCGGTAATTGTTGATCACCGCAATGCACTCTGCCGAATTCTTGGGATTCACCCACAAATAAGGCACCCAACCTTCTTTAGGGGCACCTTTGATATTAGTGCCCACATTAGACCATGTTGTACCGCCGTCTTGAGTAACCTGAATGTTACCATCGTCGGTTCCAACCCAAATCACCTTTATATCTGAAGCTGATGGCGCAATGGCCAAAATAGTACAATGGTTCTCGGCACCGGTCGCATCTACGGTGAGTCCACCGCTTTTTGCCTGCTGCAACTTTGCCTTGTTGTTGGTAGTCAGATCTGGAGATAGAATTTTCCAACTTCTACCCTTATCTATAGAATAATGCAAAAATTGACTTCCAAAATAAACCCCCGAATTTAAATGTGGATCAACTGCAATGGCGGCATTCCAATTGAATCTCAATTCAACCCCATCGGGATGCTGAGGTTTCACGGGCACCGTTTCGTGAGTTTTGGTGTTAAAATGACTCACATTACCGCCTTGCCACATAGCATAGCCTTCGCCCGGAGATCCTGGCATGGGCACGCAATCAAATCCGTCTCCAAACATCACCTCTTGCCATTCAAAATTCTTGATGCCGCCGTGTTTCCAATGATATGCTGGACCCACCCAACTTCCGTTATCTTGAAGTCCGCCATACACATTGTAAGGCAATTGATCGTCAATATCTATGTGATAAAATTGTCCGACAGGAATGTTCTCCGCATACCGCCAAGAATTTCCGCCGTCATATGAAATATTCAACCCGCCATCGTTACCGTTGATGATATAATTGGGGTCTCTCGGATGTATCAAAAACGCGTGATGATCTGGGTGAATCGCACCCCAATCAGCCAAAATTCTCCAATGATCTCCAGCATCTTCGCTGATACTCACTTGTGACCAAATAGAATAAACCCTGTTTTCATTCTCTGGATGCGCGTAGATTTCATGGTAATAAAACGGTCTATTGCCTGCATTTTCATCATCAGTGATGCGTTGCCAAGTTGCTCCACCGTCATTACTTCGATAAAATCCCGATTTCTTCGCTTCCACCAGGGCATACACTCTGCTGGGTTGATTTCGGGGGATAGCAATGCCTATACGTCCCAATTCGCCCTCAGGAAGTCCACTTTCTACACCCAACTTTTTCCATTTTTGTCCGCCGTCAAAAGTTACATATAATCCACTTCCCGGTCCACCACTTCTGAAAGTCCATGGCTGACGTTGAAAATCATACATGCAAGCGAACATTTTATTGGGATTGCTGGGATCCATCACCAAGTCAGCACAACCCGTAGTTGCATTTGAAAACAGTATTTTGTTCCACGTTTTTCCGCCATCGGTAGACTTATACACCCCGCGTTCCGCGTTTGGGCCCCATACCGACCCCATGGCGCCTACATATATTTCTTGGGAGTTCTTGGGATTCACAATGATTCTGTGAATGGTTTTGGTGGCTTCCAAACCCAAACATGTCCATGTTTTTCCGCCATCCAAGCTCTTGTAAATGCCTTTTCCGCTGTTGTGGCTGTTGCGAGGATTGCCTTCGCCCGTACCTGCCCAAATAACATCGGGATTGTTAGGATCTACCGCCAAGGCTCCTATGCTTTGAACGTCTTGTTCATCAAAAATGGGCGTCCAATTCAACCCTGCGTTAGTACTTTTCCATACACCACCACTCGCTGCACCCGCATAAATGGTTTGTCCGTAAGTTTTATTGCTGGGTTCAACCGTTGGCACTGCCAAGGCCGTGATTCTTCCGCTCATGGCACCTGGACCTAAATTCCTTTTGGGAATAGACTTCAGTGCATGATTTACGGCTTGATTCCAAGGAATATCTTGAGAAAATAAAGGAGCTGTCCATGAAAGCAACGCTAAAAACATCCCCCGAAAAAACCAAGTAAACTTATTCATTTATTTAATTGCGTAAAGGTCAAAGTTAATAAATTTGTGTGGTGAAGAAACGTGTCTTATTTGTTTGTTTAGGAAACATCTGCAGAAGTCCGCTTGCCGAAGCCCTTTTTACTAAAGAAATCAACTCTCAAGGTCGGCAGCACGAATTTGAAGTGGACTCATGCGGAACCAATGGTTTTCACAACGGCGAAAAAGCAGATCCTCGCACCCGCGCCAATGCAAAACTTCACGGAGTTGATGTGACTTCTATCAGCCGACAATTGACCGTTGGGGATTTGCAAGATTTTGACCACATCATCACCATGGCCAGAGACGTGTACAACGGCGTTTTGCCCTATGCTAAAGACCCAGAAATCAGGTCGAAGTTAGAGTGCTGGGAAGTTCCAGACCCATGGTACGGCGGGGAAGACGGCTTTGAAGATGTATTTCACATCATTGACAAAAAAGTAAAATTATTGCTCGAAAAACTATGAGAACCTCCTATAAAATTATTCTTGCAGGACTGGGCGTTTTTGGCCTGATTCAGTTTGTTCCCAAGAATAAAAACAACGCTCCGGAATTGGAAAAGCACCCCCTTTTTACGGATTATCCCACCTCTCATACTGTTGAAAACATCATTCGTTTTGCTTGCGCCGACTGCCACTCAAACCACACCGAATACCCTTGGTACGCCAAAATTCAACCCGTTGCTTATTGGACAGATCACCACGTAGAAGAGGGCAAAGAACACTTCAACATTGATGAGTGGAACAACTACTCTCGAAAGCAACAAAAACACAAAATTGAAGAATGCCTTGAGGTTGTTGAAGAAGGCGAAATGCCCATGAAAGCCTACGTCAAAATGCACGAACGCGCCAATTTAACGGCTCTTCAGAAAAAAGAGTTTCAACTTTGGGCAGAAGGCTTGCTTGATTCGATGTCTCGTCGCTGATTTTTTGCAGAATTCGCCAAAGCTTGAAGTATATTTGCAGCATGTCAGATAAATACGCTCAAAGAGGCGTCTCTTCTCAGAAAGAAGATGTTCATAATGCCATTAAAAACATCGATAAAGGCCTTTTCCCCAAAGCATTCTGTAAAGTCATTCCCGATTATCTGACCCAAAATCCCGATTGGTGCACCATTGTTCACGCCGATGGCGCGGGCACTAAAAGCAGCCTCGCTTACCTCTATTGGAAAGAAACCGGTGATATCTCCGTATGGAAAGGCATTGCTCAAGACGCCATTGTCATGAACACCGATGACCTCATCTGCGCAGGCGTTACGGGTCCTTTTTTGCTTTCCAGCACCATTGGACGAAACAAAAACCTCATTCCCGGCGAAGTCATTTCTACCATCATTCAAGGTACCGAAGAGTTCTGCCAAGAAATGGCCAAATACGGCATAGAAATTCATACCACCGGCGGCGAAACAGCCGATGTAGGTGACCTAGTGCGAACCGTCATTGTAGACTCCACCTTGGTGGCCCAATCTCCGCGAAAAAACATCATTGACAATGCCCGAATTGCCGGTAACCAAGTCATTGTGGGTTTTGCTTCTTTTGGACAAGCAACCTACGAAGCCGAATACAACGGCGGAATGGGAAGCAACGGACTTACCAGCGCACGCCACGATGTGTTCGACGCGATTTACCGCGAAAAATATCCTGAAAGTTACGACCAAAACCTTCCTAATGACGTTGTGTATTGCGGCTCCCAAAAACTGACCAATTCAGTAGAAGGTGCTCCCATCAATGCTGGCAAACTCGTACTTTCTCCCACAAGAACCTACGCCCCTTTGGTTAAAACCATCTTTGATGAATTAGGTAGAGATTCTATTTATGGAATGATTCACTGTTCAGGCGGCGGACAAACCAAAGTGTTGCATTTTGCCGAAGACGTTCACATCATCAAAGACAACCTAATGGATATTCCTCCTCTTTTTGAACTCATCCAAAAGGAAAGCAACACCGATTGGCGCGAAATGTTCCAAGTGTTCAACATGGGTCATCGTTTGGAAATCTATACCGACGAATCCACCGCACAACGAATGATTGAAATTTCTAAAACCTTCAATATTCACGCTCAAATAATAGGCCGTACCGAATCCCACACCGGAAAGAAACTCACCATTTCTGGCCATTGGGGCGAACTAGTTTATTAAGATTCACAACCTTCTTCGGGCATTGTATTAAAATAGGCCAGAAAGTCAATTGGCGTAAAAACAGCTTGTTGACTGTGCCTGTAGTCTTTCACATTTCTGGTAATTATTGCAGTAATCTCCGGATGATTTAAACTGCTGAAATTTTGAAGCGCATCTTCAAAATCATTGAACTTAGAAAAAATAGCCCGTTTAATGGATGGTTTATCTATGATAGTAATCTCAAAAATATGGGTGAGTCTATCAATCAATATCACTGACTTTTCATGGGTCATTGACTTTCTCAATAGATAATAAAGGTTTGATACCGAAACAGCAGTAATAAAACCTTGAATTTTATGTGCTTCCACCAATTGAAATATCTTTAACGAATCTTCAAAATGATCCGCTCGTTTCATAAATACATCGAGCAAGACATCGGTATCTATAAGTATGGCACTCATTTTAGATATTTTTGTTCTAAATATTCAGCACGCGCATTCTCTATTTCTGCTTCACTGAAATCCGAAATAATTCCCAAAAGAGAATCCGCCAAAGGGGTCCTATTCTTGATCAACTCCAAATTTTCATATCTCACTGTTGGCTCATACACAGCAATGGCTTTTAGGTAATTTTCAACCAAATCTGACAGACTTCTTTGCTGATGATTGGCGTATTCCTTGGCCTTTTTAATGATCTCATCATCAATGCTTAATGTTAATTTTGTATTCATAAATCAAATTTACGTATCTTTTATTTTTATTTTATACGTATTTGCGAAAAATGCAAATCTTTCCAAATACATTTACCTTTTATCACGTTTAAGTATTAAAGAACCATGAAATTTTATCACTTTACTATCCTTTTGGGATTTTCCGCGTTTTCTGTTGGACATTTAAGCGCACAAGTTTCGGGCAACGCCACTTGGAACGAAAACAACCGATTCAAAAATAACGCCACCTATCAAACTCAAGAACCCTCTGCAGCCATGGATTACGACGGAAGAGCAGACAAAATTTCGGGTAAACGAGCAACTTTGGTACAAGGAAACAATACTTACCGCCCAAACCCAGGAACTGAATACACCATGGCCTATGTAAAAAGAGAACAAGACATTATCAGCAATGCGAACGAATTGGTCATTAATGTTAGCGTATTGAACAATGCCTCTCCAACAAGTTACACAGCCATTTTTCACTTAAATCAAGCAGGTAAAAAGGTGTCTGAACTTGATAGCCTTTTGCAAATGCGCGTAAATAAACTCATGAAAATGAGCGCCAGCCTGGGCATAAAAGAGAAAGATTATTACCTTGACATGATTGCACTGGTTCCCATCTTCCAAAGGGAAAAAAAGCTATTCTCAAATACCTACACCGAAATACCTAAGGGATTTGAAATGCAGAAAAACCTCCATGTTCGTTACAAAAATCCTGAGCAATTAGATAAACTATTCACCATGGCTGCCCAATGCGAAATTTACGATCTCATTAAGGTAGAGTACCATTGCGATACCATTCAGCAAGCAAATGTCCGCATCAGACAAAAAGCCGATGAGCTATTGAAGCAAAAACTATCGCACTTGAAAAAAACCGGAATTGTTTTAGACACCAATTTCCGCACGGTCAATGAATTTCAAAAGCAATATTTTCCAGTTGACCAATACCTATCGTATCAGCCACTCGCCATCAGTGCCATCGAAGATGAAACCAGCCCAGCTGGTACAGAAAAAATAGCTACACGCCCCAACCGCCAAACCTTGTTTCACAATGCCATTTCCACCAACGGCTTTGACGCCATTTTGAATCCGTCTCCATTGCAACCATCTATTCAAATGGTTTACAGCATGGAAGTGAGATATACTTTGGTTCAACCTGTTAGAACGGTAACTCAAACCCAGCACCAAACAAAGGCGCTAATCATTACTCCTCAGGGCACTATTAAGGAAGAGTATATAACTAAGTAAGTTCCATCCAAATAGGACAATGATCGCTGTGCTTGGCATCGGGTTGAATTCCTGATGCCTTCAAGCGTTCGCTCATTTCAACTGACAATGAAATGTAATCTATCCGCCAGCCCTTGTTATTTGCCCTTGCGTTAGACCTGAAACTCCACCAACTGTATTGATGTGCCAACCCTTCATGCAGAATTCTGAATGAGTCAATCATACCAGACTCAAACCACTTGCTCATCCATTGTCTTTCTTCTGGGAGGAAACCGGTACTGTTCTTGTTTCCAACCGGATCATGAATGTCAATGGCCTCGTGACAAATGTTGTAATCGCCGCAAACCACCAAATTGGGAATGGTCTTTCTCAATTCAGAGGCATAATCAAAAAAGAAATTTAAGAAGTCCATCTTCACATTCTGACGCTCGTCTCCTGATGTACCGCTGGGAAAATAACAAGACATTACACTTCCCCAAGAAAAATCCAAACGAATAACCCTACCCTCAGCATCGTAAAGTTCATGTCCGCAGCCACGTTCCACATTCAGTGGCATTTCTTTCGAAATAATTCCAACCCCGCTGTACCCTTTCTTCTGCGCTGAAAACCAGTAGCATTCATATCCCAAAGAAGTAAAATCACTTTCTTCAATCTGTTCGGGTAAGGCTTTAAGCTCTTGAAAACAAACCACATCTGCATTCTCAGACGCTAAATAATCCCTCAATCCTTTGCTCGATGCCGAGCGAATTCCATTAACGTTATAACTAATTATTTTCATGATCAAAACATTCCATAATGAGCAAATGCCCCTTCTCAAATTTAACTTCTACCCAACCATCTTGAGCAACTCTGTTTGAACTGCTCGTGCTGTAAGGTAGTTCCAAGGTTTCACCTTTTAAGTTCCAAACCAAATTATCAGTTACCACCCCTTCACACCGTCCACACGGAATCAGAGAAATAGAAGTTTCTGCCGGATACCATTTTCTAAACCCCGATGGAGCGACGAAAATTCGAGAATGACTATCTAAAACATTGATAATCATTTTATCAGAATACCGCGCTAAGGTGAACACATTGTTCATGGCATGGTCAAACCTCTTTCCCGTTGCCCAAATGATGTTCACCGCTGTAAAGCCCCGCTCAATCAAAAATTCTATGCCCTTTTGCAAGTCGGTCTTGTCTTGATCTTCGGCGTGAATCACTTCCACGTGCGACAAAAATGGGTACTCAGATAAATTGGCAGTTACTCCCGAATCAAAGTCCCCAAGCCAAACATCAAATCGAATTTCCTGCTCCAATACCCTTTTTAGGGCACCGTCTAAGACCACCACAAAAGGGGTCCATTCCATCAAATCGCTCAATAATTCATACGAACACGACTCCCCATTGGCAATGATGAGGGCCGGTTCTTGATTGTCGCGAACAATATGATGGGAGCTCATTCTGCAAATTTGCAGTTTTTTTGGGGGTCCTATCGAAAAATAAACAGAAACCTCTAAAATTGACCGAATTTTGTGAACATTTTTACGTTACTCTATCATGTTAGCACGCTTACTCTGGGCCGATGATGAAATCGATTTGCTCAAACCCCATATTTTATTTCTCGAGGGAAAAGGATACGAAATCATCACCGTTAAAAGCGGCACCGAAGCCATTGATCGAATCAAAACCACTCAGTTTGATTTGGTTTTTTTGGACGAAAACATGCCCGGAATATCTGGGCTAGATGCTCTTGCAGCCATCAAACAGCTTCAACCCAACTTGCCCGTCATCATGATTACCAAGAACGAGGAAGAGCATATCATGGAAGAAGCCATTGGCAACAAAATTGCCGATTATCTCATCAAGCCGGTCAATCCCAATCAAATACTTCTTGCGGTAAAGAAAAACCTAGATGAAAGACGTTTGGTGAACGAAAAAACCACGCAGGGCTACCAAAAAGAGTTCATGCAAATTGGCATGACCGTATCTGATAAACTCAACCTCCAAGAATGGAAAGACGTTTATAAAAAATTGGTATACTGGGAGATGGAACTCGGTGAAACCAGCGAAGGAGGCATGAAAGAAGTTCTTGACACTCAAAAAACCGATGCCAATCGCAATTTCTGCAAATTTGTATCTCAGAATTATGATACCATGATCAATTCGGAAGAGGAAGTCTTGTCTCACAGCCTGTTCCGTAAGAAAGTCAATCCGCTGCTCGACGCTGAAGAGCCCGTTTATTTCATCCTTCTTGATAATCTTCGTTTTGACCAGTGGAGAGCCATCAGCGAAACCCTAAACGAGCTTTATCACATTGATACCGAAGATCTCTACTTAGCAATTCTACCCACCACAACACAATATGCGCGTAACGCCATCTTCAGCGGAATGCTTCCCCTAGAAATAGAAAAAACCTTCCCAGATAAATGGTCTAACGACGAAGACGAAGGCGGTAAAAACCTCTTCGAAAAAGAATTCTTGGCAGAACAACTCAAACGCTTGCGAAGAGACATCAAGTTCAGCTATACCAAAGTTACTCAACTCAACCACGGCAAAGACTTGGTTGATCAAGTAGCCAATATGCGCCAAAATAAGCTCAACGTCATTGTTTACAACTTCGTGGATGCCTTTTCACACGCCCGCACAGACGTAAACATTGTTCGTGAACTCGCCGATGACGAAACCGCCTACCGCAACGTCACTGCCACTTGGTTCAAGCACTCTCCTCTTTGGGAAGCCCTGCAAAAAATCGCCGAAAAGCCCTGCAAAATTGTCATCACCACAGACCACGGTTCGGTGCGTGTCAAAGACCCCATCAAAGTTATTGGCGATAAGAATGTGAACACCAATTTGCGTTACAAACAAGGCAAAAACCTGACTTACAATCCCAAGGAAGTCTACGAAGTCAAGAAGCCACACAGCGCTCATCTCCCGTTGTTACACTTGAGCAGTCTCTTCATTTTCGCCCGCGAAAACGACTTTTTCGCCTACCCCAACAACTACAATTATTACGCGAATTATTATAAAAATACCTTCCAACACGGCGGCATCTCTCTAGAAGAAATGCTCTGCCCGTTCATCACCCTATCGCCCAAGAACAAATAACATGCTCATCACCGCTCCCCTCGAAGACCTCAGCCCCGTCATTGCCCACATTGACACGCTCATCTCACAGGGGAGCCGTATTTTTTGGTTTTCTGGGGACGTTGGATCGGGAAAAACCACCCTCATTTCTGCTCTAACCAAGCACTTGGGCTACACCCAAGCCATTGGCAGTCCAACCTACGGACTCGTTCACACCTACGAAACCCCAACTTGCCGCATCTTCCACACTGATTGGTACCGCATCAAATCTCCCGCCGAAATCTACGATTCTGGCATCGAAGAAGACCTATACCTCTCTACCCAGCCTCAACACTCCCCAACAACCTTTTGGTTCATAGAATGGGCCGAAATGGCCGAAAGCATACTTTCAGATTATCAGTACACCAAAATCACTATCACCCCAAGCCCATCGGGCAATTCAAGGGAGTATTTGATTCGGTAATCGGTGATCAGCTGTCGGCTGTCGGCTGTCGGCTGACCGCTGACCGCTGACCGCTGACCGCTGACCGCTGATCACCGATCACCGATCACCGATCACCGATCACCGATCACCAATTAAGCATACGCCTCAACAGGCAAACATGAGCAAACCAAATTACGGTCACCGAATGTGTTATTTACACGTGCTACGGTTGGCCAGAATTTGAATTCGCGAACATAAGAAATAGGATATGCCGCCTTCTCACGTGAGTAGTCAAAACTCCAAGTGTCAGAAGTTACTTCTTGAGCGGTGTGAGGGGCGTTCTTCAATACATTAGATTCAGGATTGGCTTTGCCTTCTTCTATTTCACGAATTTCTTCACGAATAGCTAGCAGTACATCACAGAAACGATCCAACTCCCACTTGCTTTCGCTCTCGGTTGGCTCAACCATTAGGGTGCCAGCTACTGGGAAACTTAATGTGGGTGCGTGATATCCGTAATCCATCATACGTTTTGCAATATCTTCAGCCTCAACGTGAGCAGATTGCTTGAACTTACGTGTATCTAAGATCATTTCGTGAGCACAAGTTCCGTTTTCGCCAACGTAAAGAATAGGGTATTCACTTTCCAAACGCGCTTTGATATAATTTGCATTAAGAATCGCAATTTTTGTGGCATTGGTCAATCCTTCGCCGCCCATCATTTTGATGTAAGCATATGATATTAACAAGATACTTGCAGATCCCCAAGGAGCCGCACTCACTGCTGTCATAGCCTTTTCAGGACCCATGTCTACCACTTTGTGTCCTGGTAAATAGGGTGCCAAATGAGCAGCTACACCAATAGGGCCCATTCCTGGTCCACCGCCGCCGTGAGGAATACAGAAAGTCTTATGCAAATTCAAATGGCAAACATCGGCGCCAATCAATCCAGGAGAGGTCAAACCTACCTGAGCATTCATGTTAGCACCGTCCATGTATACTTGTCCGCCAAAATCATGAATCAATTGTGTGATTTCTTTAATAGCACTTTCGTATACACCGTGTGTTGATGGATAAGTCACCATCAAAACCGCCAAATTGTCTTTATGTTGCTCAGCTTTTGCGCGCAAGTCTTCTACGTCAATATTTCCGTGGTCATCACACTTGGTTACTACCACTTGCATGCCAGCCATTACCGCACTTGCAGGATTGGTTCCGTGCGCACTCGATGGAATCAAAGCTATGTTTCTGTGGCTCTCTCCACGGTCTTTGAAATATTCACGAATTACCATTAAACCAGCATATTCACCTTGAGCACCAGAATTTGGTTGCATACTCATTTTAGCAAAACCAGTAATATGACTCAAATCGCGGTCTAACTCATCCAAAATCTCAAGATAACCCTGTGTTTGACTTGAGGGAGAAAACGGATGCAATCCGTTGAACTCTGGCCAAGTAACCGGAATCATTTCGGTAGTTGCATTCAATTTCATGGTACAAGATCCCAATGGAATCATGCTATGAACCAAACTCAAATCTTTAGATTCTAAACGTTTGATGTATCTAAGCATTTCGTGCTCAATGTGATAACTGTTAAATACTGGGTGGGTCATGAAATTAGACTGACGAATAGACCAAGTTGGCCAACTCAAATCATAATGTCCCAACATATTCAACGCACCTTTGCCACCTTTAGCCTCAGCGAAGATGTTTACCAAGGTGGTTAAATCTGCTTCGGTGGTGGTCTCATCCAAAGAAATCCCCACACGGCCGTCTGCAAAATATCTAAGATTTACTTGATGTTTCTCAGCTACAGCTCTCAAAGTATCGGCCGATAGGCCAGCATCCAAATAAAGGGTATCAAAATAATGGTCGTTAAGGTTTTTAACACCTAACTCTGCCAAAGAATTTGCCAAACTGCGCGCCTGTCCGTGAACTCGGCCTGCAATTTTCTTCAATCCATCAGGACCGTGATAGACCCCATACATACTCGCCATAATGCTCAACAAGACCTGTGCAGTACAAATGTTAGAGGTAGCATTTTGACGCTTAATATGCTGTTCGCGAGTCTGAAGAGCCATTCTCAAAGCACGATTTTCATTTCTGTCAACCGAAACCCCAATGATACGACCGGGCATTTGACGCTTAAACTCATCTTTGGTAGCAAAGAACGCTGCATGCGGACCACCAAATCCCATAGGAACACCAAAGCGCTGGGTATTACCCACAACACAATCGGCACCCATTTCGCCTGGAGGGGTCAATAGGGTCAACGCCAAAAGATCTGAAATGAAACAGGTCTTAATATCTAAAGTTTGGCATTTCCTCACCAATTCACGATAGTCTTTAATGCTTCCTTTTTCATTAGGATATTGAACTACTGCTCCAAAAAATTCAGAGGTTGGTTCAAAAGAGCGATAATCACCCAACACTATCTCAACGCCAATAGGTTCTGCGCGTGTGTACAACACATCAATGGTTTGAGGGAAGGTATCAGCATCTACAAAGAACTTATGTGCTGTGCTCTTACGGTCTAACAAACCTTTGAACATGGCCATTGCTTCAGCTGTAGCAGTACCTTCATCCAACAAACTAGCATTGGCAATTTCCAAACCAGTTAAATCCAAAATCATGGTTTGATAATTCAATAACGCCTCCAATCTACCTTGAGCAATTTCAGCTTGATAAGGAGTATATTGGGTATACCAACCTGGATTTTCCATGATGTTTCTCAAAATAACACCTGGAGTAAAGGTTCCATAATAACCCATACCAATGTAGTTTTTAAAAACTTTATTCTTCGAAGCGATGCCTCTTAGATTATCTAAGAACTGCGCTTCTGACATTGGTTCGCCCACATTCAACATCTCCTGCATGCGAATGTGTTTCGGGACCGTCTTGTCGATCAACTCGTCAAGTGTGCTGGCTCCGATGACTTTCAACATCTCTTTTACATCAGCTTCGTTGGGACCGTTATGTCGGCTTTCGAAGGGATGGTGATACTGGGCATTAAACTGGCTCATAATTTGCAACAAATTTAACGATTCGGCTGGAATTTTTGTGCAAGATTATGGGTCTATATCCACCCTTCATCTGAAAAACTCAATACTTGATTACCTGCATAAATGAGGTGGTCTATCAAATGAATATCAAAATAAGCCAACCCCTTGATAATCTGTTCAGTTAATGTTTTATCTTCCTCGCTGGGTTTAAGGTTTCCAGATGGATGATTGTGAGCCACAATCACATTTGACGCTTGTAGCATGATGGCCTTCTTAACCAACATCCTAACATCCACAACAGTGGCACTCACACCTCCGCGGCTGATGCAGGGAATCTCAATCACCATATTGGCTCTATTCAAAAATGCTACGTAAAACTCCTCATGTTTCAAATCAGCCAACAAATGGGAAAATAAATGTCGAGCATCTCGGCTACTTCTTATTGGAACTTTATTTGATTTACAAGACCATTTCCTATTGGCCAATTCCCAAACAGCATCCAACAATAAAGCTTGAGACTCACCTAAATCAGATTCCAAAATCAATTCTTGAGGCTCAGTTCTGGAAAATTCATCCAATCTACCTTCGTATTTCTTCATTAATTTCTGCAAATCGCTCAATTCATATTTGCGATTACCGCGGTAATTCAACACCACTTGCAAGAGTTCCACATCGCTTAAAACCCTTCTCCCATGCAGCTTATGCCGCATTCTCACTTCTGTAATTGCATTTGTGTTCATTGTAAAAATATTTTTTTGATAAGTTTTTTATCATACCTTTGTCAAAGATATTTTCAAAAAATCAACACACAAAGAGACACAACAAAAACAAACGTTTAATATTTTTGATAATAATAATATGAGTGAACAAAAGGAAAAACTAAAGGCTCTGCAACAAACCATCGAGCGATTGGAAAAGAGCTATGGGAAGGGCGTAGTAATGCGCATGGATGACAACCAAAAAGTAGCCGTTGACGTAATTTCTACCGGTTCCTTTGGCTTAGATATAGCTTTAGGAGTTGGCGGTTTTCCTCGCGGACGTATCGTAGAAATTTACGGTCCAGAAAGCTCTGGTAAAACTACCATTGCCCTTCATACCATTGCAGAAGCCCAAAAAAAAGGGGGTATCTGTGCCTTCATAGATGCTGAACATGCTTTTGATAAATTCTATGCTGAAAAATTGGGCATCGATACCAGTAGTCTGCTAATATCTCAACCAGATGACGGAGAACAAGCCCTTGAAATTGCTGATAACCTCATTCGTTCCGGCGCCATCGATGTCATTGTCATTGACTCCGTAGCTGCCCTTGTACCCCGTGCTGAAATTGAAGGTGATATGGGTGACAGTAAAGTGGGACTTCATGCGAGATTGATGAGCCAAGCACTTCGTAAATTAACAGGTAGCATCAACAAAACAGGTTGTGTGGCTATTTTCATTAACCAATTGCGTGAAAAAATTGGCGTTATGTTTGGTAATCCAGAAACTACTACCGGTGGTAATGCATTAAAATTCTATGCATCTGTGCGTTTAGATATTCGTAGAAATGCTCAAATCAAAGACGGTGATGATATTCTAGGTAACAGAACCAAAGTGAAAGTGGCTAAAAATAAAGTCGCTCCTCCATTTAAAGTGGTTGAATTTGATATCATGTATGGACGCGGAATCAACCGCATTGGTGAAATCCTTGACATTGCCGTTGATGCTAATATCGTGCAAAAAAGCGGTAGCTGGTTTAGCTATGACGGAACCAAACTAGGTCAAGGCAGGGATACTGTAAAATCACTGTTAGAAGATAATCCTGAAATTGTTGCATCCATCGAAGCTAAAATCTTGAATAAAATCAAGAATGGCGAAGAGGTTGTTGAAGTATCAACTCCAGAATAATTTTCTAGCTATATATTTCTAAAAAAGGGGCCTAATAAGCCCCTTTTTTTATGAATGATTATTTTCGTGGTGGTGATCCTCCCGAGTACCATGCTCGTATTGATCTTTGTACATCAAAGGATATACAACATAAAGCATCAATAGTCTGCCATATCTAAATACCCAAGGCAAAGTAAACAAAATCACTGCTGGAATTGCATACATGGCATAATCAAAGTAACCTAACATATACATTGCCACACTTAATGCAACCGTCATACCAACCAACATAGCATAGGTCCAATACATCGCCCCAAAAAAGAACCCTGTTTCTGGTTCATAGTCTAAATGACACTTCGGACATTCTTCCAGAGTATCTGAAAATTTTTTAAATGATAAAATCTTGTTTTTAAAAACAGGTCCTTTTCCACAACGTGGACAACGGGAATTAATAAACGGCCATATCTTACTCATGCTAATCTGTTGCGTTTCTTTTTTGCATTGGCTTTGTATAAAGCAAAACCAGCACCCGCAACAAGCACATATGGAACAGACATTAAAAATAAGATGCCTTTATTTATTCCATTTCCTACTTGGCGCTCATACTGAGAAGCTTTAGACTTTCGTCCGCTAGTCAAGGCCGCTTTGCACATAGGACATTGTGAATATCCATCAAAAGCTAATCCTAAAGTTAATGCGGTAATCAAAATAAACTTTTTCATGACTTAGTACAAAATTAGGTTTGGTAAAATAAAGAATTGGTAACTTATATCACTTATTACAATTGATTTAAACAAGGTGCAAGCATTAGATATACCACTACACCCGTCACTGATACATATAACCACATTGGAAAAGTGATTTTTGCCCATTTTCTATGCTTTACAATTTGGCCAGATGTACTAAAATATATAGTATACAAAACCAAGGGCAATACCACTGCTGCAAGAACAATGTGCGTAAATAATATCAATAAGTAAATGATTTTTATGGTCCCCGTTTGGCAGTATGGCACATGTGGCACACTAAAATGGTAAATCACATAACTCACCAAAAACACCGTTGATAAAACAAACGATGCCAACATGAACTTCTGATGAAGTGCTTTATCCTTTTTTGATTTTATTGCCCAAAAACCCATTACCAAGGTAAATGAAACCAACGTATTAATTATCGCATTCAACTTTGGCAATCCCTTTGCAAACTCAGCCGTTGGCCTCCATTCATCAGGTAGAAAACGCAAAAGCGTAACAACAGCTGGTATGGCCATTGAAATGCCTACTACCAACCAAAAAAATGACTTATCACTTATCCAGGCTTTTTTCTCTGTATTCATATTTCAAATTTTCAATGTCATCAATGATTCTACGTATTAACTCAATTCGCTCTGAATTTGTTTTGGCTCTAGTGGGTAATATTCCCCGTATACGGTGATCCCTATCAATAATTACCACTCTATCATCGTGAATAAAATCAGAACCGCGTTGCTCCGTTGCCAGTAAAACATCGTTTATGGCCCAATCATAAATTTCAGCCTTCGACCCTGTTGCAAAGGTTCTTTTGTAAAGATCTGCTTTGAATGCTTCGGC
The DNA here is from genome assembly GCA_964527775.1 of uncultured Rhizobium sp. GTDB lineage: Bacteria > Bacteroidota > Bacteroidia > NS11-12g > UBA955 > VMCP01. The sequence continues at coordinate 12,394 of CAZGQS010000022.1, read as the reverse complement.
GTAATTCGCAATTACTGGAACTGAATCTGACTCAGGATCAATACTCACTGTTAAAAACTTTACCTGTGGCTCATTTTGGAATTTTTCAGCAACTGATTGAAGTTGTTTATTCATTTCGGGACATACTTCTGGACATGAAGCGAAGAAAATATTGACCAGAAGAATGCTTGAATCAAAGTCTGCTAAACTGATTTTTTGTCCGTGATGATTAAAAAGCACCACATCCCCCACTTTGTGATACACGGTATCACCATTTGCTGCGACTTCTCTTTCTCCAAGAATAGGAAGTGGTTTATGTACCCATTTCAAATTGCCCATGAAAAAAATTCCAAGTGCGGGTAAAATAATAAGGGCCGCAAAAGCGGCCACTTTATAATTACTTGATATTTTCATTGTTAATTACTTGATCATGCTTAAGGCGTTACCTTCATAAAGTAAGCCCATAATCAAACCAAAAATAAAAATGGTTGGCACCAAAATAATGAGAGCCAAATTAATTTTTTCATGTTTTAAGTGCATAAAGGCTCCAACAATGTAGTAGGCCTTTACAATTCCAAAAAATATGAAGATGAAGTTTCTAAATCCTGATGGACCCATCGCAAAGTAGATGATAAAGTCTAAAAGGGTGATTCCCAACAATATCCAGAAGGTCTTCCACAATTCCTTGGTACCATGACTTTCAGTATGGGGAATGTAGTTAATGGGATCGTAGTCGCCGGGTTTGGTATAGAATTCCATAGTTATAATACTCTTAAATTAGATTTAAACATCAGATTAGGTAGAAGAAGGTAAATACAAATACCCAAACCAAATCTACAAAGTGCCAATAAAGACCTGCCTTCTCAATCATTTCGTAGTGACCACGTCTTTCAAAAACACCGCGAACAGTCATGATGTAAACTACGATATTGATTACAACACCTGAAAATACGTGGAAACCGTGGAAACCAGTCACAATAAAGAACAAAGCAGCAAAAGGAACTGGACCATTGGTACGGTCACCCTCTTCCCAATGGAAGTGATCTCCAAATCCTACGCTTTCCAAATGCTTATAACCCTGATCTGTAATTCCGAAAGTATTACCCCAAAGACGGGCACCTTCGTGAATGAAAGTTGACCACTCCCATGCTTGGCAACCCAAGAATGCAGCACCACCAACAATGGTGTACAACATGTATTTTTCAACCTCCTTCTTGCTATTTCTATGTCCTGCCTCTACAGCCAAAACCATAGTTACAGAACTCAAAATCAAAATGAAGGTCATAACACTCACAAAAAGCAAGGGCAAGTGAACTCCATGAATAAAAGGGAAATGGTTAAAAATCGAAGCGGGATCAGGCCACTTGGTAGTAACTTGAGATTCGATATTACTAAAGCGTTGAGCTCCGTATTGAACTAATAAACTAGAGAAAGTGAAAGCATCTGACAATAGGAAAATCCACATCATCAATTTACCGTAACTCACGTTGAAAGGCGAACGCCCTCCGGCCCACATGGGCAGTTTCTCGAATGAAGCTTCTGAATGGTTTGCCATTGGAGTAAATTCTACTGTGCGAAATAAAGGAATAAATACAAGAAAATCCACAAAACTCCAACAAAATGCCAATACGTGTGGGTAATTGTCATTAATCCCATGCTTTTTTTGTGAACATTCAATCTAACTGCTGAAATCCAAGTTGCTATTAATAAAGCAATTCCACCTAAAATATGAACAAAATGTAATGCCGTAATAACCCAAACATAAGATGCAGAAATATCTTCAGGACGAGCATTTACAAATGTCAGATCCAAACGAACCATTTGTTGCCAACCCAAATACTGTGAAATACAAAATAGAATTCCCAAAACTGTGGTTGCCAACAATAAATTTCTATTGGCGGCTAGTTCATCATTCTTAGCATTCTTTTGAGCCAAATAAGCTGTAACAGAACTTGCTATGACAATAATGGTCGAATACAAAAAGAAAACAGGCAAATCAAATGCGGTCCAAGCACCACGACCTTCTGCATCTGGTCTATGAACAATAAATGCACTCACAACAGCTGCAAACAACATGCTGCTAGCAAGCATAAACAACCACAAATTCAACCTTGCTGGTGGTACCGCAGGTTGCTGGTCTTTTATGCGACTGACTTTAGAACTATTACTCATATCCAATTAAAATAAAATGTACGACAAAAATACAACAGGCGTATAGATAAACGATGCAAAAAGTAGACTTCGTGCTTCTTTTACATCCAAAGTTTGAAACAAACGGAATGCTTTATAGAAAAAGAAAATACAAAGTGGCACAATGACTATAACCGCCTTCATGCTCGACACTCCATATACCAAAGGCATTAAACTAACCAAATTCAAAATTACCGTATAAATCAAAATTTGCGTGGCGCTGCGTTTGGTTCTACCTTCTTTCGTTGGCAATAGCCAGTATCCAGCTCTTTGATAATCATCATGCAGTAACCAAGCTATTGCCCAAAAATGAGGAAACTGCCAAAAGAATTGAATCAGAAAAAGTACAAATCCCAATTCATCAACCCTGGGTACGACCGCAGTGTAACCAATCCATGGTGGTAATGCCCCAGGAATTGCGCCTATCATAACTGCTACCGGACTTACCTGCTTCATTGGAGTATATAAAAAAACATATACTACCAAGCTCAATCCACCTAAAAGAACAGAAAGAAAAGGTGCTCCAGAACCAATCAGAATAAACAATCCCAAGAAACCCGTAACCCAACAAAAAATACGAGCTTCAGCAATAGGTATACGCCCTTCTACAATGGGTCTATTTGCTGTTCGATTCATTTTAGAATCGTTATCTTTCTCGATGATCTGATTTAAACCATTAGCAGCAAATACAATAAACATCCCACCAAATAACACTCCACAAAAAAGAACCCAATCAAAATAACTTTTCCAATTGGAACCGAACGAATATTGCAGTGCAATGATATAACCAAAAGTAGACGTAGCAACTACGGTACTCGAAAGGCGAAACTTAATAAGCTCCCCGTAATTTTTCAATGTTGTTTTGAATGAACTCATTTCAATTTTTTCCTCTCTGAGGATGTCTGTATGACATTGTCACTGCAAAAATATAGGTCAGCAAACCACTACCCAAAACTACGTGTAATATTTGCGTCCAAATTGGCACCACAAAAACAATATGAATGGCTCCCAATGAAATTTGAGTTAGACTTAAGAAAAACAACCAAAAACCATGAGATTTTAACGCTTTCAATTGCGATTGTCTGTACATTAAAAATCCATACAATCCAACCAAAAGAGGTGAATATCTATGAACTGCAAATAGAATATCCATGGAATGAATATTCAACATAGAACCGCCTAATTCTATTAAATTACCCGTTGATTTTAACATCTCCACTTGCTCTCTACCCCACGTGCCTAGAATCACAATGACAAACAATAAACCCGTTAAGAATACCCATTGAGTTCTGTTATTTTGGGAATGTATTGTCAACAAAGACTTTGACACATCTGAAGCTTTCATAAATGCAAACAAACAAATAAACGAAAGCATGAAGTGCAAAGAAACCAAACCCGGCAATAGATTCGTAGCAACCACATAACTTCCTAACCAACCGTTAAGAAGTAAAAAAATCATTCCTAAAATCAACCACCCACGGGCAATTTTAAGCCTAAATCCCAACCAGAAAAAAATCAAAGCGAAAAGTCCACTCAACACACCGAACAACCTATTGATATACTCAATCCAAGCCTTTGTTGCATCAAACTCCTCTGGCAACAGCAAACTCTTATCTTGTCTAATTTTTGCTGCTTTTTGATCTAAACCTACTTTTTCTAAGGCCCCAACAAAACGTTCTAATTTTTTGATGCGCTTTTGGAGAAAAACCTCTTGGTAATTTTCAGGAAGTGCTTCTTCACTCAATGGTGGGGCAAGCATACCGAAGCAACGAGGCCAATCAGGGCATCCCATACCACTGCCCGTAGCACGAACAAGGCTACCCAAAAAGAACAATAAAAAAACAGACGAATAGGTAAAAAAACCTATTCGTCTGTACAAATGTTCGAATTTAAATCTTTTCTCGGGAGTCATATCAACTCAAACCAAACACCCTCTTGATGGCTGCAAAGAACACAGAAGCTGATTCAGTTTCTTCTACTTCGCTTTCGCTTGGGGCAGTTTTGGTTTTCTGAGTTTCAGTTTGAGCTAAATCGCTCTCATCTGGAATGTACTGTGGGAAGAAATCTTCTTCACGATCAGGACGAGAATATTCGTGAGGTCCACGATAAACGGTTGGGATTTCACCAGGCCAGTTACCGTGAATACGCTCTTCTGGAGTAGACCATTCCAAAGTAGTTGCCTGCCAAGGATTGGTACCTGCTTTTTTACCACGGAAGATGCTGTAGAAGAAGTTCCAAAGGAAGAACAACTGAGCCACGCCCGCTGCAATAGCAGAAACAGTGATTAATTTGTTTACATCCATCCAAACATCAAATTCTTTAACCAAAGTGAATTGGTAGTAACGACGTGGAACACCAGCCAATCCCATAAAGTGCATAGGGAAAAACACCAAATATGCAGCGATAAATGTAATCCAGAAGTGAACATAACCTAAAGTATTGTTCATCATACGACCATACATTTTTGGGAACCAATGATAGATACCTGCAAACATACCGAAGATAGCCGCAGAACCCATTACCAAGTGGAAGTGAGCTACCACGAAATAACTATCGTGTAATTGAATATCTAAGGCAGCATTTCCCAAATAAATACCAGTCAATCCTCCAGAGATAAAGAAAGAAACCAATCCAATTGAGAACAACATTGCAGGAGTAAATCTCAAATTACCTCTCCAAAGGGTTGTCAAATAGTTAAACGCTTTTACCGCCGATGGTACTGCAATGATCAAGGTCAAAATCATAAAGACTGAACCTAAGAAAGGATTCATTCCTGTTATGAACATGTGGTGACCCCAAACAATGAATGACAAGAAAGAAATACCCATCAAAGAAATAACCATCGCTGTATAACCAAAAATCGGCTTACGAGCATTACATGAAATTACCTCTGATGTGATACCCAATGCTGGCATCAAAATAATATAAACTTCAGGGTGTCCTAAGAACCAAAATAAGTGTTGGTACAATACTGGACTACCACCGATATTTTCTAATGCACCTACTCCCTCTAAATAAATATCGCTCAAGTAGAAAGATGTACCAAATGAACGGTCAAAAATCAAGAACAACGCTGCACCCAATAATACTGGGAAAGACAACAACCCTAAGATAGCCGTGAAAAAGAATGCCCAAATAGTCAAAGGCATACGATTCATGCTCATACCCTTGGTTCTCATGTTCAACACTGTAGAAATGTAGTTAATACCACCCAACAATGAAGAAACAATAAACAAGGCAATAGCCACTAACCAAAGAGTCATACCTAATCCAGAACCTGGCATTGCTTTTTCCAATGCACTTAGCGGAGGATAAACGGTCCATCCACCTGAAGCAGGTCCAGTCTCAATACCTACACTGATTAGCAATACCACTGAACTTGCCAAGAAGAACCAATATGACAACATATTCATCATAGGTGATGCCATGTCGCGAGCACCAACCTGCAATGGAATGAGTAAGTTCGAAAACGTTCCACTCAAACCAGCGGTCAATACATAAAATACCATGATAGTACCGTGGATGGTTACCAAACCCATATAAAAATTAGGATCTAGTTTACCGTCAACAGCCCATTTGCCTAAAAGTGTTTCCAAAATAGAAAACTGCTCATCGGGCCAAGCCAATTGTAAACGGAATAACAACGACATGATCATTCCAACCATACCCATGATCATACCAGTGATCAAGAACTGCTTGGAAATCATCTTGTGGTCCATAGAGAACACATACTTACTGATGAAGCTCTCGTGATGGTGGTGCTCCTCGTGATGATGGTGCTCTGCGTGCATTGCTGCTGTGCTCATATCTTTAATTGTTTGTTTAGACTTTCTTAAAATTAAACTTATTTCATTGCTACTGTTGGAGTAACCGGTGCAACTGTAGCAGTATCACCTGAAGGGGCCGCACCTGCAGGTGCAGGAACCGCTGCTGGAGCTACAAATGGTGTTTGTGAAGCTAACCAAGTTTTATACTCAGCTTCGCTATCAACAACTGTAACCTTAATTTTCATGTTGTAGTGTGCTCCACCGCATATCTTGTTGCAATACAAGTAGTAATCATATTCTGCATTCTTCCTTGCTGCACGAGTTTCCTCTGTAGTCATAGTTGGAGTAAATGCAAACTGTGTTGGCATACCTGGTACACAGTTCATCTGAACTCTGAAATCAGGCATATAAGCAGAGTGAATCACATCTCTTGCGCGGAACTTAAATACATAAGGCTTATTTTTAACCAATACTATTTCAGTAGTAATTTTATCGTCTTTAGCTGAGCCATCAAAGAATGTGCGATCCTTCTTATACTCGGCAATACGACTTAAGTTGGTCATCTTACGCTTTAGGTCCTTTTCTAAGGTGCGCTCGTATGCTCCAGAAATACCATCAGTATACTTGGTTTTAACTGTTTTGTATTCTTCAGGATACGTTCTGCTTAAACCAGTTGAAACCATATAATCGTGGTTTTTCTTCCAAACAGCTACTGAATCTTTGATACTCGCTTGCAGACCTTTGATTTTAACAACATCTGCTTCCAATTCTTTTACCAACTCATCTACCGCATTGTCTTCAGCTACACCCAATGGGTTTGTACCGCTGATCAAGGTAAAGTTGCTGTTACCTAAATTGTTGTCATCTCCAGCGTAACGAGCTTTCCAACCAAATTGGTATGCAAAAACCTCAACCTCTTGACTCTCTTTAGGAATTTCAGTAGTGATTTTAGACCAAGTAGTGAAACCACGCAAAACCAAGAAGGTCAACACAATGGTTGGAACTATAGTCCAAATAACTTCTAACTTATTGTTGTGGAAATAGTAGTGAGCCTTGCGATCAGCACTGTATCTGTAACGGAACATAAAGTAAAATAACAATACTTCCGTTACAATGAATACGAAGAAAGTAAATCCAAACGTCCAATAGAACATTGAATCATAAGTACTTCCATGTGCAGACGCTGAATTACCCAACATTAAATAAATGCTGTGGTATTTCAATTCATACCATACTCCAATAAGACCAGCGACTAAAACAATAACACCAATCCAAGCATTGACGTTATTCCATTTTACCACTGACTTACCCGTAATTTTTTCTGTTAAAGCTCCAATGTCAAATGCACGAGCAACAACCAAAATAATCAACAGCGCCAATAACACTGTCAAAATGCTGGTCCAATCGTAATTGGCCAAACTGAATTCCTTTGGTGGTGCTATCACTTCATCTGCAGCCATAGCGAGAATCGGGGTGAAAAACAAGGCCATCGAAGCCAACGATTTTCTCAACGTATCCATTTTCATCTCTAGTTTTGTACTAAATGGGGTTTTAAGGCACAAATTTAGCATTTACCACTTTTAATTGACCCTATTTCCCCAAGATTTTTTTGAATTATTACACATTTACCCTTAGAATGGTTCTAAAATGACCCCCTATCAGCAGAATTTCAATGAGTTGTATTTGAAATAATTTTTGCTAATTCTTCAAATTCTTCAACACTCAGCTCCTCAGCTCGCTTCTTTTTCTGCTCCTCTGTCAATTCTATCTCAGGTTTTGATGCCATTAAAGTCTTTAAGGCATTCCATAACGTCTTTCGCCTTTGACTAAAAGCCGCCTTTACCACCATCTTTAAGTATTTGTATTCGTACTCTTTCTCAGCCCCAATAAACCTGCAATCAATCACCCCACTCTTTACCCTCGGCGGTGGATCAAACGCCAACTCCCCAACCGTAAAACAATACCTTCCCGAAAAATTTGCCTGAAGCAATACGCTGGTTATTCCATAGTCCTTGTTTCCATGTCCTGCCACCAATCTCTCGGCTACCTCCTTCTGAAACATCCCACAAAATTGCACCACGTTTAATCCCGATTCTACCACCACAAACACAATCTGAGTAGATATATTGTACGGATAATTACCAATCACACAAACTTTTTTATCTCCCCAAATACTCTTGACATCTAACGACAAAAAATCGCCTTCCACAATGCGCAATCCTTGAGCCCAATCAGCCTTCTTCAAATAATCAACCGACTCTGGATCAATCTCGACCACGGTTAATTTATCGCCCCATTTTTCATATAAAAAACGAGTCATAACTCCCATACCAGGGCCTATTTCAATGATCTCGTCGGCGCCCTCAACCACCAAATTGGCTATATCTTCGGCAATGCTGACTTCCCTCAAGAAGTGCTGTCCTAAGTGCTTCTTCGCTCTAACCTTCATCTATTCCAATGGGTTAGATAATACTTTTTAACCGTTTCTTTCAAGGCAGATAAATTGTAATTGTCTGAACTTTCTGCTACGTCGCGAACTTCGCCTGATTTAGTCAATATTCTGATTCCTCCGCCCTCAATTTTGTATGCGTGATTCTCCAATTCACCCGTTTTCACAAAATATCTTAAAGCATCCATCTCTGATACTTCAAATAAATCACTGGCACGTTGAGCCGCTTCTGCTACTTTAACTTCATCAATTTCTTTATTTGAAATCATCACCTTTGGCAACTTACGGTACAATAAATTCTGTGATAACCTGCTCAAAATAGGATCACCGTGAAACTGCCACTGTTTCACACTTGCAAGAATATCGATGTCGTCTAAAACCAAAAATAAATCCAAAGCTTCGTCATCGAAATTCTCAGCCGTGACCTCATTCATCAAGAAATGCAACAACGGGTGATAACTCCCTAGTCCAAATCCTTCGTGAGCCAAAATACGCGCTCGCTGCAAAATTGAAACCAACAACGCGTCAGCAGCGATAACGGTTTTGTGCAAATACACCTGCCAATACATCAAACGACGAGCAATCAAGAATTTCTCTACCGAGTATATACCCTTTTCTTCCACCACCAAGTGTCCATCTTTCACGTTTAACATATGAATGATTCGGTCTGCACCCACAATTCCTTCGCTTACTCCCGTATAAAAACTATCTCTTAAAAGATAGTCGAGCCTATCCATATCTAATTGACCAGAAATCAATTGAGCCAAAAAGGGTTTCGCCGTATACTGATTTCTAAAAATCAATATAGACAAACTCAATGCCCCACCAAATTGATCATTCAATTTATTCATGATTCTCAACGAAATATCTTCGTGATGAACCTCTTGAATCAACGTGTGTTCCAGCGTATGACTATACGGTCCATGTCCAACATCATGCAACAGAATAGCAATGGCCGTGGCTTCGTATTCTTCGTCTGTAATCACTACACCCTTACTTCTTAGAGTATCTAGAGCTTGCAACATCAAATTTAACGCGCCCAATGCGTGATGAAAGCGAGTATGCGTAGCGCCCGGATATACCCAATCGCTCATTCCCAACTGCCTAATTCTCCTCAAACGTTGGAAATACGGATGCTGAATAACATCATACAACAGTTCCGACGGAATGGTCAAAAATCCGTGCAACGGGTCATTGATGATCTTATTTTTATTCATTTTTTACAAAGGTACTACAATATAAAGTTCTTTTTCGACCTTTGTAAGGTGGCTCAATCGCGTCATTTCCTTTCTTTAAAGCCTTTTTTCTGGGGATGTTTACTCAGCTTCACCCTCTTGTGCCCATCTTGCAAACAAGACCAAGAAATCTCCTCCGAAAAACGCACACTTTCCGAATTCAGCAAATTGAAAATTTCGCAAAACTTCATCCTCGAAGTTATCAACGATACCTCTCAACCTCCCTTCGCCGAAATCACCTACTACAGCCACAGACTACCACACATCCAAACCAACATAGAAGACGGTTGGCTCAACATTACCGATAATTACAAAGCCAAATGGCGTAATGATCCCTCCGGACGACCCAAAGTAAAAGTAAATGTACATCAACTATGGGCATTCATCATTGAAGGCTCCGCCGAAGTCTTTTCTCAAGACACCCTGCATGGCGATAGACTGGAACTTCACCACAGTTCGGTTCGCGACTGCCAACTAAACCTCGATTATAACACCCTCTCAGGTTCATGCCAAAACTTTGGTTCTATGACCCTCGCAGGCAGAGCCACCATTATGTCGTGGTTCTGCGAACGTGCCACGGCTCTCAATGCCGCCAACCTCATCAATGACGACCTCTATTTTTGGCATTACACCGTGAAAGATTGCTACGTCCATCCCAAAAAAGTATTGAACGCCTACCTCTTCAATTCTGGAAACCTTTACCTCCCCGATACCGCGAATTTCAGGCTGCTAAACATCCAAACATCCGGCACCGGAAAACTAATCACCTCCCCATGACAAGCATCATTCTCATAGCCATCATTGCCCTCGCGCATCTGGCCCAACATGAATTCATCGATAAATTCAGCTTTCACATTGGCTCAGTCAGAAAAGGCGAATATCACCGCATCCTGACTCCTTTCCTAGTTCACTCCGGATGGGTGCACCTACTCATGAACGCCATGGGAATTTACTATTTCGCCCCAACGGTTGAGTATTTCACCAGCCCCACTCTCACCTACCTAATTTTCCTCATCTCCGTCATTGGAGGCTCCCTTTACACGCTCGCCCTTCGTTTCAAAGACAAGAATTACCTCGCCGTGGGCGCTTCGGGTGGTGTCAGCGGACTCGTCATGTTCACCATGTTCGTAGAACCCCACAGCGGCATTGGCCTATTCCTCATCCCCGTCTACCTGCCCGCCTACATTTTTGGCATCATCTTCGTCTGGTTTTCCATCATCCTTTCTCAAACCAGCGATCGCGAACGCATTTCTCACGAAGGACATTTGGGCGGACTTCTTTTCGGGGGACTCTTTCCCGCGCTCTTCTTTTCGCTTGACCCATCGGCCCAATACCTGCTTTACTTCGGCTTGATTCCCATGTTTCTCTTCCCCATCATTCGATGGACATTCCCTCGTTTTTTTTACAAAAAGTAACTATCTTTGCACCCTGTTTGCCCAGTTGGTGAAATTGGTAGACACGCCATCTTGAGGGGGTGGTGTCGCAAGACGTGCTGGTTCGAATCCAGTACTGGGCACAATAAAGTTTTCGGTGATCAGTTTTCGGTGATCGGCCGTCAGCTAACAGCTAAAGTTTAGAGTTTAGCGTCTATAGTTTAGCATTTGGAAGCTCTCAACTCTCACCTCTACACACTCAACCAAAGACCAAGGACCAAGGACCAAAGACCAAGGACCAAAGACCATAAAAACAATTTATGGTAGCAATAAAAACTATAAACTTTCATTTAAGTTAACTAGCCCCGAATTTTGCGTCCCAATCAATGAACGCAATTCTCGATAATTTCAGTAACCCAGCTCTACTCTTCTTCCTTCTCGGCATCATCGCTTCCCAAGTAAAAAGTGATCTTCAAATCCCCGAAACCTCTGCAAAGTTTATTTCTGTTTATCTGCTTCTATCCATTGGATTCAAGGGCGGACAAGAACTCATTCATGCTCATGCCGGGTTGAAGGTACTCACTTATTCTCTCATTGGAATTGCATCAGCATTCATATTTCCTCTGTTGAGTTTTAGAATTCTAAAAAAACGAATGGGCGTTGACAATGCTGCCGCTATAGCCGCATCCTACGGGTCGGTATCTGCCGTCACTTTTATTACAGCCATTGCGTTCCTCGACGAAAAGAACATTCCCTACGGAAGTTTCATGATTGCGGCTATGGCCCTCATGGAAGTCCCCGCAATCATTGTAGGCGTTTTCATGGTCAACCGAAATTCCACCAACCACAGCCTATCATCCTTCTCCAGCATCATCAAACACGCATTCACCAATGGAAGCGTATTTCTTCTCATCGGAAGCCTACTCATTGGCATGATCACCAGCGATAAACAAGCCGATGGCATTCGACCGTTCACCACCGATATTTTCAAGGGATTTTTAACTGTTTTTCTCTTGGACATGGGCCTATCGGCCGGACGACAACTCAAAGGGCTCTGGAAAAACGGGCCCTTTGTTCTAACCTTCTCCATTCTAACCCCTATTTTTCAAGGCATTACTTTGATGGCCATTTCTAGCCTCATCATTCATGAACCAGGAAACCTCTTCTTAATGGGAATACTCGGCGCCAGCGCCTCTTACATTGCCGTACCCGCCGCCATGCGACAAGCCGTACCCAAAGCAGACCCCGGCATCTACCTCCCCATGGCTCTAGGCATGACCTTCCCATTCAACATCATTGCCGGCCTCCCCATCTACTGGTTCGTAGCACAAGCACTGGTGTCAGGAATTTAGTTTTTGGTCTTTGGTCTTTGGTCTTTGGTCTTTGGTCTTTGGTCTTTGG
>CAZGQS010000021.1:0-36953 GCA_964527775.1 uncultured Rhizobium sp. | reverse complement strand
CGCTTCGCTAGGACTTGCGCTTCGCTAGGACTCTCGCTTCGCTAGGACTCTCGCTTCGCGCTGCTTGGCACCTTCGGTGCTGCTTGGCGGCAGAGCCGCTCGCTGAGAGCTAAGAGTTGAGAGTTGATAGCTAAGAGTTGAGAGTTGAGAGTTGACGGCTAACGGCTGACGGCTGATCACCGATCACCGATCACCGAAAACCGAAAACCGATCACCGATCACCGAAAACTGATATCACCTCCTACTAGATCTATATGCAAGTATCACGCTTAAAATTAAGCCTAGAGTTGCTTGGCCAAGCAACGATTCCATTAAATAGTTGTCATGATTGAAATATTCATAGGCAGTAACCTTGTCTTGTAGGCCGTGGTCTATGGAATATTTGATGAAGTCTTTGTAGAAGTTGGGATTGATGAAGTTTTCGAAAATCCATAGTGTAACTGGGGCCAGGGCGCAGTTGAATGCGGTAAGAGTGATGCCGAAAATGAGAGCGTGTATAAAGGTGATTTTCCCACCTTGTGTGATTCTATAAAGTTGAGTGGATTTTGCCGTGATTAAGATGATGATTAGGGGTAAAATTAAGGTGATAACGGAGTGATAATGAATCAGTTTTCCGTGTAGACCAATCAATTTTTCAAAGGCCAACCATGTGGTGGAAACAATGAAAATGAAAACCGAAACGGTTAACGCTGGTCGAATCATATCGCCAATCTATCGAATCTTGTGTAATATTCAAAGGATTGGTTAATTTTCTTTACAAACAGTCTCTTATGATTGTCTTATCCATTTGACAAAATCGTTCCAAGTGGGTTTTTTGCCGTAAGACAGAATGCCAATTCGGTAGATCTTTGCGGAAAGCCAAACCATCAAAATGAAGGTCAAAGCAAGAAGCGAAAAGCTGGCAATGATTTCGGAAATTGGTACGCCAAACGGTGCCCTAACGGCCATGACTACAGGACTGGTAAGCGGAATCATGGAAAATATCTTTGCCAGTTTTCCGTGTGGGGCTTGGAATACCACTGATTGAGCAATGATGAATCCAAAAACCAATGGAAGACTCACGGGCATCATGAATTGCTGTACGTCGGTATCTTGGTTAACTGCCGATCCGATGGCGGCGAAGATGCTTGAGTAGAGTAAATATCCCCCGAGAAAAAATAGAACAAAAATGATCCCAATTTCCCAATAGGGCAAGCTGTTGAGTTGAGAAATGAGTTCAAGTCCCCCGGAAGGAGCAGAAAGACCGGCAGGCGGGGTCATGCCAGTGGGGGTGTTTACGCCAGCGGGTATGGAGTTGGCGCCAATTTTCAAAACGGTGGAGGCACCCGAAATGAGGGCTACCGAGAGTATGATCCAGGCCAAAAATTGGGTGAGTCCTACGAGTGCGACGCCCAAAATTTTGCCCATCATGAGTTCGAAGGGTTTCACAGAACTGACAATGACTTCAACAATGCGGTTGGTTTTTTCTTCCATCGCTGAGCGCATCACCATAGATCCGTAAATGAAAATGAACATGTAAATGATGAGGGCCATGGCGAAGCCAATGCCGCTTTTGATACCTGTTGCGCTTGATTCGGTGTTGCCAGAATCAGCAACTTCAAGTTTGTTGATGCCACCAAGAACTTCTGCTGAGTCTAAAGTTGCTTTATTAATTCCTTGGTTTTGAAGGATTTTTTGGCGGATTTCATCTTTGATGAATCCTTCGAGGGCGCTGTTTTGCGAGAGTGATAATGCGCCGTTGCTGATGAGTTCAGTACTGTCGAGGGTGCGTAAATCTAAATCTTGTATGTTTAGCCAAGCATCTGCGGTTTCATTCTTGATGGAGGCTAAAATGGTATCTCGAGGTTGATCGGTTTTGATAAACAAGAACTTATCGAAGGAGATGGTGTTTTCGGTGGGACGTATGTAGTCTTTTGGGGAAGTAAGATAAATGGTTTGAGTGCGATTGTCTTCGGCGCCTTGAGTGGCAAAATATATGGCCCCGGCGTAGAATGCCACCATCAAGATGGGGCCAACAAAAGTCATGATGATGAACGATTTGTTCTTGATTCGGGTCAGGTATTCTTTTTTAAGGATGACTAAAATGTTTTTCATGCTAGGGTTACTTTGTCAACGAAAATCTGGTGCATTGTGGGTACATATTCTTGAAATCCAATCATTTGATGGGTTTCGTGTGCCCAAGAAATGAGGTCTTGAGTTTTTGAGGTATCTGTTAAATGGATGCGGGCTTTTAAATAGCCAAATTCTGAATTGGATGTTTTTTGCAAGGTTGCCCACGTGGGTAGTTCAGATGGAATTTCATTGCCGTTGAATAGAATATCATATTCGTGATTGAAATACGATCTTCTGACTTCGTGAATGGAGCCGTCAAGTACTTTTTTCCCTTTGTGAATGATGGCAAGGCGGTCGCAAAGTTCTTCAACGTTATCCATTCGGTGTGTGGAGAATAAGATGGTAGTGCCTTGTTTTTTCAGTTCTATGATGAGGTCTTTCACAAGGTCTGCGTTCACGGGGTCAAATCCACTAAAGGGCTCATCCAAAATGAGAAACTTGGGCTGGTGAAGGATGGTAGAAATGAATTGTATTTTCTGAGCCATTCCTTTAGAGAGTTCCTCCATTTTCTTTTCTGCCCAATCAATGATTTCAAGTCGTTTAAGCCAGTATTTCACTTGTTCTTTGGCTTGACTGCGTTTAAGTCCCTTAAGCTCGGCAAAATAGAGCAACTGATCTACTACAGACATTTTACGGTATAGTCCGCGTTCTTCGGGCATGTAACCAATAAAGGGAATGTGTTTGTTAGACAGAAGCTGATCTTGGAAATAAATTTCGCCACGGTCTGGTGTAGTGACGGTAGATAGCATACGCATGAGCGTAGTTTTACCAGCGCCGTTGGGACCCAACAGACCAAAGATGCTGCCTTCTTTTATTTCGAGGGATATATTGTCGTTGATGCAAACTTCCTCGTAATACTTATATAGGTTTTGAACGCGAATCATGGACTTGCAAACATAGTGGTTTTGTAACTACGGATAAGAAATACTCGATATGAGCAAAAAATACTCGATAGATCAACAGACCTTATCGGCTGCATAGCTGGCACACAAGCTATAGGGCTTGGTTCTGGCTACATATCCCATAGATTCAACCAATCCCACTGCAGCCCTGACTACATCGTTCGATTTGAAGCGCGGGTCTGGGTTGAGGTCAAGATCTATAAAAGCGGGTTTGGGAAGTCCAAGTTCTACCAAATCATTGGCTAGATTGACCGAAATTTCCACTTCATGCCAAAGGCGGTTCCAACGTTCTTTAATTCGGGGGATGCGCTTTTTTGAGTAGAGCACATGTCCGCCGCGACGGGGCTTGTATAAAACCACTACCACGGCATAAATGGTTAGAGAATCTCTATTTTTGGAATCACAGCCAATGATGATTTGGGCATCGGGGTTTTCGGAGAGATAGAATTTGAGATATTCTACCAAATCAACGGAAGTATCGGTTTGAAGAATTCTGAATTCCATATTTTCGAAGTTAGTCAATTTTGATTTATAAACAACGTATTAATGTTTAAATATCAATAAGATAACATTGAAGCTGAATGATAAAAAAGTGATTTGCAAAATGAAAAGGCGTACATGGATTTTGGGAAGTGCGGGTGTTATAACAACATCTTTCGCTAAAGCTGATCATAGCTTGATAGAAGATATGGGTTCAGATTTCAAATGGGGAGTGGCCAATGCGGCTTTTCAGGTGGAAGGTGCTGCAAGTGAGGGTGGAAGGTCTATGACCATTTGGGATGATTTTACCAAGAATTCCAGTAATATTAAGGATGGTTCAAATGCTCAAGTTGCGAGCGATTTTTACCACAACTACACCGAAGATATTAAACTAGCAAGTTCTTTGGGGTTTAAGCAATTTCGATTTTCCATTTCTTGGGCGCGTTTAATGCAACCTGGCATGAAAGAGTTAAATACGGAAGGCGTTGCTTTTTACCATAATCTAATTGACGCTATTATCAACGAAGGAATGCAGCCTTGGGTGACGCTCTACCATTGGGATTTGCCTTCGGAATTGCAGAAATTTGGGGGCTGGTCAAACAGGAAGATCATTGATTATTTCGAAATCTACGTGGAGAAGTGTGTTCAACTATTTGGATCTAAGGTGAAGAAATGGTTCATCGCCAATGAGCCCGCCGCTTTTGTTTCTTTAGGCTATCTATCCGGATATCACGCCCCTGGTAAGAAGTCACCCTTCGGTTTTTTGAGGGCGGTTCATTACGTGCTTTTATCTGTATCTGCAGCATTTAGAAAAATTAAATCTCTTCAACCCGATGCAATGGTAGGTATGGCATATAGTTGTTCTCCAGTTGAAGGTGCCGAATTGAAAGATTTTCCAGCGGCCAAGCGTATAGATGTTCTATTGAATCGGTTATTTGTGGAGCCACATTTGGGTTCAGGTTATCCCTTTGAAGATCTACCTGCATTAAAAAGATTGGAAAAGTATATTGAACCGGGCGACATGGATTCTATAAAGTGCGCTTTTGATTTTGTTGGAATTCAATATTATTTCAGGGTAGTTGTTAAGAAGTCTCGTCTGATTCCTTTTTTCGGGGGACGTGAAATCCCTGCATCGAAAAGAGGGGTTGTAGTGAATTCAATGGGTCGGGAAATTTACCCCAAAGGACTTTTAGATTGCCTGAAACGATTCCATGAATACGGTTTCAAAGATCTGGTTGTTTCTGAGAATGGTGTTTGCTTTAGAGATGAACTTGTGGATGGAAAAGTCAAAGACGAAAAACGAATCGCTTTTTTTCAAGATCATTTGGAAGCCTTGCGCTCCGCAAAACAACAAGGGATACCCGTTTCAGGGTATTTTGTGTGGAGTTTAACTGACAACTTTGAATGGAGTGAAGGATTTTCAGAGAGATTTGGCTTGATTTATATAGACTACCCCTCACAAAAACGAATTCTGAAAGACTCGGCAAAATGGTGGCAATCTGTATTGAAGGGTGGTTAAAATGTCGTTAGATTTGAGCATGCGATTGTTAACACTTCTTTTTTTATGTGTAGTGGGCTTTTCAAATGCTCAAGTTTCGGAAAATAGCCTTCGAAATAGAGATGATTTTCAGCGTGTTATTGATTCATATCAAGTTAAAGGAGTCATTGTGGTGCTAAACGATAAAACGTCAACCTATTATTCCAATAATTTTCGAGGAGGTGCTTTGGGACATCTGCCCGCATCTACTTTTAAAATTGCGAATTCTATGATTGGCATTGAAACGGGGGTCATTCCGTCTGTAGATTCTATGTTTCATTGGGACGGGCAGAAACGTATGTTTTCCATATGGGAGCGCGACATGAATTTAAGAGAAGCATTTCAGAGTTCTTGCGTTCCATGTTATCAGGAGGTGGCACGAAAGATTGGAGCAGAGAGAATGCGGGAGTGGTTGAAAAAGTTGAATTATGCCACTTTGATGAGTATTGATTCTGGGAATATTGATAACTTTTGGTTGGTTGGAGATTTTAAAATTAGTCCATTTGAACAGATATCCTTTTTAAGAAGATTTTGTTCCGACGAGCTTGAAATATCCCCCGAAACAAAGAAAAAAATGCTTCAAATTATGAGGGTGGAAGGCGATTCGAATCTTTATGCCAAGACGGGTTGGACTCAATCTGCAGGTATTGATCAGGGCTGGTATGTAGGTTTCAAAAATACCCCAGAGGGCAGGTTGATTTTTGCTCTATTTATTGAGCAAGTGAGCGCACCGAATTTCATGGAAGCCCGGAAATCAATTGTGAAGGAGTGTTTAAACCTTCTTAGCGAACCTGCATCACAAAACGAGTGAAGCCATAGTGGTATTCTTCGAATGCCATGCCTTCGCCGGTAGTTTTAGGATTTTCTTCTTTGATTTTATCACCCAAAGCGGGGTAGGCCTTGATGGCTGCAATGATCATAGACAGCATGCCCGAAGTCTTTAATTCAGTATAAAATGAGTTTTCTTTTGGAATATTGAGCATGTGCATATCAGGGTGTTTTTCCATGAGTGCTAGCGCTTGTGCAGAATCTTTCACCGCAAATGCTGCGTAGGAACGGAGGCTATCTTCGGGTTTAGACGCGGGATCGTCAAAGTACACCCCCACGAAAAGGCTAGAGTCATATTTTTCGTCTAATTGTATTTTTTTGACTTTATCAAAGGCCTCACCAATATTTTGGTATGAACCTTTGTGGTCAATTCCAATGAGCAAGTATCCACCTTGAGTGCCTTTTTGCACATTCACAGTGGTAAATGCGCCGTTAAAGAACAGAACGGCAAAAATGATGACTCCCAAAGAAGCCAGGGTAATGGTTGCGATTTTTAGGGTTTTCATAGCAAGGCAAATATAAATATCTTTGTTTATGCAAATGATAGAAGTAGAGGTGTTGGTTCAAGCTCCTTTGGAAAAGGTTTGGAACTGTTTTAATTCAAGCGAACACATTACAGGTTGGAACTTCGCCTCCGATGACTGGCATTGTCCATCGTCAGATGTAGACTTTCAAGTAGGAGGTAAGTTCAGCAATGCCATGGCTGCAAAAGACGGTTCTTTTTCTTTCGATTTCTGGGGATATTACCGCGAGATCACCCCGATGAGTCGTGTTGTATTCAACTTGGGTGAAGACTTAGGTGAAAGTCGAAATGTAGAGGTGGAATTTTTCGAAACTGAAGCAGGGGTCAAAGTAGTAGAAAGATTCACACCTGAAGATCAAAATTCAGAAGAATTGCAGAGACAAGGCTGGCAAATGATCTTGAATAATTTCAAGAAGTACTGCGAGGGTCTTTAGGATTTGGTCTTTGGTCTTTGGCTATTGGTCTTTGGTGGCTAAAAGTTCTTTTTCAATAATTTCTTTCAGGGTCATTTTGGGCATTGCTCCGGCTTGCATCATGGGTTGTTTGTTCATTGGGATGAACAAAATACTGGGAATGCTTTTGATTTGGAAGACGTAAGACAGTTCCTGTTCAATTTCGGTATTCACTTTGTAGATGGTAATTTCAGGGAATTCATTGCTAAGTTCTTCTAAGATAGGAGCAACAACTTTGCAAGGACCACACCAATCTGCATAAAAATCAATGATGGCCGGTTGGGAGCCTTTGAATTTCCATTCTTTCTCGGTGGTATAATCAAAAACTTCTTCTTTGAATTTCTCGCTGTTTAATTGAATTGTAGGCATGAGGTAATTATTAATAGTGCAAAGTTATCTTGTTGCGGACAATTCGATTGTGAGAAAAGTCGCAGAAGAATTATTTACCACCCTCAGGAATACCCAACAACGGTGTCTTGCCATCGGTGATAATCACCTTCGAATTGTTGCTGTTGGAGAGAGATTTGAAAGCTTCAATTTGATTGTTTTTCAAAACCTCGGGTGTGAGTGATTTTGAAATCATTTCGTTGGCTTTTGCTTTGGCATCTGCTTCGATTTTGGTAGCATTTGCAACACCTTCGGCTCTGATTTTATCAACTTCTGCAAATCCTTGAGCGGCAATGATAACGGCTTGTTTTTCGCCTTCAGCAGCAATGGCTTTTCTTTCAGCTTCTAACTTTTCCTTTTGTTTGGTAAATTCCATTCTTTGTGCTTCTTGCTCTGCTCTTAATTTTTCTTCAATAGCGGCAGATAAGCCCGATGGTAAAGTAATTGATTTGAGCAGAACGTTCTCAACTACAAAACCTTTATCGCCCAATACCGCCATCATGGTATCTCTGATATTGCGTTCAATTCTAGCCCTTTCGCCACTGTGCATGTCTTTTGCATAAAACTTGGAGGTTACATCAGCCGCAGCCGATCTGAATACTGGGAGTATGACCACGTCTTCGTAATTCATACCAATGTTCTTAATTACATCTGGACCTGCATTCTTTTCAATTCTGTAGAGGATGGAAATCTCTGATTGAATGGTTAATCCTTCCCTGCTTGGTAAGGGAAGTCTGACTTCGAGGTTTACGGTTCTTATGGGAAGTCTTAAAATGGTTGACAAAAAAGGATTGTAAAATTGAATGCCCGGATCGTATGCTTTATCGTTAAGCTTTCCTAAGCGGCGTTTAACTCCAGTTTCTCCAGGATGAACAATGGTGCAAGAGCTGATCAGTACAGCGGCTATGGTTGTAATGCTCAAATATTTTTTCATACTTAGGCAAAATATAATCCCTTGTTCGGTTAAGGATTTAGATTCGTCTAAGTTGTTGTTTTTTTGGATGAATAATCAAAAATTACTCAGCACCATCACTTTTTGCCCTAAACACCGCTTTATTTCCCACGTTTTTGCCCATTTGTAAACCCACTTCAATGTCGCTTCGGTAGTGAATGGCTCCCAATAATCTGCTTAAACTAGCTTCTTCTGCCATTGAATTGTATTGCGATGATTTAGAGCTGTTGACATGTGATAGCACTGTCGCTGCAGCCCCACTGAAGGTGCTATGTCCGCTAACGTATGCTGGGAAATTAGGTACCCCTGTTAGAGTCTTGATTTTTGGGTTCATTTGACTTGGACGGGGATTGAAGTAGAAAAATTTCGCATCCCAGCAACAAATGGCGGCATCAAACATGGCCATATTCAAGAGAGCCAAGTTTCTGGCCCATCGTGCTTCGCTGAATTTTAATTGTACGAAATCTTCACAAGCTATGGCATTCCAGTGGCCCGGAGGAGTGTATGTACCTACTCCATCACCCCAAAAATGAACAATGCGCATATTTTCACGGGTGGCATTCTGGCTAAATTCGAGGACTTCGTTAAGTTCCTTTTTGAATTGCTCTGATGAAGTTGATGGTGGAGAAGTTGGCCTTCCGTTTACAACCTCTGTGGTATCTAGTAAAAATCCAATGGTTTTGCCAAACAATGGCAACATAGGTGGCCTTGATGGAGATTCAAGGCTTTTCCATGGGGTTTCACCTCTATTTGTTGTGGTTGTTACAAAAAGTTCCCAATCTGCAGGTGCCCCTACTGATTTTCCCGCGCGATCATTTCTAGCTCTATTGATGAACTTTTGAGCCACTTGTTTACCTAGATTAAGGCCTGCTTCTATTTCGCTGCGCACGTTTGTTCCAGCGAAAATTCTGCTGTTGATGCAATCCGTGAGCTTTTTCTGCAAATAATCAATGTCACCAGGAAAAAGTTGGCTCATCATTGCTACAGCGGCACCCGCTGCCACTGCTTGTTCACACGGATAAGCGTAATCATTAAATTCAATTCCCTTTACTTCAATGCCAGGATCTACTTGGTGAGGCCTTTTCCTTTTATATTTATCTTTATAATGGTAAGCTGCAATCAATGCATCGTATTGAGCAGCGCTGACATAGGCATAAGCGCGTGCTGCATAAGGCGGATTTGCAAATGGGAAGTACGGGTAGGCCAACGGGTTATTCGGGTTGGGAATGGGATAGGTGTTGTCTTCGTTTTGGTAGGGAGGCAGGTTGTATTTTGCAACCAATTCCCTAAGTATTTCATTCCATCTAAGTACTGTGCCCGCTTGCCAATAGTTTAAATTATCGATGTCTTCTTTCGAATTTCTATTTTGGGCACTTTTAATTTCGTTTAGTTCTAATTTGTAATTTGCTGATGTGACCAATTCAGGTGCATCAATGACGAACTCTTCGTTGTTTGTCAATAAAATGGGAAGCCAATTGCCAGCATTGGTATCTAAGTTACTAGGATTTAGGGGAGGGAAATAGGAATTTCTTTCATCTACTTCACGTTGACAGGAAATGGCAATCAAAGCCAGAAAACCAATTAGTTTAAATTTCGTCTTCATTAGAATTCGTGTTGATATACCGCAGCCAAATTCCAGCCAGTACTTTGTCCCATATTTCTACCTGATAAGGTATAAAATGCACCACCCATGATGCTAAGTCCAGATATTTTTGGAACACCTTTTTTACCGCTTAGCCCAATTCGTGTCCACTCCATATCATTGCTTATAAACGGCATGTCGTTTTTTCTCATATCAAATCCCCCGAGGGTATTCATATGATCAACAACGATTTCAATATAATTATCAGGATTTTTTCTGTAGCCCAATCTTAAATTGAAGTTGTAAGCGTTGGGCATATTTACTTGGTTGCTGTAAATCAAGCGATCTGTGTAATATGAATTTCTATCAATGGTCACATTACTTCTTCCAATATAAGAACCCGAGAATGTCATAAACATTGATTTTTTCTGGATGTCGGTGAGGATTCTTATAGAGGCGGTTTTTGCGCCGAGACCTATGCTCAAGGGTAAATAATCTGCAACATAGTTGTTTAACGGGCTTGAAACGCCCAATACCGAAACCAATGAAGTTAAATATCCGTTTATATTTTTTGCCCAAAGTTCATTTTTCAGAAACAGGTTCAAGTCTTGAATTCCTTTTTGTTCAATCATTGTTCCTTGTGTAGCCCAATTGTGAATGTATGATGTGCTGAAAATTAGGTTCGTTTTTGATGTAATACCGAAATTGCCCATTAATCCAATTTGGTTGGTGTTAACCGAACCAAGATTTTGGTTGTCTCTATAGAAGGTGCCCTCCCAATAATTTTTCCATGAGCTTTTAGAGAAGTTGAAGCCTCCGCAAAAGTTGTTCTTGCCCATGAAAAGTCCGTCAATCTCCGTTTGCGCAGACAAACCAGAGATCGTGATGAATCCGTTTGTCAATAGTAAAGCTATTAATTTCGTGAAAAATTTCATTGGTTGGGGGATAAGTCAAATATAGGTTATTTCTGTTATAAATGACATATCTTTAACTTACAAACGGAATTAACCAATTTTCACACTGGTCATTGTCAAAGCACCAGCAACGGGTTTCTCATTGAAGAAATCAATTGGATCATTTTTTTCTTTTAATGCCAATGTATATAACAATGGAAGGTAGTGTTCCGGTGAAGGTATTGCAAGTTTAAATTCGGTACCTTGTTTGTGGTAGTCAATTAACGGTTGATGGTCATCTGTTTCAATGAACTTTTTCATTTTGCTATCTGCTTCCAGGGCCCAATTGTAACCAAATGATTCATTTAGTCTGCTCCACTCTACCATGCCTAGGTTGTGTACCATGTTGCCACTGCCAATAATAAGCACGCCATTGTTTCTGAGGGACACGATTTCTTTGGCCAGTTCATAATGATATTGGGGTGGTTGAGTGTAATCTAAGCTCATTTGAATAACAGGGATATCAGCATTTGGGTACAGGTGTTTAATGACACTCCATGCGCCATGATCAAGTCCCCATTTGTCGTCTAATCCGATTTCTGTTTTGGTTACAATGGATTTAGTCTTTTTAGCGAGCTCAGGACTACCTGGGGCTGGGTATTGAACATTGAATAATTCCTGCGGAAATCCGCCAAAATCATGAATGGTTCTAGGCTGGGGCATGGCAGTGACCTGTGTGCCGCGGGTCTCCCAATGTGCTGAAATGACTAATATGGCTTTGGGTAATTCAATGGATTTTGCGATTTGCCTGAACCCTTGCACAAATTCATTTTCTTCGATGGCGTTCATAGGGCTTCCGTGGCCTAAAAATAGGACGGGCATTTTGTTGGAATTGCCCATGGATTTGGATAAAAGATTCAACTTTTCAATTTTCATAATAGCGTGGGTTAAGGGAGCTGCAAACAACATGGATGGTAGCGTTTTTAGGAAATATTTTCGACGCATCTAAATATTTGTTTAAACAAACATACAAAAATCATTTATTTATATCCCATATTTCATTTATTTGGTCTATCTTGCTTAATATGAAAAAGATAATTCTAACAATCGGTGCAGTTTTAGGTTTAGGAAGCGTGTGCGCTCAAGGTATTTCTCCAAGTAAGGTAAATGCAAAAGCGCCTGCTCAAACAGCTCCAGACAGCAAAGGAATGCCAGTTCCTGCAGTTAATTCAAATTCTGGTAAATCTAATCAATCTGAAGGTCAAGTAAATGCAGCATCTTCATCAAAACCGGGTTCTGCCGGGAAGATTGGTACTTCAACAACACAGTCTACCTCCATAAACAAGGGTACTTCAAGCGGTCCTAATAAATCTGGACAGACCCAAAGCACTGGTACACCTAAAGGTGGAACCATTCAAAAAGCAAATACTCCAACTTCAGGAACAGCGCCTGCAAGCAGCGGTTCTACGAATAAAGGGAACTAAGATTTTTCTTGTAAAATCAAATAAATATTAGGCCCAGCTGAATAAGTTGGGCTTTTTTTATATCAAAGAAACAAACCATTCAAAGTCACCAACCATGATGATTTCTTCTTGGTTGGTGAATAATTGAACCTGAATTTTAAGCAAAGCCTTGGACTTTTGGCGAAGAGTAGTAGATATGTTTTCTATTGAATCTTCCAAAAGAGTTGCTTTAGAATAAACGGGCCCTGTTGTAGGTTTCTTGAATTTGATTTCTGATTTCCGAAGCAGAGGTATTGCTTTCCCTTCAAATTCATGAAAGTTCATCAATAGGAACTTAGCCGCGGTTGCTTCGGCTAGTGAAAACAAGGCTGCTGCGTGAATAGATTGAATGTGATTGTGATATTTGGTGTCTTCATCAAGTTTCAGAAGATACAAATCGTTGTCTGAATTCTGAATACCCAACAGTTGGTTGTAAGGAATATCATTAATGTTCATTGTTTTTATTTCTAAATAATTTTACGGAAAGTAGTATCAAAAAGACCAATACAATGATGTTGATGATGCCAGGAACGATAGATGCGTCGCCTTTATAAAGTCCATTTCCCAAAGTGCTATCAGAACTTCGAAAATCAAGGTATGAATAAAAAATTATGGCTGCAATTAAGAATAGAGTAATGCTTTTTTGGTGCTTTAGATCCGTAACTGATCGTCCCAACAGAAAAACAAGTGCGCCTATGACAGTCATGTGAATGTATACCCAACTGATTGCATCAACATAATGAGGCGATGACAGAGTTTCTTGGGGGACTTTAAATTCTGCCATGCTGGGGATAAGTCCTTTAGCAAACAAAGAAATAGCCATAAACATGAACGCTATTCCGATGGTGCTGAGTGTAATTTTAAAATTAGGGGTAGGGATTTTCATCGTCTTTGGTCATTATGATTTGCGAAATTTGAGGCCATGATTTTTGAAAAATTTAATTTCCTAGGAAAATAAACGTGTTGACGCTTAAGCTTTTTGGAGTGATGTCAATTGCCTGTTGTGTTACGCCGCCATTGAGTTTGATTTCTAATACGCCTGATCCATCAGTGTAACGATCAGGGCTACTATTACACCAATTGTTATTGGCTTCTTTCAATGAATTGATGTTGCCGCCGCTTACAACTGTAACGGAACCATCGGAAACACCTATTCTTCCGTTGAGTGTTACGTTTGGTAAATTGTTTTGAGCAATGGTTTTGCTATTGCTACCTGACGTGCTTCCAAGGGTATTTCCATTTTGAACTAAAAAGGAATTGGTTGCATCGGGCAAGTTAGATCCAATTGACAATGCTGTTGCCCGGGATTGTTGTGTGCTAGTTAATGTGCTTTTTGCCCTTCCATCTAATTTAATCCATCCATTGTGATCTGTAGATTGAATTCCAGTTTTTATATCCCCGTAAGTAAAATTTGACAAACCAGTATTCATAGAGTTCCATTTGCTGCCATCAAAGTAATAGTATCCAATTTCACTTATGCTTACGGTTGCAACATTCGTGGTGCCTGACAGATCAGTTACATACACGATGGTACCTAATTGGTCTGTTGAATAGGCATTTTTTGAGATGAGTTGTGACCGAGTAAGCCTGGGAGCAATCACCCCATCGGCACTTGAAGCTACACTGGGTTGACCCGATATTTCAACGGTCGCTTTGGGTGAAGTCGTTCCAATTCCAACTTGTCCGAACAAAAAAGTAAAAGGATATAAAAAGAAAAGAGGAATAAGATTTTTCATGGTTCAAAATTAAACGAACCGTTCTGTTCTGCAAGAATCTGAATTTAAAAAAAATATATTAATGATTTATCAAGCATATGATTTGATACTTTTGCTGGATGATTCGTCGCGCTGATATAAATGACCTTGAACTCTTGCATCAACTTGGTCGAAAGACCTTCGACGACACCTTTGGTGGTACATGCACCAAGGAAGATATGCAAGGGGTTTTAGATTTGTATTTTAAACATGAACAATGTACGGCGGAGCTTCAAGATGCTTCTGATAATTTCTTTTTTCTAGAGGATGAAGGCACGGTGAAAGGATACATGCGAATCAACAGTAAACATAATTGTCCACTAGAATCTTGGGCAGGTAAGAATTGTGTGGAACTGGTGCGATTTTATTTTCTCAAAGAGTTTCACGGAACGGGCGCTTCGGATGTTTTGATGGATTTTGCCCTTCAATTTGCACGTGATTCCGGATATGAGATGATGTTTTTATCGGTTTGGGAATACAATTTCAGAGCGCGCGGTTTTTATGAGAAACATGGATTTTTAAATTCTGGAGTAGAGAATGATTTCCCTTTGGGAAGTACACCACAGACTGATTTGTGGTTTGTGAAGGATTTGAGGGGAGTTTAGGTTTCTTATTGATCCTTGGCTATTTGGTTTTATTGAAAAAATCAATGACGGCTCCAATTGCGACACCCAAAGCCAATCCTAAGGCAATGCCTTGGGAAGGGGACGACGATTTTTGTCCGAATGCATATCCCAAAGCAACACCAACTGCTGAGCCGATTGCTATGCCATGGTCATTTTTGCTTGCTTTAACTTTCACGGTATAAATATACATCCAAAATCTTTTTGCTCAAACGGAGAATTAAGACTTATATGGTGAGCTGACTTTTTATTATCTATCTCGTTCTAACCTAGGTTTATTCATCAATATAAAATAGTTAATTCAAAAGATTGGCCAGTAAATGAAATATTAATAGGATTAAAATTTATTATGCTCTGATAGGTTTGAACCTGCATGATGCGGAAAGTGGCATCAGCAAGAAGTATTATGGATCTCAATCTGAAAAACAAAATTGCTGCACTTCAACAAGATACCAAAACAAGGAAAAATATTTTTGTTCCGTTAATTTCAACTTATGGGATCAAGGAAAAAAGAATATAGCAAAGAATTGGTTCATATTCATTTGGAAATGGATGTTTTATTTAGTTATTGATGTGTATAACTCGCCAAAATTTATCAATTAAGTTTGTTTTGGCGGAATATAAAATTGCCCAAAGCAAGTAAACGCAAAAAAGCCTATGAGCCAAAAAGAGAAAGCCTCACAGAAATGTGAGGCTTTCTCTTTTTGGCTCCCCTAATTGACCCAAAATACAACCATTTGACGATGATTGAATATGTAATACTTTATAAAACAAATAAATAGGTTGGTGATACAGGTGTTTGGAAAATTGGACGTCAGTAAAAAGTGTTTCGTTAACCGATTGGTGTTACGCGGTAATTTTATGACTGATGGTCATATCGACGATTATATATATCCTTGAATTTATCATGATATTCGCCGATTTCTGTATTCATTAATTTATCCCAATAAGTGAAATATAATCCGTAATTACCTACAAACTTTTCGTGATGTAAATTGTGATGTGTTGAGGTGGTTTTTATATTTAGAAGGGGATTCGAAGTCCAGTTTTTTGGGTAGAATTCATATCCAATATGAGCAAACAGATTGTTAATTAAATCAATGGTCTGCCACAAGAAAAATGCCGGCCAGTAAACGGGAAGGATGAGAGGAGTGACTAGGAATGGTATGAACTCAATAATGGTTTCCAAAGGATGAAATGAGAATATAGTTAATGGTGACGGGTCAGTGCTTTTGTGGTGTTTCTTGTGAATAAACCGATAGATTTTTGGATGATGCATCCATCTGTGTGTCCAATAGAAGTATGTATCATAAAAAAAGATGAAAAAAACAGGCTGTGAATATCCCCAAATTATATTATGTTGTTCGAAGTTCCAATATAATTTGGTTACACCCTTTGATTCAAGAAAAAGTAATATTGCCGTAAGTAGTGAGCTTAATATGATGGAGTAGAAAGAATAGAGGATATCATGTTTAAAAAAATGAGGTTTTGTTTCGGCCTGGGGTTGAATTCTTCTCCATCCAATTTTCTTCGAGAGTATTTTCCAAATAAACCAAAAAGCAATAATTCCAAATACGAAATATAAAACTGAATTAAAGCCGATTTGCTCAAGTATGTTTTTGGTGATTTTTTCCATCTGACAATAGGATGTTTTGAATATCGTGCTTTTGAACGGAGGTAATTTCTAGCCAGCTTTTATCTTGTAAGCCCATTTCAATCGAATAGAATATATTAAGATGTGGTTTAACTCCGACTTGATTCAATTTCTTTTTGATTGTTTTGTAATCAGAGGCCATGAGGTCTTCCCTTGAATGAATCCCAATGAGATTCATGATTTTGACCATATAGGGTCCAAAGTTTTTTATTTCCTCAAGGCCATTCATACAATCGGGGTGACACTACACAATTATAATAATTTATTCATAAATTCTAAAACTTCCACTGGATTCTCAATTGGACTAACATGACCTCCCTTAACAATAATTGTCTCTAAATAGGGCGGTGCGGGCACATAATCTTCTTCTCCTTTAAGGGCCAGTGCTTTTACTTTCAAGGTTTTAATTAACGCTGAGGTGTCCTCTGCATTCGCGATTACCGCTCTGTCCGTGTGTTTTATTTGAGGGATAGTCAATAGGTCCATTGTTCGCTTGAGTTCACTAGTTAGATATGGTTTTGCATTTAATGTTGACTTTCCAAATAATGCTTTTGCGGCTTGTTGCGTGTAGAAATTCCTGAAGGGTAGCATCGCATGCTGAATGCTCAGGGTTAACTTCTTTCCTTTTGATGCGGCCATAAAAGGCATGTTGCATAAACCGATGGACGAAAACAGTTCAGGGTCTTTATGAGCAGCCCTGAGTATGGTCATACTTCCCCATGAGTGTCCAAGGGCAATGACTTTGGGTAGTTGTAAACCATGTAGGATTTCAATCAACATGTCGGCACAGTCATCGAGCGTCCAATCATTTTTTGTTATTTCCTTGCTCAAGCCATGAAAAGGCATATCCAGTGTGATGATGGTTCGGTCTTTTAAGGATTCAATTGCTGCATCCCATAGATGGTGATCGAAGTAAACACCGTGTAAGAAAATGATTGGCGTTTTGTCCGAATCAGCAATCTGCTGAAAGACGGCTATGTCCCCAATATTGGTCTTTGCGAATGTGGTTGATTCTTTGACTGTCATATCAATTGCTTACACAGGGCGCCTGTTTATTGAAATTCTTTTCTGTTAGCTGGTCGACCATGAATTTTGATAAATCAGGAAGCGTAATGGACAGTTTGAGGCCTTTGCCATCGAGTGTAGCATTGCAACTCCCTTTTGCTGGTTTATCTATGATATTGGGACAGCGAACAATCGTCCAATCGAGGTTGCTGTTCATAATGATGGGTTCCATACGGTTTTTATCTTCGATGATGACTTTCAGCCATTTCATGAAATAAGGAAGAATGATTTTGGTAAAAAACCAGGGTTGAAAAGCAATGCTGTTTCCTGCTCCCACATTACTCATGGCAATGAGGCGTTTGATGTTCTGCTTTTGCATTTCATCAGCAATGACTTTCGTTGCATCGGAAATAAAGGTGGTTGGTTTGCCGTCGCCCTTACCGCCAACACCCAAACACTGAATCACTGCATCTTGATGGTGCAAAGTGGAAGCAACTGTTTGTGGATCTAACACATTACCTTCCACAACCGTCAGGTTATTGTGCTTGATTTGAACTTTGGATGCAACACGCACCAGAATGGTTACTTCATAACCTTGTTTGAGGGCTTCTGCTAATATGGCTTGCCCTGAAAAACCGGTAGCGCCAAATATGGTTACTTTCATTTGTATCTCATTGTTTGATACAAAGTTCAGTACGATGGTTGCTTTCGACCTGACACAAATGCGTCAAAATCAACCCCTCGCTAACTTCTGTCGAATACGTGTGAGTGTTTGGCGTTCCATTCCCAAAAAAGAAGAAAGGTGCGATAGTGAAATGCGATTGAACAGATTCGGATTCTCTCGAATGAAATCAAGATAGCGTTGTTCTGCTGTTTCGAATAGAAAACTCTCAATGCGTTTTTGTTGAGATTTCAACACAGATTCCGCTACCAAACGACCGTAGCGTTCAATGTTAGTGAATTTTTCATACCCGCCCTGTATGTGCTCAAATGAGAGGGTCACGAGAACGGTGGGTTCAAGACATTGAAAGTAATATTTACTTGGAGTTCGGGATATGAAGGCCGAATAATGTGTTGCGTAACGATTTTCAGATATAAAATTTACTGTGATTTCATTGCCATTTTCATCCACATAAAAGGCGCGGAGTAATCCGGAATTTACGAATCCGATTTCTTGTTGTATATCGTTGGCGTGTATGAAAAAGTGCTTCGGTTTAAGTTCGGTAATTCTCAGACCAATCTTGAAATAATCAAGCTCTTCATCCGATAACTTTGGGCAAAGGGATTTAACAGAGTTCAAGTATGTATAAATGGCTTGGTTCAAGGTCGTGAATAAAAAAAGGGTTACACTATACAAGTATAACCCTTTTATCTTTTTACCTGCTTCCTTAATTGACCGAAAATACAACCATTTACCGATGATTGAATATGTAATTATCTATAAAATAAATATTTAGGGTGCAGGTGTGGCTGTTTGGGAAATTAGACAGCTGTTTTTTAACTAAGTTTTAAAATCTCAGGAATCAGTTTTTGCAGATACGCGGGTATATCTGCAGTTTGGGTTATTGAATTGTTTTCAATGGAAAGAATATGGGAAGGCGGCTGGCCGTAGTTACTTGTCTCGAATAAATCAACCTTGTTAAAGTATGAGAAATGACTATTTAAATTCCCGAAACCGTCAAAATAGCGCTTTTCAATCTCTTCTTTTGATACAAAGTGTCCTCCGTTTTCTACCCTGATATCAATCCTTCTTTGGGCTTCTTTAATTGAATTGAGGCACAAGTAAATCAAACGCAGTTCAAAGTTATGCTACTGAAAAATTTCAGGCCAGTAGAGTGGGGTTGAATTGAAGTTGGTTTCGTAGCAGAAATTACTATAGTTATTTAATGCACGCTGAATATTGTCTTTTAATGCAGAGAATGCCATGTTATGGGCCATAATCTCCCTTACATCGGAATCAAACAATGCCTTGTAATTCTTTAAATAATGATAATCGTAATCGAATGGCTCAAATTCAGCTGTTGCGAGTAGATTAGAAAAAGATGATTTTCCCGAACCATTGCATCCTGCTATCACCAATAAAATTGGTTTAGACATTGCGGGGAATTTCTATCTTATTTTTTCTCCTTTTGCCTGACTTGATGGCCTCCTCGTAAACCTTTATCTGCCTTCTGATTTCAGGCATTGCCTTTTCCATCTGCTTTAGGTAGAATGCAATTCGTTCTTCCGTGCTGGAGAATTCAGTCATAATACGAAGTTACAAAATTTACAGTTCTTTGTCAAAATAAAAAGCCCCACATTACTGTGAGGCTTTTAGCTCCTCTAATTGACGAAAGATGCAGCTATAATGCGATGATTGAGTATGTGATTATTAGGAAACTGAAGGGCGGAACTTCTTAAACTTTTTTCAATTTCCCACTAAAGTCCTTAAATAAGCTAGGTAAACCTCTCCTCGTCGTTCTGCAAAGAAATCTAGGAGTAAGACTGTACTTGATTGAATAAACAAACCCATTCCAATTCCATTCCAAAGGGAATTTTGCCTAGCTCCGTACATAAGAATAACACCTATGATTATTAACGTGATTTCAGTGTATCTAAAAATTACAAAATTTCGCATGACTTTTTCCATTCTTGGAATTTCTTCTGTTTGAATCATTTCAGTTTTTTTCTGGTAAATTATTTCACAATTGGATTCATCTCTTATAATTTGAAAAACTTTTTATTCATTCTATAAATAAATCCATATCCGAAAATCTTATTTAACAGGTTGAGGAGTTTAGCGTCTTTTCCTGCCATGTATCTGAGTCTTTTCGATCCATCCGTTGCAGCTTCATAAATGACCTTAGTTACTACATTTGTTGACGATGAATTTTTAAGCATTTCTGGGAATGCTGTCATAATCTTTGTCACTATATTCTTGTAGGCAGTCAATTTTTCATCGTTGTTAAAATCAAAAGAACGACCTGCAAAATCTGTAGCAATCGAACCTGGTTCAATTATTTTAACGGAGCCTCCAAATTGTTCTACCTCAAATCTAAGAGATTCTGAAATTCCCTCAACCGCGAATTTAGTTCCATGGTAAAGTGACCCTAATGGGAAAGTCATTTTACCACCCATTGATGAGACATTCATGATTATTCCGTTTTTATTTTCTCTAAAATGTGGGAGTACAGCTCTTGTAACATCTAAAAGTCCAATGA
Organism: uncultured Rhizobium sp.; assembly: GCA_964527775.1. GTDB lineage: Bacteria > Bacteroidota > Bacteroidia > NS11-12g > UBA955 > VMCP01. The sequence goes on along the minus strand of CAZGQS010000021.1, from coordinate 16,567 downwards.
CATTGGTATTGAATTGACGCAATATCTTTTCTCTTGGGAATGATTCTAATGGTCCGTATGCTCCGTAGCCCGCATTGTTTAGGAGGACATCAATTCTTTCGAATTTTTTAATGCCATAGGTTATTGCTTGATTTATTGAATCTAGGTCCAATACATCAAGTTTGGTTACAATAACATTTTCCAAACCGGTTAATTCGGTTTCTAATTCAGGATTTCTCATAGTAGCAATAACATTCCATCCTTTTTTTTGAAAGAATTTGGCTGTTTCCTTTCCTATACCACTGCTTGCACCTGTAATTAAGATTGTGTTTTTCATTTTATTTATACTGGTTGAGATGCAAACATATTGGCTTAATTTAAAACCAACAACCTTAGAGTGTAGTCTAAGGTTGATATTTATTTTTCAACATCATACATTTGTTGAATGTTAATAAATGAATTATCCAAAAAGACAGGGGTTTCTGCTCATACTATTCGTTTCTATGAAAAGTCAGGTTTAATAGAGGGTAAGCAAGATGAATCGGTAAAATCAAACAATTACCTTCATTACGATGATGTAACAATCGAAAAACTTGAATTCATAAATGATGCAAAGTCGGTTGGTTTTACTATCAAAGAAATTGGTCAAATCATTGATGCCTGGTACAATGAGAAATATTCAAAGAAACAAAAACTTGAAATTCTAGATGATAAACTGACTTCTTTAGAACAAAAGATGAAGGAGATCAAAGAAATGAAGAAGCAGCTGCTTCAATTTAAAGATGATGTAGTGAATGACAGGTGTTAGCGGTAAATTAAAAAGGGTAATACTATCAATATAACCCTTTTTTTTCATCTGCTCCCCTTAATTGACCGAAAATACAACCATTCGCCGATGATAGAATATGTAGATATGTGTAAATTAAGTATATAAACTGAATGTGATATCGTTCAGTAAAATAGACAAGAATATATTATGAATTTAATTTACTTAGGAAATTATGTAGATCTATGATCTTTGAAGTTAGGATATCCCAAACTATATCATAATCAATGCCGTAATAATCATGAATCAACTTGTCTCTTGTGCCTGCAATTTTCTTCCATTCAATTTGAGAATGTTCGCTTTTGAATTCGGTCGATAATTTTTTCGTTGCTTCTCCTATGATTTCCAAGCTTCGAATTGATGCTCGACACAAAACTTCGTCCATCAAATAATCTTCTCGAGTTAATTTCTCAGTGTGATTCAAGATGAATGCCGTTTCCTCCTGAATATGTTTTATTAACTCATTATCAGGATTGATAGACAATTTCAACCTCCTTTAAGATGTGTGGACCTAGGTGTTTGCTTAACGATTGAGGAGTGATAATTTCTACTTTTCTACCGAATAAATCTTCAAGGAAGAATGCCAAATCCATGAAATTATCGAACGATTTTTTATTCGGTTTAAAATCAACTAATAAATCGACATCACTTGTTTCTGTTGCTGAATTTCTAACAAATGAACCAAAGAGCCCAATTGATTTAACACCAAATGCTGAAATATCAACTTTAGATTCGTATATTGAGTTTAGTATTTCTTGTTTGCTATTTACCTTGGTGTTCGGCATTTTGATAATAATACAAATATAACAAAAAAGCCTCGCAGAAATGCGAGGCTTTTGCTCCCCTAATTGACCGAAAATACAACCATTTACCGATGGTTGAATATGTAATTATATATAAATCAAATAGATAGATTTGTGACGAGGGTGTTTGAAATAATGGACGGGTATATTTCTTTGATGAGATGGATTTAAAAAAGGCGGAGATAGGATTCTAACTGATTATTTTAACTGTTTTGTTGTTGTCGTTAAAATCAATAAACTCCACTTTACAATCTAATTCAATAGAGTCAAGAAGATTCCAAAATGCATATCTTAGTTCTTCAGGTGAATTAATTATTTTTTCGGTGCCTTTTAACTTTATTGGATACCTTCTATATGGTAAGATTATTTTCTTCAATAATAAATTCGGTGTGATTTTTTGAGTGTATTCCATAAATGGTTGCGGTTCTCGAAGTGAATTTATAATGTTGCTTTCTACTTTTTTATTAAAAAACAAACGTTGTATTGTAATTCTCTCGAGGTTATCATTAAGGAAATTACCGTTAAAAATTGAGTGATGACTAAAATGTGTTCTAGAATCTAAAGGAACACGCATGAGGCGAATTTCATTTTCTATTTCATATTTTTTTTCTTTATAGCAAGCCAATATTGGAATTAACGCGTCTTGGATGTCTGTAATTTGAAATTTATTATTAGTTATCCATTCTCTTGTTTTAATAGAAATTTCCTTCAATAATTCGGGGATGTCTTCATAATAACTTACTTTTACGAGATGATAGGTGAACCATTCATCTTGATTGTTCTGTGAGAGGTCTAAAACAAATCCAATTGGAAACTCTCCTCCAAATTCAATAAAGTTGTTGATTAATGCGGAATAATTCTCGTTAATTGATTTTTCATTAAAAGTTGTTAGAGAAAGGTTTAGTGTATAATCCTTAATAAAGTTAACGGATTCTGAATTAAAAGTAAATTCACTGATAAAGCCAAAATTCTTACTGATTTCATTCTTGTCATTTGATGCTCTTAAGCTTGATAAATTTATTGAACCATCAGCCAGAATTCTCTTAGCTTTATCCAAAGTAGTGTAATGAATCAATGGCGAATCTGAAATACTTTGGTATAACTCGGTGTGTTTTAATGCCGAACCATATGCTTTAATTACTGTTTTACCTGAATCCTCACCTGATTGTGAATTCATAGATGGAACATAACCATTTAAAATTGGAGATAATACCTCCGTGATGTATTTGTTTATTTTATCTGTCATAGTAAATAAATAACGCACTCATATTCTTTTGTTGCAAATTCGTCAATTCTTAGATTCCTTTACCCACAACTTTATATGGTATTTCCACATAATTTTGATTGGTTTTTTCATTTTTATAGTCGTCATTTGTTTCAATTTTGCAATAAATTTTCAATATGAATAGGATTAAAGAGGTAATGGATGAAAAAGGTATCAAACAAACGTGGCTCAGTGAAAAACTCGGTAAGAGTTATTCGCAAGTGAATGGCTATGTTCAAAACCGAAATCAACCGAGATTAGAGGTTTTGTTTGAGATTGCGAAATTGTTAGGCGTGGACGCAAGAGATTTGATAAAAGGAAAATAAGAAATGGTAAAGGACTTAGAAAAAACCCTGTGGGCGGCAGCAGACAAGCTCCGTAATAACATGGATGCTGCCGAGTATAAACATATTGTACTCGGATTGATATTTTTAAAATACATTTCAGATAGTTTTAAAGAACTTCATACTAAGTTGAGTGAAGATGCACTCTCAAATCCTGAAGACAAGGACGAATACTTAGCGGAGAATGTATTCTTTGTTCCTCAAAATGCTCGTTGGGAATACCTCCAATACGAAAGAGCCAAACTCCCAACAATTGGTAAGGATATTGATGATGCTATGGACGATATCGAAAAGGACAATCCCAATTTAAAAGGTGTTCTTCCAAAGGATTATGCCCGTCCTGCATTAGACAAAAAACGATTGGGTGAACTTATTGACCTAATTGGAAACATTGGTTTCAATGAACCCGGTCAGAATAGTAAAGACCTTTTAGGGCGAGTGTATGAGTATTTCTTAGGGATGTTTGCTGATGCGGAAGGAAAGCGTGGCGGACAGTTCTACACCCCTGAGAGTATCGTTAAACTTTTGGTGGAGATGTTGGAACCCTACTCAGGTAGAATCTATGATGGGTGCTGTGGTTCGGGTGGCATGTTTGTTCAAAGTGAGAAGTTTTTGGAAGCACACGGAGGTAAAATTGGGGATATAGCTGTGTATGGTCAAGAGAGTAACCCTACTACCTACAAACTAGCCAAGATGAATCTTGCCATTCGTGGTATTGATGCTAAGATTGAGTTGGGAGATACCTTCCACAATGACCGACACAAAGACCTTCAGGTGGATTACGCCATCATGAACCCACCATTCAACATCTCTGATTACGGCGCTGAATCATTACAGGATTCACATTTATGGAAATATGGAGTTCCTCCTTCAGGTAATGCAAACTATGCGTGGTTACAATTGGTCTTAAACAAACTAAGTCCGAGTGGTGTGGCTGGTATTGTGCTGGCTAATGGTTCTATGACCACCAATTCAGGAGGGGAGAACGAGATACGCAAACAGATGATTTTGGATGGTGTGGTGGATTGTATGGTTGCGCTACCTACTCAATTGTTCTTCAATACCCAAATACCGGCTTGTTTGTGGTTTTTGGCACGCAATAGAACCAACGGAAAATTTAGAAACCGCAAAGGTGAAATCCTGTTTATTGATGCCCGTAAATCAGGTGCGTTGGTATCAAGAAAGAATAAGGCTTTTACCGACGAGGATATCTCCAAGATATCTAATGTGTACCACAAATGGAGAAATAAGGATGGGGACTATGAAGACATACAGGGGTTCTGTAAGTCTGCAACATTAAAGGAGGTTGAAGACAACAACTTTGTTCTAACACCGGGTCGTTATGTGGGTACTGAAGATGTGGAAGACGATGGTGTTTCTTTCGAAGATAAAGTAGCCGTGATAACAGAGAACCTTAAATCACACTTTGAAGAATCCATACAACTTCAGGAACGAATCAAACAAAACCTTAAAAAAGTGGGGATTGAGATATGAATAACTGGCAAGAAGACAGTAATATTGATTTTAAAAGCCTCAGAAAAGCAATTGGTTCAAAATCTGATGTGGAATCTTTGGCGGAATCTTGTGTCTGTTTTGCAAATGCTCAAGGTGGAACATTAGTGATTGGAATAGAAAATAAACAAGCTGAACCACCTGTCAATCAGAAAATTGATTTAGAGGAAATGAATAAATTGGTGAGTCGGTTGCGTTCTTTAACCGATGGTGTTGGTTTAGTGAATCCCGAAGTTCATGAACATTCCAATGGAGGGGAATATTTTTCATTTCGGATTCTTCCTTCTACTAGAGTGATAGCAACCACAACTAGTGGAAAGGTGCTTATTCGCATAACCGATAATTGCTACACGGTGAGAAGTGAGGAATTGACTGACCTTGCCGCTGAGAAGAATGCCTTTCAATGGGAGTTGGTTGTTGCTCAAAAAATAACCATACAACAAGCAGATACAGAGCAGTTAAACTATTTCATCCAACACATAAGAAAATCTGAAAAAGTTTCTGACTTTATCAAGGAAAAATCAGACTTAGAAATTTTAGAATACTACCAATTGCTATCGCCCGAAGGTTTTCTGACAAACCTAGGCGTTCTGTGGTTAGGTACTACAGCACAGCGAGCTCGATTAAGTTATCCCATCACTTTTCAATACTTGGTGTATAACGAGCGAGAGGTGAAAATTAGAGAAAAGAAATACCATTTCCACCAATATAACCCTATGCAACTGTTGTTGGAAATTGAAAAAGATGCCATTGAACTTACTTATGCTACCGAATTAAGCAATGGTTTATTCAGAGATAAAATACGCAATTATCCCAAAGAGGTTATCCGTGAGTTGCTCATCAATGCAATAGCACATAAGCGATATACCAGCTCAGGCGATATATTTCTTGAAGTCTATCCCGATAGAATTGTATTTACAAATCCGGGTGGTTTGCCAATCGGTATTTCTAAAGATAACATACTTCATGAACGTCAAAGGCGAAATCCACACCTTATCCAAACGCTTCATGACCTTAAATTAATGGAGGGAGAGGGTTCCGGCTATGATTTGGTGTATGAAAAATTAAGCCTTGATGCTAAACCATTTCCTGAAATTGAAAGCACTTTCAGTAAGATGACTGTAACAGTTCAGTCCGCTATTTTAGATGAAGAGGCACTTTCTGTTATTGATTATGTGAACAAACATTTCCAGTTAACACAAAAAGAAACCATTACTCTTGGTGTTATCGCAACACGTAAAAAACTATTGTCAACACAACTCTCAAATGCCTTACAGCTAAATCAGGAAGACAAGTTGAGGTATTGGCTTGGTTCATTGCTCGACAAGAACATACTCATCTCGCGAGGGGTAAAGAAAGGAACGGAGTACTTATTGAACCCTGATTTGTTTTCTCAAGCGAAGCTCAATTTAACCCCCAGCCTTAAAACCATTGAGCCTTATAAATTAGAAGCTTTGATATTGGAGTATCTAAAACTCAACGGCTGCAACAAGCTTTCTAAAATACAAGAAAGTTTGGTTGAAGTTTACCCAAACGATATTCAAAAGGCAGTGTACCGCATGGTAGATAAGGGTGATTTGGTTACGGCTGGAGCCAAAAGAAACCGGACTTATTGCCTGCCAAAAAAAAATAAATGAAAAATAAAATGAAAAACAAAAATGGTCAAACCCAATGCAGTCAATACTTTGTGTTATTTTTTATTTTTTTTCATCAAAAATAACTGTCAATTAAATGAGTGAGTGGAAAGAATTTAAAATAGAAGACTTTTGTGAAGTTATTGGTGGAGGAACTCCTTCAACAAAAGAGGATTCATATTATGGCGGTGATATTTCATGGATTACCCCGCGCGACCTTACAAATCATAAAAATCGTTTTATTTCAAGGGGAGAAAGAAATATAACCGATTTAGGGTTAAAAAATTCATCTGCTAGGATTTTACCTAAAAATTCCATTCTACTGACTTCAAGAGCACCAATTGGTTATCTGGCAATTGCTGAGAATGAAGTTTGTACTAATCAGGGATTCAAAAGTTTAATTGTTGACCCTACCAAGGCAGATTATAATTTTGTTTATTACTTGATAAAATCTAATTTAGAGAGAATTAAAGGGCTTGGAACGGGCACCACTTTTGCAGAAATTTCAGGAAGCGTTGTTAAGGGGCTAAATTTTACTATCCCCGACCTTCCCACCCAAACCGCTATCGCTGAAATCCTCTCCTCGCTTGACGATAAAATTGAACTCAATAACAAAATCAATCAGGAGTTAGAAAACCTTGCTCAAACCCTTTTCAAACAATGGTTCATTGATTTTGAATTCCCCAATGAAAACGGAGAACCCTACAAATCATCCGGCGGTGAAATGGTGGAGAGTGAATTGGGTGAGATTCCGAAGGGATGGAAAGTTGGAACTTTAAGCGAGATATTGGATGTGAAGGGTGGAACTACGCCCAGTACTAAGGAAGCAAAATATTGGAATGGTAGCATCAATTGGACTAGCCCAAGGGATTTATCAAATCTGAAATTCCCACTTCTAATTGATACTGAAAAAAAAATCACCGAATTAGGATTATCAAAGATTAGTTCAGGACTTTTACCTAAAGGCACTCTATTACTTTCATCAAGAGCTCCCATTGGTTATTTGGCAATCACCAACATTGAAACGGCAATAAATCAAGGATACATTGCCATTAATGGTAAGGGAGGGTATTCAAATATTTATATTCTGTATTGGCTAAAAGCCAACATGAATTTAGTTGTAGAAAGAGCAAATGGTTCAACTTTTTTAGAGATTTCTAAGTCAAACTTCAAACAAATAAATTGCGTAATACCTGCTTTAAATGCTTTAAATTCTTTTACTTCTCAAGCACACATATTGTTTGACCAACCTAGAAACAACATTTTAGAAAACCAACACCTAACCAACCTCCGAGACACCCTGTTACCCAAACTCATTTCAGGTGAGTTGGAAGTTTCACAAACCCAAACCACCGCATAATGGCAGCCGTAATATCTGAAGACCATATCGAACAAATTATCATTCAGGAGTTCATTGAACTGGGTTATTCCTATGTGAATGGTGCTGATATTTCCCCTGAAGGAATTGCACAAGAACGGGAGTATGACGAGGTAGTATTAAAATCTCGACTCAGTAACGCCATTGCCAAACTAAATACCACTGCACCAGCAGAAGCGCAAGAAGAGGCGCTGAAGAAATTACTACGAACCGATAGTCCCAATCTTTCTCAAAACAACTACACCTTTCACAAATACCTTACAGATGGTGTGGATGTTGAATATAGAAAGGGTGAAAGGATTGTGGGGGATAAGGTATGGTTGATAGATTACGAAAACCCTTCTAACAATGAGTTTTTGGTGGTGAATCAGTTGTCTATCATTGAGAATAATGTAAAAAAAATACCCGATGTCATCCTGTTTATCAATGGACTCCCTTTGGTGGTGATTGAACTAAAGAACGCAGTGGATGAGAACGCCACCATCCATTCTGCATTCAACCAATTGCAGACCTATAAACAAACCATATCTTCTCTATTCGTCTATAACGCCCTGTTAATTGTTTCTGATGGTTGGGATGCGTTGTATGGTTCTTTAACCGCACCCAAACAATTTTTTGTGCCTTGGAAATCCATTGACGGAAAGTTGGTGGCAGATGAAGACATTCCCCAAATGGAAGTGTTGGTGAAGGGAATGCTCAACAAATTTGTGCTACCCGACCTGATACGTCACTATATAGTTTTTCATCAGAATAAAGAACAACTCAACAAGATTGTACCCCGATACCACCAATACTTTGCGGTAAACAAAGCGGTAGAAACTACCAAACGAGCCACCGCAGAAACTGGAGACCAAAGAGCCGGTGTAATATGGCATACCCAAGGAAGTGGAAAGAGTTTGAGTATGGTGTTCTATGCCGGTAAACTGGTATTGGCGTTGAACAACCCCACCTTGGTCGTACTTACCGATAGGAATGATTTGGATGACCAGTTGTTTGATACATTCTCATTGAGTCAGGACTTACTCAGACAAACACCGGTTCAGGCAGAAAATAGAGATGACCTCAAGCGCAAATTGAGTGTTAGTTCGGGTGGGATTGTGTTCACCACCATTCAAAAGTTCCTACCTGAAATTCAAGAAAAAGTGGATTTAGGTGACGGAACAACCAAGAATATCAAAGGACAATTCGAGCTGCTTTCAGAAAGAAGAAATATCGTGGTGATCGCTGATGAAGCCCATAGGAGTCAATACGATTTTATGGATGGGTTCGCCAAGCACATGAGAGATGCCCTACCCAACGCATCGTTCATTGGTTTTACCGGCACGCCCATTGAGAATACCGATAAAAATACCCAAGCCGTATTTGGAGATTATATTGATGTGTACGATATCCAGCAAGCGGTAGAAGATGGTGCAACGGTTCGTATTTACTATGAAAATAGATTGGCTAAGATTGACCTGTTGGAAGATGAAAAACCAAGAGTTGATGAGGAGTTTGAGGAACTGACCGAGAGTGAAGAACTCACAGATAGACAAAGGCTCAAATCCAAATGGGCAAGATTGGAAGCCATCGTTGGAAATGAACGCAGGTTGGCACTTATCGCCAAGGATATCGTACAACACTTCGAAGCCCGAAATTCAGTATTGGATGGTAAAGCTATGATTGTTTGTATGAGCCGAAGGATTTGTGTTGACCTATATGACCAAATCAAAAAAATCAGACCCGATTGGCACAGTGATGAGGATACCGAGGGTGCTATGAAAGTGGTAATGACCGGTTCATCATCCGACCCATTGAGCTTCCAACCCCATGTAAGAAACAAGGCGAAACGTAAGGCAATGGGAGAACGATTGAAAGACCCAAAAGACCCTTTGAAGATTGCCATCGTTAGAGATATGTGGTTAACCGGTTTTGACGCTCCATCCATGCACACATTGTACATAGATAAACCCATGAAAGGTCATAATCTAATGCAAGCCATTGCCAGGGTTAATAGAGTTTATAAGGATAAAGACGGCGGTTTAGTAGTGGATTATATTGGAATTGCCAATGATCTCAAAAAGGCACTTTCGTTATACACCGAAAGCGGGGGTAAGGGAAAACCCGCGTTTGACCAAGATGAGGCTGCGGAAGTAATGATGGGTAAGTATGAGATAGTGGCACAAATGTTTTCGGAACAACCGAAGGACAAAAGTGAATCGAAGGGATTCGATTATAAGTCGTTTTTTGGGTTGTCTCCTAAAGAGAAATTGTATTTTCCAATAAAAGCAGCCAATTACATTTTAGGATTGGAAGACGGAAAAGAGAGATACGTTAATGCGGTAACTACACTTTCAAAATCTTTTGCTATTTCTGTTCCTCATCCATACACCATAGATATCAGGGAAGAAGTGGGATTGTTCCAAGCCATCAAAACCCGTATTGTAAAAGTAACTCAAAGTGGCAAGGGAAGAACGGATGAAGAAATTGAGACGGCAATCAAACAGATTTTATCAGATGCAGTGGTTGCGGATGAAGTGATAGACATTTTTGACGCTGCTGGAATTAAGAAACCTGATATTTCAATTTTGTCGGATGAGTTTTTGGCTGAGGTAAAGGGGATGACCCATAAAAACCTTGCGTTGGAGTTACTTAAAAAACTCCTCAATGATGAAATTAAAACAAGACAGAGAGTAAATTTGGTTCAATCAAAGAAGTTTTCTGAAATGTTGGAGAAGGCAATGAAATCCTATCAGAACAACCTGATTACATCTGCACAAATCATTGAAGAGATGATTCGTTTAGCCAAGGATATCAAGGAAGCCGACCGAAAGGGAGAGGACATGGGATTGGACTTCAGGGAATATGCTTTTTATACAGCATTAGAAGTAAATGATTCATCTGTGGCGGTAATGGGAGATGATATACTAAGGCACATTGCGAGAGAATTGGTAGATACAGTAAAGAAGAATACAAGTATTGATTGGACTGTGAGAGAGAATGTGCAAGCGAAAATGAGGATAGCCGTTAAAAGAATTCTCCGTAAACACGGGTATCCACCTGATATGGAATTAAAGGCAACAGAAACTGTATTGGAGCAAGCGAAGTTGTTGGCGAATGATTTTAGTTCCAAACCTTACGATTTTGGAAGTGATGGATATTCTATCGCCGCCGACCCAGTGGTTTGAGGATTGATTTTCCATTGTTTGTGCTTTTGGACGATGCTGTTTTCTGCAATTTTAAAGCATCGTATTGTATTTCACATGGGATATTAAGGTTTAGATATATCATCCTGTGTAACTCATAGAATTGTCGTAAATATTCTGTAATTATTCTGTAAAATTTTGATTTTTAATTTTTTTGTTTTCTTGTGAGCCAATAAGTAGTCATCCTGCAATACACTTGATACATAAAAAAAGCCTCACATTTCTGTGAGGCTTTTTTTTTTTGGCTCCCTGAGCTGGACTCGAACCAGCGACCTATTGATTAACAGTCAATTGCTCTAACCAGCTGAGCTATCAAGGAGTCTGTTATTCCCCGAACGGGAGTGCAAATTTAATGTATTCCTGAGCAAAAATTCAATACCTTTGTAAAAAAATTTATAAAAAAATTTCAAATGAGTCTCTTAGTTATTGGTTCTGTTGCATTTGACGCTATTGATACCCCCTTCGGGTCTACCGGAAAAATTGTGGGTGGGGCCGCTTCTTACATCTCTTTGGCCACTTCCCTGCTGCATGATAAGGTAGGTTTGGTTGCCGTTGTGGGTGAAGATTTTGATTTCTATTTTGTGAAAACCCTCAACCAAAGAGGTGTCAATACCGATGGACTTCAAGTTAAAGAGGGACAAAAATCCTTCTTCTGGCACGGAAAGTACCATCTCGATATGAATAGCCGCGATACCATTACTACTGAATTGAATGTATTGGGTGATTTTGATCCCATCATCCCTCAAAGTCAAAGTACTCCAGATTTTGTTATGCTTGGGAATTTAAGTCCCCAAGTGCAACTTACAACCATCGAACGTCTGGCTCAAAAACCAAAACTAGTAGTGATGGATACCATGAACTTTTGGATGGATATTGCCCTTGATGAATTGAAAACGGTCATTGCAAAGGTGGATGTTCTAACCATTAACGATGAGGAAGCACGTCAATTATCAGGTGAATATAGCTTGAGAAAAGCAGCTCGCATCATCCAGAAAATGGGTCCGCAAACTTTGATTATCAAAAAAGGTGAACACGGTGCACTGTTGTTTGGTGCCGAAGATCAAGTGTTTTTCTGTCCTGCGCTTCCTTTGGAAGAAGTATTTGATCCAACTGGAGCAGGAGATACTTTTGCGGGTGGATTTATTGGATACCTTGCTAGCAAAGGTGCCACAGATTTTGATTCAATGAAGAAAGCAGTAGTATACGGAAGTGCTATGGCTAGTTTCTGTGTAGAGAAATTTGGAACTGAGCGCCTAGAAAGTGTAACTTCAGATGAGCTTAATGTGCGTCTTGCTCAGTTTGAGCAGATGATGCATATTGCTTAATTGAAAAGCTCGTAGATTTCAGATGCTTGAGGTCTCAAAATGAGGCTTGGGTTCTGGAATAGCACTACTTCGCCCGAGAAGATGTTTCTCATGCCTCGGTATTTTTTGGTGATTTCCTGATAGCGCGATAGGTCTACTGTAATTGCCTTGTCAGATTGACTGTATATACAGAAAACTGCTTGGTTATCTGTATAACGGAAATAGCTATAGGTTTCGTCCTTGCCAGCAAAATGAACCATTTTGCCATTTAAGAATACCGGATTTTGGGCCCTGAATTTGGCGAGTTTTTGGATGTGTAAGAATGCTTGTTGTTCTTGAGCGGTGCGTCCTTGTGGTTTGAATTTGTTGATGCTATCAGACTTCCATCCTCCGGGAAAATCAAAGCGGACATATGCGTCAGAAGGACTCGTTTTTCCGGTCATTAAGATTTCGGTTCCATAGTACACTTGAGGCATCCCCCGAAGAGTAAATAATAAATTTTGAGAGCGCTTCCAAGCGTTAAAATCTTGATTGACAACAGAATATATTCTGGAAAGGTCGTGGTTGTCTAAAAAGGTAAGGTTCTTGTTGGGATCTTGATAAAGGTAATCTTCGCCGAGGGTTTGATACACGCGATTGAGCCCTTCAAGCCAACCGTATTTTTCGTAACCTGCTTTTTGCATGGCCCAGCAAAGCACAAAATCAGTCACTCCGGGCAGTTGATTTTTTTCAAATCCTTTGATGTTATTTTTGGTAAAAGCTACCTGAGTTGCAGTTTGCTCTACCCAAGTTTCTCCGTAAATGACCAATTTGGGATAGTATTTGAGCAGCAATTCACACAAATGATTCATGTATTCTTGATCTGGATAGGGATAAGTATCAATTCGATAGCCGCTGAGTCCGGCAAATTCTACCCACCACAAATACAACTGATCTAGATAAATGCGAATGTGCTCGTTTTTTTGATTTAAATCAGGCATGGTTCTAACAAAAGCCCCATCAACATTCATGACGCGGTCTTGCATAGATGAATATGGATCCATCACGGTATTTGCCCTGAAATTGGTTTGCACAAAGGAGTCTCTGAAATTGAACCAGCCGGTATCGTAGTTTTGATACATCCAGTGGTTGTCACCCACATGGTCGGGAATGATGTCCATCACTAATTTCATGTTTCTCTTGCGCATACTCTCGCTGAGCTTTCTGTATTGTTCGTTGGTGCCTAAACGCGGGTCAATTCTGTAATTATCTGTGATTGCATAACCGTGAAAACTCTCTTTTTGTTGGTCATTTTCTTGCACAGGGTTCAGCCAAAGGGTAGTCATTCCAAGATCTTGGAGGTAGTCTAATTTACTTGAAATTCCTTCCAAATCCCCGCCGTGCCTGCCTTTGAGAGCTTTGCGGTTGACTTCTTCGGGATATTGAACTTCGGCGTTGTCATTGGTTGGGTCACCGTTAGAAAAACGGTCAGGGAAAATTAAATAGGTAACATCTTGCGAAGTAATAGGCAGAATTGGGTCCTTTCTTCTTTCTTTTATTTCGTAAGAAAATTCGAAGGGACGCAGCTTTTTATCGATGTTTGCTATGGGGGTAGCAGTAAATTTTAGTGTTTGCGCTTTCGCGTTTCGTGGGATGTTTAATCGTAGATAAACCACATGGCGGTTTGCAGAGTAAAGGAAAGTATCAAAAGTGATGAGTGTTGCGGTTTCTGATGGGTAAAGTGTATAGGTGAAATACGAAGCATTTTCTGCGTGTAAGATTATTTCTAACTTGGATTCTTCGAAGCCAGTATACCAATTTGGAGGTGCAACGTGATAGATTTTTTGTTGAATTTTTGGCTTACCCCAAAAATTGAAAAACTGGGCATTTGATTGGTTCGATAAAATAAGGAAAAATGAAAAAATCAGGCACGGAATAATAGACTTTTTGTTCATCTGTTTACAAAGAAAATCATTTTTTCTGAAGGAGTAATTGTCAGTATGACACTTTTTTATTTATTATTGCATCGAAGATTAACAAATTACTCTTTAAACATGAAAAAACTATTACTTTTATCAGGTGCTCTTGCCTTTGCAGCAGGGGTATTTGCCCAAAAGCGCATGGTTAAGATTTCTGTAGACATGTCATCAGAAACTGTAAGCGCGAACGGGGTTCACGTAGCTGGAAACTTCCAAGGTTGGAGTCCTTCTGGAACAACTCTTACTCAGGAAGGATCTACTGGAATTTACTCAGTGTATACTGAGGTAGATGAAAACACAGTTGTTGAATACAAATTCATCAACAACAACGATTGGTCATCAGGAGTTGAGACCGTTCCTGCGATCAGTCAAAAAGGACACAAGAACAACGGGGAGTCGAACGACAATCGTTGGTTCTGGTCAGGAAAAGGTACAGATACCTTAGTATTGCCAGCATTCAAGTTTGGCGGAAGCGCACCTTCAGGTCAATACGCCGTTCGTTTTGCGGTAGACTTGGCTAAGGAAGCGAGTGTCAGTACAGACGGAGTTCACCTTGCGGGTAGCTTGCAAGGTTGGGATCCAGGTAAATCTCGTATGGTAAATCTTTACTCTTCTAACAAAATCCATGAAATTATTTTCTGTTTAGCTGACGGTACTTATGCCTTCAAATACGTAAACGGAAATGCATGGGGTAAAGACGAGTCAGTTCCTTCATCTTGTGCAGTAAATAATAATCGCGAGGTGGTAGTTAACAGTGCAAACGTAGAATTGAGCAAAGTATGTTATGGCTCATGCGATGCTTGTCCTAGCAGACCATCTCCAAAATACCGTGTTACTTTCCAAGTAGATATGGGTAGCGAGTGTAATGTAGATGACGTTGACTTGGCTGGCGGAAAAATCAACGGATGGGCTGGTGGAACCTACCTTTCAAACCAATCAGGTTTGAGTGGCGACTGGAAGATCACCAAAATTGGTGTAGGACCATCAAAAGGCGATATCAGCTGGTTCAGTGAAAGCATCACTTCAACCACTCGTGTATGTATGCAAGATGACCGTGTAATCTTAAACAGAGACGGATCATTCCATAATGTAATGGGTTCTGAAACTTGGATAGAAGGATGGCAGAAAACAGGTGCAAATGGTTGCGGAACACCTGTTGCACCATTTGACGGTTCAACAGCAGGAACTTGGAAAGACCACGGAAATGGAACTTTTACAGTATATGGAAAAGGTAGCCACGTAGGTATTCCTAAGGTAGTAAACGGTGCTGAAATTACCAGCATTGCAGATGCTCGTGACTCAGTTACATACGAATATTCAATCACTGGCAACAAATTGACTACTTACATCAACTTTGGTGGTGGATACTGGCAGTTTGAATACGATAGAAACGCAACCAAATCTTCAGTTTGGACTACTACTATCGTTTTGGATTCAGGGGTTGAAGTAGCACATAAATTCAGAAAAATCACCAAAGCAAACGGTTCTGATATCGTTTCTTGGGAAGGTGGTTCAGACCGCAAAATCTTCGCTCACAACGACACAACCTTATTGGCTCGTTGTTTCGGTAAAGATGAAGCTTGTGCAGGAACTCCAATTCCTCCAGCAGACGTAACGTTCAAAGTAGATATGTCACAAGAAATCGCTGCTGACACGGTATGGTTGATGGGTTCAATGACCATCCCAGCGTGGCAGTCAGGCGCTATTGCGTTGAAACCATCTGCAACAGAGAAAGATGTTTATGAAACAACCGTAAAAGGCATTTGCCCTGATTACTTCGAATACAAATTCGCTAACGAAGTAATGAACTCACAAACCACTGGTGAGACATTTCCTGACACTACTGACAGAAGCTGTTTGGTAGATAACGGATTGGGTGCATTCAACCGTAAGTTGACCCGTACCAACGGAGATGCTATCACAGTGTTCTACATGTTCAACAGCTGTATGATGGGTGGCAATAGCAACGTATCAGACTTAAGTGCTGAGGTTAGCATTGCACCAGTACCAGCGGTAGAAAGCTTCACGGTGAGATTGGCTGGTTCAACTGCTACTCAAGTGAGCATCATGAGCATTGACGGTCGAGTTGTACGCACTATGAGCGCAAACGCATCGGTTGTTGAAATGAACTGTTCAGGATTGAACGGCGTTTACTTGGTAAGCGTAGTAGATCAAATGGGCAGAACAGCGGTGAAGAAAATCGTTATCGGTCAATAATCAAATCATAATCCTCCAAACGGAGGAATAAAAAGAGACCCAGGTAGGAAACTGCCTGGGTTTTTTATTGTCAGCGTTGCTGACAGTTTTCAGTTTTCAGCTTTCAGCTTTCAGCTTTCAGCTTTCAGCTTTCAGCTGACGGCTGACGGCTGACGGCTGACGG
>CAZGQS010000020.1:23203-38091 GCA_964527775.1 uncultured Rhizobium sp. | reverse complement strand
CCAACGACCTACTGATTACAAGTCAGTTGCTCTACCAGCTGAGCTATGGTGGCTTATGTCTAAGAACGTTTCTTTTTGTAGTGATCTTAATTGGACACTCGAAAAAGGACTGCAAAAATAGTTATTATTTTGAACTTTTCAAGACCCTCCCATATTTTTTTTCTAATTATTATTCATCCCCACCCAGAAACCCTAAATCTCAACCTTCCGTTGTATTTTTGTCAAACATTTCCACTCCCAATGAATTTTAAAAAACTAAAACCTCTACTCATTATATCCATCTCAGTTATAGCTTTATTGCTGCTGTGGAAAAACCTTAACAATACCTCCTCCTGGCCCTCTGATCTTTTTGCCCTCAAAGACCCAAGCAAAATTACTCGGTTCAAGTTCACTCCCAATAATGATAAAGTAAAACCCCTTGAATTTGAAAAAATTAACGACGTTTGGTTCATAAAATCCGACAATCAATCGTTTCCTGCCGATTCCCACAACGTGTCCATGCTCTTGAATTGGGCCATGCCCAAGCTTCGTATCAAGATGCCCATCCCCAATGAATCTAAAGAATACATCAATAGACAACTTGCTATGGAAGGCATTAAGGCCTCTTTTTTTGAAGGCGATAAAGAAGTACATACTATATATGTAGGCGGACCCACACAAGATCAAATGGCTACCTATATGTTTGTGCCAGACACCGAAAGACCCTGTATTGTTGAAATTCCTTCCTTCCAAGGGTACCTTACTCCTTACTTTAATACTGATCCGCAGCTGTGGAGAACCATAAAACTCCTTAATGCCAATCCATCTGATATACTTTCATTGAAAGTCATTTGGCACGCCGCCGAAAAAGAATCCTTCGAAATCAAACAAGAAAACAACAACCTCAGACTTTTTGACCTAAAAGGCCAAGAAGTAGAAGCTAAAAAAGGATTGCTCACCGGTTATTTGTTGATGTGCCGAGAATTTACCCGTGAGGCCGGAGGAATTCCCGGCATCAATAAAATTCCGCAAAAAAGAGATTCTATCGTTAAATCTCTGCCCATTGTTACCTTTATGTACACCTTGAGAAATGCTCAAACGCCCCAAGCCAAACCTTCTCAAATGTCTATCAGCATATACCCCAATTACCATTTTGAAGACGTAGGAATTGAGGCTTCACCTACTGATACCAAAACCGTGCAATCAGCCCTTTTCTGGGTTAAATCTTCCGATGATCCAAACCTTTGGCTCACTCAAGATGTTGTAATTAAAAATAGATTGAAGTCCCTGTCTGAGTTTAAATCTTTGTCTAAATCCAATAATTAATTTGTGAATTTTCGTCTTGTTGGAGCCGTTATTGGGCTCATTTCATCTGGATTCTTTGGAGCCATCATTGGCTTCCTCATTGGATCATACATTGATTACGCTGTTCAGGGCAATGACCAAAATTCATCTACTGGCAATAATTATCAACGAAATTTTTCCGGCGGATTCGGGGGTTACGGGGGACAACAATACCAGCAAAGTTCCTTTCAATCGCCCTCTGACTTTCAAAACTCTCTGCTAATTCTCATTGCGGCCATCATGAAAGCGGATGGCAATGCTGCCAAAAGCGAGCTAGACATGGTCAAAAGCATGCTTTTGAGAACGTATGGCGAAGATCAAACCAGAAACATGCTTCTCAAATTGCGTGATTATCTGAAAGAAACTCACAACCTTTATGAGGTGTGTCGCAATCTGAGAAACCGCATGGGGTATTCTGCTCGATTGGAATTGGTACACGTACTATTTAGAATTTCACGTGCCGATGGCGTAATTTCCAAATCTGAACTCACCCTCATTGATAGCGTAGCCAATCAACTGGGAATAAGCACTCCTGATTACTTATCGTTGAAGGCCATGTTTGTAGATTCTTCTGACAGCGATTACAAGATCTTAGATGTTTCATCATCGGCTACAGAAGAAGAAGTCAAAAAAGCATACCGTAAATTGGCCCTAAGATTCCACCCTGATAGATTGCAAGGACTTTCTGATAGCGAGAAAAAGGCAGCAGAAGAAAAATTCTTGAGGGTTCAAAGTGCCTATGAAGGAATCAAAAAGAAAAACGGCTGGATTTGATGAAAAGTCATTTAGCCCTTTTTCTGGTTAGTTTTCTATATGCCATTCTATTTTCTTGGGCCGGGCAAATCATGCCCAATTATCTGTCGGCCGAAGCCTTTGTTTGGTTGAGAATTGCTTTTGCCGCTACCCTATTTCATCTTATTGGACGTGCACTCAGCAATGAAAAAATCAACTGGAAATTGCATTGGAAAAAGTTTGCCATTTGCGGATTCTTTGGAACCAGCGCCAATATGTATTTATTTTTCAAGGGACTTGAAACAACTTATCCCATCAACGGTGCGGTTTTGATGTTATTCACTCCTTTATTTGTTGCCATATTTGACCACATTAGAGTAAAACAATGGCCCAAGCCCATATTCATTTTAGCCGTTGCCATTGCAGCAGCTGCCTCTGTATCATTGATGACTGCAAATGGGGTTAAGTTTTCTGAGAAAACCCTCAAGGGTGATATTTGGATTGCCATAAACGCCATCTTTTATGCCGTTTACTTGGTACGCGTAAAGAAATTAACTGCTCATTACAAGCCCATTACCATCAATAGGTATACTTTTACTTTTGGACTATTATTCATTACTCCCTTCGGGATTCATGAATTTATTCAAACTGACTGGGTAAACATCCCTACCAACATTGGACTTAAAATTGGCTACATTTTAGTTTTCACTAGTTTCTTGGTTTACTTGTTAAATGCCTATGCCATACAGCATTCAGGTCCAACATTGGCCGGACTGTACATCTATTTACAACCCATTTTAGCTTCCATCATTGCGGTATTCTTACAAACAGATACACTCACACCCCATAAAATGCTCTACATAGCGCTTGTATTAGTATCTACTTTTGCTGCATCGAGATTCACACCAAAATTTCAATCGAATTTGAACGGCAAATCATCGACCAAATAAATAACGCTTTGATTTTTTAATTACCTTTGCAAATTATCATAGACCCATATGCAAAATTCAAAAGCCAACGAAATACTTGAAAAAGCAATTGCCAGCATTGAAAAGAACGGAATTGATGCCAGTACTTTAATTCAACCCTTGCAAGAAGCTCGTGAATATGCCTTGAAAGAAAACGATCCATTGGTAACTCGCGCACTTCGTTTGGCCTGGCAGCATTTGGAAGCCAATGAAACTTTTGATGCTCCTTTGGCTGAAGACATGGAAACAGCAGAAGATAATTTAGTTTATTTCTTGAGTCTTTGTGTAAAATCTCAACATGAGTTGAACCGCACTGAGCTTCGCGAAATGACCAACCAACTGCAAGAATTAGCCTAAACATTTTGAAATGGCATAAAGCCATATCGCTGCTGTTATTGTCGGTTTTCCTCTTGGGAAACCAAAACCTATTCCATTTCCATTCCGAGGCAGATCATCATACGCATGAACATGCCATCCATCACCATTGTGAAGATTTCCCCGAAAATCACCAACACCTTGAAGAAAACTGTACCGTTTGTGATTACAGCTTGTCTCATGTTGTTGAATTAAACCAACCCGAACAGTTTGAATTCGAAGTATACGGAGTAAGTTTCTCAGCTGCTTTACAGCAATCTTACTCCTTCGATTTCTATCATATAGTCAAGAACAAATCTCCGCCCGTTTTATCTGAACATCCGTTTTCCTAATCCAAAACCATTCAGTTAAAATGTACCGTGAAAAACATCCGTAAATTAGCGGTTGTTCAGTTGATTTATGTTCTTCTAACAACCCCATTATTCGCCCAATCAAATACAGATTCTTGTCATCCGTGTGATGAAATTCATCGCATGGACTCCACTCATATAGTGGTTTGGCACAACGGTGTTCAAGCTTCGCACCTTCATACAGAAGACGTAAGAGGTGTTTCTTTTGCCCCCGTTGCAACGCTATTATCAGCCATTCCACAACTGAATTTAATTTCTACTGGAAACAGCATCCAAAAACCCATGTTTCAAGGACTATCGGGATTGCGCCTGCCGCTGATTCAAAATGAATTGAGAATGGTTGGACAAACCTGGGGGAATGACCACGGTCCGGAACTAGCCAGAGCCGGAGTGGAATCGGTCAATGTTCTGAAAGCTCATAATGCCCTGTGGGTCACGGGCGAATCTTGGGGCAACGCAGTTCAAGTGGAATACCAACCCACTTACCACTCGCATGCCGTAAATCTCCAATCAGGGTTGGGTTATTCAACCAACGGAAACGCCCTACTTGCCAACTTCAAACTCAACCAAGGAACACACCACGCTGGAATGGGTTGGTATATCCAAGGACAAGGTTATGCCAGTCAAGATTATTCTGTACCCTTGAGCCTCGAAGCGCAAAAATCTGCAGCCAAAACATCCCCCGAAACAAAAAATGGAATTCTCTCCAATACCGCGAGTAAAGAATTTTCAATCATGGGTGGATTTAAACAAAAATTGAATGGCCATTGGACCATTCAGTCTGATTTAAGTTGGTTTTTTAGTGAAAACGGAATCTACGCAGGGAGTCATATTGGAAACACCACCGACCTTATCAATAGTATCAATAGAAAAGACCCGAATATCCTTTTACAAAGTGGTAGTTATCAAATCAATAAACCCAAACAGATCGCTGAACACATCAGTACTTCTGCCATCATTCAAAGACACGATGGATGGAAAACACTCATTTCTTTGCAACAAAATACCCGACAAGAATTTGATCCGCATCGAAATCCCAATTATACCTTTCCGCAACTAAATGTCAGGTTAAACGCTGTTCAAATCAGACAAGAAATACCCTTAGATTCGAGGTTGATTTCTCACGCTCAGGTGGGTGGCGAATGGCAGCAACAAAGTTATGGCGGTTACTTCTTAGTTCCCGAATTCACTTCACAACAATATTTTGGGGTGATAAAAGGAAAATTTGAGCACCATAATTTTCAGCAGAATTGGGCACTACGTTTGGATTATTTGAACAGACACACTTTACTGAAAGATCAATCCGTGAATGACCAAGCATACACTGGAATCTCAGGGGCATATTCTGCCAGTAAAATTCAAAAAAGAAACACCTATCAACTGTTTTTAAATCACAGTTGGCGTGCACCAGCGGTGAATGAGTTGTTTTCGGCGGGGGTTCACCACGGCAATGCCAGTTACGAAGAAGGCAACCCTCTTTTAAAACCTGAATGGGGCGAAAAACTAGAATTTCAATGGAAAAAAGCGTTCAAGAAAAGCAATTTTGAACTCACCACCTTCGGTTTATGGTCGCCCAATTACATTCATTTGAATCCGCAGTCCTCTCCCATCTTGACCGTTCGAGGCGCTTTCCCCTACTACAAATACGAACAGTTACCCACCCTATTAATTGGATTTTCGGCTTATCAAGAATTCTTTATTTCTCGGGGGACATTAACCGCGGGGGGGGAATACACGTACGGTCGAATTCTTGAGCCGGAACGCTTCCCCACTTTGCTTCCTTGCAGCGAACTTTCCTTAGGATGGGTAGGCCAGTTCAAATGGGGTGAATACTTCCTTAAATATACGAGGGTTTTCCAACAACGCTATTTCACGACTTCTACAGATTTGATGCCTCCACCGGAAGGTTACCATTTGCTGGATGCAGGAATCACATTGAAAAAAGATTCAAAATACGAATTAACATTGAACGGGAACAATTTACTAAATACCCGATACCGGAATTACTTAGACCGTTTCAGGTATTTCACTCCTGCCATGGGCAGAAATATTGGTTTAAAATTAAACATCAACATACATTATCATGAAAAAACACATCATTAAAACAAGCATTTTTGCGTTGCTCGCAATCAGTTTCAGTGCTTGCACTGACCACCATCACGACGATGATCACAAGCACGAAGAAGAATCCATCAACAAAGTAGAACTAACCTTAACCCCTGACTCTATTGGGTTGCCCTCTCAAACGGTGATTTGGAGCGATGTTGACGGAGACGGCGGGAACGCACCCATTCTTCCAGATACCTTAAGACTAACCCCAGGAATTCAGTACACAGGAGAATTGACTTACAAACATGTTCACAATGGTGTTGAACACCTTGTGAATACTGAAATCCTAAAAGAAGCCGATGAGCACTTGGTATGCTTCAGTCCTATTCAACTCATTCAGGTGGTTATCTTAGAAATCACCAGAACAGACAAAGACAATCAAGGCAGAGAATTGGGTTTAATTTCTAAATGGAAGGCTTTGATTTCAGAAAAAGGAGCGGTACGTATCAGTTTGAAACACCAACCCAACGGCATTAAAAATGGCAGTTGCGATGTAGGAGAAACCGATGCAGAAATTGATTTCCCCTATTCTTCAATTCAATAAAACCACTGACCAAAATTGGTTACTTTTGTAGCGAAATGGAGAACACTGAAATGAAATTAACCGCGCTCAACCATGTTCACAGAGCATTGGGCGCCAAAATGGTTCCTTTTGCTGGGTACGACATGCCTGTGTTGTACAAAAATTTGATTCAAGAGCATCACGCCGTGAGAAACGCTGTGGGTGTTTTTGATGTAAGCCACATGGGAGAAGTTTTCATTACCGGTGACAAAGCTTTTGATTTAGTTCAATATATGACCTCAAACGATGTCTCTGCTTTGTCTGATGGACGTGTACAATATTCTTGTATGCCCAACGATCAAGGCGGAATTGTTGACGATTTATTAGTTTATCGTTTTGCTGCTGATAAATATTTCTTAGTTATCAATGCCTCAAACATTGAAAAAGATTTAGCTTGGATGCATAAACAAAACGAAAAGTTTGGCGCTACCATTGATAACAAATCAGATGACTATTCTTTGTTAGCCATTCAAGGGCCTAAAGCCATTGCCGCTCTTCAAAAATTGACTGAGGTTAACTTATCAGAAATTCCATACTACCACTTCACCGAAGGCGTGCTTGCAAACATGCACATGATCATTTCAAACACTGGTTACACGGGTGCTGGAGGATTTGAACTTTACGTGAAAAACAACGAAGTTGAAGCCCTTTGGAACGCAGTTATGGATGCAGGTGCAGAATTCGAAATTGAACCCTGTGGATTGGGTGCCCGTGATACTTTGAGATTGGAAAAAGGATTTTGCCTCTACGGCAACGACATCAACGATGAAACTTCGCCCATTGAGGCTGGTTTAGGTTGGATCACCAAATTCAACAATCCCTTCCACATGAGCGAACACCATCTGGAAATCAAGAACAACAAACCTTCCAAGAAGTTGGTTGGATTTGAATTGATTGACCGTGGAATCCCCCGTCAACACTACCCCATTTGCTCAGCAGATGGAACAGTCATTGGCGAAGTAACCTCAGGTACCATGAGTCCTACGTTAAACAAAGCAATTGGAATGGGATATGTGACCTCTGAAAACAGCGCTGCTGGATCAGAGATTTACATAGAAGTGAGAGGAAAATTACTGAAAGCTCAAGTGGTTAAAATTCCGTTCTTGGCGTAAAAATCAAAAAACAATTCTTTGAAAACGCTCTTCATTTTTGAAGGGCGTTTTTTTTTAGCCTTCGTGCCTCAGGGCTTCGATGGGGTCTAATTTAGAGGCTTTAACTGCTGGATAAAGTCCAGCAACCAAACCTACCACAATACATATAATCACGGCAAAGAAAATCCAAAACCACGGTATGATAAATCCGCTGTTGAGCAGAATTCCAACCGCATTTCCCATAACAATACCTAAAATAATTCCACCAAGTCCGCCGAGTTGAGTAATGACTACCGCTTCAACCAGGAACTGATTACGAATGGCCGAGGCCGTGGCACCCAATGATTTCCTCAAACCAATTTCGCGGGTTCTCTCAGTAACACTAACCAACATGATATTCATTAAACTCACCGCCGCACCTAACAAGGTGATGATGCCAATCAGCATACCCACAGAAGACACCATAGCTAGGTCTTCCTTCACATTGTTGGCCAAAGAATCACTTCGAGTAATGGAAAAATCATCTTCCTGATGGGGCGCAAGTCGTCTGATTCGCCTCATAATTGCTCTTGCTTCTGAAATGTCAGCATCCAAATTTTCAACAGATTCTGACATCACACTCATATTTACGTTATTTATGGCTTGTGTAAAATCTTGACGGGCTTTATTAATACCTACAATCACCATTCTATCGCCGCCAGACATTCCCATACTGGATCCTTTTTTCTTTAACTCACCAATGACTTTGTAGGGCTTCCCATCAATGGATATGTCTTTACCCACGCTGATGCCTTCTTTATAGGCCGCACCCCAAATTTGCACTACCACATCTGAACCCAGCACCACTAGGGGCAAACTCATAAACACATCATTCTTGGTGAAGGATCTACCTGCTGCTAATTCATAGCTGGAGGTGAAAATAACGTCTTCATCGACTCCCATGATTTTTATGTTGGGATTGGTTTCTACGTTTCTATATTTGACTTTGGATGTAAACGAAGCGTTGATAGTTTTTCCAGTGACCCCCGTGCCACGATAAAGTTCTTCAAACTTCTGAGACTGATCATAGCTGATGGGCTTAAAATCATCAGGTACTCCCCAGCGTTGAACGGTGAGTCTGTTGTTTATGGAAAAACTTTGAGCACCAAAGCGGGACATGGTCTTGGTGATGGCACTGCTCATGGCATCGATGGAAGTTAAAATTCCCACCAAAGCCGAAATACCAATTGCTATAATGGAAGCCGTAATAATTGCTCGGGTTCGATGTGACTTGAGGGAAGAGAACCCTTGGCGGATATTTTCAACGACTTGTAGCAATTAGTATATATATAAGGTATAAATGCTATGCCGAAAATGATTGTCCACAGCCGCAGGTTTCTGAAGCATTGGGATTATTGAAAGAAAAACCACGATTGTTCAAACCGTGTTCCCAATCTACTTCCATTCCAATGACGTACATCACATGGGCTTTATTCATGACAACTGGAATTCCTTCAAGGTCGTATTCTTTGTCTCCTTCTTCGCGCTTATCAAAGGCTAAAAGGTAGCTCATACCTGAACATCCGCCGCCTTTTACTCCAATTCTTAAAACTGAATCTTCCTTTAACTCTAAATTATTTTGCAATCGATGAAGCTCATCAAGCGCATGTTGAGTGAATTTTACGGGCAAACTTTCCATACCTACAAATTTAGTCAATTCTTAATTGCCTTGGTCGGTTTGATTTTAGTGTTGTGCGACAAAGAATGTATCTTTGTCGAAAACCCATGGAAACCTTTGAATTGTTAGAAGCCGCGCTATACATTTTGGCGCCCTCGGTGTTGGTAATAGTGAGTTCATCAATGATCATGAAAAGCATGTCTCGCAACTTAGAAAAGACCTTAAGAAGCGAAATACTGCGTCAAAACAATAAAGATTTTGTCAAATTAAAGTTGGCCGCTTATGAGAGACTCAGTTTGATGCTCGAAAGAACCTCGGTTCCTACCCTGATTCAAAAGTTTGCCAAGCCAGGATTAAACACTTCTCAAATTGCACAACTGATGCGTGCATCTATCAACGAAGAGTTCAATTATAATGTATCGCAACAAATTTTCGTGAGCGCCCAAACTTGGGGCACCATCAAAATTGTGAAAGAACAAACTTTAATTCTGATAAAAACGGTAGAATCTAAAATCGATGCCAATCAATCGGCCGCCGAATTTTGTGACTCTCTCATCAATCACATGAAAAACAACGGTGAGATTCCACATGAAAAAGGACTTCAAATGATCCGTGGAGAAATGGAATTGATTTTCAATTGAGCATTTTAACGACACATTCGTCCCATCTGAATTAACATCCCCCGAAAAACCATCCCCCGAAAAATGAAAAAGAACAGCAGCGGCATAGAAATTAACGAAGTTTACCACTCATCCAAAGGCCAATTAGAGCAACCAGGTGAGTACCCTTTCACTCGCGGTGTGCGCAAAGACATGTATCGCGGACGTTTGTGGACCATGCGCCAATACGCAGGATTCAGCACTGCCGAAGAAAGCAACGAGAGATACCATTATTTATTGAACCAAGGAACCACAGGATTATCGGTGGCGTTTGATTTACCCACACAAATTGGGTACGACAGTGATCACGCCATTAGCGAAGGTGAAGTGGGCAAAGTAGGCGTAGCCATTGATTCACTGAAAGATATGGAGACCCTTTTTAAAGGAATTGAGCTCCAAAAGGTCACCACCAGTATGACCATCAACGCAACGGCATCTACATTATTGGCCATGTATGTGGCATTGGCAAAGAAACAAAACGCCGATTTATCGCAAATCAGCGGCACCATCCAAAACGACCTATTGAAGGAATACGCTGCAAGAGGAACCTATATCTACCCGGTTCGTCCAAGCATGAAAATCATCACCGATATTTTTGAATGGTGCGGCAAAGAACTTCCAAAATGGAATACCATTTCTATCAGCGGATATCACATTCGAGAAGCGGGAAGTACGGCAGTTCAAGAACTGGCCTTTACGTTGTCAAACGGAAAAGCGTATGTTGAGTCAGCCTTGAAAGCGGGCCTAGATATCAATGTTTTTGGTAAGCGATTATCGTTTTTCTTCAATGCTCACAACGACTTTTTCGAAGAGATTGCCAAATTTAGAGCAGCGCGCAGAATGTGGGCCAAGATCATGAAAGATTTGGGCGCCACAGACGCACAAGCCATGATGTTGAGATTCCACACCCAAACCGGAGGCTCTACGTTAACAGCTCAACAACCCGAAAACAATATATCTAGGGTTACCTTACAGGCCATGGCGGCAGTTTTGGGCGGCACTCAGAGTTTACACACCAACGGCTACGACGAAGCGTTGAACCTACCTACCGAAAAAGCAGCCAGAATTGCTCTTAGAACCCAGCAAATCATTGGATTTGAAAGTGGAGTCACAAATACCGTTGACCCCCTCGGAGGAAGTTTTTACGTGGAAGAATTAACTGACCGCATAGAACAAGAATCTTTGTTGATCATGTCACAAATTGATCAAATGGGCGGTTCGGTAGCGGCTGTTGAAAGCGGATGGATGCAAGAAGAAATTGCCAGAAGCAGTTACGAATTCCAAAAACAAGTAGAATCAAAAGAACAAATCATTGTTGGGGTAAATCAGTTTACTTCTCAAGAGAATGAAAATATTCCTTCATTCAAAATTGATGATAGCATCAGAGAGAAACAAACTGAAAAAATCAACGCACTAAAACAAGAAAGAAATCAAAAATCAGTTGATTTGGCTTTGGAAAATTTGGAATCGGCAGCGCGATCTGGAGAAAACCTCATGCCCAAAATCTTGCAAAGCGTTGAAGAATATGCCACCTTGGGTGAAATTGCGTTTGCTTTGAGAAAAGTGTATGGAGAATTCGCGATTTAATACACTAAAAAAATTGAAAAATCAAGCAAAAAAAATTAGCAAATTGTGAAAATTCTCTATTTCTTTACAAGCGGAAATTGACTTTTTGACTATCTATGATAATCAATCAGTTAAATCAGGATTTTAACAAGTAATTAACACTCAGGCCCCAAGATATATATGGAAAGAAAAGCACACGAACTTGCATGGCAAGAATGCATTGAAATTATTAGAGACAATGTGAACCCTCAAAGTTTCAAAACCTGGTTTGAACCCATCAAACCAATGAAACTTTCGAACAAAATTCTTACCATTCAAGTACCTAGTCAATTCTTTTATGAATGGCTAGAAGAGCACTACGTGCAGATCCTTCACAAAACCTTAAAGAAAGTTATTGGCCCTAATGCCAAATTAGAATATTCTGTAATTGTTGAGAATGCAACCTCTCAACATTCTGAACCATTCACCATCAATTTACCCACCGG
The DNA here is from genome assembly GCA_964527775.1 of uncultured Rhizobium sp. Classification (GTDB taxonomy): domain Bacteria; phylum Bacteroidota; class Bacteroidia; order NS11-12g; family UBA955; genus VMCP01. The sequence goes on along the minus strand of CAZGQS010000020.1, from coordinate 26,214 downwards.
AAACTCTTCTAAACCCGTCAATAACGAGTTGGGAATGCCCATCAATATGGACAGTCCCATCAAGAACCCATTCATCATTCCTGGCCTTCGCCGAATGAACATTGACAGCCAATTGAACCCTCGCTACACTTTCGACAATTTTGTTGAAGGTGAATGCAACAAATTGGCAAGAAATGCAGGTTTAGCCATTGCTCAAAAACCAGGTGGTACCGCTTTCAACCCGTTGATGATTTTTGGCGGCTGTGGTTTGGGTAAAACCCACTTAGCTCATGCCATTGGTAATTTGATCAAACAACAACACAAGCAAAAAGTGGTGGTGTTTGTCAGCGCAGAGAAATTCATCAATCAATTCATTGACTCAGCTAGACAAGGTAACAACAATCAGTTTGTAAACTTCTACCAATACCTTGATGTGTTAATTGTTGATGATGTTCAGTTTTTCTCAAAAAAGGAAAGAACCCAAGAAGTATTCTTCCAAATTTTCAATCACCTTCACCAAAACGGAAAACAAATCATACTAACCTGCGACCGCGCTCCAAAAGATCTAAAAAATATGGATGAGCGTTTGTTGAGCCGTTTCAAGTGGGGATTGTCTGCTGATCTAAGCACGCCTGATTTCGATACCCGCGTTTCCATCTTAGAAAACAAAATGTATCAAGACGGCATCACCCTTCACAAAGATGTGGTTGAATACCTCGCACACAATATTGATACCAACGTTCGTGAATTAGAAGGAGCATTGATATCTCTTCTAGCACAAGGTTCGCTTACCCGTAAGCATTTAGATTTAAATCTTGCGAAGCAAACCGTTAAGAACTTCGTTAAGAATTCAACCCGCGAAATCAGCATTGATTATATCCAAAAATTGGTTTGCGACTTCTACAACATTCCTGTAGAAGCTGTAAAATCAAAAACCCGTAAACGCGAAATCGTTCAAGCCCGCCAAATTGCTATGTATTTCACCAAAGACCTTACCAAGGCTTCCTTGAAAAACATCGGTATTTTCTTCGGGGGACGCGACCACTCTACAGTGATTCACGCTTGCCAAACAGTAAATGATTTGATCGAAACCGATAAAAAATTCCGCCAAGATGTGGAAGAAATCGAAAAACGCATCAAAATCAACACATTCTAATCGATAATATACACACTTTCATACAAAAGGGGCGGCCTCTATCTAAAGGCTGCCCCTTTTTCATTTATTTTCGCTCATCATGTTGCGGTTCTATAAATCTTTCAGGTTTGCTTTAAACGGGGTCATCCTACTTGCAAAAACCGAACGCAATTTCAAAATCATCATTTGGGTGATGTTTGCCGTTTTGGGTTTGGGTTGGTATTTAGATTTTCAAGGACAACACCTCAATCGTTTGGAATGGGCCATTCTTTGGGCTACCATGGGACTGGTATTTGTTTCGGAAAGCTTAAATACCGCCATAGAAAAAACCCTTGACACCCTACATCCCGATAGACATGAAGGAGTAGGACGTGCTAAAGACATGGCAGCAGGAGCCACACTCATTGCATCTACCGTTGCACTGATTGTTGGTGGCTATATTTTATTACCCAGAATTCTTGCGGTACTGTAATTCCCTTTAAATAGGTTCTAGAAAACAGTCTAGTCTACATTATTTCTGATCCAAATCGCTCAATTGTTCCTTGGTTAAAGCACTTGGGGCGTCAATCATGGTATCTCTTCCGCTGTTGTTCTTCGGAAAGGCAATGAAATCTCTGATGCTATCACTTCCGCCAAACAAACTGCATAAACGATCAAATCCTAACGCTATTCCGCCGTGCGGTGGTGCTCCGTATTCAAAAGCATTCATTAAGAATCCAAACTGAGCCTGCGCTTCTTCTGGTGAAAATCCTAATAAGCCAAACATTTCCGCTTGCAATTGCTGATCGTGAATTCTGATAGAGCCTCCCCCAATTTCAACGCCATTGATGACCAAATCATAGGCATTGGCATTCACTCTTCCGGGTTCGGTCTTCATCAACTCCCTGTGTTCAGGTAAGGGACTTGTAAAAGGATGGTGCATAGCATGGAATCTCTGAGAATCCTCGTCCCACTCCAACAAAGGAAAATCAACCACCCAAAGCGGAGCAAAAACATTCGGATTTCTCAGTCCCAAATCAGCAGCTACTTTCAATCGCAGTTCATTTAATTGCTTGCGAGTCTTATCAATGGGGCCGGCTAACAACAGCATCAAATCGCCATTTTGAGCTTGAAACGCTTCTGACCACTTCGCCAATTTATCTGCATCGTAGAATTTATCTACCGATGATTTCAATTCTCCTGATTCTTCTTTTCGGCACCAAATCATGCCTGAAGCACCTACCTGAGGACGCTTCACATAATCAGTTAACGCATCAATTTGTTTACGGGTTAAGCTTGCCGCGCCAGGAACACAAATTCCAATAACGCTTTCTGCTGAATCAAAGATTCCAAACCCTGCGCCTGAAATAACATCTCTTTCTTCTGACTTCAATTCAACGAATTTCATTCCGAATCGAACATCTGGCTTGTCTGAACCATAGTATTTCATGGCATCTGCATAGGTCATACGAGGAAAATCCTCGAAGTGAAGTCCTTTTTCTTGAATGAATAGGTGTCTCACCATGCCTTCGAAGATGTCTAATATATCATCGCGCTCTATGAAGCTCAACTCGCAGTCAATTTGAGTAAACTCAGGCTGACGGTCTGCGCGTAAATCTTCGTCTCTGAAACACTTCACAATTTGAAAGTAACGATCAAAACCGCTTACCATCAACAACTGCTTAAAGGTTTGAGGGCTCTGTGGCAAGGCATACCATTCCCCCGGATTTAATCGGCTGGGCACAACAAAATCTCTTGCGCCTTCTGGGGTACTTTTGATCAAAACCGGCGTTTCCACTTCCAAGAAATTTTGATCTGATAAATACCTTCTAATTTCTTGAGCCAAACGATGTCTTAGTTCCAAATTCTTGCGAACCACCTCTCTGCGAAGGTCTAGATATCGGTATTTCATTCTCAA
>CAZGQS010000020.1:0-23103 GCA_964527775.1 uncultured Rhizobium sp. | reverse complement strand
AATTCTTGCGAACCACCTCTCTGCGAAGGTCTAGATATCGGTATTTCATTCTCAACTCATCGCCGCCATCTGTTTCAGTTTCAATGGTGAATGGAGGTGTTTTTGAAGCATTTAAAACTTGAAGTTCAGTCACTATTACTTCAATTTCTCCAGTTGGAATATTGCTGTTTTTACTGCTTCTTTCTGCAACCGTTCCTTTTATACGAATCACAAATTCTCTACCCAACTCATTTGCTTTGTTGAGAAGTTCTTGGTTGTAAACTTCATTGAAAGCTAGCTGAGTAATTCCATATCGATCTCTAAGATCAACAAAGGACATACTTCCTAAAGACCGATTCTTGGCAACCCACCCAGACAATTCAACGGTTTGTCCAACGTGTTCTATTCTTAATTCCCCACAGGTATGTGAACGATACATATTCTTATTTTTCTTCTTGTTTAAAATGTTGCCAGCCTTGTGCTTTGATATCAAACACGTTTCCGGCGTTGGTATGCAATCTGTGTTTCCCATCCATGGCCGTAGCATGTCCAATGATGGTAAAATCCATATGATTTTTTAACTGATCGTAATGTTTCTGATCAATGGTCATGAGCAACTCATAATCTTCACCGCCATTCAAAGCTACAATGCTGGGGTTTAAATTGAAAGTCATGGCCGTTTCCATGGTTTGTGAATCTATGGGAAGTTTATTCTCGTAAACATCAAATCCCACTTTTGAAGCTTTTCCCAAGTGAAAAACCTCTGATGCCACACCATCACTGATATCCATCATAGAGGTAGGTACAATTCCCAATTCGTTGAGAGTCTCAATAATATCCACACGAGCTTCGGGTTTGAGTTGTCTACCTACAATATAATCATAAGGTTCTAGGTCGGGCTGCATGCTGGGATGATCTATGAAGACCTTCTTCTCGCGTTCCAAGATTTGAAGTCCCATATAAGCGCCACCCAAGTCCCCCGAAACAACCAAAAGATCGCCGGGTTTAGCGCCTGAGCGCTTGGTGATTTTTTTAGAATCTACTTCTCCCAAAACCGTCACATTTATGACCAATCCAGACCGAGAAGTACTGGTATCGCCACCCACCAAGTCAACTTGGTACTTATCGCAAGCGATTTTCATTCCCAAATAAAGCTCTTCAATGGCTTCCAATGAAAAACGGTTGCTCAAGGCAACAGAAACCAACACTTGAGTTGCTTTTCCATTCATGGCACACACGTCGCTCACGTTGGTAGCAATGGCTTTGAAGCCTAAGTGCTTTAATGGCGTGTAGGACAGGTCAAAATGAACCCCTTCCAACATGATATCTGTGCTCCAAACAGCAATTTTACTGCCCATTTTTATCAAAGCAGCATCATCACCCACCCCAAGAAGGGTAGATTTCTGTTGATTTTCGAAGTGTTGAGTCAAGTGTTGAATCAATCCAAATTCACCCAACTGCGACAATTCTGTGCGATCGCTGTTATCAAACATAATGCAAATTTAGGCTTACAATGCGATACAAACGTTCTTTGGCTCTGTAAAAAATCTCATGGCTTCCCAACCGCCTTCTCTTCCAACGCCTGAGCTCTTCACTCCTCCAAAAGGTGTGCGCAAGTCTCTGAGCAACCAACAATTCACCCAAACAATGCCAAATTCTAGCTCCGATGCCAATCTATGTGCACGTTTGAGGTCGTTGGTCCAAAAGGTCGCGGCCAAACCATATTCGGTGCCATTGGCAATTTCCAAAGCTTCCGCTTCGTTTTTAAAAGGCATAATGGTAATTACCGGACCAAAAATTTCTTCTTGATTGGTTCTGCATTCTGCATTGAGGCCCTCTATAATGGTAGGCTGTATGTACCACCCGCTTTCTTTTCCTTCGGGATGAACGGTTTGTCCGCCAATGAGAACTTTACCGCCTTCTTCTTGTGCCAACTCAATGTATGACTTCACTTTTTCATAGTGAGGTTTCGAAACAATAGCGCCAATGCGGGTTGAATCATTCATGGGGTCACCCACCGTCAACTTCTTAACTTCTTCAATGAGGGCCTTCTTTACCTCTTCATAGACACTCTCCTCAATGAGCAATCTGCTTCCACACAAACATATTTCACCCTGATTCATAAAAGAGGTGTTTACCGTAGTTTTAACTGCCTTATCCAAATCAGCATCAGCAAAGATGATGTTGGGATTCTTTCCGCCTAATTCTAGGCTCAATTTCTTGAACATAGGTGCCGCCGTTGCCGCAATGTATTTACCTGTAACAGTACCACCCGTAAAACTGATGGCCTTGATTTTGGGATGTTCCACCATAGCTTGTCCTACTTTGGGACCCAACCCGTGAACAATATTCAATACCCCTTTAGGAAGTCCAGCTTGAATGCAAACCTCTGAAAGGAGAAATGCCGTTGCAGGGGTAAACTCGCTGGGCTTAGCAACAACCGCGTTTCCAGCAGCTAAAGCCGGAGCAATCTTCCAACTGAAAAGATACAGCGGAAGATTCCACGGCGATATACATCCAACCACACCTATTGATTGTCTCAAGGTGTAATTGATGGCCCTATTTTCCATGGCATGACTCTCCGAAGCAAACTGCATAGCAGCTGTGGCATAAAATCTAAAATTTTGGGCTGCCCTGATCATCTCATTTCTAGATAACCACAATGGCTTCCCTTGATCTCTACTCTCCGCCAAAGCAAATTCTTCGCGCTTGGCATCAATACCCTCTGCGATGGCATTTAAAACCTTGAATTTTTCTTCGGCCGGTGTATTTTCCCATCCTTTTTGAGCAGCTGCCGCCGCTTTGTATGCGTCAGCCACATCGGTAGAATCAGAATCGGGAACTTGTCCGTATACTTGCCCAATGCTCGGATCGTAATTGTCTAAATAAGCACCTGCCTCAGGCTCTTTCAATTCACCGTTTATGTAATTTAAAATCTTCATTTCTCTATCTTACGTTGTTAGGACCCAAAACTTCTGCGTGAATGTTTATACGTTCTGGTGCTGACCACCATGTATTTTCAGCAATTTGAATGTCATAGCCTTTTCCAGGAAGGTAAAATCTATCAATATCACGATCTACCAGCCAACCCCTTTGACGGGTCTTCCAAAAGTACCCTTGAATTTTATGATTGCTTTTGATGATTTTAAACTCTTGAAGGAATGCCGTAGTATCTTTATTGCTGTAATTCCTACTTTCATATCCTCCGCCGCTATCCACGGTTAATTCCATGGTTTTAGTTAACTCCTCAGTGTTCAAACTTAAGAATCCAGCATATTCATCCTTTAAAACCTTCAATTTATTTGCCTGTTCTTTAATGGTATCTATCAACAGTTCAGAACTCTCCACCGTCTCTCCGGTTTGAATGTTCCTGATGATGCTCAATCGCGATTGCTCTGACATTTCATTTAAGTCATTCAACACTTCAAGTGCGTATGGATCAGTAATATTTTCGGGGATTTCCTGATTTGAGCTACAGCTAAAAAGCCACAGGGTTATGGGAATGAGTAACTTGATTTTCATGATTGATTTATTAAAGACTGACCGGTCATTTCTGTGGGTTTTTCGAGGGACATTAAATCCAATATGGTGGGTGCCACATCAGCCAGTTTCCCATTCTTCAAGGTTTCTTTGCCCTCGCCAATGAGCCAAACCGGCACCGGATTGGTGGTATGAGCTGTGTTAGGAGTACCATCGTCATTGATGGCAAAATCTGCATTCCCGTGATCTGCAATCACCAAGGTTTGATAATGATGGGTTTTCAACGTTTCTAGAAGCATCTCTAAACAAGAATCTACCGTTTCAACGGCCTTTACAATAGCTTCATAAACGCCGGTATGCCCCACCATATCAGCGTTGGCATAGTTCAAACACACAAAATCAGGCTCATTCAGGTTGATAAAATCAATGGCCTTCTCTGTGAGTTCTTTAGCGCTCATCTCAGGTTGTAAATCATATGTAGCCACTTTGGGCGAATTGGCCATAATCCGGGTTTCTGCCTTGAATTCTTGCTCCCGTCCCCCGCTAAAAAAGAAAGTAACATGAGGGTATTTCTCTGTCTCAGCAGCCCTCAATTGACTTTTGCCCGCCGCTTCCAAAACTTCACCCAAGGTCATTTGTAAGTTGTCATTGCTGAAAACCACCCCTGATATATTGAATTTCTCGTCGTATTGAGTCAACGTGTAATAATGCAAGTTTAGTGCATGCATATTGTACTCATGGAAGTCTTCCTGGGTAAGGGCTCTGCTGATTTGCCGGCCTCGATCGGTTCTGAAATTAAAACACAATGCAACATCGCCGTCTCTAATCAAGCCTTCCTCTTCATCAAGACAACGAATGGGCGACATAAATTCATCGGTTTCTCCTTGATTATAATGATCTTCAATGGTTTCAAACAATCCGCAAGCCATTTCACCGGTACCGTGTACCATGACATCGTAAGCTTTTTTCACTCTTTCCCATCTAAGGTCTCTGTCCATAGCAAAATACCTTCCCACAACGGTACTTATTTGAGCCGCAGTGCCTTGAATTCCGTCTTGCAACTTTCGCAAATAGCCCAAACCCGACTTTGGATCAGTGTCACGACCATCTAGAAACGCGTGAATGTAAATATCTTGAACCCCGTTTTGCGTAGCTAAATGACACAATTGTATGAGGTGATCAATATGAGCATGAACGCCTCCGTCGGAAACCAATCCAAAAAGATGAAGCGGCCTATTTAACTCCTTTGTCTTATTAAAAATCTCCTGCAAAACCTGGTTCTTGGCTGCCTCACCGTCTCTAAACGACTTATTGATTTTGGCCAACATCTGCCAAACTACGCGTCCAGCACCAATGTTCATATGCCCAACCTCGCTGTTTCCCATTTGGCCTTCAGGAAGTCCAACATTTTCCCCATCCGTTCTTAGTGTAGCATGCGGAAAATTCTCGGTCAGAGAATCGGTAAAAGGCGTATTAGCGCAGTAAACGGCATCAGACTTCGATTTATTTCCCAAGCCCCAGCCATCCAGAATCACAATTGCAGCTTTTTTTGACATTACTACAAATTTACGGAAGCCTTACCTCAACTCGATGATTTTATACGATATTTGTAGAGTATGCGCAGCGCTTTTTTGTTTTTGCTTTTCTGGGGATGTTTTGACGCCTATGGTCAGGTACAAATCACCGCCGAAGAATCAGTGATTAACGCCGAAAAAGCCAGACTCAATCGACGTAGCGCCGAAGATCATATTGTAGCGGGTTTCAGAATTTTTATTGGGATGCGCAGCAATCGTGCTGATGCCATTGTATTAAAACAAGAGGTAGATGAAAAGTTAGACTCTCTGTACTCAGCTCAAATCATCTACGACGAACCCAACTTCAAAGTCTATGTTGGTGCATACCCCACAAATAATGAGGCAGACGCCGCAATGGCTGAAATCAGAAAATACTATTCCAACGCTAAGAAAATCAGAATGCCTATTCCCTTCAAAAGAGAAGAGTAAGACATGAAAATCGACCCGAAAATCCAAAAAGTCAAAGACGAAGTCAGAGAGTTGTTCACCCAATATTTGGAGACCAACAAGCAACGCAAAACTCCCGAGCGCTACGCTATTCTCGATGAAATCTATACCTATAAAGACCATTTTGATGTAGACCAACTCTACCTTAAAATGAAATCACGAAACTACCATGTTAGTCGTGCCACCGTTTACAACACCCTTGATCTTTTAGTAGAAGCAGGCTTGGTAAAAAAACACCAATTTGGGCAAAATACCAGCCACTTTGAACAAGCTTATGGCTACCGTCAACACGACCACCTCATTTGCAATAAATGCAAAAAAGTGATGGAGTTTTGTGATCCTCGAGTGCAACAAATCAGCTCCACCATGGGCGGATTACTCAAATTTGATATCAGTTCACATTCATTACACCTCTATGGCGAGCCCATGACCAATGAAGACGGGTCATGCGCACAATGCCAGAAATCCATAATTTAAACACCCTACATGATTGACGTTATTTTAGGCCTCCAATGGGGCGACGAAGGAAAAGGCAAAATTGCCGACTACTTAACTCCTAAATATGACCTAGTGGCTCGCTTCCAAGGTGGCCCTAATGCAGGTCACTCCCTTGAATTCGAAGGCAAAAAATTTGTTCTAAATACCATTCCATCTGGAATTTTCCGTAAAAATATTCTCAACCTCATAGGCAACGGCGTTGTTATTGACCCTGTCCGCCTCGGAGAAGAAATTGACCGCATCAAAGATGAATGTCCTGATTATCATGAAAGACTACTCATCTCTCAAAAGGCGCACTTGATTTTACCTACTCACCGCATTTTAGATGCCGCTTCAGAAGCATCCAAAGGGAAAGATAAAATTGGAAGTACCCTCCGAGGAATTGGCCCAACATACAAAGATAAAATTGGCCGCTCCGGAATGCGCGTAGGCGACATTTTAGACCCTGATTTCAATCAAAAATACCGCTCTACCGTTGAAAATCACCTCAAACAAATTGAGTTTTTTGGCTTCACTGACTTTGATCTTCAAACCGAAGAAACCAAGTTCTTTGCGGCCATCGAACGATTAAAAACCCTAAAACTCGTCAACAGCGAATACCTCATTCACCAATACATCAGTGAAGGCAAAAAAATCCTCGCCGAAGGTGCTCAAGGAAGTATGCTTGACGTAGAATTTGGAACCTATCCCTATGTAACTTCCAGCAACACCCTCTCTGGCGGTGTTTGTACCGGCTTAGGTGTTGCTCCCAAGCACATCCGCAAAGTATACGGCATTTTCAAAGCCTATTGCACACGTGTTGGATCAGGACCCTTCCCCACTGAACTAGATAATGCCCTTGGTGAAGAAATTCGTCAGTTGGGACATGAATTTGGTGCAACTACAGGTCGCGAAAGAAGAACAGGCTGGTTAGACTTAGTCGCTCTCAAATACACTTGCATGCTCAATGGTGTTGACGAACTCATCATGATGAAAGGCGACGTTCTAAACGGATTTGACGAATTGAACGTAGCCACAGCATACAACATTAACGGTGTAACTACCTCCGAAGTTCCTGCCAATTTGTGCAATACCCAAATTGAACCCGTTTATCAATCCTTCCCAGGATGGGGTAAAGACCTAAACCTCAATGCTGGTTATGATGCTATGGATTCTACCTTCAAAAACTATGTAGAATTCATTGAAAACTATATTGGTTGCAAAATTTCTGTGGTTTCTATGGGACCAGGCAGAGATGAAACCTTGGTTAGGAACTAAACATTCCGTCTCATGAAAATCATTTGCATTGGCCGAAATTACGCCGAACACATTCGCGAACTCAACAACGAAGTTCCCGATGAGCCAGTCATTTTCATCAAACCAGACTCAGCCTTACTTCGCAATAACGCCCCATTTTTCCTTCCAGAATTCTCAAATGACATTCACCACGAAGTAGAACTAGTCATCAAAATCAACAAATTAGGAAAATACATTCCCCTACAATTTGCCCGTGACTATTACAGTGAAATTGCCCTAGGCATTGATTTTACCGCTCGCGACCTGCAATCAAAACTCAAAGAAAAGGGCCTCCCCTGGGAAAAAGCCAAGGGCTTTGATCACTCAGCAGTCATTAGCAAATTCTTACCCTTAGAGCACTTTGGGGTCTCCCAAAAAGATTCCATTAAATCGTTGAATTTCAGCCTTCAAAAAAACAACGTCACCGTGCAACAGGGCAACACAGATTTCATGATCAACAACATTGACGAAATCATCAGCCACGTTTCACAATATTTCACCCTCAAAATTGGCGACTACATTTTCACTGGCACACCAGCGGGTGTTGGCAAAGTCTCACCAAATGACCATCTAAAGGGTTTCATAGAGGGCACAGAGATGTTTTCGTTTGGAGTGAAATAGTTTTCGGTAATCGGTGATCGGTAATCGGTAATCGGTGATCGGTAGTCGGTGATCAGCCGTCAGCTTTCAGCTTCGATGAGACTTTGAGACTCACGCTTCGCTAGGACTTTGTGCGGGCAGCAACAAGCAATCAGCTTTCAGCAGCGGCTTTGCCGCCAAGCAGCGCCATAGGCGCAAAGCAACGCGAAGCGTCAGTCCCGCAGTCTCCCGCGAAGCGGTCAGCGGTCAGCCGTCAGCCGTCAGCCGTCAGCCGTCAGCTGAAAGCTGAAAGCTGAAAGCTGAAAACTGAAAACTGTCAGCAACGCTGACAATAAAAAACCCAGGCAGTTTCCTACCTGGGTCTCTTTTTATTCCTCCGTTTGGAGGATTATGATTTGATTATTGACCGATAACGATTTTCTTCACCGCTGTTCTGCCCATTTGATCTACTACGCTTACCAAGTAAACGCCGTTCAATCCTGAACAGTTCATTTCAACAACCGATGCGTTTGCGCTCATAGTGCGTACAACTCGACCGTCAATGCTCATGATGCTCACTTGAGTAGCAGTTGAACCAGCCAATCTCACCGTGAAGCTTTCTACCGCTGGTACTGGTGCAATGCTAACCTCAGCACTTAAGTCTGATACGTTGCTATTGCCACCCATCATACAGCTGTTGAACATGTAGAACACTGTGATAGCATCTCCGTTGGTACGGGTCAACTTACGGTTGAATGCACCCAATCCGTTATCTACCAAACAGCTTCTGTCAGTAGTGTCAGGAAATGTCTCACCAGTGGTTTGTGAGTTCATTACTTCGTTAGCGAATTTGTATTCGAAGTAATCAGGGCAAATGCCTTTTACGGTTGTTTCATAAACATCTTTCTCTGTTGCAGATGGTTTCAACGCAATAGCGCCTGACTGCCACGCTGGGATGGTCATTGAACCCATCAACCATACCGTGTCAGCAGCGATTTCTTGTGACATATCTACTTTGAACGTTACGTCTGCTGGAGGAATTGGAGTTCCTGCACAAGCTTCATCTTTACCGAAACAACGAGCCAATAAGGTTGTGTCGTTGTGAGCGAAGATTTTGCGGTCTGAACCACCTTCCCAAGAAACGATATCAGAACCGTTTGCTTTGGTGATTTTTCTGAATTTATGTGCTACTTCAACCCCTGAATCCAAAACGATAGTAGTAGTCCAAACTGAAGATTTGGTTGCGTTTCTATCGTATTCAAACTGCCAGTATCCACCACCAAAGTTGATGTAAGTAGTCAATTTGTTGCCAGTGATTGAATATTCGTATGTAACTGAGTCACGAGCATCTGCAATGCTGGTAATTTCAGCACCGTTTACTACCTTAGGAATACCTACGTGGCTACCTTTTCCATATACTGTAAAAGTTCCATTTCCGTGGTCTTTCCAAGTTCCTGCTGTTGAACCGTCAAATGGTGCAACAGGTGTTCCGCAACCATTTGCACCTGTTTTCTGCCATCCTTCTATCCAAGTTTCAGAACCCATTACATTATGGAATGATCCGTCTCTGTTTAAGATTACACGGTCATCTTGCATACATACACGAGTGGTTGAAGTGATGCTTTCACTGAACCAGCTGATATCGCCTTTTGATGGTCCTACACCAATTTTGGTGATCTTCCAGTCGCCACTCAAACCTGATTGGTTTGAAAGGTAGGTTCCACCAGCCCATCCGTTGATTTTTCCGCCAGCCAAGTCAACGTCATCTACGTTACACTCGCTACCCATATCTACTTGGAAAGTAACACGGTATTTAGGCAAAGCTGCACCAGGACATGCATCGCAAGATCCGTAACAAACTTTATTTAATTCAATGTTTGCTCCGTTGACTACAACCTCACGATTATTGTTTACAGCGCAAGAAGATGGAACTGATTCGTCTTTACCCCATGCATTTCCATTTACGTATTTGAATGCATAAGTACCGTCAGCTAAACAGAAAATAATTTCGTGAATTTTGTTGCTGCTAAATAAATTTAACATACGAGATTTTCCTGGATCCCATCCTTGTAGGTTTCCTGCAAGGTGAACTCCGTCAGTGCTAACACTTGCTTCTGCTTTTAAATCAACAGCAAAACGCACTGCGTATTGGCCTGAAGGTGCACTTCCACTAAACTTAAATGCAGGTAATACCAAGGTGTCTTTTCCAGTACCTGACCAAAACCAACGATTGTCGTTTGATTCGCCGTTGTTCTTGTGTCCTTTTTGACTGATTGCTGGAACGTTCTCAACACCTGAGCTCCAATTGTCGTTGTTGATGAATTTGTATTCAACAACTGAAGTGGTATCTACTTCAGCGTATACTGAGTAAATCCCTGTAGATCCTTCTTGAGTAAGAGTTGTTCCCGAAGGACTCCAACCTTGGAAGTTTCCTGCTACGTGAACACCGTTTGCGCTTACAGTTTCTGATGACATGTCAACAGAAAACTTTACGGTACGGGTTGACTTTGTGGTTTGGGTAGCTTTAGCTATATCCCATTTGTCTTGTACGATGATACCATCAACAACATAGTTCTGAGCTGTGTTGTATTGTCTTAAAGCAACACATTGAACCGATGAAATATCAGCAGCAGTACCACCAAATGGGCCTAAAGTTGGCTTTGATGGTTCCATAGAGATATCATCTCCATCCGCAAAAACGTACAAACTAACTGAATCGTCTTGTGCACCACCAGCAGAATTAATTGAATACTTAACTACTACCAAGTAAGTTTCACCAATATTTAATTCGCCTGTTGTTCCATCAGCAGTGTTTCCATTGAAAGATAGTCCAAGTTTAAATTTAGTTGAATCTGAACCTTCCAATGCATGTGTACGCGCTCTAAAAGCTGAAGAAAGAGCAGAGTAAACTGGTGAACCCGGAGTTTGATATTGTCCAAAGTGAAAGAAATACCCACTTGAAGTAACTGGAGCTACTTTATTCACTTTTACCAAGAAAGAAGCATAAACACTCCCTGATGTTACATCCGAAGCAAATGGTTTATTAACATCGTAACCATTATTGTTTACTGCAGCTGCGTTTCCAACTCCACTTCCTTTGTAGCCAGTTTTAACCAAACTCAACCCACCGTTAGTGACTAAAATTGGAGCGCTAGTGCCGCTGTGATTGTACCAACCATTGTTGGTAAGCAATGAATCTGCCGGATAGTCAAAATGCTCCGCCAGATAGACTGTCTGGGCATTGGCTACACCAACGTTTAAACCCAAGAACAGCATGAATTTGATGATTTTTTTCATGTTTTATTAAAAGTAATGTTGTTTCTATTGCAATGATACAAAATATGAGTGTCTTTTTGACAATTAGGTGCGTATTTTGAGAGAGTTAATTGGTTAACCACATTAAAAATTCAACAAAAAGGAAAATCAACCCAATGGAAAATAAATTGAGTCTAAAACCTACTTGCATCATTTTCTTAATGCTAATATGACCACTACTGAAAACCAAGGTGTTAGGCGGTGTAGCAACAGGCAACATGAACGCGGCAGAAGCCGAAATCGCTACTCCTCCTAGAAAATAATATGGATCAATCCCCATAGTAATTGACATGGGTAACAACAAGGGCAATACAACCACTGTGGCGGCTAAATTCGATGTCAATTCGGTTAAAAAGTTCATGAATGTCAACACAATTAAAACAATGACCCAATTGGGTAAATGGTTCCAAGTAGAAATCCATTGAGTCATCCATTGTGCAAGCCCACTCTTGTCGAATGCTGAAGCTAAACTCAATCCTCCACCAAATAAAATCAATGATCCCCAAGAAAGCCTCTGAGTATCTTTCCATTGAATCAATGTTTCACCTTGCGCAGAAGGCAAAATGAACAAAATTATTGCACTGATCATTGCAATAATGGTATCATCTACAAAAGGAAAATATGGTTCTATGAGCCAAGTTCGGGTAATCCAAGCAGCTGCTGTCAAAATAAACACCCATAAAACACGCTTTTCCTCTTTACTAATAGCAGGCAATCCGACTAAAATGCTAGAGTAAGTTTGATCTGCCCCTCCCTTGATTCTTAATCTACGAGTCAATATATACCAAGTAAAAAGCAACAACAATATAGATAAGGGCAAGGCCCAAAGCATCCATTCTGTGAATGAAACCACCCTTCTTAATTTCTGCTCCATGAATCCTACAAAAACCAAATTGGGAGGTGTACCAATAATGGTAGCCATTCCACCAATAGAAGCTGAATATGCTACACCCAATAACATGGATTCTGAAAATTTTGAATTCTCCCCCATTGATAAAGCTTTGATTATAGACAAGGCTATGGGCAACATCATCACCGCAGTGGCCGTATTTGAAATCCACATCGACAAAAATGCGGTAGCAGCCATGACTCCTCCAATAAGTTGTTTGGGTTTGGTGCCCACAAATCGAATAATATGAATCGCAATGCGTTTATGAAGCCCCCATTTCTCAATGGCTAACGCGAGAATAAATCCCCCGAAAAACAAAAAAATATAGGGATGAGCGTAAGGAGCGGCGGCAGTTTTGAGGTCTAATATTCCAAATAGCGGAAACAATATCAACGGCAATAGCGCCGTAGCTTCAATGGCAACCACTTCGGTGATCCACCAAAAAGCCATCCAAGCAACGATTCCTAAAGTCAACTTGCTTTGGAGCAACATTCCAGAAATAGGAATTACGTAGCTAAGCAAAATAAAAAGTAGCGGACCAGCAACTAGTTTTAGCCATTTAAGTTCGCCAAATTTCTTCATCTTTTTCATGGATATAACCACTGAAATGCAGCCGTTGCATTACCTACAAAATCATGTTCAACACCTGAATTTTCAGTAAATTTCCAATTCAAATTCAAGCCGTATTTACCCGCCTGTTTTTGACATTCCGCAAAATAGAATCTAGCTCTGTCCACCCTATTTAATCCCTGCAAGTCTGACTGAGTATCGTGTCTTAATGCGGAAGAATTTGGGTCAATATCTTTACTACCCACACTCACCAAAATTGACTTTGCAAAAATGTCTTCAAAACTAGATTCATTCACACCTGTTTGACCCAAGCCATAAGGAAAATCGGTTTTAACATCAGGCAATGTATACCAACCAGAAGCTGCGCTGACCGCTTTACGAACTCTAGCCGAAGGCATAAAAGTGATAAATCTATGAACAAATTGAGCACCCGCAGAATGACCAAACATGTCGTAATACCCAACTTCACTTTTAATATCACTTTTAACGGTTGAAAACATCTTATCAATCAATGAAAATGTCCACTGATCTGACGGTCTTAATTCAGACAATTTGGCATTTTCACCATTCTTGAACATCCCTCCCAATTGATATTCGTTTGACCCTGGAAATAACTTATCGCTGAATTCCGGACAAATGATAATTACGTCTTTATTTTCAGATTCTTTAATTAATAAATTTCTAGAATATTCGGCGTCACGACCGTTTCCATGAAACACAAAAAGTATCGGAGATTGAGTATGCGCATTACTTGGTATGTGAAAGAACACATTCATTTTCGAACCTATAGAATCTGAAGTAATGGGAAACTGAAATACCCCGGTACCATTCATTTTGCTTTTTTCGAGGGACTTCCCACTCGGTGTTTCACCAATACACCCCCATAAAACTAGAGACCATAGCGCCAGCAAGAAAATGCTAAAATTCCTCATCCAATTACAAATTTGACACTAACACCACCAAATATACATACCAGTTAGTCAAAATAATAAAGACCACTGTTGTATCTTTTGCGTAATAACCGATGGTGGCACACTGGAATATCCTAAAATTAGCCCTTCCTGAGTGGGTCCATCAAAATACAAAGAACTTAAGCTTTGGGAGATAATATTATGCTCGCGCAATCTACGGGAAACCAAAATATCTGATGGAATTTCGCTGCTGGCCTTCATACTTTGAAAATTTGAACTACCCAAAATATGCAAAGCTTGTGTTTGCTCAAATTGCCAATGAGGAAGAAATTCTTGCGCCGATGCAAGAAAAGCTTTCTTCCTTTCATTAGATATTTGCCAAACATTCTTCATATGAATTTGGAGAAACGACTGCTTAATAAATTCGTTCAATACCATTTGAATGGAAGGAGGAACAAAACGGTGACTGTGATTCATTAAAGCTTCCACCGCTGGCAGTAAATCAAAGGGTACAACCATGTAACCTATTCTAATGGATGGATGCAACAGTCTATTGAAGGTAGATAGATAGATGGTTCTTTTGGAAGTATCCAAAGAATGTAACGTAGTCTTTTCTCTTCTATAATGAACCATTTCATGTTCGTAATCATTTTCAATCAAATAACATTTGTGATTACGAGCAAAATCAACCCATTCCTTTTTTCGATTATCTGTCATTTCCATTCCTAAAGGAAAATGGCAAGAAGGGGTCAAATGAACTAATTTTGGAATCTTGCTTAGATCGTTAATGCACGGCACAACCGCACCACATTGATCTAATTCTAGAGCACTTAAATCAGAACGCATGCCCTTAAAAATTGAAACCACGTTTTCAAAGGTTGGATTCTCTGCAAAAACAAGATCTCCGGGATTCACCAGCGTATTTGCAATTAAATACAGAGATTGAAGTGACCCCGAAACTACAATAACTTGTTCTGGATGACATTGAATATTGCGATCTATCCTCAAATAATTGGCAATGGTCTCTTTCAACGATTGAACACCAGAGGTGGGTTTATAATTTAGCGAACTAAACTGAATTTCTTTCCAATATTTCTGTGTTAAAGACATCCAACGCCGCACTGGAAAAACATCTACAGGTGGCACACCTGGACGAAAAGCCAATGCCAATCCATCAGATTCTCCGGCTCCATGATTCTCTGCTTGGACAACTTTTAAAAAAGATTGGGCTACATCAGACAATCTATTATTCTCAAATTCAGAACCATTGAAATTGGGCTGAAGTTCTTGAACTTGATGTTCAACGATATAACCCTTTCCAAGCTCCGCAGTGACTAGTCCATCGAAAACAAGCAATTCATATGCCCGGTTTACTGTACTTCGAGACAATTGCAGAGCTTCAGCCAACTCTCGAGAGGATGTCAAATAATTGCCTGTAGGCAAATTCCCATTTTCAATATTCAACTTTAAAAGCTCATACAACTCCCTGTAAAGAGGCAGTTTTGTCTCCAATTCTGAACGCTCTTGGAACCAAATTTTCAATATACGATTTAATACGATCAACTGGTATGATTAATTATGATGAACTGGTATGAATTTGCTTCAACAATTATAAGGTGATTTGTTTAAAATCAAACCATATATGAAGTTATTCCGCACCGCTACCCTCATAATGCTTACTGTATTGATCTTCGAGCAATGCAAAACCGAAGATGTTTCAGATAATGGTTCTTGGACTTGGAAATTGAGCAAAGACTTAGTCAATGAAGGTGATTCAACCGTAACAATCTCCATCAAACTGGCGAAACCGGTTTCTACAAACACCAAAATAACCTTAGAAATAACGGGTAATGCAACATTAAATGAAGATTTTGCCATTGACCAAACCACTTGGAACATTGCAGCAGGCGATACAATTTACGAAGCGGTTATTACTATATTACAAGACACCGTACTAGAACAATCTGAAACCATCATTTTCAATGTTGCGCAATTGGAAGGATTAGAATCTCCAACTCCTTCTCAACTTGTTTTAACCATAGAAGACGATGACCAACCTAACGTTCCCAATATATTGCTCAATGAAATTCTATATGACCCTAGTAACAACCTTTTAGATGGCGATGCCAATGGTGATGGAGTATATGCTCAAGCCGCAGATGAATTCATTGAAATCATCAATTACTCGAGCAGGCCTTTAGATTTGAGCGGTTTTAAAGTGTTTGATTCCGAAAACTTCATCACTAAAATACCAAACCACACATTTCCGGCAAATACCCTACTACAAGCTGGTAAATGTCTGGTATTGTTTGGAGGCGGAACGCCCAAGGGAACATTTGGAGGAGCGATAGTTCAAACATCCACATCCGGAGATTTGAATCTCAATAATGCTGGAGACATCATTTACATTACAGATAAATCAGACAACATCTTGTTGCAATATGACGTTGAACCCTTATCAAACAACCCCAACGAAAGTTACAGTCGAAACCCTGATTTAACTGGAGACTTCATTCAACACTCCGTGATCAACGGAAAATTCTTTAGCCCTGGAACTAAATCGAACGGTGACCCTTTTTAATTCATCATGTCGCTGCTCATTTCCTTCATAGCACTAGCCATTACCATCTTTTTATTGTACAAAAAGATGCCCTCGGTAGTAATTCTATTCTCTGTAGGAACGCTGATGATTCTAACCGCCTACATGTTAGAATCACCCATAAAACTTTGGCCAAAATCTCTCATTCTCACCACTAAATCAATTACCGACATCTTTGTTAAAACCAATCAAAGCGTTGGACTAATGATCATGGTTATTGGAGGTTTCATTGCTTATTCAAAACACATTGGCGCTTCACAAGCACTGGTTAACCAAGCAACGAAACCCATTCAATTTCTCAAAAGCGCGCCTCACCTTGCTGCTGCTTTAATGGTACCTTTAGGTCAGCTGCTTTTCATATGTATTCCATCCGCTGCCGGGCTGGGCATGCTTTTGATGATGACCATATTTCCTGTTTTAATCAACTTAGGAGTCACAAAACCCACCGCAGTTTCCGCCATTGCTCTAACAACAGCAATTGGAGTAGGTCCCGCATCAGCTTTGTCTGCAAGTGCAGCAGGTATATTAAATATTCCGGTAGTGAATTATTTCACTCAATATCAGTGGGGACTTTTCTGGACAACCAGTCTCTTCATGATGATTGTTTTTTACTTTACCAATAAACATTACGATCAAAAAGAAATCCCCCAGACAATAGAATCAATTACGGAGTCCACAACAGAATCATCGTCTAATGCACCGAAAATTTACGCCCTGTTGCCAATCTTACCGTTGCTCATGCTCATTCTATTCTCTGGATTAATACCAGGAATTCCTCTAATACCAGAACTAAACACTACCACCGCCCTATTTATGGGATTTGGATTGTCTGTCATTTTTGAATTAATAAGACTCAAAGATCTAAGAAGAGTATTCACATCTGTTTCTATTTTTTGGGACGGAATGTCATCCATCTTTAAAAAGGTGGTCGTTCTCATCATTGCCGCCGAAACCTTTGCAAATGGATTAATTGCTCTTGGATTCATTGACAGTATTGTATCTCTGAGTCAATTCTTTCAAGCACATACGGTGGGACTGATCTTAACCATCATCATATTTGTCACCTCCACACTCATGGGCAGCGGAAATGCAGCATTCTTTGCATTCGGGCCGCTGATTCCCAACATAGCTAAAAAACTAGGAATTGATGCTCCGTCTTTATTAGTTCAGATGAATTTCTCAGCCAATTTAGGACGAACCATCTCGCCAATTTCGGGAATACTCATCGCACTATCAGAAATTTCAGGCGTTGATGTAAACCAAATTGTCAAAAGGAACCTTTTTCCCATTATTTTAAGTTTGTTTTTCATGTTAATAATAAGCGCATATACTCTATGATTTTACTGATCAAAAACGCCAATATTTTCAGTCCCATTCCATTGGGAATTCAGTCGGTATTGGTCATAAACCAAAAAATTGTTCAAATAGCACCCGTCATTCAGTTGGGCACATTTCCTGAAAACCAGGTCACAACCATTGATCTCCAGGGATTGACGCTCACGTCTGGTTTCATTGATCAACACATACACCTCATGGGCGCTGGCGGAAAAAACGGCTTTTCGTCCATGACTCAAGAGTTAATTACCCAAGATTTATTCAATGTAGGCACTACCACCGCTGTGGGTCTTCTTGGAACCGATGGGTCTACGAAGTCTATCAGGTCGCTTTATGCTAAGGTAATGTCAATGCGTGAGCAAGGTTTAAATACATTTATGCACACGGGTTACTACGGAATTGACCCCGTTCATGTGACTGACTCCATTCAAGATGATTTGGTTTTTATTGAGCCTATCTTGGGATGTAAAATCGCGATTTCAGACATAAGATCGTCTTATCCAACAGACCTCGAATTACTTAGAATTTTAAGAGCCGTTCGAACCGGCGGACTCATTGCAAAAAAGAAGGGAATCATGCATGTGCACCTTGGTGCGCTTCCTACAATGATGGATCCGCTTTTCAGGCTCCATAGAGATCATGGTTTTCCCATTGAACATATTTCTCCCACCCACGTGGGAAGAACTTCTGAGTTGTTTGATCAAGCCATCGAATTTGCAAGATTGGGAGGCTCTATTGATATTACCACCGGCGCATCGAAGTTCACAGATCCATATAAATGTGCCATTCAAGCCTTTGAATCGGGAATTGACTTTTCGCTGGTGACTTTCAGTACCGACGGAAATGCTGGACTTGACAAAAAAGACGAAAATGGAAACGTCATTGGTACAAAACCCGCTGATATTGGCGCTAACTTAAAAGAAGTTCAAGCACTCATCAATAGTGGCTTCCCCGTTGAAAATGCTCTAAAAACAGTTACTACAAATCCAGCCAAAAACCTAGGTTTGAATTCAAAGGGTCAAATAGCTGTTGGTTTTGACGCTGATTTTTGCATATTCAATGATCAATGGAAGTTAGAAAGTACCATTTCACAAGGCAGCTTAAATAAACCCATTGCTTAAATGAAAAAACTACATGTTTATATCTTGATATGGTTTGCAGGAAGCAGCTTTTTCAATGGAAAGTTGACAGCTCAAAACCAAGATATAAGAGTACATAAATATAATTACGGTGAAGGCATTACGTTCAGCAATAAACATGGATATGAATGGAAATTACAAAGTTACATTCAACCATACGCTGAATTAAAATACGTACAAGACACCTCTTTTGATCAAACGCTGTTTCGTTTTAGAATGCGTAGATTGAGATTTAGAATAGACGGCACTTCCCCCTCAAAAAAATGGGAATACCGCGTTCAGTATGACTTCAGCGGAAGTTCGGAAGTTGAAGAAAACAACAAACTCTACTTGATGGATGCCTTCGTTTCATACAACGCAGGAAAAAAACTATCCATCACTTTCGGGCAGCGAAGCAATCCCGCAGACCTCCGCCTCTACTCATCCAATGCCATTCAGTTGGTAGAAAGAAGTCGATTGGTAAGCGCCTTCAGCACCATTCGCGAATTTGGATTTTTCGCCCAGTCCTCGTTCAAATTCAAAAACACCCATTACATCAGACCCTACATTGCCATTACCAACGGCGATGGAGGCAATGTCATGCGCAATGATTTCGGGGGACTTAAATACTCGGCTAGAGTAGATTATCTTCCATTTGGATTATTCAGGCAGTACGGACAATTTCGAGAAGCGGATGTTTTTAGAGAACCCACACCCAAACTAGTCATTGGTGCTTTTGCCAATACCAACAGAGGCATGAGCAGCAGAAGAGGCCGTGAAAGTGGAACCATACTTTATCTAGACCAAATAGGCAATTACAGCCTTCCTAACTATTCTAAAATTGGAATTGATCTTTTGTTTAAATACAAAGGATTTTCCTTTCTCGCCGATGCCATTCACGCTACTGCCACTGTTCCAGAGTCCATTGCTTACCGAGTAAGAGAAGACGGAAGCGTTGCCAATACTTTTTTGGTGGATGGGCTCCAAAACGTAGATGCCTATGTCAAAGGAAGAATGATGCTGGGAACCGGATATAACATCCAATCAGGTTATATCTTTCCGTCAGGTATTTCCATTGATGGTCAATTCACTCGATTCATCAACGCCCCCTACACTTTTCTTAAAAACGGAACTTTCTATAATCGTCCACAGTACGTTACCGTTGGTATGTCTAAATATTTTGGACGTAATTATCAGTGCAAATACCAAATTTCAGCCACTCACGTAACTTGCGACCCAGGAAGCAACTACATTAACTCTCAGCCTTTGAATGGCAATGAGTGGATTTTTAGATTTCAAACCACCTTCAGCCTATGAAACTCATTTTTGCCTTCATCTTTTCCTGGATTTCCCTGATTTTTCAATCAGATTCTGGAATTCAACCCAAAAAAATCACCGATAAATGGTTTCCAGACCCTGATATAGTTATCAATACCCCTGCTTTTAAAAAGAAAAGTGGGTTCACCAACCATCGTGAAATGATGACATTCCTTGAAAACCTTAAACTTGAACATCCCCAAGAAATAAATATAGAATGGATTGGCGAATCACAAAAAGGAAAATCAATACCACTGATTAGAATTAAATCATCCAACAAAACCAAACTCAAAGTTTGGCTTCAAGGCGGTTTGCACGGCGATGAGCCCGCCTCCACAGAAGGCATTCTGCACTTACTGAACGAGATTTTCAAACCCGAAAATAAAGAACTTCTCAACCACTTCGAATGGGCCATTATACCAATGGCCAATATAGACGGTTACGAAAATCACGACCGTTACGCAGCTAATGGACTTGACCTCAACCGTGATCAAACCAAACTCATGATCCAAGAAAGCATCAGCCTCAAGAAAGCTTTATGCCAATTTGAACCTGATTTAGCCCTTGACTTTCATGAATTCAGACCTTACCGAAAAGATTTTTTGGAATTGGGAACCGCAGGACTTGGATCAGCTTATGATGTCATGATTCTCAACTCCAGCAATTTGAATGTCCCTCAAAACCAAAGAGAAATCACCCAGAATTACTTTGTCAACCCGTTGATGGAACAACTTTCATCCGTTGGCTACAGAGCACACGACTATTTCACTACTGACACCCATTTAGATTTCTTATATCTGAGCCAAGGGTCGAGCAACGCCCGTTCTAGCGCCACCTCATTTGCCCTAACAGGAGCCATTTCTACGCTATTCGAAATTCGCGGAGTTGGATTAGGACGCACATCGTTCAAGCGCAGAACACACTCCACTTATTTATGCGCCAAATCCTATCTAGAAAGCGCCGTTAGGCATTCTGACGAAATTCTAGAAGCACTCAACCATCCTTCAGACAACCAAAAGGTGGTCATCAGCACCAAGAATACACAAACGGATCAACGAGTGTTGATGGTTGATTTATTCACCAAAGACACCACTAGCATTATACTTCCAACCAAAGACGCTAAAAATTTGGTCGCCACAAAACAGCGGAAAATTCCTCAATATTATTTAGTTCACCCATCTGCGAAGGCCATCATTGATAGGTTATCATGGTTCCAATTATCGCACGACACGCTTACTTCTGCGCAAACTCTAGCCGTCGAAACCTTCCAACTGAAAGAATCATGCGAACCCTCGCCTGTGGAATTTGAGGGTGTTTACAGACAAGATTGCGATTATGACGTTGTATCCCAAACCATCAATCTTCCCGCCGGAACCCTTCGTTTTCCTGTAAACCAACGGAAAGGAAGAATTCTCCTTGAAATCCTCGAACCTGATGCACCCAACAGCTTGATGTCATACCAAGTGCTCAACGCCAATCAATATCCTGTGTTACCTTATTATCGTTTACCCTATTATCAACCCAACAAAAAACCATGAAAAGAATAGCCCTCATAGCTTCCATCGTTGTTCAATCAACCCTGCTTTTCAGCCAGTCTTCCGCTCAAATATCACCCAACAACCAACTCGTTTTCTCACTCAATAACGGAGAATATGAATTTGGCCTCGGGGGACTTATACAGGTCAGCGCTAACAGACTATTATCGAGCACCACTGACCCTAAAAACCAACTCTTCCCGCAACGCACTTTCTTCAATTTCCGCGGAAAGTCATACAAAAACGGACTTGGATTTTTCGTGCAAACTGACTTTTCAATGCCCTCCCTCCTTTTGGATGCAGTGGTTACTTATCAACCCACTCCCAACCTCAACCTCGAAATTGGTCAACGTCAAAACGTAGGCAACAACCGCGAATTACTCCTTCAAGAGGGTAACTTAATGAATCCAGATCGTGAACTTTTGAGCTCCGCATTTGCTCGCTCAGGACGTGAATTCGGGATATTCATGGACCATTCATTTGCGCTTGGCAAATGGGTCTTCAATCCTCAAATTTCTGTCACCTCCGGCGACGGCATGAATTCTTTCGGGATAGACTCTCGCGATGTTGATCAAGGCGGACTAAAATACAGCGGAAGACTTGACATTTATCCTTTCGGAAATAAACTCCATTACCGCCAAATGCAGATCTCAACCATCAATTCTGCGACGTCTGGGCCATCAACTAATTCAAGACCATGGGCAGTTTTTGGACTCTATGGAAGCATCAACCAAGGAGCCAGTGACTCAAAAGGTGAAGGTCATAATAATTTTTCATTATACAACGCTTTAGGAGACTTACAATTACCAAACTACCGTAAATGGGGTGTTGATTTACTATTCAAATGGAACAGACTTTCATTATTAGCAGAATATACCATCAATACAGCCAACGGTATCCAAGGCTCATACACTGACATCTACAGCACACAAAAACTCAAAGAAACCCAAATCAGCGAATACCTTTCTTTAGGATCAGGCTATCAAATACGACTTGGATATCTCTTGCCAAAACAATTTGAATTATACGGCACTTATGGCTCCGTTACCCAAGAATTCAATCAAAACCCATATTCACTCCTACAATCTCAATCTTCTTGGAAAGGCGGTCTTTCAAAATATAATAAAACTAAAAATCTCAGATTACACCTTGCTGTGGGTCAAACAACTTTGATCAAACAACAAACTACAAATATGCAAATCCATTTCGGAGCACAGATGATGTTGTAAGCGGTGATCTGTTTTCGGTGATCAGTAGTCAGTTGTCGGTGATCAGTTTTCGGTGATCAGTAGGCGGTAGGCGGTAATCAGCCGTCAGCTTTCAGCTTCGATGAGACTTTGAGACTCACGCTTCGCTAGGACTTTGTGCAGGCAGCTCTCAGCAGTCAGCCATCAGCTATCAGCTTCTCTGAGACTTTGAGACTCACGCTTCGCTAGGACTTGGAGCCGATAACTCTCAACTCTCAGCTCTCAACCCTAAACTCTAATCTCTCAGCGGTCAGCAGCGGCTTTGCCGCCGAGCAGCGCCATAGGCGCAAAGCAACGCGAAGCGTCAGTCCCACAGTCTCCCGCGAAGCGGTCAGCAGTCAGCCATCAGCTCTCTGCGGTCAGCAGCGGCTCAGCCACCGAGCAGCGCCATAGGCGCAAAGCAACGCGAAGCGTCAGTCCCGCAGTCTCCCGCGA
>CAZGQS010000019.1:12426-38583 GCA_964527775.1 uncultured Rhizobium sp. | reverse complement strand
TCCGCGATTATATTTGAGAGGGTATAATTTCAGTTATCGGTTATCGGTTATCGGTTATCGGTGATCGGTTATCGGTGATCGGTGATCAGCCGTCAGCCAAGAGTTTAGAGTTTAGAGTTGAGAGTTTAAAGTTTAGAGCCGCCCACCGACCACCGATCACCGATCACCGATCACCGATCACCGATCACCGATCACCGATCACTGCCCGCTAAAGACCAAAGACCAAGACCAAGACCCAAATACAAAAGACCCCACAATGCCCCGCTACAAAATAGAACTTCAATACCACGGGAAAAATTATCATGGGTGGCAAAAACAACCCAATGTTCATTCCGTGCAAGCCGAAATTGAAGGAAAACTAAATCAAGTTCTGCAAACCGAAGTAGAGCTTGTTGGATGTGGCAGAACCGACACTGGGGTGCATGCATCGCATTATGTGGCTCATTTTGATTCAGAAAAGCCCTTAGATTGCCATAAAACTAGCATCAGCTTAAATCGACTATTACCCGATGATATTAGCGTTTTTAAAATTGAAATGGCCGAACCCGATTTCCACGCTCGATTTTTTGCTAAGTCACGGCAATATCAATATTTCATTGATTATGAAAAGAGCGCTTTTAGAGGAGAAATAGCCTGGTGCAAAAAGGTGAACTTGAATTTTGAGGTGTTAGCACAAGCGTGTGAAATACTAAAAGACCACAAAAACTTTACCGCTTTCTGTAAAGGTAAAGTCCCAAAAAATAACGATGTATGCATCATCTATGAAGCCAATTGGGAAAGCACAATAACGGGCGCGGTGTTTACAGTCAAGGCCAATCGTTTCCTGAGAAATATGGTCAGAGCAATGGTTGGCACACTCATAGATGTGGGCACTGAAAAAATCAGCCTCCAAGAGTTTCAGAGCATACTAAACTCGGGTACACGCTCAGATGCGGGAAAATCAGTTCCTGCTCACGGATTGTTCCTAAGCAAAATTGAATACTAGACTCAAACTAGTTATTCCAATCCCAACTTTCGTAAGAAGCGATCTACACTGCGCTCACCGGTAATCATTACACCAAAATCAGAAGGTTTTACTTTTGAATTGGTCGCTTCCATGATCTTGTTTAGCTCGTCGTCATTGCTGTAAATACTCACTTTATTTGGCGTCAAGAAGAAATAAATGGTGTTGGTTCCATCGCTGAGGTAAATGTGCATTTTCTGCGATCCACGCTTAGCTTCCAAATACATGGTTGCCGATACCGAACGATTGATGGGCAATCCAAACATGCTTACCAAGGTAACTTGTCCGTCACAGAACATACCATTCAACTTTGAATCCCAACGAAACTCCGCTTCGCTCAAAATTAAATTGTAATTGGTTTCGTCTTTACCGCCCAATAATTGAAGATTTCCCTTAATACGGTTGTTCTTTTCAACGTCTTCCAATACAGATTTAAATAACTTGGGCTCGTCTATCATCTCTGCGAGTGCATCTTTGAATACGTCTGTATTGATATTGGCTGCACCATCGCCTTCGCCTACAAAAATCTCGCCTAGACGCTTCTTGAAGTCCGCGTGAAGCGGAAAATCCAACAACATCGAAAGATTAAATACAAACGAACTATCTCCGGGTTTTAAATTGGCTTCTCCCGCCGTTCTGAATTTTACGTACTCTGATTCTACCCCAAAATCCATCGGACCCTCAGCATGAATGGAATGATCTTTCTCGTTGAATTGAACATAGTTTCCGCGTCGTGAACCTTCACGCAACTTTGATTCGCTTCCGGCCATGAAACTCTGTTTTTCATGATCCCAGTACAATATACCGGTGTCTTGCGTCACATCGTTATCACTCAATCTGCGTTTGGTGGAGTTGAAAACGGGATAAATATGCGATGAGTCTTTGGCCACGTGAAGTCCAACAAAAATTCGCGCCCCACTGGCATTTCTGGGAGGACTCATGGGCAACACAACATCTTGAGGATTGATTGAACCTTTGAATTTGCACCAATGACTTTCAATCATGTTTTTAAATGTGTGCATGGGTTTCACAAGTCCCGTGAAACGAAGATATTGCTCCTGAGAATGCAGAGTCGCCGAACCTTTAAATGCAATGCGAGTATCTAAAGTAAAGGCTCTCTCTTCTTTGATGTTTCCGTATGCCTCAAGGTTGTGTTCTCTGTTGAAGTACATACTGTCGAAGTAGATGTCTTGTTTCTTGCCGAGCTTGTCAACGTATTTATACCAACCCGCACCTGCTATACCGTTCTTTCCATAAATCTTGGCTTTTACATCGTTGATGGTGTGATACTGATCCATACGATTGGCAATAATCTTGGCTTTGAAGACGGTATCCATGTTTGCTTCGGCGCGAATCAATACTTTTCCATCGGCGAGGAACAATCGAGAGTCGCCCAAATCAATGTGGGGAATTTCCGATACTTTAAGGGTATAATCATTCATATCATACAAGCCTTTACGTCCCTCAAAACGAAGGCTGTCTTGGCGAATATGAGTGCTCATAAAATCAGGAGTGATACCTGCCATGGTTGAGCCTACACGAGCTTCAATGGTTTTAGCATCCATCTTCCACACGTAGTCGCTCAAGTTGGTTTGATACATGTTGAAAGGGAACTGGGTGATTTGGCCGGGGATGTTTGATCTAAACGACCCAGTGCGGGTCAAAAAGTCCATTGTTCCATTGATATTGTTGCTCGCAAAAGCCACCTTCGATGAATCTAGAGTAAAAATCTTCAAATCAGCCTGTTGAGAAATGGCTTGTTTTGGTGCTAAATGCATAGCATTTGACCGTAATTCGGCTAGATCCCACTTCAATAAACCATCGCCCATGAGCTTCGATGGCGACTGAGTGGTGGTTCCGGTAAATTTATGGGCGTAAACAAAGGCTTTAGTTGCATACTTGCCAGTGGTCACTTTGTATTCGTCTTTGTAGGGAAACCAGTTCAAAGTGGCATCTACAGCGTGAGCCTCCGCATATCGAGTGCTTTCTTTGAGGTCATAAGTGTTGATGGGGCCTGTTGTAGTTGTAGGCAACATCAGAATACGGGTAAACCCAGTTTTTGAGGTTTCATAATCAATGGTTCCCGTCTCACCGTAGAAACCCACTTCGCTCAAATTTAGGGTCATTTCACCTTTTCCTTTGCCCTTGTACATGGCAAGACCACTTGGAGGCGTGCGCTTTACAAATCCCAAAGAATAATCGGGCTGTATATAAACGTAATGCCTGAAGACGGGGAAAATATCGGCTGAATAGAACGTTCCGTCAAATTTCAAACCATCGATGGTGAAATTATCTAATGAATCAATGGTAAAAGGATCTACGGTAAACTTAAACTTATCGGCAATGTATTGTCCGCCGTGAATACTCGGTTTATCATACAAAATATCTCCCCCTCTATTGGATGTAAAGATGGGATACTCTGGATAATCAATGTTACCTGATTTGTTGTTGGGTTTATCAATATAAAGGGTACCACCAATATTTCTAAATACCGATTTGATGGGTCTCAACCTCACGCCCGACTCATCAGGGAAGTACATTCGCATGGAGTCAATCACGGCAAAGTCAACGGTAAATCGGGTATAATCAAACTTGAATGCTTGTCCGAAAAATTCAAATCTACCCGCACTTACTTGTCCTCCAAACTCCAAAGTACGATTCTTTTTGGCCTTCACCTTTTGTTCATTGGGTAGTACGTAAACGCTTTGAGAATCAGAAAAGTTAAACGCCGCAACCCCTTCAATATCCATTTCGTTGCTCAACAGATTTAAAGTTGCGTTGGGTTTAGCCGCAATCACCGAAGATAGTCTGATGACGTCATAGTCTTTAGACTTTTTGTTCATCAAAATGTAGTTAAACAACTTATCCTTAACCGTTACGCTATCGGTTTCGAAATCATAAACCACAAAACCGTCATCGTGAAGATCAATGAAAGGATGTTGAGCTGAACCAGGGTCTGAGCCATAAAACGCACAATAATCTTTCAGCGAAAACGTCAACCTCTCAGGGGTAACATACTTACGCTTGAGCATTTGGGTACGCTCAGTAATTTGCTTTGAAAGGTTCGCAATGGCCGCGGCATCCTTATTCTTGGCCATATACAACTTCTTCAATTCCGCTTTCATATCATCCAATTGCTTGTCTTTAGGCATGCGATTGTAATAAGCGTAAATCTTCTCTAAAGGATTTGCTGGAAGAGGACCTTGAATGCGATCGTAGTAAATCTGTCTGAAGAAGTCATTGGACTGAAACAGTGCAGGTTTATCGTTGTTGTAGTTGTCAAAATCAACAAAGGGCTCGGTTATCTTCCAACGAACGGTTTGCACGTCAATGCTCATGTTGTGAAAATTATCAGCAAATGAACCGCGCATCAGTCCGTCTTCTCCCTTATTGATTTCAAGCATGTTGTTGGCATACTTAAAGGATACGTTGACACTGGGGTGATAAATATACTTGCCGGTATCTAGATTTAAGGTGAATTCTGTTTTGAGGGACGTGGCTACGCCGTTTTGAATTCGGAATCCTTTACTCTGTAAGGTTACCTTGGGTTTATCCTTAAAATAAACATCAATGATAGATGGTTTACCGTCAACCGTACTGGTATTGATAGCAGTTCCTTGAAGTGAAAAACCACCCGTAAATACTGATTTATCACCAACTATACCTTTTATTTTCAGATCGTTGTCAAACGATGTAAATCTGGGAAATTTAGCTCTTTTACGTTGGGCGGTATCAAAGAAATCAATAAGTTCATCGGCAAAACTACCGGCAATGGGTTTGGCAAAGAACCGCGGAAATTGCAACCAAACGGTATCCACCTTATAACTGGATTTTCTAAATTCAATGGAAAACTCTTTAAAAGAAACTTGGGCGTTTTCACCCGGCATTATGCGATTAAAATTAGCTACTCCTTTGGTGCCTTTCCAAATTCCCTCAGAACCAAAAAAGACACCAGAGGTTTGAATTTCAATAGTGTCATTCACTGCCACACCCTTTAACTTCACATTTGGGAACTCAATGGCCAAACGACCGCCTTTGTTTGAAAGTTTAAAATCGGCGCTATCCACATACCACTTGCGGGTATCGGAAGATTGATAGAGCACATTTTTCTCAAACAGATTGGAGGTTACGGTCAGGAAATCTAAGAATTCTTTATCGGTTGTTTCAACTAATTCAGTGGCAATTTTTTTCCATTGTTCCAATATTTCAGAATTCATGGAACGCTCCAAACTGCCCGTATATCCTTTATAAAAAAGATGAAAATAAGGAACCAAGATGAGACCTTGATCTAACATTTTGTTAGACATATTGATGAGATATCGCTGCTGTTCAGGACTGTATACCCCGTTGGTCCAATTTTGGGTGAATTTTTCAAAATCGGCTTTAATGGCCTTATCTTGAACGGCCTTGTAACGATCTTGAAGTTCAATGATGAACTGAGCGGGCTCGGTATTGAAACGCCTTACAGCCTGCGCCTGAAGAGCTTGAAAGCTCGTTAAAAATATGGTTAGAAAAAATACGTGGAATCTCAATCTCATAGAATATTGCAACATGCAAAGATTACAAAGTAACGAAGTTCGGCGAGATTTTCTTTGAAATTCGCCGAACTCTAAAATAAACCGATTAACCTGCGGCTTTTACAATTTCAAAAAAGTCACGGGCTTTTAAACTCGCTCCGCCAATGAGTCCGCCATCAATATCGGGCTGAGCAAATAGTTCAGCGGCATTATCAGGCTTTACAGAACCACCATATAAAATTCGGGTAGTTTCTGCAACAGGCTCTCCAAACTTCTTATTCAACAACGACCGAATAAAGGCATGAACCTCTTGAGCTTGCGCAGAACTAGCGGTTTTACCTGTTCCAATGGCCCATACTGGCTCATATGCAATCACCATTTTATGCATTTCTTCAGAGGTAATTCCGGTTAATCCTTCTTCAATTTGCTTTTCAATAACGGCCCAATGCTGTTCTGCCTCTCTTTCCTCTAAAGTTTCACCCACGCAATAAAGCACAGTTAAACCTGCAGCAACAGATGATTTATTTTTTAGAGCGCACGCTGAATTTGTTTCATTAAAATACTGTCTGCGCTCGCTATGTCCAACAATCACATGCGTTGCCCCAACAGAAGCAATCATGGCAGCTGAGATTTCACCGGTAAATGCACCTTGAGTTTCTTGGTGTACGTTTTGTGCTCCAACAAAAATGCTTGACCCTTCTACCAGTTTCACAGACGACGGCAAAGCCAATGTAGTAGGACAAACCACCACTTCGGCAGTATTTGCTCGAAACTCATCTCTGATGATTCCGCGAATTTCAGTAATCAACGCTTGACTTTCGGTCAAGGTTTTGTGCATTTTCCAGTTGCCAGCAACAATTTTATTTCTCATATATAAATTACTACAAAATTAACCAATTTCATTCAGCGCATCACTGACCCATGTCATTGCAAGTGTGAATTGTTCTTCTCTCGACAAATGACTGTTATCTAACACTCGGTAATCAGATGACATGGTCAGCGGACTATCTTCTCTGCTGCTATCAATCGTGTCTCTGCTCACTAAATTATCAAAAACCTCTTGCCATGTTACCTTCTGACCGGCTTGTTCCAATTCTGCAAATCTCCTATCAGCTCGCACTTCAGAGCTAGCCGTCATGAAAATTTTCAATTCAGCGTTTGGATAAACCACCGTTCCAATATCACGTCCATCCATCACTACCCCTTTGTTCAACCCAATTTTCTGCTGAATTTCAACCAATTTGCGTCGAACAGCAGAAATTTTAGCGATGTAACTCACTTGCGATGAAACCCTCAAATCTCTGATTCGAGATTCAACCGAAACACCGTTTAGAACTACTTCAAAACGACCCGTATCCGAATTCATATCAAATCGAATATCAACATCACCCAGAACCCTTTCAACAGAGGCTTCGTCTTGAGGATCAATTTGATGATCTAACACAAACAAAGTTACGGCCCTATACATGGAACCAGAATCAATGAATACATAATTCAGATGATGAGCCAATTGCTTGGCCAAGGTTCCTTTGCCGCAACTTGAGTAGCCGTCTATGGCAATGTTGATTTTCTTATTTTTTTCGGGGGATGATTCTTTGGAATTCAAGGGGAAATTATTTGGTAAACAACGATTGCGGAATAAGAGTAAGGCTCAAGGTATTGGCATTTTGTCCAGGAAAAAGCGAAGCACTGCCATAGGTAAGGTGGTACTTCCAAACTTTAAACTTTATACCCCATCCAAACCCAGCCAATCCTGGTCTGATTTCAGGACTCATTTCAACTCTGCGCTGATGGTTGTATCCAAACAGAATACCCATGTTCTTTCCAAGAACCAACTCACCTCCAATGGCTAAATGCCTAAATCCTTTTTCTAAAAAATTGGCAGGGCCATTATTGATTTCTTGTCCAGCCAAATCTATGTTTCCGCTGCTGAGATATTGATTAAATGTCAAATCCCATCTCTGTAAATTATGCAGCACAGCATGAAAACGAAAGGGCATATGAACCGGCTTATAAGAAGCTCCTAATTGAATATTAAAGGGAAGAGATTCTCTTTCCCCATTTTTATAGACAACCACTTGATATCCCAAGTTTTTTACCACCATTCCAACTTGCACTCCGGTGTCTGAGCGAGAATAAAGTGCTCCCAAATTCAGAAATACACCGTTTGACACATAAGGACCTAAGACCGAATAGGCCAAACCTGTTTGTGCGCCAAGATTTAAATGTTTGTGCACTTTCTTGGCGTAACCAATGGTGAACTTAAGTTCATTGGCAATGATATCGGTTTGGTAATTACCCCCCTCATCATAACCTTTCATCGTGCCGTAATCTATATATTGGGCATGAAAAGAAAAAAGTTGTTTTTTAATTTTAAAGGCATACCCTGCTCCGCCATGTCTTACAGGACTCACCCCGTTGCTCCCTCCAATCAATGTGCCATAAGAAGCACCGTACTGATTCACTATACTCTCATTTAATAACGCAGGATTGTGAACGGCATACTGAATATCGGTTTGAGGTTGAGCAATTAAATATCCGCCCCAAGCCAAACTTCGAGCACTCATGGGGGCATCCAAATTGGCAAATATGCCCGTCCCACCTATTTGCGCGTTGGCTGAAGGAAATAAACTTCCCCCGAAAAACACCAAAATAAACAGTCTAAAGAATATCTTTTGGAACATGCTTTGCAAAAATAGGCTTTATTCCGAACTTTGCACCTCGAATGAATGGCCTCATTTTTGGACTTGACTCTCTAGCTGAGCATCAAGGGTTTGTAATAACCCAAGGAACCTTTGACGGAGTTCACGGAGGACATGATTGGGTGCTCAAACGGGTAGTTGATCTTTCTAAGCAACACGGTGTACCATCCATGCTCATTACTTTTCATCCGCACCCAAGGCTGATTGTTCACCCCAATGACCCAAGTGTTCAACTCCTAACCTCCATCGAAGAAAAAGCAAAAAAAGTTTTATCTAAAGGCATTGATACGGTTCTTGTTTTGGAATTCACCGAAGCATTGGCGCAATTAGATCCCGAAGAATTTGTAAAACAAATTTTAGTTGAACAATTGAAAGTGAAAGCCATGGTGGTTGGTTATGATCACCGATTTGGCAAAAATCGCAAAGGTTCATTCGAAGATTTATTGCAGTTTTCCCAAAAATACAACTTGGAAGTAGACGAGATCAATGCTCGGTTGATAGACGATATAGCAGTCAGCTCCACCAGAATAAGACAAGCGTTAATGTCGGGCGATTTAGACACGGCCAATAGAATGTTGGGCTCACCATATACCCTTTCAGGAACTGTAATTCACGGCAACAAAAGAGGACGTACTATTGGCTTTCCAACAGCAAACCTTGAACTATCAGAACCTCACAAACTCATCCCTCCCATGGGTGTCTATGCTGGATATGTAGAAATTGAGGGCAGTGATTTTCTCGCTCAAAAATTCCGAACCATGATCAATATTGGTGTACGACCCACAGTAGATGGCACGAATTTGAGCATTGAAGCACATATTTTAGATTTTAATTCCGACCTTTACGGGCGAAAAATTGAACTTCAACTCTGTGAGTTTTTAAGAAATGAACAAAAATTCGATGGTATTGAAGCCCTCAAAATTCAACTCGCAAGTGATAAAATAAAAACATTGCAAGTATTAAATTGACGTCCTTTACTAAACATATCGTACTCTTTTTATTGGCTTTGAATGCCCTTTTCATCTCGGCTGCAAGTCCATACGCTCCTCAAGAAGAGGAAGAAGAAGCCATGCATGAACCTGTAGCTCCGCAAGTCATCGATACCACTGAGTCTGAGCTGGAAGACCCAAACAACTTCATTCTCGATGACAGCGAAAGTCCTGATTCTATAGCAGCTGGCATATTTTTACCTGGCTATTACCCAGAATATGATTTCTATTTCAGGTTTGATAGCATGCCTATTGACCCTTATCGCTACGACCTCCGAAGGTTGAACGGCGAGTTCGTCTTCCCCATGCTTTTTGAAGATTGTGGCTTTGCCCTTCCTCATCCGGGTAAGACCAATTCTTCTTTCGGCTGGCGCCGAGGACGTGTACATGCTGGAATTGACCTTCAATTAAATAAAGGTGATACCGTAAGAGTAGCCTTTGACGGTGTGGTGAGAGCCTCTCACTTTCATTCCGGCTACGGAAATGTGGTTATTGTCAGACATTATAACGGACTAGAAACGCTGTACGGGCATTTGTCTTTGCGTTATGTAAAACCAGGAGACCTTATAAATGCAGGTCAAGTAGTTGGATTGGGAGGATCTACAGGCAGAAGCACCGGTCCGCATTTACACTTTGAAACGCGCTTGTTTGGAAGACCCTTTGACCCCACAAAACTCATTGACTTCAAAAACGATAGTTTGGTTAGCAACGTATTGGTAGTGAATCAAAAATTGTTTCAACTTCCTTACAGTAAAACCAACATCAAACGCGGACGGAAAAGAAGATCCTCGAGAAAAAAACGCAGAAGAAGGAGAGCTTACAATATTGAGATCATTTCTCCGTTTGATCTGTTTGATAAGCCGTTAGATTCATCAAAAACCGCATTTTACACCTCAGAATCATAATAAAGTGAGCATCAAGGTTGATCAATTAACCAAAATATACGGAAAACAAGTGGCCGTTGACGCCATTAGTTTTGACATCCCAACGGGCCAAATTGTGGGCTTCTTGGGCCCCAATGGAGCAGGTAAATCAACAACCATGAAAATGATAACAGGCTACATTCCACCGAGTTCCGGAACGGGAACCGTTTGCGGAATTGACCTGGTAGAAGATAGCATTGAAGTTCGAAAATTGGTAGGATATCTCCCCGAAAACAATCCCTTATATCTAGATATGTATGTAAAAGAGTATCTAGAATTTATTGCCGGAATTTCGGGAGTGTCAAAAATCAAACCTGCTGTTGAGCGTGCCATTGAAATGACCAAACTCACCCCTGAAAGACACAAAAAAGTAGGTCAACTTTCTAAAGGATATCGTCAGCGTGTTGGGCTAGCTCAAGCTTTGATTCACGAACCCAAAGTTCTCATTTTAGATGAACCCACCAGTGGTCTAGACCCCATTCAAGTAGTGGAGATAAGACAAGTAATTAAAGACCTGGGCAAAGACAAAACAGTTTTACTCAGCACTCATATCATGCAAGAGGTAGAAGCAATGTGCGACCGAGTGATTATGATTAGCAAAGGAAAACTAGTTGCCGATGATCTTGTTACTACATTAACCAAAGACGGAAAATCGTTGGAAGACACGTTCCGATCTCTCGCAAATTCTGAAAACCATGTTGAGCATATATAAAAAGGAAGTTCGGAGCTTTTTAGGTTCGCTGATTGCCTACATCGTTATGGGAGTTTTTCTCATATTGACAGGACTATTTCTATGGTTTGTAGACGGAAACAGCATCTTCGACTTAGGCGTAGCCAGCTTACAAGTCATGTTTGACATCTCACCCTACATCTTGATTTTCTTAGTATCTGCCATCACCATGAAAAGCATTTCCGATGAAAAACGATTGGGAACATTAGAAATTATTACCACAAAACCCATCACTGATTTACAAATAATCTTAGAAAAATACTTCGCAGCCCTCACCCTGGTTGCCTTTACCTTATTGTTGACCTCTTTTTATGCCTATGCCGTCTACAATTTAGCACTTCCGGTTGGGAATATTGATCTGGGTTCAATGTTGGGCAGTTACTTGGGACTGTTTCTTCTCGCGGCTTGCTATGCCAGTATTGGACTGTTTTCAAGCTCACTTACCGATAATCAAATTGTAGCACTCATATTATCTATGCTTTTGTCGTTCTTCTTTTTCGCCGTTTTGGGAATGTTGGGCGACCTTGAAATCTTAGATAAAATTGGAAGAAGTTTGAACTGGTTCAGTTTAGAATTTCATTACAATTCCATCAGTCGCGGTGTGGTTGATACCCGTGATTTGGTGTTTTTCTTGGGATTTATTTCTGTTTTCCTCGGGGGAACTAAGTTGGTGTTTGAAAGTAGAAAATGGTCATGAACAGTAAAAAGCACTCATTCACCCAATTCGCAGCCCTATTTCTAGTGGTGTTAGTTGCCAATATTTTGGGCAACATGTACTACCAGCGATTTGACCTTACTGCTGAAAAACGCTATACACTCAGTGAAACCAGTAAAAAACTTGCCTCTAAGTTGGATGAAAGCCTCTATTTCAGGCTCTTTTTAGACGGTGAAATGTCTGCTAAATTCAAAAGACTCAAACTTGAGATTAGAGATTTAGCCTACGAATTCAGAGAAGCCAGCAATCAAAAAATAGAAATTGAAATTGTTGATCCCTTTGCAGATGCAAAAGAATCTGAAATGAGCGACCTTCTTCAAAGCTTTGCAGATAAAGGAATTGAACCCGTTAGAGACGTTGATCGCGAAAACGCCGATGAAACCCGCATTAAATACTTGCTACCCGGAGCAGAGGTACTTTACAAAGGACGCAGTGCCGCGGTCAATTTCTTCGAATACGACATAGCAAAAAGTCCTGATGAAAACATCGCTGCTGCTATTGACAACATTGAATACGAGATAGCCAACGGACTAAGACAAGTTTCTAGTGAAAAAAATAAAAACGTAGTTGTTGCTGACGGTAACGGCGAAATGGTAGACCAAAGAGTTCAAGCCTTCGCTTCTGAATTGTCAAAATACTACAACATTTCGGCGCTCAACTTGAATTTCTCTGATCCTGAAGCTGCTCGTCCTTGGGAACAACAAATCCAACAAAACCCTGAAAACGCTGAATCAATCTTTGTCAATGGACTGCACAAGAGACTTAATTTAAATGATTTACTCATTGTCATAAAACCCATCAAAGATTACAGCAACCAAGAGTTGTATTTGATAGATCAGTTTTTAATGAAAGGCGGCAAAGTGCTTTGGCTGATTGACCCCGTAAACATTGAAATTGACAGCTTCCGCAATTATAAAGAGGTGATGGCCATGCCCTACAACCTTGAAAACATCTCTGCAGCCTTATTCAATTACGGAATTGGACTGAAGAACAATCTTCTGACCGATTTAAAATGCAATCGCATCCCCATTCCAAATGGCGGGCGAATGGAATTGGTTGATTTCCCCTATTTTCCGCTGTTTGGAGAACCTGAATTCCCTCACAACATCACCAAAAATATTGGTACTGTGTGGATGCAGTTCCCAGCCACATTGGAACCAAAGGTTCGTCCAAATTTAGACATCATACCTTTGCTCTCTTCCACCCCCTATTCAAAATCCATTACTACTCCAGCACCGGTTGATTTAGAGCGAATTTACATTCAGTCGAAAGACGAGAATTACCGCAAAACGATGAACCAAGGCGAACAAATTGTAGCGGCATTGGTGCAAGGGGAGTTCCGTTCAAGGTATCGTTTGATGAAAAAATACACCGATGAACCTTTCCTTGAGTCAGGAAATAGTAAAATGATTGTGGTTGCAGATGCCGATATCATCAGAAATCCGGTAGGTTCTCAGGGTATGATCTACCCTACTGGCTACGACCGAATTTCGCAATTTACTTTTGCTAACAAAAAGTTCCTACTCAATTGCATTGACTATCTCATTGATGACAATGGACTTATAGAAATCAGAGCCAAAGAAAGAACCGTCAGATTGCTAGATCCTGAGAAATCAAAAACTGAAAGAATCTATTGGCAGTGGTTCAGCATGTTGGTTCCTTTGGCCATCATGATTATTTACGGGATAGTAGACTATTTCATTCGCATTAAGCGTTATACCTAATCTCAGATATGTACGAGTTTATTGAAGGCAAATTAGAATCGCTTACACCCACGCATGCAGTCATTGAATGTCAAGGAATTGGCTATTTCACTCATATTTCCTTGAATACATTTGAGGCTGTAAAATCTCAAAAACAAGTACGTTTATTCATTGAACAAGTGTTCAAAGTTGAAAATCAAAGTCCGGTAAGCATTCAACTTTATGGCTTTGCTGACCCAAACGAACGACAAATGTTTAGGCAACTAACATCTATTAGTGGAGTTGGAAACAATACCGCCATCATCATGTTGTCTAGCTTAGATCCCGACACTTTGATTTCAGCCATCCTAAATGGCAATGTTGGTTTACTGAAAAGCATCAAAGGGATTGGAGAAAAAACAGCCCAGCGCATAGTTCTTGAATTGCGAGATAAACTTGCAGGCAAGAAAATGACTCAAAACTTACCGGGTCTCAATCAGGCTTCTGATGCCATCACCGAAGCCATGACGGCGCTGACGGTTTTGGGTTATCAAAAGGCCGCGGCAGAGAAAGCCCTTTTAAAGGTTAGCAAAGACCTTGGAACCCTTGCCACCGTTGAGGAATTGATAAAAAATTCACTTAAAATTTTGTAAATTGCAGGCTTACATCTCATTAAACGTGTTGAAAAGAGCGGTACTATCGGGAATTTTATGGATGTCCATTGCTGGCTTTAACATCTCGTTTGCTCAAACGAGTTCAGATTCTACCACGAAATATAAGGTTCATAAAAGTGGTCAAAACGATCCCAACAACCAAAAAGCTTCTAACGTAGACCTAGAAGATCCCTTGTCTGTGGTCTGGAAATACAACCCCAAACAAAACCGTTACGAAGCCTTCAAACAAGTAGGTTCCCTTTCCTATCCCACCGGTCAAAATTTATCAGTGACCGAATACTATCAAAAGTTAGAAAAAGAGAAAAACGCTGAGTACAACAGACTCAAGTCCCAAAATACCGACTATTCACAGTCGGTTAACAAAGGTGGAATCACCGAATACATTAAAGCCGAATTAGGAAATCCTGCCGTATCCAAAATCTTTGGTGCTGGAGGAGTTGACTTTCAAATGACCGGTTCTGCCATGGTGAAAATTGGAGGTACAATCAACGAGTACCGCAATCCAAATTACAGCAAAAGACAGCAAAAGTATTTTGTACCCGTTTTTGATCAGCAATTGCAAATATCTGCCAACGGAAATGTGGGTGAATTTGTAAAATTGGGTATCAATTATGACACCGAGGCTCAATTTGAATTTGATAACCAAACCAATTTAGGCTGGAAAGGAAAACCTGATGGCATTCTAAAAGATGTTCAAGTAGGTAATGTGAATATGAACTTGCCCACTCAGTTGATTAAACCCGCTAACAATCTTTTCGGGTTTTCAAACACCATGCAATTCGGGAAAACCACCATTAAAACGGTCTTTTCTCAAAATCGTGGGCAAAGCACTGAAACCGTCCTAAAAGGTGGAGCTCAAATGAATGAGTTCAAAATCACCGCAGATAATTACGATCAGAACCGACATTTCTTCTTGTCTCAATTCTTCCAAGAGAATTACAATAAATCTTTGGAAAATCTTCCCATTGTTTCTAGCGGAGTGATTGTGAACCGAGTAGAAGTTTGGGTTACCAACAGAAATGCCAACGTAGAAACGCCACGCGATATCATGGCTTTTATGGACTTAGGTGAACCCAAGCCATACAGAAGCACATTAAACATTGGCTCTCAGATTGCCGCAGATAATACCGCAAATTCACTCTTTTCCTCATTACAAAGCAACCCAGCCATCAGAAGAACGGGTACTTCCATTGATGCGATTTACTCCTCCTTCCCCAATTTTGAACAAACGTTGGATTTTGATTTACTTAATTATGCACGTCAATTGAAAGACAACGAATTCAGTTTGAACCAACAACTGGGTTACATCTCGTTGAACCAACCTCTCAACAACGATGAAATCTTAGCCGTAGCATTTGAATATACCTATAACGGTGAAACCTTTCAAGTAGGAGAATTCTCCAGAGATGTTGCACCAGGTGATCAACAGTTGTTGTACCTGAAAATGTTGAAAGGCAATACCATCAGAACCCGCTTACCCATTTGGGATTTGATGATGAAAAACGTGTACAGTTTGAATACTTACTCGCTTTCTTTAGAAGACTTTAAACTAAACGTCATTTACGCCGATGACACCAGCGGTGCTGACTATAACTATTTACCCATTGGAACCGCAGATGTTCCTGCATTGAAAAATGGGAATCCATTGATTCGTGTTTTTGGACTTGACAAGTTGAACCGTCAACAGGAAGCCAAACCCGACGGAATATTTGATGCCATTGAAGGTATCACCATCCAAACCAAAATGGCTCGGGTAATTTTCCCCGTTACCGAACCCTTTGGTGATTATTTGAAAGACATTTTTGGGTCTCGGAATGATTTGGCCGACTATTACTGCTATCAAGCACTATATGATTCAACAAAGTTCCTAGCAGCTCAAGACGTTAAACACAACAAGTTCTTCCTCCAAGGTAGCTACAAGAGTACCAACGGGGCAGAATTGTTCTTGGGAACCACCAACCTGCAAAGGGGATCCGTAAGAGTCACAGCCAATGGTCGTCCGCTTCAAGAAGGAATGGATTATGAGGTTGATTATGCTATGGGACGGGTACGAATCATCAACCAGGGCTTATTGCAAGGTGGAGCAGAAATTAGAGCGAGTGCTGACGGGCAAAGCATGTTCAATATACAGCAAAAAACATTGCTTGGAGGTAGAGTTGAGCATAAATTCAACAAGAACTTCATGATGGGGGCTACGGCTCTTCACATGTATGAACGTCCACTCACATCTAAAACCAACTTCAACGAAGAACCTTTGTTGAACACCATTTTTGGGGCTGACTTGGCCTACAGTTCTAAATCCCGTTTTTTGACCAAATTGGTTGATAAACTGCCATTTTTAGAAACCAAAGAAATATCGAATATCACCGCATACGCTGAATTTGCAAAAATCATCCCTCACAACCACAAGTCACAAGGAGATCAGCGCGGGGTATCTAACTTGGAAGATTTTGAAGCAGCTGAACTACCCAATGATTTCAAGGTAGTCAATAACTGGGTTGTAGCTAGTGTCCCCCAAAAACAACCCGACTTCTTCCCTGAAACAAACCTATCTGACAAACGTCAATGGCTCAACCGAAGTGCACGTCTGAGCTTTTATACCATTGATCAATTGTTCTACAGAGATATTGACATGCCCGACAATATCAGAAAGCGGGTAGATCAGATATTGAGTGATCCTTTCATGCGTCAAATTGACCAAAGAGAAGTGTTCCCAGAAAGAAACTTCCCTCAAGGTACTGCTACCATCCTTCCTACGTTAGATTTGGCATTCAATCCCTATGAGCGTGGAATGTATAACTTCAACTCTGATGTAAATGAACTTCTTCCGAATGGCCGATTTGCTGATCCAAGAAAAAGTTGGGCCGGCATTATGCGTCGTGTGGATCAGAACGACTTTGAAGCGGCAAACATTGATTATATTGAAATTTGGTTGATGGACCCCTTGTATCATAACAATAACTTAAAAGGTGAATTGTTGCTTCACTTGGGAAATATTTCTGAAGACATTCTTCCAGATAGAAGAAAAGCATTTGAGAATGGTCTTCCTACATCGAACAATAACAACAATGAAACCGACACCTCAAATTTCGGTATTGTAGCAACCAGTCCACAAATCAACTTTGCCTTCGATAACAACCCAGCCGCTCGTAAATTTCAGGATGTTGGGTTAGACGGGTTAAGCGATGATCAAGAAAGAGAATTTTTTGATACCGCTTATCTCAAGCAATTGGAAACCAATTTTGGTGTGAATAGTCCTATTTACCAGAACGCACTAAAAGATCCCGCCAACGACAATTTCACGCACTATTTAGAAGAGAAGTATACCAATGAAGACGCAGATATTGTTCAGCGTTATTCAAAATACCAAGGATTAGAGGGCAATAGTTCCACTGAAACGTTTACGGGTCAATACGCACCCATGCCCAAGTCTTCAACTACGCAGCCCGATTATGAAGACATCAACCGTGACTTCACCATGAACCAAAGTGAAGATTATTTCCAATACAAGATTAAAATCTCTGACAATGATTTACAAATTGGGAAAAATTACGTTGCCGATATTGTCAATAATTTGGTGACACTCAGAAACGGCAAACAAGAGAACATTCGTTGGTACCAACTAAAAATCCCCGTGAGGGAATATGAAAAAGCAGTAGGAAACATCTCTGATTTTAAGAGTATCCGTTTCATGAGAATGGTTGTAAGAGATTTCAATGATTCTGCCGTTTTACGCTTTGGATACATCAACATGGTACGCGCAGATTGGCGCAGATACACCAATTCCTTGAAAACTCCAGGTGTTGTTGTACCTACTGACCCCAACGACGGTACCAAGTTTGTTGTGAGTACAGTGAACTTGGAAGAAAATAGCAAGAGATCGCCGGTAGCTTATGTAACCCCTCCAGGCATTGTGCGAGTTCAAAACATGGCTAGCTTGGGTACAGTTCTTGAAAACGAGCAATCCTTAAGCATGTTGACGTGTAATTTGCAACCGGGCGATGCTAGAGGTGCCTTCAAAACCGTTCAACACGACATCAGAAACTACAAGCGCATTCAACTTTTTGTTCACGCCGAAGAAGTAACACCCAACACCATTCAAGACGGAGAAGTTTCGGCATTTATACGTTTTGGAACTGATTTAACCAGCAACTATTACGAATACGAAATTCCTCTTTCTATGACTAGAGGGTTTGTAAACGGGAATGCACCAACAGCAGATAAACTCGTTTGGCCTGATGCCAATATGATAGACTTGGATTTCCAAAATCTGTTTGATTTGAAAATCGCCCGCCAAAATGCAAGTTGGCCCATGACTGCTCCTTACATAAAGTTCTTAGACAAGGGAAAAATTACCGTGATGGGTCTGCCCGACTTGAGTAACCTTCGTGTAATGATGGTAGGCGTAAAAAACAACAGTCCAGAACCTAAGTGTTTTGAAGTATGGACCAATGAATTGCGCGTGAAAGACATCTCCAACGGCGGTGGTTGGGCTGCGTTGGCAAATCTGCAAGCACAGTTGGCTGACTTTGGACAAGTAAACATGGCAGGATCTATCAGAACCATCGGTTTTGGTGACGTTGATAAGAAATTGAATCAGCGTAGCTTATCGAATAGTTACAACTACGAT
This sequence comes from uncultured Rhizobium sp., assembly GCA_964527775.1. Classification (GTDB taxonomy): domain Bacteria; phylum Bacteroidota; class Bacteroidia; order NS11-12g; family UBA955; genus VMCP01. The sequence continues at coordinate 20,018 of CAZGQS010000019.1, read as the reverse complement.
CTTGCAACAAATTTAGAATTTGGAAGATTCTTCCCTAAGGAAAAAGGCGTAAGTATTCCTCTTTACCTTGGTTGGTCAGAAAGTTTTGTTCAGCCTAAATTCAATCCCTTGAATCCTGACATTGAACTTCAATCATATTTGTCGGCATTGACAGATCAAACCATGCGTAATACCATCAGGAAGGCCGCGGAAGATTACAACTCCTTGTTCAGTTTTAATATCAATAACTTTAGAATTGCTCAACCCGGAAATAAGAAAGCCAAAATTTATTCTATTTCGAATTTCAACGGTAGTTACAGTTATCAGAGCAATTACAGAAGAAACCAACAAATTGAGGAATATTTCATCAATACTACTCAAGCAACTTTGGGGTATGCTTACAACAACAACACCAAGTTCATCATGCCCTTTAAGAAATTGCGAAGCAAAAAATTAGCCATCATTCGCGATTTCAATTTCAATTTCATTCCATCGGCCTTCAATACACAAATGCAGGTCAATAGGTTATATTCAGAAATGCAAATGAGGAACAACAACAGCTTCAAGCAGTTGAATCCCCGCATGTATGATAAAAACTTCACCCTCAATAGAAACTATAATTTCTCCTTACCCATTGCCCGTTCGTTAAACTTCAGTTATGCCGCAAACGTTGAAGCTCGAATTCAAGAACCTTACGGTGCCATCGATAGCAGAGAAAAACAAGATTCAATTTATCAGGAATTCGAAGGATTTGGACGATTGAGAAGATTCTATCAAACAGCCAACCTAACCTATACCCTTCCCTTCTCAAAAATCAGTTTCTTAAAATGGATTTCGGCAAACGCCAATTACAAGGGAAGCTATGATTGGAATCAAGCTCCTCCTGCTTTTGCTGGACTTGGAAATAGAATCCAAAACAGCCAAGACATCAACTTGACTGCACAATTTAACTTCACGCAATTGTATTCGCAAGTGCCGTTTTTGAAAGATTATCGCACTCCAAAAAAGCGTAAGAAAAAAGACGCCCCCAAAGACGGAAATCCTGAAGAACCTACCTACAGCAGTGCCTTAGAAAAAGGAAAAAGTGATATCATCAAACCAAATCCTGCTGTTGTGATATTGGGCGATTTGATCACCATGGTGAAAAATGCCAATATCAATATCACCCGCAAAGAAGCTACTGAATTGCCTGGATTCAATTTGAGACCTGATTATTTTGGATACAATTTCAAGCATCTACAACCAGGACTAGATTTTGTGTTTGGATTCCAAGATCCAAACCTGAGATATTCTTTGGCTGATAGAGGATATTTGGCGGCTGACAAAAGACAATCCAATTTCTACAGAACCAATTTAAACCAAAATATCAGCGGTAATGTTTCCATTGAGCCCATCAAGGATTTTAGAATCAGATTGGATTTCTTGCGTAACGAAACAGACGGAACTCAAAGTATTTTCAAAAATGATGGTTTCAAATGGCTAGACGAAGGTCTTACCGGTACCGGAACTTACAGTATATCGGCTATTTTCTTAAATACGCATTTCATTAAAGATATTGAAATGAATGAAAACTATCCCAATCCGGTGTTCGACGCCTTCCTAGATAATCGCTATACAGTCGCTACCCGCTTGCAAAGAGCCAATCCTGAATTTGGAGGTGCTTTGGTACTTGATTCAACCACCAAATTCCCTCTAGGTTACAGCAAGACACATCAAGATGTTATTATTGGCGGATTTTATGCCGCTTATGCTGGACTGGATGTAGGAAGAACGGATATCTCTGGTTTCCCAGCAATTCCTTTACCCAACTGGAATATCAATTACAATGGTTTGACTAAGATACCAGCGCTAAAAGATATTTTCACAAACATCAATATTAAGCACGCCTATTCAGGAAAGTACACCATTGGTAATTTTACGCGTAACCTCAAATACGATCCATTGCAGCAAGCTCAAATTGGTAAAGATCTGATCCCTAAACTTCAAATTGCCGATGTAACCATCAGTGAGAATTTCTCTCCATTAATTGGGGTGAATATCACCACTAAAAACAATTGGACCGTGGGCTTTGAATACAAACGTTCAAGAGTTTTGAAATTATTTGCTTCTAGTTATAATTTGACTGAAATGAAGCAAAATGAATTCCAATTGACTGCGGGTTACAGAACTACTGGACTAACTCTTCCTTTAAGAAGAAAAGGCAGATGGATCTATTTACCCAATGACTTTAGATTTGACTTGGCCGTATCTGTGAATGACAACACCACGGTGATTCGTAAAATTGATGTGAACATCAACAAATACACAGCCGGTATGACCAACATCAAAATCACCCCTTCTGCAACATACCAAGTCAACCAAAAAATCAACTTGGCTTTGAGGTACAACAGAGTAATTATGAACCCCAAAATTGCTACTCAGTTCTACACTTCACTCACAGACTTCGGAATTGAACTAAGATATACTTTCAACTAATGAAAGCCCTTGTTTTAAGCATCATTTCAATTTTTAGCTTGGGGACTAACAGCCTTTTTGCTCAAAATCAAATCCCAACCGGCACTTGGCGTTCACACTTCACCTACAGAAATGCGAAAGTCTGTGAGGCAAGCAGTAAATTCATTTACTCTGCCAGCGAAAACGGATTTTGGAGAACATCCAATATCGGAGAAATGACCTTATTGAAAAAGGAAGACGGATTCAATGGCATTGAAATCACCTGCTTAAAATACAATTCAAATGCAGATGTTTTAGTTATTGGCTACGCCGACGGTAACATTGATTTACTTTTTAAAGATCAACAAATTCAAAACATTCCCGGCTTTAAAAACAAACTTTTACAAGGCGATAAACGCATCAATCATTGCTCTTTTAGCGGCAATGATGCCATTTTATCTACCAACTTTGGACTACTGATTGTTGATATCCAAAAAAGAGAAATCAGAGACAGTTATACGTCCATCGGAAACAACGGACAAGAAATTCCCTTATTTGCATCTACCGTTATGGGAGATTCTATTTTCGTTGGAACGACCACCGGAATCAGAAGTGCAAAGTATTCAAGAACCGTTAATTTGAACGATTACAATCAATGGAAATGGGCTTTTCAATCGTTAAGCCCATGTTTCAAAATGTCAGCATGGAATGATTCACTGTTCTTTGAAAATGATTCAACCATCAAAAAATATTTCAAGGGCACAATAAATACTCCATTCCCATCGAAAAGACCTACGGCTAATATCTTTACCAATTCAGAAGGATTACATATTGGTAGACAAGGTTCCATAACTAAAATCAATAACCAAGGTTATACCGTTGAATCAGTGAATTTAATTTCTGATTTTACCCAATTCAACGATAAAATATATTGGTTTTGCACCGGCATTGGTCCAGGAATCATTAAAAAAGACCCCGCTGGTGAAGTAGCCTTTATGCCCAATGGTCCTGACCAAGTATCGGTATTTAAAATGTCCAAAGAGGGCAATATGCTTTTAACCACCGGTGGTGGATTGAGTTCAACCTTTGGTAATGCATTTAACAACAGTGGTTTTTACTTGTACAATTCAGACGGATGGAAGAGCAATGTATCTTCCCCTTTGAATGTGAATATGTATGATTTCACCTTCGTGGCCTATCACCCTACTTACCAAAGTTTGTATGCTGCAACCCATTCCAACGGTATTTTGATACTCCAAAATGGGGAAATCAAACAAAAAATGGATGAAACCAACACTCCATTAAAACGAATCAACGACAGTAGTTTCCTTCACCTAGGCGGAATGGCCGTTGATAGCAAAGGTAATTTTTGGGTAGTGAACTATGCTCAAAGCAAGCCTTTGCTTTGTAGAACCTTTAAAGGCGAGTGGTTTTCCTTCAACTTATTAGATGAACAAGAAATCACCTCACTCACCATTGATGCTAACGATCGTAAGTGGATGACGTTAAAAACAGGTGGTATCATTGTTTTTCATGAAGGAGAATCTATGTCCCAAACAAGCGATGATCGCATAGTGAGAATAGGTAAACAACATGGTCTAATCAGTACCGAAGTTTTATCTATCGCAGCTGATAAGAACGGTTATGTTTGGATAGGCACCAATCAAGGTCTTAACATTTATACTGGTTCACAAAACCTATTTTCTAATCCAAAAGTAGACCGTTTCATTGTTGATCAAGACGGACAATTAGGATATTTATTGGGCGAAGAAACCATTACGGATATTCTGGTTGATGGGGGTAGCAGAAAATGGTTCGCTACTAGAAACGGCCTGTTCTGCGCCGATGAATACGGTCAACAAGTAATCAAACGCTTTTCCACAGAAAATAGCCCTTTAATTTCAAACAATATAATTTGTTTGGGACAAATTGACAATACCGGTGAATTGTTCATTGGTACAGACAAAGGTATTGTAAGTTACAGAAACGATGCCGCTAGTGGTAATAATAACTTCGGAGAGATTAAAATTTATCCAAATCCTGTACCACCCAAATACGACGGAATCATAACCATTGAAGGATTGGCTGAAAACGCAGAAATCAGAATTACCGATCTTCACGGAAGGCTCATATATCAAACCAAAGCAAACGGTAGTAAAGCTACATGGGATGGGCTTAGATTAGACGGTAGCAAACCCAACAGCGGCGTGTTTTTTGTTTTTGGAATGAACAGCGACGGCAGTGAAACTGCTATGGGAAAATTTGTATTTATTCGCTAACTTCAAAAGTGAGGCCATCGAAAGCCAAATCAATTCCGTTGGGCAATTCTGCACAAACTTCATCGTGAAGCCCAATTTGGTGGCTCATATGCGTAAAATAGGTCTGTTTTGCGCCTATTTGCTGAGCCAATTCCGTAGCTTGCTGTAAGGTAAAGTGAGAAATATGCTCCGTTTTTCTGAGAGCATTCAATACCAAAACTTCTACCCCATTCAACTTTTCTAATTCTTTTTCTGAGATGTAGTTGGCATCTGTAATGTAGGCGAAATTGCCCATTCGAAAACCCAATACGGGCAACTTATAGTGCAACACTTGAATGGGAATGATATTCTTATCAAACAATTGAAATGGCTTATTTTCAATGATGTGAAAATCCAACTCAGGAATTCCAGGATAAGGTACTGGTTCAAAAATATACGCGAACTGATCTTTAAGTGAGGTTAAAACCTGATCTGTCAAATAAACAGGTACCCTTTTTTCTTGGATGTAATTGATGGGTCTAATATCATCCAAACCCGCGGTATGGTCTCTATGTTCGTGAGTGAACAATATGGCGTCAACATTATTCAATTGTTGACGCAACATTTGATACCTAAAATCAGGGCCGGTATCTATGATAATGTCTTTACCGTCCCACTGAACCAGCACGCTTGCTCTTAGGCGTTTATCTTTGGGATTTTCGCTCAAACAAACCTCAGATTGGCAACCTATAGGAGGAACTCCTTGCGAAGTTCCTGTACCTAAGAATGTTACTTTCAAGGCCATGTTCTAACGATTACAATCCCTGAAATATATGACAAATATTATTGATTGGATAGGAATCCTTTGAGCTCCATGATGATGCCCACTTCCATGTTGTTGACTTTCTTATCATCAGAAGCATAGATACTCAACCAATCGGTTGAATGAATTACCTCAAAAATGGAATTCAAACTAGCGTCTTGCAAAGGATAATCATATACGTTATTACCCAAATCGGTGAGCAATTGTTTCACAAAATCAAATCTTTTGGTAACTCGGTCATTTTGACGGCTATTCAAAAGAATGAAATTGGTATCGTGTTTCTCGTAATAACTTTCAATCATGTTGTGGTTCGCTTCCGGCAATACAGAAACAAATCCTTCGCCTTTGGCATTCTCTTGTATCTGTTGGCAGAAACGAATTCCTACAGGTTCAAAAGCCATATCTGTAATCACAACGAACTTTTGGGCTATTGTGTTGCGGAATTGCTCGTGCATTTCTTTCGCTCTAGTCACAGCTTGTGCTGGGTTCTTGAAAGTTTCGCGCAATTCAGTGATATCAGCAGTTAAATCTTTCCCTAAAACTTCCCCTACAATCATCAAAAGATTGCCTAAAGCGAATCCTAGAGTCATTCTAGGTTGATATCCAGTGGCAATGGTATAAGTGGGATAACCCGCTGTTGTTGCTAACTCCATTAGTTTGCCGCCTGCAGCCATGCAAATAATATCACAGCCACGTTCTTGAGCCTCAGCAAACATGGTCAACGTCTCTTCGGTATTGCCCGAATAGGAACACAAGATGGTTAAGGTCTTGTTATTGGCATAAGCGGGTAAATGATAATCAGAATATCCTTCTACTGGGACAGGTGAGTGATTCCAAAAGTACGAGCGCGCAATTCTCCCGCCTATTCCGCTTCCGCCTAATCCAGCAATAATGATGTTGGAATAGTTGGAAACTGATTTACCGTGTCTCTTGTAGTGTGTTAATACGTAATCAAACTGCTCTTGGAAGTTCTCCAAAGATATTTCGTGGGTTATTTCTGACATTTTTTTTCTTTCTCCAATGATTTAACGGTGCCACTCAAATTTGTAACGCATGTCGCTCACATTTGCAGAACTGGTTAATATTTCTTGCAAACGATTCAAGACAAATTGTGGTTGGCTTGAGTAATCTTCTTGGTTAGGAATGTTATATGCAGATACAGGAACATCTAATTTGGTTGACTTTTCTTTGATTACTACCGCAGCCACTTGCTTACCAATGATGGGCTTAGAAGTAACTCCGTCAGGTAATCCAAAAACAACACCCAAAATATTAAACTCATTTCCAATTTGTGGCAAGAAACCTTGTCCGTAGCGAACTACATCTGTGGTGAAATAATCACACTGAAGAGTTTGTGCAACGGCTTCAGCATTTTTGTTCTTCGCCAATGCCTCTGCTATTTTTTGTCCAGCAACTTCAGCTTTCTTCTGGTCTCTAACAATTTTCTCTACTTCAGTACGCACATTGTCAACAGTTGCATAACCTACGTGTTTCACATTTTCCAATTTGATTATTACGTGCTTAGTTGGGAAAGCAAAAACCTCAGAGATTTCATTCATCTCACGCTTCTCATTGAACAACCAGTTCATCAATTGCTTTACATCGCTCATATCGCTAATGCTACCTAGTGCGCGCTTATCAGTAGTGAAATCAAGTTCAACACGTGGTATCAACGACATTTTCTCTACTGCTTTGTCGAAAGACTCAGGCATATCAGGATTGATTTGGTTCTTCAATTTTCTGCTTGCTTGATCTACTTTATCAACGGTTTCGCGACCAGGAAGAATTTCGATGGTATTCATCACAAACTTCATCTTCTGATAATCAGGCTCTTCCATCGCTTTCATGATGTGGTAACCAAATTGAGTTTTCACTAGTCCAACTTGACCTTTGCGAGCGGTCATACAAAACTCTTTGTATTCTTTAACATAGTTTCTAGGATCAGCCCAACCATATGAACCACCATTATTGGCAGATCCTTGGTCACCTGAATAAAGAGAGGCTAGATCAGCAATTTGCTTGCCACCAGCAACCATGTCATATACCTCTTTGGCTTTAGCTAAAGATTCGATAGAATCTTTGATCACGGTTTGATTTGGCAGAGTACCACTCATTGGAAT
>CAZGQS010000019.1:0-12326 GCA_964527775.1 uncultured Rhizobium sp. | reverse complement strand
AAACGTGCAGCTTGCTCGTATGCATCAATGGTATCGGCACGTGAAGGAATCAAGTCAAAAACCACATATTTTAAACTCCGTGATTCCTGCTTAATGCGGTATTTTTCTTTGTTTGCATCTAAGTAGTCTTCCAAATCATCATCGGAAATTTTGATGTCTTTGTCGGCTATTTTTGAAATATTCATGGCAACTACTTTACCAGTCACTGACTGATTAGCCGCTAAATAATCATATTCTATTTCTTTCTTTGATTTGAAATTTTGCGCTTTAGCCACATAGGTAGCATAACGCATTTCTTTTTCATTTGAGAATATATTGTTGATGTAGTTAGCAAGAAGCTGTCTGTTTTGTGGATTTACCTTAGCTTCATTGATCATCATCTTCACCTTGTTAGGATCAAATTTTCCGTCTGTTTGGAAAGACTGATCAGTTGCAATGTTATCATTTGGATGCTCACCAACCAAAAGTTCATTCTCATCAGCCTTTGATAAGGTTACCCCTGAAAGATCAATCTCAGTTAAAAGTAACTTGCGCTTCAACAATTCATTCCAAGCACGTTGGAACAATCTGTTGGTATTGGCTTCATCCAATTTATAATTGGCATCTTGAGCGATTTCTTGTTTGTAAAACTCATCAACAATAGCTACCAATTCAGCTTCGCGGTATTTCTCACCATTGGCTTCTGCGATAACGTCTTGATTCTCATCAACCGTTCCTCCGTTGCCCTTACCTGTGAGCCAATCACCCACCACAAACAACACCAATGCTGTAACGATAACTACTGCTACCCATCCGGAATTTCTAAGTCTCTGTATAACTGCCATATCTATAAAAGTCTGTAATTTTTTAAAAGAAAGCAAAAATAGGATTTACTGATCAATTTATCCAAAAGTTTTTCTTCATTGCCTTATTCTTTCTTCTCATTACCAAAGTATAGAGCCCAGAAGGAAACTTTGAACGCGATAAATAGAATTCTTGAAACTCATCATTTCTAAAACCTTTAGGTTCCAACGACTCAAAAATCATCTGTGTAATCAGGTTTCTTCCACTCTTTATTTCAATGGTAAAGGATGTTTCCCCAGGCATACAAGCCAAGAAAAGCAAAGAATCTGAGCCTGCATTGGGATTTATCATCACCACTGGATCTTGTTTTTTCACGGCCGGTTTTTTCCCTTTCCAATGAATGAGTTCAATGCAGGGCTTCCCAATATCTTCGTGATAACGTGTAACTGCGGCTACTCCTCTACCTTGCGAAGTAGAAAATCCAATATAATCACCATAAAAGGACTTCGTCCCCGGCAAAATACACGGCTCCTCAGAGATCAAGGCATTCTTGGAAACCGTTCCACCGTTTAAGGTTGCGGTGTATATCTGTGCGAATTTACCTGTCGTAAAATTTCGTGTATCATACCAAATGGCTCTAGGGAATCCCGAATTCCTATCTATGTCAAAATACGGCTTGAATTGATCTGCTCCGTTGGGGTCATCATTCACCCGAATGGGAGGCAAAAAGTGCTTTCCCCCATCCACAGATACCGTGTAGTAAATATTCCTATCACCATATGGCGATTCAGCCCCATATCCCACATAAATCCTCCCTTTTGCATCCACGCAAGAAAAAGGCATTCCATTGCTTCGTTGAACCCCTCTAACACCATCAAAATTCCATCCGCCACGCATAGGTGTCAATGCCTTGTCCTTTCCCCAGCTTCGTCCCGCGTCAATGCTCTCATCCATCCATAGCGTATCGTTTCTAGACCAAAAGCAAAAGATCTTACCGTCAGGTAAAACGGCTATGGTTGCTCCCTCAGCGGTTTTATCATCATCTAATGCATCACCGCTCACATCTGAAACTACCACCGGATCAAAGAAAGTAGCTCCCTGATTCTCGCTGCGTGCAAATCTGATGCGGGTTGAATCTTTATACGACTTACTACCGTATTGATCAAATTCCGTCCATGCAATGTATATGTTTCCTTTGTAGGGACTTTTAACTTGTTCATCTAAACTAAACCACGGTTTATCTTGCATTTTGCCGTTTTGTCCCACACATTTGGAATAAAATTGCACGCCGTTAGTGCTGCGCTCAAATACAATACAATCAAACCACTCCGGCCATTTCTTGTTGGGATTTTGAGCCAAATGAGCCAAATAAATCATACCAGATGCAGACCGATAAATGACCGGATCGCCGTAAAATCCCACATCGGGCTTAGTTTCTACTTCCAACCAATCGGTGCCGCCATTGAGGGTATGAAATACTTTATTGTTGTTAAAGGCCAACCAAATATCATCGGCATCGTTAGGATTGATGGAAATACTTGGCTCGTTTCCTTCCAAGGGAGGATTTCCGAAGAATTCAGACTTGGATATCTCAGAATGAGGAAGTTGAGGAAGCGTAAAACGAATTGGGGCGTATTGGGCATTCAACGAATTCAAACATAGCGTTGAAAGTAAAACCCAAAACACCCCAATTTTCACGCCCATGGATTTAAGCAACATGGGTCAAAAATAACTATTTTATCAATGCGAATGCTTTTCAGACAACCAGCGTTCAGCATCTAATGCAGCCATACAACCGCTACCCGCAGCAGTAACTGCCTGTCTGTAAATTTTATCTTGAGCATCACCAGAGCAGAAAACACCTTCCACGTTGGTACGTGAACTGCCTTTTTCTGTGATAATATACCCTTGTTCATCCATATCAATGTATGGCTTGAAAATATCGGTATTGGGCGTATGTCCTATAGCAACAAAAAATCCTTTGATTGGCATCTCACGAAGTTCACCAGTAACGTTATTCTTAACTCGAACGGCTTCAACAGCTGATTCACCCAAAATTTCATCGGTTTCAGAATTGAACAACACCTCAATATTGGGAGTGTTCATCACTCTATGCTGCATGGCTTTTGAAGCACGGAACTCACCCTTACGAACAATCATGTAAACCTTACTGCAGATTTTTGCAAGATAACTTGCTTCTTCGCATGCCGTATCTCCGGCACCAACAATGGCTACGTCTTGACCGCGATAGAAAAATCCATCGCAAACAGCACAAGCACTAACACCACTTCCGTTTAATCTTTGTTCAGATGGAATACCCAACCATTTTGCAGAAGCACCAGTAGAAATAATTACCGCCTCAGCTTCAATATGATGAGTACCGTCTACTACCACTTTCTGTGGGCCACCGGGTGTAAACTCCACCGAAGTAACCATCCCAAAACGAACATCAGCACCCAAACGAACCGCTTGTTGTTTGAAGTTTTCCATCATCTCAGGACCCATGATTCCGTGTGGGAAACCGGGATAATTTTCTACATCGGTAGTGATGGTCAATTGCCCACCAGGTTGTAAACCTTCATAAACAACGGGTTTCATATCGGCGCGAGCCGCGTAAATGGCTGCGGTGTAACCTGCGGGTCCGCTGCCAATAATCAAACATTCTATTTTTTCTACGTTTTCAGACATAATCTTAATTTTAATGCAAAGTTACCACCGAAGATGAAAAAGGTGCGTGATAAAACGCACCTTCTTTCTTCGTAAATGTTATTTTTTTAGTTCAAAGTGATTAATTCACGGTACTTAGGAAGTGCCCAATCTGAATCATCACACAAACGTTCAATCTCATCGCTCACCGCACGAATATCTTCAAACAAAGGCTTCACTTTAGAATTTAAAGCCAAAGCTCTGTCTTTTGCGTGCTCTTTTTCCATCGCTTTATCTACTTCAGCTGAAAGTTTGTTATTCAAAGCTTGTGCGCTGTTAATCAACGAACTCAATTGAGTTAACAAATCAATTTGAGCAGACACTTGGTCTTTTGTCAAACCAATACTCAATAATTTGCTTACGTTATCAGCAATTCTGCTCTGATATCTGATGGCTGAAGGAATGACCATATTCTGTATCATTTCAGTCAACACTTTAGACTCTAACTCAATGGTCAAGCAGAAAGATTCATATCTAATTTCAGTTCTAGCTTCAAGCTCTTTGTGTGAGAAAATACCCAAATTAGTAAATAACTCAACGCTAGTTTTAGACATATAAGCAGCAAGTGCTTCAGCAGAGTGCCTGATGTTCTTCAAACCGCGCTTTTTAGCCTCAACTACCCACTCATCGCTGTAACCGTTTCCGCCAAAAATAACCTTCTTGCATGAGGTTAGATCTTTTCTCAACACTTCACGAAGCGCCGTTTCCTTGTCTTTTCCTTTGGCAATTAAAGCGTCTACTTTCCCTTTGAATTCCATCAACTGATTGGCAACAATGGTGTTTAACACCACCATAGGAGAAGCGCAATTGTCGCTACTACCCACCGCTCTAAACTCAAACTTATTGCCCGTAAATGCGAATGGCGAAGTTCTGTTCCTATCGGTATTGTCTAACAATATCTCAGGAATGTTGGGTATATTGATGCTGGTCTTGGATCCTTTTTTTCCGGTGGACGTTTGATTCTCGAAGTCCTCCAAAACATATTGTAAGGTATCTCCAATGAATACGCTCATGATAGCTGGAGGGGCTTCATTTGCTCCTAAACGGTGATCATTTGCCGCTGTAGCAATACTCGCACGCAATAAATCAGCATGGTCATAAACCGCCTTAATCACGTTGATGAAGAAGGTCAAGAACTGTAGGTTTTCTTGGGGACTGCTACCTGGCGACAATAAATTAACGCCGGTATTGGTCACCAAACTCCAGTTGTTGTGTTTTCCTGAACCGTTAATTCCTTTGTATGGCTTTTCGTGCAACAACACTCTAAAACCGTGATCAGAAGCACACGCTTCCATGATGTCCATCAAAAGTGTATTATGGTCTACCGCCAAGTTCAGAGATTCAAACTGAGGAGCACATTCAAACTGGCCAGGTGCCACTTCATTGTGTCTGGTTCTCAATGGAATACCTAGTTTATGTGCTTTCTGTTCAAAATCGCTCATAAATGCCTGTACTTTGGTTGGAATAGCCCCAAAATAATGGTCTTCCATTTGTTGACCTTTTGCTGGTGCATGTCCAATCAAAGTTCTGCCAGCATACATCAAATCAGGACGTTGGTGATATAAATCTTCGCGAACCAAGAAATACTCTTGTTCAACCCCCAAAGAAACTGAGCAATCAGTTACTTTTTCATCAAAATATTGGCAAACTTCGGTGGCTGCTTTTCTAACAACGGCCAAGGTTTTCAACAAAGGAGCTTTGTAATCTAAAGCCTCACCGGTGTACGAAACGAAAATGGTAGGAATGCACAATGTGCGAACTCCGCCTTTTTCCAAAAGAAAAGCGGGAGAGCTTGGGTCCCAAGCGGTATATCCACGAGCTTCAAATGTGTTTCTAATACCTCCGCTAGGAAAAGAGCTAGCATCTGGCTCTTGTTGCGCCAATGCTTTTCCACTGAAAACTTCAATACCGGTGTCAATTCCAGTAGGCTCAAAGAAGCTATCGTGCTTCTCTGCTGTGGTACCTCTTAAAGGCTGAAACCAATGCGTGTAGTGCGTGGCACCGTGCTCTAAAGCCCATTCTTTCATGCCATTAGCAACCTCGTCTGCCTTACTTCTATCAATGGCGTGTCCGTCATTTACTGCTTTGTGAATTTCTTGGATAGCCGACTTCGACAAATAACCAGATTGAGCTTCAGGACCGAAAACCATCTCTCCGAAGTAGGAGGAGATACCGCGGTGGTGTTTATCTTTTTTTGACATTTTTGATTGAAATTGTTTCAGTATTAGTTCTTGATGCAAAGGTAAGTAGGGCTGAGCAACCCATCCATTTTTTTTCCAAAACAAATATAATCATTATTTCAACAAGTGTATATTTGACACTTGATGTGTAAATCCCTTTGTTTTAGTGGGATTACCATTTGGTTTGTCATCTGTCTGTTAGTCTATCCACATCTATCAACATTTAATGTGTGATTTTTCAACTTTCTGTTTTGAATTAAAATTAAGCCTTTAAATTCGTCCCACTTTTTAAAAATCATGGGACACACCCGCATTGACAAATTTTCGGCAGCAGGTCTGCTGATTTCTTTAGGAATTATTTACGGCGACATTGGAACCTCTCCCCTTTACGTGATGAACGCCATCATGGGCGATGCTCCGGTGAGCAAAACCCTCATTTTTGGTGGTATTAGTGCCGTTTTTTGGACCCTTACCATTCAGACTACACTAAAATATGTAATCATGGTCTTACAGGCTGACAACAAAGGAGAAGGTGGTATTTTTTCCCTTTACAGCCTACTCAGAAGACGTTTTCCATATCTAGTTATTGGAACCATGATTGGTGGTGCCATGATGTTTGCTGATAGTATTATTACACCGCCCATTTCGGTTTCTTCTGCCATTGAAGGTTTGCGAAGCATTAATCATGCAAATGGATATAGCGTCGATTTTAGTGATATTGAAACCGTTCCAATTGTAATTACCATCATCATCATTCTATTCTTGTTTCAAAGAGCTGGAACTAATGCTGTTGGTAGATTTTTCGGACCAATAATGACAGTATGGTTTACCATGTTAGGCACTTTAGGTGTCATCCAAATAGTTAAACACCCTGAAATTTTTCAAGCAATAAATCCTATTTGGGTTTACCGATTCCTATCCTCAGGCCCAGATGCATTTATATTATTGAGTGCCGTCTTTTTATGCACTACCGGGGCGGAAGCTCTTTACTCTGATATGGGGCATTGCGGAAAACAAAACATTCGCATTTCTTGGATTTTTGTTAAAATCACTCTGCTATTAAACTATTTTGGCCAAGGTGCCTGGTTGATGGATCACATGGGCACATCTTTAGAAGGCGCTAGAACGTTCTATGGCATCATGCCAGAATGGTTCTTGCCCTTTGGTATTTCTATTGCTACTTTAGCAGCAATTATTGCATCACAAGCAGTAATTTCAGGTTCTTACACCCTTGCATCTGAAGCTATACGTCTGCATTTTTTACCCAAATTCACAGTCAAGTTTCCAAGCACGGTGAAAGGTCAAATTTATATCCCTGCTATCAATACTGCTTTACTGTTAGGTTGTATCGCCATTGTGCTAATATTCCAAGAATCCGTAGCCATGGAAGCGGCTTACGGATTGTCCATTTCATTAGCCTTTGTAATGACCAGTATTCTCATGTATTACTACCTACAAACCAAAGGTTGGCATCCCATACTCTCTGGAATTGTAATGACATTTTTCCTTTTAGTAGACTTGGCATTCGTAAGCGCAAACATGACTAAACTGATGGAAGGTGGCTTTGTGGTTGTTATCATAGGGTTAATTGTCATTGCAATCATGTACATTTCCTACCGTTCAGGTCAAATTAAAAAGGAAATGGTGGTTACTGAAAAACTCAGCGATTACCGCGCCCGTTTAAGAAGTTTGAGCCAAGACACTACCCTTCCCAAATTTGCTACTCACCTCATTTATATGAGTAAAGCTCCTGCCGATGACGAGGCAGAGTCGCCCATTTTCTACAGTATCCTACAAAAAAGGCCTAAACGCGCCGACTTCTATTGGTTTGTGAATATTGAAGTGACAGATGAACCTTATACCATGGAATACCGCGTTTGTGTGGTAGAGAAAAACGACCTCTACAAAGTAAGATTCAGATTGGGATTCAGGGTACAACCTAAAATCAGTTTGTACCTGAAAAAAGTCATCTCCGACCTTCTTAAAAACAAAGAAATTGACCTAGATCCTCATTACCATGGATTCTCCGCTCAAAACCAAATTGGAGATTTCCGATTTGTGTTGGTGGAAGAAGAAATCAGTGCAGAAAACGAGTCTTCGTTCTTCGATATGCTTGTTTTGGACGGATATGAACACCTGAAAAACTTAGCAGGTACTCCTGAAAAATGGTTCGGCATTGACGAAAGTGTAGTAACCAAAGAAATGGTGCCCATCGTACTCAAAGCCCCTGCCGAAGTAAACCTCAAACGCATAAGATAACCAACCATGCACAAGTTTTTCACCTTAATAGCTGCAGTCATTTACAGTTTGGGACTGAACGCTCAAGGGATTGATCCTAAAGCGGTTCTACCTACCTCTCAATTTGAGTGGGATGACCTATTTAAAATAACTCCCAAAGCTGGTAAAATTTCTCAATTTACTGCTGACGGGAAATTACTCATTACCCAAAAAACAGCAGGAACCAATTGGTGGATCATCACCAACAACCCAGCAACAAAGCAAGATTCCATAGAAACATTATTTCACAGCAATTGGTTTACTAACCCCATTCCTAAAGGAAATTTCACCTTCTCTGCTGACCATAAGTTCATGGTTCTTGAAACAAATCCTAAAGCGCTTTACAGGCATTCTTATACCTCTGAAGTTTGGGTATATGACTTGGTACAGAAAAAAGAGTACTTGGTTTCTAAAAATGCCATGAATGCCAGATTGTCGCCCGACAATAAAAAAGTGGCTTTCGTCAGAGACAATAACCTTTACATCTTTGATTTCAGTGCTACTCCACGAGAATATGCCGTTACCACTGACGGTAAATTTAACTCCATCATCAATGGTGCAGTTGATTGGGTTTACGAAGAGGAATTCTCCATGAGCCAAGGATTCTACTGGAGCCCTTCCGGAAATAAAATAGCCTATTACCGCTTTGATGAATCTCAAGTAAAAGAGTTTTCGATGGATATTTTTAATGGCAACGGAATTTATCCATCCCAAGAAAAATGGAAATACCCCAAAGCCGGCGAAGACAATTCAAAAGTAGATGTATGCGTTTATGATCTTACATCAAAAAACAGCGAAAAACTTCCCTTAGAACCCAAAAATCCTGAACCCGGCGGATATTACATTCCCCGTTTTCAGTGGGCTCATTCCGATGAACTTCTCACTGTACAACGCTTAAATAGACATCAAAATCATTGGGAACTTCTCACTTGGAATACCCGCTCCAAACTGTTGCAAGAGCTAACCTCAGAGAGGAATCCGGCATACGTAGAAATAGTGGATGAACTCATTTTGCTTCCCAACAGCACCAAAATCTTGTACACCAGCGAAATATCTGGATACAACCACATCTATTGGATTGATTACACGTCCACCAAAAAAATCAGATCAGGCGCCGTTACCTCGGGAAATTGGCAAGTGAACAAAATAGTTGGATATTCTGCTGAGAAGAACCTGATTTATTACACGTCAACAGAATTTTCTACCGTTGAAGATCATGTTTATTGTATTTCTCCCGAGGGACGTAACAAGTCAGCCATCCTCTATCCTTCTGAAAAACCAAGACAATCGTTGTCTGGCAATCAGACCGTTATGGCATCTCCCAACTGCCACTGGATGTACATTTTCGAATCCAATTTCAGCGAAAATGCCATTTACCGAGTGCATTTAATTGGACCAAATCAATACAAAACCACAAATTCCGACGAAAACTACACAAAATCCGTCAGCCTCAAAAACCCAGGAGCGGTAACTTTCGGTGAAGTTCCTGCTTCGGCTTTAGAAAAAGGAATTGGACCAGAAATTGGATTAAATTATTGGATGATGAAACCCGCCAACTTTGATCCCAAAAAGAAATATCCGTTATTGATGTATGTTTATGGTGGTCCTGGAAATTCCATTTGCAGAAACTCAAGAAACAGTTACTTCGCGTGGTATCAACATTTGGCTTCGAAAGGTTATATCATTGTTTGCGTTGACAATCGTGGAACTGGAAACAAAGGCGAACAATTCAAGAAATGCACCTACTTAGAATTAGGAAAAGTAGAACATTCAGACCAAAGATCTTCGGCAAAATACTTTGGCTCAATGCCTTTTATTGACTCTAGTAGAATTGGAATCTGGGGTTGGAGTTTTGGTGGCTATATGAGCAGTTTGTGTATTTCAAAAAGTTCAGATGTGTTCAAAATGGCCATTGCCGTTGCACCAGTTACCCATTGGAAATACTACGACAATATTTACACAGAAAGATATCTGAGAACTCCTCAGGAAAATCCCAAAGGATATGAAGACAATTCGCCTCTTAATTTCGCCAAGAATATCAAAGGCAATTACCTCATTGTTCATGGTACCGCTGATGACAACGTGCATTTTCAAAACGCGGTCAGTATGGTTAACAGTATGATTTCTGCCAACGTAAATTTTGACAGCGAATATTATCCCGATAGGAATCACGGAATTGGAGACGCTTCAGCCAGAAAACACCTATTCAAAAGACTCACCAATTATATTTTGGAGAACTTATAACCGGATTTTTTGTTAGTTAGATTTAACTATTGCACACATGAAATTAGAAATCGGACAAGCAGCACCAGCGTTCAACGCACTTAACCAAAACAGTGAACCAGTAAGCTTAGATCAATTTACAGGCAAAAAAGTGGTTCTGTATTTTTATCCAAAAGACGATACCCCAGGATGCACCGCTGAGGCTTGCGACCTTAGAGACAATCATAACCGCTTTTTGGAAGCTGGATATGTGGTTTTAGGAGTCAGTCCTGACGATGCCAAAAAGCATCAAAAGTTTATCGCTAAATTTGAACTACCGTTTGATTTACTTGCTGACACAGACCAAGCCGTTGCTAATGCTTATGGTGTTTGGGTGGAGAAAAGCATGTATGGTCGAAAATATATGGGCATTGCTCGCACTACCTTCATCATTGATGAAAACGGAATCATTTCTGACATCATTGAAAAGGTAGATACCAAAGCCCACACCAAACAAATTTTAAAATAACATTGAACCAGAAAATCAACATTGGAGTTGTTGGAAACGGCAGCTGGGCTACAGCCTTAATCAAAATACTCACAGAGCATCCATCAACGTTCATTCATTGGTGGATGCGCTCTCAAGAGAGCGTTGACTATATCAACGAAAACCTCCACAATCCCAAATACCTGTCTTCGGTAGAACTTCATCCTGAGAAATTCAGCGCAACTACTGACCTTCAAAAAGTAGTTGATGAATCAGAGATCATTTTGTTGGCCGTTCCATCGGCTTTTTTGCATCAGGCCCTCTCTACGGTAACACTTCCAACAGATAAAACCTATATCACCGCAATTAAAGGAATTGAACCCAATTCCAAACAGGTAGTTGCTCAATATTTAAAACAAGACCATCAAATTCCTCTAGAGAATATTGTCTTAATATCAGGCCCATGCCACGCCGAAGAAGTCGCCCTCGAAAAACTTAGTTACCTCACAATCTCAGGACTGAACGACGAGCGCACGTCACTAGTGGCGAACCTAATCAAATGTAAATTCATCAACGTCACTCAAACTCGTGATTTAATAGGTGCTGAATATGCGTCGGTGTTAAAAAACATCTACGCCATCGGTGCTGGTATTTCACACGGACTAGGTTACGGAGATAATTTTTTGGCCGTATTCGTTTCCGCAGCGCTCAGAGAAATGCGCAATTTCCTTTACGAAATACACGAAGAAAATAGAGATGTTAAAGAAGCTGCCTACATGGGCGACTTATTGGTGACCTGTTACTCGCAGTTCAGCAGAAACCGTTCTTTCGGAAATATGCTTGGCAAAGGCTATTCAGTTAAATCAGCTCAATTAGAAATGAGCATGATTGCTGAGGGCTATTATGCCACTGATTTGGTATTTCAGATCGCGAAAGAAAACAAAATGAGCATGCCCATTGTTGAGTCTATATACGAAGTAGTTTACGGCGGCAAAAATGCCAAAAAGGTTTTCAAAAACCTTGCTGAAAACCAACTCAGTTAAGAGATCTATGTCATTCAAAATTTATACGCGCAAAGGCGATGACGGTAAAACGGGCCTTATTGGGGGCGACCGCGTTGCAAAACACCACATTAGAGTAGAAAGTTACGGCACTGTTGACGAGTTAAACAGTCAAATAGGATTGGTTCGCAGTTTTATTTCCGGCTCCGCCGAGGAAGATCACCTAGCCAACATCCAAAATAACCTTTTCACCATAGGCAGCTACTTGGCTTCCTCACCTTCCAGCAAATTCGAATTACCCAAATTTGACGAAAGTAGCATTCCCGCTATGGAAGAAGAAATTGACCGCCTCACTGCCCTTCTCCCAGAACTCAAAAACTTCATTCTTCCAGGAGCTACCCAACAAGGCGCTCATTGCCACGTTGCCCGTTGCGTTTGCAGAAGAGCCGAACGTTTAATTGTTCACCTCTCTGACATCGAAGAAATTCAACCCTTCATCATTCAATACCTAAACCGCTTATCAGATTACCTTTTCACCCTCAGTCGTTTCCTCGACCAAAAATTCGGAGGCAAAGAGATCATCTGGAGGCCATGATCAGCTTCGCTGAGAGACTTTGGACTTTGGACTTTAATCTTTGGTCCTTGGTCCTTGGTCCTTGGTCCTTGGTCCTTGGTCCTTGGTCCTTGGTC
>CAZGQS010000018.1:14053-43291 GCA_964527775.1 uncultured Rhizobium sp. | reverse complement strand
CAATAATATCAAATTGAAAAGAGGGAAAACGGTCAACGTTATTTAGGCATCTACACTCAACTCTAAACCCTAAACCCTAAACTCTACACTCTAAACTAAATGCTCCTTCTCCTCATCCTCATAGGCTCTATTGGCGGACTTCTCGCCGGAATTATGGGTGTAGGCGGTGGTTTGATTTTCATACCCGTACTGACCTACTTGTTCACTCAACAAGGACTACCCACCGATGAAATTGTAAAGTTTACCCTTGCCAACTCTATAGCCTTGGTTTTCGCGTCAGGAATTTCAGGCATTGTCAGACAATACCGAATGGGAATATACAACTTCAAGAACTCACTTAGCGTAGGAATTCCCGGTGCCATCGCCGCAGCTGCAACCAGTTACCTCATTCAACATGGGTCATGGTACAACCACCAACGATTTTCGTATGTTTTCCTCATTTTCTTGGTAATTTCTATTTCAAATATGCTCTTCAGCAAAGGCTCAGACGACGCACACGAAACACCCAATTCTGACCTATCCCCCAGAATTTTTGTCGGATTGTTAGCGGGTTCTGTCGTTTCGCTTTCCGGACTGGGCGGCGGAATTATCATGGTACCTCTGTTCCGAATGATGCTCAAACTGCCCACTAAATCAGCTACCGCTTTATCGTTGAGTGTGGTTCCACTTCTAGCAATTTTACCTATCATTCAGTATATCAGCCAATCAAACGTCCCCAATTTGCCGCTTTGGCATACTCAATATCTCGTCTGGCCCTATTATTTACCCATGGCCGCCGGCGTGATTTTTTTCTCATCTTTTGGACAGAAATTAGCCACAAAAATGTCAGCCATTTCTATTCGAGTTATATTTGCACTCCTGTCGCTAACTATTTTGATTAAAACCGTTTATGAATTATTTCAAACTCCATAAAATTTCCGCTGTTTTTTTGTTTTTCGGGGGATGTTCGCTCGCCTCAGCCCAATCAACCAAACCAACACCGGCCGAAGAACAAAAACTCCGACTCAAAACTCATATCAGTTATCTCGCCTCCGATGAACTAAAAGGCAGACAAACCGGCTCTCAAGGTGAAGTTCTAAGCGCGGAATACATATCCAAAGAATTTAAAAAGAATGGACTGAAACTATTGGGAAAAAACGGGTACCAACAGTTTACCATCACCCAATTTCGTATAGCAGATGAAAACTCTAAACTGATTTTGATTTCTCCCGATGGTGCTGCACCTCCAAGAGAGTTTGAATTATTTACCGACTTCTACCCTCTTTCACCAACAGCAAACTTTGACAGTTGTCAGGGTGAAGCCATTGATATGGGTTACGGAATTGTGGCTGAAAAACTAGGTAAAAACGACTATGAAAACATAGATGTTAATGGCAAAGTTGTGGTTATCAGAAACGGTTATTTCGCACAAGACGAAAACCCACACAGCGAACTAGCCAACTATGCTGATGTTTCTACAAAAGTTAAAGAGGCTGAAGCCCGCGGTGCCGTTGGAGTGATATTTTTGAGAAACTCAGCCAGCGATGAACACATGGATGGTAAATTAGCCAGAACCACCATTCCCAGTGATTTTCCCGTGTTTTACTTTAAATCAAACTTCGGTTTCCCTAAAGGACTTCACGTAAAAATGGTCAGTAAAGTGGTTTCTCCAACTGCTTTGGGACATAACGTCATTGGGTACAAAAATAACTTCCGCCGTAAAACAGTCATTGTTTGCGCCCACCATGATCACATTGGTTACAACGAATACGAAAATAGCCGCTACAAAGGTCCACAAGCCATTCACAACGGGGCAGATGATAACGCATCTGGAGTGGCTGCCATGATTGAACTTTCCAAACAATTGAAGAAATGGGGATACCGCAAACACAATTACCTCTTTATTGCGTTCAGCGGAGAAGAACTTGGACTTTTGGGGTCTAAATATTTCACCCAAAATCCACTGATTGACATGAAAAAAGTCAATTATATCATCAACATAGATATGCTCGGTAGAATTGACTCCACCAAAAAGACTCTCACCATCAATGGCGTCGGAACATCTCCTGTTTGGAAGCAATCTCTATCTAAAATCAAAACTGATACCTCATTGCTTTACATAGCAACCACCGAAAGTGGAATGGGACCATCTGACCATGCCAGTTTTTACCTCGAAAATAAACCCGTTTTACACTTCTTTTCAGGTCAACACAGAGATTACCACACACCAGATGACGATGAAAATCGCATCAATTATGACGGCATGGTATACAGTATAGACGTAATTAAGAAAATCATCAAACAAAACAAGCGCAAGAAATTACCCTTCACTAAAACCGTAGATCCATCCCCCGGAAAAACACGCTTTAAAGTGACCATGGGAGTTATGCCTGACTATTCTTACAGCAACAAAGGACTTCGAATTGACGGTGTAACGCCTGACAAGGCCGCGGCCAAAGCAGGCCTCCAAAGAAATGACATTGTATTGAAGTTGGGTGATTTTTCTGTAAACGACATCCAAGATTACATGTCGGCATTGGGCAAATTCAACCCCGGCGACAAAACCAAAGCAACCATTCAACGCGGTTCTGAAACCCTTGAAGTGGATATCCAATTTTAATCATCCATGAAAATCATTGATCATATAGCGCAGCGAAACAATAGAACACTCTTTTCTTTTGAAATTTTACCCCCACTGAAGGGATTTGGCATACAAAGCATTTTTGAAGGCATTGATCCATTAATGGAATTCAACCCTTCGTTCATTGATGTAACATATCACCGCGAAGATTATGTGTTGAAACAGCGTCCAGACGGTACTTTTGACCGAGTATCCACTAGAAAAAGGCCCGGTACAGTAGCCATTTGTGCTGCCATTCAAAATAAATACCACATTGACGCAGTACCTCATATTATTTGCGGCGGATTCACTAAAGACGATACTGAGACAGCACTCATTGAATTGAATTTCATGGGTATTGACAACATTCTCGCTCTAAGAGGTGATGCTCGTAAAGGCGACACTCACTTCATTCCTGAAGCGGGTGGAAATAAAAATGCCCTAGACCTGATTCATCAAATCAAAAACATGAATTCTGGCATCTACTTAGATGAAGAATTAACACAAGGACAAGAATCTAAATTTTGCATTGGCGCGGCTTGTTATCCGGAAAAGCACATGGACGCACCCAACCTGTCTAGCGATTTGAAATACCTCAAACGCAAAGTTGAAGCAGGTGCAGAATTCTTGGTGACCCAAATGTTTTTCGATAATAAATACTATTTCGATTTCGTACAAAAATGCCGAGAAAATGGCATCAATGTTCCTATCATTCCAGGTATAAAACCCATATCGGCCAAATCTCAATTGCGTAACCTACCTAAAATCTTCCACATTGACCTACCCGAAGATTTAGTAAACGCTGTTGAGGCTTGTAAAAACAACGAAGAGGTTGTTCAAGTAGGCATTGAATGGGCTACACAACAATGCAAAGAACTCATGGAGCATGGAGCTCCCGTTCTGCATTTTTATACCATGGGTAAATCACACCAAACAAAGGCCATCTGCGAGAAACTGTTTTGAGTTCATTTCAAGCCACCATCACCAAATCAACCGGAAGTTGGTACATTGCCCGAACCGATGCTGGAGACCTGTGGCAATGCCGAACCCGCGGTAAACTCCGGCTTCAAAACCTCAATACCAGTAATCCAGTTGCCGTTGGAGATATAATCACCATTGAACCAGATCCCAATTATGAAAATACAGCGAGCATAGTAAAAATTGAACCTCGAAAGAATTGGATCATACGAAAAGCCAACAAACTTAGCTCTCAACGTCAAATTTTGGCTTCAAATCTGGATGCAGCCATTATGGTGGCAAGTTTAATTGCTCCAAGAACCTCTCTCGGATTTATTGATCGATTCCTTTTATGCGGACAATCGTTTCACATTCCTACCATTTTATTCATCAATAAAGTTGATCTCCTGGGCAGTCAAAAGGAAGATTTCATCCAAGAAATTCAATCCATTTACGCCCATGCCGAGGTTGAAATTTATACAGGTTCTGCCCTCGATTCATCATCCCTCGAAAAATTCAAAGAGCGCATCAACGGCAAACGCGTTTTGTTGACCGGACATTCGGGCGTGGGTAAATCTACGGTATTAAACGCCCTTTACCCCCAGTTTTCGGCAAGGGTTGGGAACATCAGTGACGCGCACTCCAAAGGAAAACACACCACCACCTTCGCCGAAATGTTCACCACCGAAGACGGCACTCAAATCATTGATACACCCGGTATCAGAGATTTTGGGGTTGTAGATCTTCAAGAAAACGACATTCACCTGTATTTTCCCGAATTTCGCAAGTACATGAAGCAATGCAAATTTTCCAATTGCACCCATACCCATGAACCCGGTTGCGGAGTGTTGTTTGCATTGGAAAACGAATTGATTCCTCAAGCCCGCTACTACAGTTACAGAAGCATTCTCGCAGATGAAGACGACGATATTTTCAAATAAATACCTGCTTTCTTTTTTCGGAGGATGTCTTTTCCTGCTATCCTCTTGCATCAAAGACCTCGATTTTGCCAGTAGCGCAAACCTCAAATGGTCTAAAGATACCGTGTATTTTGACACCATCTTCACCCGAGATAAAACCACTGGATATCCTATTTCAGTGACTAAACTGATTAGCATTAAAAATCCTGAAAATCGATGGGTAAAAGCTGATTTTTCAGTCGTTGGCGGAAAGAATTCCCCGTTTTCCATCAATATTGACGGCTTGGCTGGCCCAGAAATCACCGGACTAGAAATTGCCCCAAAAGACAGCGTATTTGTTTTTGTACAGTGCAGACTCCAAGCCAATAATCAAACCCAACCCGCCCTAGTTTTAGACAGTCTTTATGCGCGTGTGGGCAACAAACAATCAAAATTGATGCTCGCTGCCTACGGTTGGGATGCCCATTATGTAAAAGACACTGTTTTCCCTGCCAACACCACTTGGTCTGATCAAGTAAAACCCTATGTCATCATTGGAGCCGCTGTAGTTGCACCCGGTAGAACCTTCCGAATTAACCCTGGTGTAAAAGTGTACGCCAGTGCACAAACCGTTCTTTATGTTTTGGGTGATTTACATTTGAATGGGACAGCCCAAAATAGAATTACCATCAAAGGGGATAAACCCGTTTCATCCACAGAAAAATTACCCAACCAATGGGGCGGAATTTGGTTCCTTCCCGGCGGAAAAGGAAACATTGAATATTCAGACATCACCAACGCTTCTGTTGGACTCAGAGCAGATTCAACCGGCTGCAATAATGCCCCATGCGTCAACCTCGCTCAAACCCGAATTCAATACTGTGGTACGGCCTGTCTCATTGGACTTGGAGGCGCCATAAATGCTGAAAACTGCCTGTTTGCAGATGCCGGCACCTATACCTTCCTCGCTTATTATGGCGGAAAATATACATTTAATAACTGCACTTTTGTTGACCACTCCAACTTCGGAAACAGACAAGATGGCTCCTTCGCCGTTACAAATACCTATAGAGATGGAAACGGTAAATTGTTGGCCTCCAATGATCTAGATCTAAAAATCACCAATTCCATTGTTTGGGGATATAAAATCGATGAAATGACCACAGACAAAGTCACCCAAAGTGCATGGTCCATCTCCGATGAAAACAACTATTTCAAAACCAAAAACGAAAACAACCATTGGAACAAAACTTCCAACATCTTCAATCGTGACCCTCTTTTTGAAAACATCAGCAATGGAGATTATCAACTAAAAAGTACCTCTCCTGCTATTTCATCGGCAAATATTTCGACCGCTAGCCTCGTTGATATCCTCGGAAAACAACGAAAATCAGCTCCAGATTTGGGAGCTTACGAAAAATTCTAACCCCGTTTTGCCTTAAAAAATTGCTGCATCAGTTGCCGGCTTTCATCAGCCATAACGCCCCTGATCACTTCTACTTTTTTGCCAAATATTTGCTCCGCTTGAGCCAAACGCTCAAATCCACTCTTGGGTTCTGATAAACCAAACACTACCTGTTTAAACCGTGCCCATTGAATAGCACCGGCACACATCACACAAGGCTCCACCGTCACATAAATGGTACACTCATCTAAGAATTTACTTCCTAAAAACTGTGCTGCGCTAGTAATTGCCAACATCTCGGCATGTGCCGTAACATCTACTAAACGCTCCGTTTGGTTGTAACCCTTGCCTATGATTCTGTTCTGATGAACTACCAAAGCGCCAATGGGAATTTCATCTTCATCAAATGCTTGTTGGGCCAATTGAAGTGCTTTTCCCATGAAATATTCATGTCCTAAAACACTGCTTTCCTCTGTCGACATAATCTTCCTTTAAAAGAGTTTCGGTAAAGATAATGTGCTTACTGACATTTTTTGCGGAACTTTGTTAGTATAAGAATGAGAGTAGGTATTGTTTTATATCCCACCTTCGGTGGAAGTGGAGTTTTGGCCACCGAATTGGGTAAAGCCCTCGCAAAAAAAGGCCACGAAATTCACTTTATCAGCTACAACCAACCTGCCCGACTTGACTATTTCCTGGAAGGAATTTTCTTTCACGAAGTCATCATTCCTCAATATCCTCTTTTTGAACACGCACCCTATGAAACGGCTCTTGCTGGAAAAATTGTAGAAATTGTGCGCTCCAACCAATTAGAAGTACTCCATGTTCATTACGCCATTCCTCATGCATCAGCAGCATTATTGGCCAAACAAATCCTCGCTGAATCAGATATCTACATTCCTGTAGTCACCACTCTTCACGGAACCGATATCACCTTAGTGGGCAGAGAAGCATCATATGAACCCGTAGTTTCTTGGAGCATCAACAATTCAGACGCCGTAACCGCAGTATCCGAAAGCCTAAAAGCGGATACTTACGAACATTTCAAAATCAGAAGAGACATTCATGTGATTCCCAACTTCATTGATTTTGAACGTTTCAATAAACAACCCAAATCACACTTTAAAATGGCCATTGCCCCTCACGGTGAAAAGATTGTGGTTCACACCTCAAATTTCCGAAAAGTAAAAAGAGTGGGCGACGTCATCAGAATCTTTGACCTCATTCAACAACAAACACCCGCTAAATTGCTTCTCATTGGTGACGGTCCAGAGCGTTCAAATATTGAAAAGGTTTGCCGAGAATTGCATGTATGTGACAAAGTAACCTTCCTCGGAAAACAAGAAGCAGTAGAAGAAATACTATCTGTTTGCGACCTATTCTTGCTCCCATCTGAACGCGAAAGCTTTGGACTTAGCGCTTTAGAAGCAATGGCTTGCGAAGTCCCCGTAATTTGCTCAAACGCCGGCGGACTGCCAGAAGTAGTAGATCACGGTGTCAACGGCTACCTAGCCGATGTGGGCGACGTAGAAACCATGGCTAATTACGCCATTGAACTTTTGAAAAACGACCAAACATTGAAAGAATTCGGTAAACAAGCGCTCGCTAAAGCCAAACAATTTTCGCTTGATAATATCATCAACGAGTACCTCGCCGTTTACGAATCAACGCTGAATGTGAAGCTTTAAAAACTTCAAAGCCAATCCAATTTGATTTTCCACTGTCTTAGGAGTGATATCCATTAACTCGGCTATCTCCTTGTGAGACAATTCATAAACCCGACTCATCAAGAATACTTGTCGGCATTTTTTAGGCAAATAATCAATCAAAACCGTGATTCGTTCTTGAACTTGTTTAGCCTCTAAATTTTCTAAAACACTATTATCAACCTCTTTAAACGCCGATGAATCTTCAGGCAAATCGGTCATATCAAATCGTTTCTTGCGCAAGCAATTCAACGACCTATTTCTCACCGATGTAAATAAATAACTCTTTAAGCCCGTTTCTTCAATATCACGCACATTTCCTTCATTCCAGTAAGCCATAAACACATCATGCACAACCTCTTCCGCATCTTGTTCATTGTGAATGATACTTCGGGCAAATGAAATCAATCCCGGACGAAATTTCCGGAAAACCTGTTCAAATTGAGAAGTACTTTGCGTCAAGACTTGATTAAAATATGAACAAAAATAGTCAATTTTAATTTGCTACATCACTCAGAAACTGCAGATGAACCAATTTCAACTCTTCATAACTGAATTCTCCATCAAAATGGTTTACCGCCAAATCAATATTATCCATTTCTTGAGTCTTAAAATAATCTACAATTTCATCCATCAAATCATCATCAATGAATTGCTCTAAGAAATAACGAATATTCAGCTTAGTACCTGAATGAACAATCAACTGCAATTCATCCAATAGTTCACCAAACGATATTTTCAATTGAGACGCAATGTCTGGCAAATCAACTTTTTTGTCAATATTGAGAATGATATTCACTCTCTTGGCCGACTTTTCACTGTTACCCTTTAAGACCACATCTACGGGCCTATCAATCTCATTAACTTCAATATACTTTGAAATATGATCAACAAAAGGTTGCCCAAATTTCAATGCTTTGTTCTTTCCAACGCCATTGATATTCGATAATTCTTCTAAGTTGATGGGGTATTTGATGGCCATATCCTCCAAACTAGGATCCTGAAAAACCACATAAGGCGGCAATCCCATTTCATGTGCCACCTTTTTACGTAAATCTTTTAATTCCGTAAACAACAACTCATCGCAAACCGATTCCAATCTGAAGCTATCAAAATCTTCATCAGAAACAGCGTCAAATTCAACATCAACAGCCATTTCAATCGCAGATGGGTTCTTGATGTATTTCTCTCCGTCTTGATTGATGGAAAGCAGGCCATACTTCTCAATATTCTTGTTTAAATAGCCATTTACCAACGCAAGGCGCACGGCCGATTTCCAGAATAACTTATCTAATTCTTTACCACATCCAAATAATTTTAGTAAATGGTGGCCGTATTGTTTAACGGCCGAGTCAGCTCCATTACCTACAATAAAATTAACCAAATGCGTCAATGAAAACTCACCCCTCAATTCTACCATGCACTCCAAAAGCAATTTCAACTCAGCCGAAACATCTCTTTTAGGCTTAGGATGAGAGCAATTATCACACATGCCTTCACATTTCTTTTCATCAAAAGACTCCCCAAAATAATGAAGTAATAACTTTCTCCTACACTGAGAACTTTCAGCAAAAGCAGCTGTTTCAGCAATCAGTAAACCCCCTATCTCCTGCTCAGCAACGGGCTTGTCTTTCATGAACTTCTCCAACTTTTCAATATCGTTTGGATTATAAAACAACAGACAATCTCCCTTCATTCCATCGCGTCCAGCTCTACCCGTTTCTTGATAATAGCCCTCCAAACTTTTGGGTACATCATAGTGAATAACATACCTAACATCTGGTTTATCAATACCCATACCGAAAGCTATGGTTGCCACAATAACATCACAGTCTTCCATCAAAAATGCATCTTGATGTTGCGCTCTAACTTTAGCATCTAAACCCGCATGATAAGCAAGTGCTTTGATACCGTTACGCTGTAACATTTGTGCTATTTCTTCTACTTTCTTTCGGGATAAACAATAAATGATACCTGAAGAATTTCCGTGCTGGTTGATGAAAGAAATCATTTCTTTATGAACGATGTCTTTTCTTCCTTTGGGACGAACCTTATAATATAAATTGGGTCTATTAAATGAACTCTTAAAAAGTTGGGCTTCCAACATATTCAAGTTCTTTTGAATGTCGTGCTGAACTTTGGGAGTTGCAGTTGCTGTTAATGCCAATACAGGAATATCACCAATAGCTCTCACCATTTGCTTTATTTTTCTGTATTCCGGACGAAAGTCATGTCCCCATTCAGAAATACAATGCGCCTCATCTACCGCAACAAATGAAACCTTTATTTGAGACAACAAATCAATGGTTTCTTGTTTTTTAAGTGTTTCAGGAGCCACATAAAGCACTTTGGTATCTCCAGATAACATATCTTCCACCACCTGATTGAACTCAGACTTAGAAAGAGAACTATTTAAAAAATGCGCCAGTCCAGAGGTTTGCGAAAACCCCCTCAAATTATCAACCTGATTTTTCATCAGCGCAATCAACGGTGAGATGACAATGGCCGTTCCTTCCATCATCATGGCAGGCAATTGGTAACACAATGATTTACCAGCACCCGTAGGCATGATGACAAAACAATCTTGCCCATCCATAATACTTGAAATAACCGCCTCTTGATTGCCTTTGAATCCGTCGAACCCAAAAAACTCCTTTAAAAAATGCTTAGAATCTGTTTGCGCCTGCACTAGTGTATTTTCCTTCCTGAATTGATTAGTGAAATTACAATAAAAATTATTGTTAAAAAAACAAATAGTCATTTGATAAAGTGTAAATTTTCATCTGCACTTAATTTTGTTTCTTTGCAACTCAAAACATTCAACAAAATGACAGCGCTTTCCCATCTTTTAAACGGAAGAAATACCATCATTCAAGAATTAAAAAGCCTTGAATCTTTGGCCTCCCAACTGGGAAATGATTTTGAACTACTCATACAAACCATCTTAAACTCCTCAGAAAACCATTCAAACACCCGTGTCATTGTTACAGGAATTGGCAAAAGTGCCATCATTGCACAAAAAATAGTAGCAACCCTCAATAGTACAGGACAACCTGCGCTTTTCATGCACGCCGCTGATGCTATTCACGGCGATCTGGGTATGATTCAATCAAACGATGTAATCATTGCCATTTCAAAAAGTGGAAATACCCCTGAAATTGTAGCATTAATTCCTTTACTAAAACGATTCAATAATCCGTTTGCTGCCATCGTAGGTAACATCAATTCACAATTGGCAAAAGAGGCTGATTTTGTTTTAGACGCTACCGTTGACAAAGAAGCTTGTCCCAACAATCTTGCACCAACAACCTCCACTACCGCACAACTTCTCATTGGTGATGCCATTGCCATGGCACTACTAACTGCCAGAAATTTTAGCGATCAAGACTTCTCTAAGTTCCACCCAGGGGGAGCTTTAGGAAAAAAACTCTACCTCCGCTGTGGAGATATAGCCCAAAAACATTCCAAACCCTTTGTATCGCCTTCCACTCCTTGGAATGAAGTCATTTTTAACATTACCCAACATCGCTTAGGTGCTACCGCTGTCATCGATGAACTAAACCAAATAGTAGGAATTATCACAGACGGCGATATCAGACGCATGTTGTCTAATCATACTGACCTTTCATCAATTACCGCCAATCAAATTATGGGTAAAAACCCAACTACATTGTATATTCACGACATGGCAACGCTTGCCGCTTCTGTAATGCAAGAGAAGAAAATAACCCAATTGATTGTGATGAGAGAAGAGTCAAACTCAAAAACCTACGAAGGCATGATTCATCTTCACGATCTATATCAAGAGGGAATCTTATAATTAAACGAACCCAAAAAAATGAACAATAATCACTACGTTATTATTATGGCCGGTGGAATCGGTACTAGATTCTGGCCCGTAAGCAGAAAGAGCTTCCCAAAGCAGTTTATGGATATTTTGGGTACCGGACAGTCACTCATCACCCAAACCTACAACCGTTTCAGCTCTTTTATTCCTCAAGAAAATATATACATTGTTGCTAATGAGGAATATACAGATTTAGTCCTTGAGCATATCCCTCAAATCAAACGCGAACAAATTCTCGAAGAGCCCATTGGAAAAAATACAGCACCCTGTATTGCTTTTGCTACCTATTACATCGCTCAGCGAAATCCCAACGCCGTTTGTATGATTGCACCTTCAGATCACCTCATCACCAACGAGGTGAAGTTTGTTGAGATTGCAACCAATGCCCTAAATTTTGCATCTCAAAATGATGCGTTGGTAACTCTAGGCATCAAGCCAAGTCGCCCCGATACTGGTTATGGGTACATTCAATTTCAACCCAACACAGCTGAGCAAGGCATTCATGAGGTAAAAACCTTTACCGAAAAACCCACCGAAGAAATTGCAAAGACGTTCATTGAAAGTGGTGAATTTCTATGGAATGCCGGTATTTTTGCTTGGAACATTAAAACCATCATCCACAGATTTGAAACCAACCTCAACGAGGTACATCAGCTATTTTCAGAAATTAATTACCTGAATAGCTACAAAACCGAACTCGAAAAAGCATACGGGCAATCGCCTAGCATCTCCATTGACTATGGAATTTTAGAAAAAGACAAAGCTGTTTTTGTTCTTCCCGCTGATTTCGGTTGGTCTGACCTTGGTACTTGGAAAAGTTTGTGGGAAGTATCTACTCAAGATGCACAACAAAACTCCCTAATTGGTAAAAATGTCAAAGCATTTGATACTAAAAACTCTTTGGTTTTTACCCAAAAAGACAAACTTATCATTCTCAATGGCGTTGATAATCTGGTAGTTGTAGAATCAGATGACGCTATTCTAATCATGAACAAAGACCGAGAACAAGAACTACGCGGCATTGTCAATGAAGTGAAAGAAAAATTCAAAGGAAAATACAATTAATGTTTGTTTTTTCTATATTTGTATTGTTATCCGAAAGGGTAATACCAACTGTTACGCGCTTTTACATACCAAACATCCTGGCCGGGCATTTTTGTTCGGCCTTGATTTTTTATAGACATGCGTAAATCCCTCATTTATCTTCATATTTCAGTTTTCCTATGGGGATTCACAGCCATATTCGGAAAGCTCATCTCCTATGGTTCGCTCAATCTTGTTTGGCATCGCATGCTGCTTACGGCCGCGGTTTATCTCATGATTCCAAAAGTCTGGACCTACCTGAAAAACACTCCTGCAAAAACCATCCAAACATTCATGGGCATTGGCCTGTTGGTTGCCTTGCATTGGGTCACCTTCTACGGAAGTATTAAAATTGGAAACTCTGTTTCTGTAACCCTCGCCTGCCTTGGTTCAGCTTCGTTCTTCACCTCCCTTTTTGAACCCATTTTGATGAAAACTCCCTTCATTAAAAAAGACATCCTCACCGGCCTCATGGTAATAGTTGGTGTTATCTTCATCAGCATTTCCCTTCCCCAAGAAAACAATCCCAACATTTCCTATGGATGGGCCATCATTGTGGGCGTTTTCTCCGCTTCCATCGCCGCCCTTTTTTCTACCCTCAACAAAAAATACATCCAAGATATACATCCTCTGGCCCTCAGCACCTTAGAAATGGTCTCAGGTGCCCTCGCCTTATCGCTGATTATTTTCGGGGGATATTTATTCGGAATTGAAGCCATTTCCAACAACCTAGTATGGCTACCAACCACCCATTTTGGCGCAGAAGCAAACGATTGGATATGGCTGGTTTTCTTATCGGTACTCTGCACCAACGTAACCTTCTATCTGGCCAGCATAGCACTGAATAAAATCAGCGCATTTACCGCAAACCTCGCCCTAAATCTAGAGCCTATCTACGGCATCCTACTGGGAATATTTGTATTTAAAGAAAACAAAGACCTCAATCTTGCTTTCTACCTTGGCACCGCCATTATTTTAGCGGCTATTTTTGCCAATAGCCTGTTTAGTAAGCCTTCGCAAACAAGACCCTCTGAGTAGAAGGCTTGCCACTGAAAACACAAACACCCTCTTCCAAAACACTGTCTAAAGGAATGCATCTAATGGTAGCTTTAGTTGCTTCTTTAATCTTCTCCTCCGTTTCACCAGTGCCATCCCAATGAGCATATGCAAATCCTTGTTTAGTCTCAATAACATCCAAAAACTCTTCCCAAGAATTCACGGTATAAGTCTTTTCTTTTTGGAACTTCAGCGCCTTGTCATACAAACTCTGTTGTATCTCATCCATCAAAGCAACCAAACGTTCTGTTAATCCCTCAATTGAAACAACTTCCTTCGTTTTTGTATCTCTGCGAGCCAACTCAATATTACCGCTAGCCAAATCTCTTGGACCCAACGCCAATCTCACTGGTACGCCTTTCTGCTCCCATTCGGCGAATTTATATCCGGGTTTGTGAGTATCTCTAGCATCTACCTTGACCAACAATCCCGCTTTTTTCAAATCAGCAGCAATTTCATCCATCCTACTTAAAACCGCATCTCTTTCTTCATCACTCTTATAAATAGGAACGAAAACCACTTGAATTGGAGCCAATTTTGGCGGAACCACCAATCCTTCATCATCGCTATGAACCATGATTAAGGCTCCCATCAATCGGGTAGAAACTCCCCAACTGGTTGCCCATACATAATCCAACTTACCCTCTTTAGATTGAAATTTAACATCGAAGGCTTTCGCGAAATTTTGTCCCAAGAAATGAGAAGTACCCATCTGCAACGCTTTACCATCTTGCATCATACCTTCAATGCAATAGGTTTCATCGGCACCAGCAAACCGCTCGTTCTCCGTTTTAACTCCTTTAATTACAGGAATGGCCATGAATGTCTCTGCAAATTCAGCATAAACTTCCAACATTTGCTTGGTCTCAATCAAAGCTTCCTCTTTGGTGGCATGAGCCGTATGTCCCTCTTGCCACAAGAACTCAGCCGTGCGCAAGAATAGACGAGTACGCATTTCCCAACGAACCACATTGGCCCACTGGTTGATTAAAATGGGCAAATCTCTATAACTCTGAATCCAATTCTTATACGTATTCCAGATAATGGCCTCACTGGTTGGGCGTACCACCAACTCCTCAGTCAAACGAGAGTCTGGATCAGCCATCAAAGAACCTGGTTTATTAGGGTCTGCCTTTAATCTGTAATGCGTTACAACCGCACATTCTTTCGCAAAACCTTCAGCATTCTTCTCTTCTTTCTCAAATAAACTCTTAGGAACAAACAACGGAAAATAAGCATTGCTGTGACCCGTTTCCTTAAACATATGGTCTAACTGCTTTTGCATTTTCTCCCAAATAGCATAACCATGAGGTTTAATTACCATGCAACCTTTAACCGCGCTGTGCTCAGCTAAATCTGCATTGTAAACCAAATTATTGTACCATTCGCTGTAATTTTCTTCCCGAGTAACCTTTTCAAATGCCATGGCTACAAAATTAGCCAAAAGCATTGGCATTTAACGAATCAAGGTAACATCTCCTTTGAATTGATGCATACTACCATCAATGCCCCAAACCGTTAATTGATAAACATAGACTCCCGATGGTGCACTATCTCCCATAAAAGTTCCGTCCCACCCTTGATTACAGCCCTTATGATCATACATTTTCTCACCCCATCTATCAAATATCTTCATGTGATAGGATTTAATGAATATTCCCTCGGGCTTGAAAACCTCATTCAAATCATTGGCATTAGGAGTAAACGCGTTTGGCACATACACCTTAGGCTTTTGAACCGGACTACTCACATTGCTGCAACTATTAAAATACCAATTTGAATCAACTGCGCCCTCTTCCACCGGAACTGCAATAACCCTGTATTCTATCCTGTCAATGCAATTGTATTCCTGACTTTCATGAACAAACATAAAGGTGGAAGATGAAACCCTACTCAACTCTCTAAAACCAGTTCCCCTGTTCATCTCAATGATGTATTCTTTAACCCCGCTGCGCCATTTTTCATAAGCTGTCCAACTCAACTCAGCATGGTACGCATCATTGATTCTGGTTTTCAACAAAATACTCTTTGCCAATAACCCCGCCACACTGGTATCTTCACAAACATCAATTCCCTTAACTACATAACTATAAGATTGTTGATCTACATTCACATTCAGATCTCTCAATACCAATGAATCTTGAGGCTCCCACAATGTCCAAGTCATTGCACCTCCGCCAGAATTCGGCAATCTTCTAATGAGAAAACGACTCATTGCGTTTCTGTTAGAATCGTTTCTAAACCAATTTAAATGAGTGAATTGATCATCTACCACAGTAACTCTCCTTACCAAAGGTGCATAAACCGTATTCACATAGATGGGCTTCACATGACAAGTATCGCTCCAACTATATTCGTTTAATCCCTCTTTGTCTCGAGCCAATATTCGATACTCATGTTTTTTCTTGCAGACAATACTCGAATCAATATAATCCGTTTCACTTCCATCAACTTGTGTTAAGGAATCAAATTGACCCGTGCTGAGATTCTTTCTAAACAAAATGTAACGATCTACATCCCATCCTACGTATTTATTCCATTTCAAATAACTTGCATTAACCAAAGGGGCTCCAGATAATTCCACAGTACAATGTGGTTTTAGAACATTTAATGATTGCTCCACTTCACAAAGATTCTTTGATGCAATCTTATAACAGTCTACCCGCTTCAACGCATTTACCGGAGAATAGTTAAACAGGGTATCCTTACGATTCACATTGCTTTTCAATCGTTTGTAACCTTGTCCCTGATCACCGTAAATTTCATATCCCAAAAAATCAAACTCTCTATATTCTGAAAGTGAAAGTTCATGCGTGACATTATCATGTACACTCACATGCTTAAACCACGGCGACATACCAGCAATAGTATCTCCCACTGACAGTATTTTTCCCTTCGCTGCAGTATCCCAACAACCCATAACATCTTGCACAAAATACTGAATCACCATCTGCTGGGGCCTATCGGGTACCAATTTCAATGTTCTGGAGGTTTCACTCGGAATTCCACCGTTCACTATCCAATTTTCTTGCTGCACAACGGTATCTGCTTTAACCAACGCACGCACCAACCAATCATTTCCCAAACAAATGGTATCTTTTTGACTAAGCAATTGAATTTCAGGCTGAAAAACATCTACCCTTTTTTCCAAAGTATCTTTACAACCTCTATTTGACTCAACCACTAGGCTTACAATATTTGATTTGAGCGGCATCAAATACCTAAGAGTCGAATCTTTAATTCCTCCTATACCATTGATTTTCCAAAAAAACTTCGCCGCTGAATCACCATAAAAATGACTGTTTGATCTAATTTCAACAGAATCTCTCTTACAGTTTCCTTGGGATGTGAACCCAGCCTCAGGCTTTGCATATACCTCAATAGTGTCGGTAGGCTGGATTGCGCGCTTACATCCCGCCGAATCATACACAATCATAAAGGGTATGTATCTACCCGGACGTTCATATAGATGCGATAAATTACTTCCCTCTTTCACTACACCATCGCCAAAATCCCACTCCTGTTTTACCGTCTGATTGTTCACCGATGAACTGAACTCCACCTTATGCGGCTGACAACCCTCAGCTGGATCAAAAGTAAATGTACCTGCCGGACCTGGAACCACAATTAAATCTAAGAATTTCTTAAAATGCTCGCATCCCAATGAGTCAATGACCCTCAAAGTAACGGTGTAGGTACCTGGTATCAAATATTGATGCGAAGGATGCTTCAAGACACTGTAGGAGCTATCTCCGAAATCCCATAACCATTTACGAATAGAGCCTCCAAAAACCTGCGACGTATCGCGAAAGTGCACAATCAGCGGTGGACATTTGGTGTCTTCAATTCGGAATGAAATTCTCAACCTGATTCTGCTTCCCGGGTAATGAACCTTCACTTTTTGCTCGGCTGTACAGCCTGCAGAATCCGTAACTTTTACCGTGATGGTATATGTTCCCGAATCAATAAAACTGTGACTTACTGTTTGAGTATTGTACGTTTTACCATCACCCATTTGCCACAAATAAGTATATTTTGCATTGGGATCTTTTAATCCCAAAGAACCCAAATAACGGCTAGTACTGCACGTATGTGCCCAATTGCTTCTCACAGATATTCCCGGACCTTTGACATTCAAAGTTTGAACTTTTGAACCTTCGCAATTCTCACCAAATACAGAGAAAAGTTGGGCGGTCAAGGTGTCTTTCAGAGAGTTTTTCAGTTCGTGTTTGACTGACTGAGAGGTCATCCAGACGGTATCACCGTTGCTCAATAACCAGTAATGTAAGTATTTATTATTGAATGTACTGTCAAAAAACGTCAAAGTAGCAGGTAAACACGACGCACTTCCAGACATAGAACCCTTAATCAATCCTTCACCCATTCTTATGGTATCAGTGAGTACAATGATGCAGTTCTTCCCAAAGGGTAAAACCGCCTTGATAGGGGTTATTCCGGCTGTGTCAAAAGTCAATCTGATGTCTCTTAAATCTCTTATGGTGTCTATCCCCACCAACCAATAAAACTTATCTGGAAAACCCTGACCTTGAAGCTCCACAAACCCAGGCGCGCACAAATCAAAATCAAGCCAGTTTATTCTCATGGCACTCAATACAGGAGGATAATACAAGTACTCTAAGGTATCCCAACAACCCGTAGAATCATCTTCCACTCTCAAGATCACTTTGTAAATCCCCCGAGAGTCTAAAATCAGAGAATCGTCTTTAAATACATCATCACCAATGTACCAAGTGTGATCTGTATATGCAGATGACTGATTGCTTAAGATCAATCTATTGTTATTACAAAAATCCAGATCTTGTGTCAACTTCGCATAAGCGGCCTTTATCCATAGTGAATCTTCTAGAAAGGCCGTATCAGGACAGCCCATATGATACGATACCAAAAAGGGCTTTAGTTTTCCTGTGTCTTGATCATAATATCTAAACACATTCGATTCATCGTAATCGGGTGGGAATCCGGCCCAAGGAGCCTTAAACAAACTCCAATTATCATCGGGATCCCCAAAACTCCACCTAAAACTGTCAATAGGTATACCCTTATACTTGGTTTTATTGATAAAATGAATCGGCTCATTGTTACAAATACCTCCATTGGGATCAACAATAAAATCAGGATCCGTTTTCATGCCCACATGCACAGTATCCTTAACCTCAATAACACAATTTTTTTCTACAATCAAACGGTACTTGTATGGGTAGCTTCCTGTATCGTAATAGCTTTTTTGAACGCTTAACCCCGTAAAAGAATCCCCATCTTCAAAAAGCCAATCTACCCTTTGTAACTTTCTATTTCCAGTGTAATTCTTAACTCTTAAATTCAAATCAAAATTCACGCAGCCATCATCCAATCCTTGAACCTCATAATCGAATTTAGGAAGTTCTAAAAAACGATAAAAGAATGAATCTCGGCAGCCCTCCTTGGTAGTCACAACGGCTTTAACCGTCAACGGACGATTGGTAAAAATTACGGTGGTTAAAGGATTGGTCTGACCAACAAACATTTGCCGCTTAAGTCCAGTATCCTGCAAGGTATACCATTGCACTTTATCAACCGGTTTATCATCAATATACTTAAAGGTCTCTGTGTAAGGGGTACCACAAGGCAAGGAATCTGAAACCGAAATCTTTCCATTGGGTTTGTAATTAACTCTAATCAATTGTGGCTTTTCGACCGTAGTTGTGCACTTTCGGGTAATAGAAATTGCCTTTAATTTGACCGTGTAATACCCTGGATCATAATAATTTTTAGAAGGCGATGCTTTGGAAGAGGTAGTTCCATCTCCAAAATCCCACTCATATTTTAGTCCACCATTAAATGTTCCTACATTGCTAAAATTCACGGTAAAGGGCCCGCAACTGGAGGTTACATCTGCCTTGAAATCAACTTTTAATGGACCCAAATACAGTTCGTCTTTTCTAACCATGGAATCTTTGCAACCGTTTTGATCTGTAACTACCAATTTGGGAGAAAAGGTTCCGAAAGCTGTATAGGTATGCCTTGGATTAGCAGCTGTGCTGGTATTCCCATTTCCAAAACTCCATTTGTAGGTGATGCCGTTTCCCGTACTTTGGTTTCTGAATGGAATGACCGTGGGTACTTCGCAATCATACGCCGAATCCATCGTAAATGCAGCCTTTGGTTTTGGCAGCACCTCTATGGCTTGGTTTATGATTTTTTTATCTGTGCAACCATTAAAGTCGGTAATCACCAGCGAAATCGTGTATTTACCATCCTTCTGATATTTGTACACCAAAGGATTAGTAGAACGCACACTTCCATCACCAAAGTCCCAAGAATACTTCGAAATCCCAGTATCACCTAAGGTAGAAGTACTGCTTAGGTTCAAATTCTCACCCAAACAAATCTTAGAACTGCTGAGCTGAAAGTCTGCTTTGGGACTTTTGAACACCACAATATATTGATTCCGAATCAAGGTATATTTGGTTCCTGCCGCATCCCAAGCTTCAAGAGTAACTGTGTATTTTCCTGGGGATGAATAGATAGCCGAAGGATTTTGAAGAGTAGACGTATTGCCATTACCGAAATTCCAATTCCACCGAACATAACTACCACCACTAGATTGAAACGCTGTAGTCAACGGAGCACAGCCTTTATTTACGCTGACAGAAATACTCAATTGTGCACTCAATGAAAGAGAATAACAAAAGAAAATGACAAAGAATATTTTCCTAAAGTTAAGGTGCACGGGTATTAGATGGTTTTATGATTGCTTTCGTTGTATGAAAATAAAAAAAGGCGAGTAGAAACCCGCCTTTTTCAATTAAATCTTGTTTAAATTAACTGCAACCTAAACTGTTTCCACAATTCAAACACTTATAACATGTTCCGCTGCGCACCGTGATATGACCACAAACATTACAAGCTGGAGCATCACTTTGAACTTCTCTCAAATGGTCTTGCATATCTCTCACACCAGATTTTGCTGCTTCTGCCTTCATAGCACGCTCTGTATCTAATGATACAACAGGAGTAACTATAGGTGTAGCTTCAAACACAGGCTGGAATTCAGAAATCACCGGTTTTTCTTCTTTAAATGGAATAGGTGCTTCGCTTGGTTTTACTTGTACCAAATCTTCTCTTCCCAAATATTCAAATCCCAATAATCTGAAAATATAATCTACAATAGAAGTAGCATTCTTTACATTAGGATGTCCCTCTACCATACCACTTGGCTCGAAACGAGTGAACGCAAATTTGTCTACAAACTCTTCCAAAGGAACACCGTACTGCAATCCAACAGAAATCGCGATAGAGAAACAGTTCATCAATGAACGGAAACTTGCTCCTTCTTTGTGCATATCGATGAAGATTTCACCCAAGGTTCCATCATCATATTCACCGGTTCTTACAAAGATAGTTTGTCCGCCAACTCGTCCTTTTTGAGTAAACCCATTTCTACGGTTAGGAAGTCTCTTCTTCTCAACTATATTAGATAATTGACGCTTGAACTTGGTATCTGTACTTTCGTTAAGGATGCGTTTAGCCGCTTCCAATACAATTTCAGGAGTCAACTCTTCAGCGATGCGGATAACGGGTTGATCTGCAGCAGCAGCTACTGGAGCATTGTCGCTAGCAGCAGTTTCTTTATCTGCTTTTTCCTTCTTCTCTGATTTGTTGCTCAACGGCTGGCTTAATTTACATCCGTCGCGATACAATGCATTGGCTTTCAAACCTAATTTCCAGCTCAATTCATAACAGCTCTTGATATCGTCTACGTTTGCTTCATGTGGCAAGTTGATGGTTTTACTGATCGCACCAGAAATAAATGGTTGAGCAGCAGCCATCATACGAATGTGAGCAAATGGATGAATGTATCTTACTCCCTTGTTACCATTCTTGTTAGCACAGTCAAATACAGGCAAATGCTCTTCTTTCAATCCTGGAGCACCTTCTACAGTCATTGTACCAACCACAAAATCGTTTGCCTCAGCTACTTGAGCATTGGTAAATCCAAGCTCCCACAACATATCAAAATCAGGAGCATTATAAGTAGCTTCGCTGATTCCGCAACGCTTCATACAATCTTCACCCAAGGTGTACTTGTTGAATACAAATCCAATTTCAAATGCCATCGGTGCTGCTGCTTCCAATTTAGCTAAATCTTCAGCGGTAAATCCTTTAGCAGCCAAAGTTTCGTGATTCACGTTAGGTGCACCCACAAAAGTTTGATGACCTTTTGCATAGTTCACAATTGCATCAATCTGCTCAGGAGTGTAACCCAAGTTCTTCAACGCCAATGGAACGGTGTTGTTTACAATTTTGAAGTATCCACCACCCGATAGCTTTTTGTATTTTACCAAAGCAAAATCAGGCTCAATACCCGTAGTATCGCAATCCATCAACAAACCAATAGTTCCTGTTGGAGCAATAACCGTTGCTTGAGCATTACGGAAACCATATCTCTCTCCCCATGACACTGCTTTATCCCAGCTCTCACAAGCTGATTTCAACAAGTAATCTGGACAATATTTCTCATCAATGCAAACTGGGTTCACATTCAAACCTTCAAAAGCCAAAGGTGTATTGTAAGCCGCATAGCGGTGATTACGCATAACACGCATCATGTGCTTTTTGTTCTTTTCATACATGCGGAATGTGCCTTTTGTAGCTGCCATTTCCGCACTTGTTGCATAAGCTGTACCAGTTAAGATTGCAGTGATTGATCCACAAATTGCAGAAGCCTCTTTGCTATCGTAAGGAATACCTGCACTCATCAATACAGAACCTAAGTTAGCATATCCCAAACCTAAAGTACGGTAATCATAACTCAACTGAGCCACTTCTTTTGAAGGGAATTGAGCCATCAATACGCTGATTTCCAATACGGTTGTCCACAAGCGGGCAGCATACTCAATTTTCTCAACGTTAAACGTGCAATTGTCTTCACTGAAGAATTTACGCAAGTTCAAAGAAGCCAAGTTACAAGCTGTATTGTCTAGGAACATGTACTCAGAACATGGATTCGATGCGTTGATTCTACCGCCTTCAGGACAAGTATGCCATTCGTTGATGGTATCGTCGTATTGTACTCCTGGGTCAGCACAAGCCCAAGCAGCTTCACCAATTGCATCCCATACTTTAGAAGCAGGTAATTTACTCATGGTTTCACCGGTTGAACGGGCTTTGAATTCCCAGTCTTCATTCTTTTCCAATTTTTGGAAGAATGAATGAGGAATACGTACAGAATTATTACTATTTTGACCAGAAACCGTATTGTATGCTTCTCCCTCATAGTCGCTAGCATAACCAGCATCTATTAAGGCTGCAACTTTATGTTCTTCGTGTTTTTTCCAATTGATGAACTCCATAGCTTCAGGGTGGTCTAAATCTAGACACACCATTTTAGCCGCTCTTCTAGTTGTACCACCGCTCTTAATTGCACCAGCAGCACGGTCACCTATTTTCAAGAAACTCATCAATCCGCTAGAGGTACCACCACCAGACAATTTCTCTCCTGCACCGCGAACCTTAGAGAAGTTGGTTCCTACACCTGAACCGTATTTA
Organism: uncultured Rhizobium sp.; assembly: GCA_964527775.1. Lineage (GTDB taxonomy): Bacteria > Bacteroidota > Bacteroidia > NS11-12g > UBA955 > VMCP01. The sequence continues at coordinate 20,190 of CAZGQS010000018.1, read as the reverse complement.
AATATTCTCGCTTCACGAACCCAAAGATCCATAATACCACCTTCATTTACCAAATCATCATCTACTGACAAGATGAAACATGCGTGTGGCTGAGGACGCTCGTACGCCGAAGTAGATTTCATCAACTTTTCAGTATCTGGATCTACGTAGTAGTGACCCTGAGGTTTTCCAGTAATACCGTAAGTATGATATAAACCTGTATTAAACCACTGAGGAGAGTTTGGAGCCGACTCTTGATTCAACAATGAGTAAACCAACTCCTCATAAAATACCTGACCGTCTTGCTCACTTTGGAAATACCCGTTGGTTTGTCCCCAATGTCTCCAAGTATCTGCTAAACGATGTACCACTTGCTTCACACTGGTTTCGCTGCCCAAACTTCCATCAGCTTGAGGAACTCCAGCCTTACGGAAATACTTCTGCGCAAGAATGTCGGTAGCCACTTGGCTCCAACCTTGTGGAACTTCCACATTTTTCATTTCAAACACAGTACTTCCATCTGGCTTTTTAATAACCGATGTGCGATAGTCGTAAACAAACTGATCGTAGGGACTAACACCTTCGATGGTGCTCATCCGCTCAAAACGCATTCCGTTGGTGCTAACGGCGTCGTTCATTGTGGTACTTTTTTTGGTCATTTTGATTTGGTTTTTTAGGTGTTTTAACTTATGTTATTTCCCCTTTTGTGAAGGTGTTTTCAAAAGAGGGAACTTCAAAACTATTTAACTATTTCAACATATTTTTTTTGGGTTATCCACAGAAAAGCCAAAAAGTGAGATTCTACGCCACTTTACCGTGTGGAAAGTGTTTAAATAAATGATATTCAATAATATACACCCAAGTATTTGATAATCAAACACCTCGTTCATCTGCAAAATTAGACGGTCATTCTATGCAAAAGCCTTGTCATTCCTGAGTATTTTTACCTTAATTTGTAACTGTCTAAATTAGCCAACCTCATGACCCTCCTCGAGAAACTAAAATTTAAAAAAAATAACGGGCAAAAATCGTTGGCCATTTTGATAGATCCAGACCAACATCAAACCTCCCTTTCCCATCAAATAATCTCCCAATCTCTGCTTCACGGTGTTGACCTTTTTTTAGTGGGTGGATCACTGGTATCCAATGGAATTACTCAAAAATGCGTTGCTGACCTGAAAAAATTCGGCGCTCCTAACGTAATCCTCTTTCCAGGAAATGAAATTCAACTAGCCCCAGACGCTGATGCTCTCCTTTTTATGAGCCTCATCTCCGGTAGAAATCCTGAATATCTCATCGGAAAACAAGTCATCGCCGCACCATGGGTCAAAAAACACCAAATTGAAACACTCCCTACCGGCTATATGCTCGTAGAAAGTGGCAAACTCACTTCTGCACTCTATATATCAGGCACCTTACCTCTCCCCAACGACAAACCCGATATCGCTGCAGCAACCGCAATGGCTGGCGAAATGCTCGGCATGAAAATACTCTACCTTGATGCAGGATCTGGCGCTCAAAAACCCGTGCCACAAAATCTCATACGCGCAGTTCATAAAAATACAGATACCATCCTCTTTGTAGGCGGCGGAATTAAAAGCCCTGATCAAGCGGTCAATGCATGGCTCAGTGGCGCAGATATTGTAGTAGTTGGAAATGGAATATTTGAATCTTCAACCCTCCTTCAAGAACTCTGCGTATCTTTGAATCAATTCAACGAAGTTCAATTATGATCGGTTATCCGTTCCAATCGTTTTACTTAAAAACTCAAATCACTCGTCAGGAAGTCAGTGACAAACTCACCGAATTCACCTTCCTTTCAGACGAAAATTACAAAAATACACCCTCCGAAAAACATTTCTATGGTGCAGTAAGCCCAATAGATTTTGAACTAGAAAACATATCTAAAAATCACATTTTCAGCAACTTCACCCGCGGAAAAATTCTCGGCGCGGACCGCGAAATCTACATCAAACTTCGCCTAGGTTCTTGGCAAAATCAACGCGTTTACTTCCTGCTTCTCGCCACCCTTTTTACTACTTTGGGATTTTTAATCTATTACCTTATTCAACCACCCCAAGGATTTACAAACCCCGCTGAGTTCTACCAAATCTACGGATACGGAAAATCCGAATTCTTCTACAACCTAACCACACCCATCTCCCTCATTATGCTAGCACTTATAGTAACCATCTCTACCAGCATAACACTAAAATATAAAAACTTCCAATCTTCTGTTCAACCAACCCTCAACTTCCTCAATCACCACTTAGAATCAACCACCATCACCAAATTTGAGGTGCCGGTTTTGTTTAGGTAATCAGCCGTCAGCTACCAGCCGTCAGCTACCAGCCGTCAGCCGTCAGCCGTCAGCTTTCAGCCATCAGCAGCGCCAAAGGCGCAAAGCAACGCAAAGCGTAAGTCTCAAAGTCACCGGCGAAGCCGCCCACCGCCCACCGCCCACCGATCACCGATCACCGATCACCGATCACCGCCCACCGATCACCGATCACCGATTACCGATTACCGCCCCCAAATCCTCCTCCCAACTCACTCGAGGCATCTCTACAATCTCACCTAACAAGACTCGCTGTCCCTCTGTATCCATCTTATAAATCCGTACCAAAGGAACTGAACCAATTTCAAAAGATCTTGATTGGCCGTCAACTAACATTTTGTCCCGACTCACACGGTGATATTCAAATTGATAGGAAGCAAAACCACTTAAATCCAACACTTTACACAATTCAGGAACTCCAGCGTGCGTATCTGAACACCAATTTCCTCCAAATACTTCAATCAATATAGACGACTTTTCAGCGGCAACCAATTTAGCAATGGCACTTTCAGTTGGCTTGTAATCATTGTAGCGATCATCCAACAAATCCAAAAAAAACATGGCATCTGCTCGTTCAGCACTGTCTGATAATCCTCCTAGAAGAGTAAGACTGGTTCTCAATTTATCAAAGTTGTTCATATTTACAGCTTCTACATCTCCAATAACAGATAACGGTGGATAAACCAACCAAGAGCCATCTTTCTGATTCCCCTTAAACAATCCGCAAGAACCCACAAACAGCCAAGTGCTGCACAAAATCAATAATTTCGATGAACCTTTCACAATCACAAATATAATCGCTCACCTTTCATTATTTGCTACCAATCAAATTCCGTACCTTCGCACCGAAGATGAGCTCGAGCATTGAGCAAATAAAAGCACCCATTAAAGAGGAACTCGCATTCTTCGAAAAAGAATTTCGTGCCAGCATGAAAACTCAAGTGCCTCTGCTTGACACCATCATGACCTATATCGTTAAACGAAAAGGCAAACAAATCAGGCCCATCTTCGTTCTCTACTCAGCAAATCTGTTCGGCAATATCAACGATAGAACCTACCGCGGGGCTTCCCTAGTAGAATTACTTCACACGGCTACACTCGTTCACGATGACGTAGTTGATGAAAGCTATCAACGCCGGTCCTTCTTCTCAATAAACGCCCTTTGGAAAAATAAAATTGCCGTTTTAGTAGGTGATTTTTTGCTTTCTAAAGGACTTTTACTGTCCATCAAAAACAAAGACCACGACCTTCTTGAAATAGTTAGTACAGCCGTTCAAGAAATGAGCGAAGGTGAACTTCTTCAACTCGAAAGAGCTCGTTTTATGAACGCCACCGAAGAAGATTATTTCAATATCATCAGAAAAAAAACCGCTTCTCTCATCGCTTCTTGTTGTCAAATTGGGGCAGCGTCCACTTCCAATGATCCCCAACACATTGAACAAATGAGGCTATTTGGAGAGAACATTGGACTTGCTTTCCAAATTCGCGATGACCTTTTTGACTTCGGCGAAAATAAATCGGGAAAACCTGCGGGACTAGACATCAAAGAGAAAAAACTAACCCTCCCCATCATCCACGCTTTTAAAACAGCTCCAAGCAGTGAAACGAGGAGCATCCGAAGACTCATTAAAAGCAATACCCCAGACAAGCAAAAGATGAACGAAGTAGTTGCATTTATCAAAAAACACGGCGGCATTGATTATGCCACCCAAAAGATGAATGAACTTCGAGATAATGCATTCCTCATCCTAGATGAATTAAACATCCAGTCGCCCTATAAAGCACATTTGAGGCAATTGGTTAACTTTGTCATTGATAGAAACGTTTAATATCCTATTTCATGAAAGCTGTTATTGCTGAAAATACCATTGCACTCACCAAATCAAACAATGTTTGGGCATCGTCAAGCGACCATAATATCCAACTCATACCTAGAGATTCCGAAACATTGCTTTTAGTTACACCCAATAAAGTCCTAACCGTTCGCTGCATTGACATCAACGAAGAATCAAAAACGGTTACACTCCTTTATAACGGTCAAAAATATAAAGTCAAACTCATTGAACCGCTTGATGATCTTTTGAAATCTATGGGACTTGAAAACGCTTTAACCCCTAAAGTGAGCGATCTTAAAGCACCAATGCCAGGCCTGGTGCTGCAGATTTTGGTAGAACCCGGACAGGAAATCAAAAAAGGCGATAAAATTCTCATTCTCGAAGCAATGAAAATGGAAAATGCCATCAAATCTCCCGCCGATGTTACCGTTGCTCAAGTACATGTTACCCCAGGTACCGCAGTAGATAAAAATCAACTGTTAATCACCTTCCAGTAATACACTTCATTTGAAAAAGCTCAAACCCATACACGGTTTAGTCATTTTCATCTCAATTTACGCTTCACTCGGCTTACTCAATTTACAGTTTCTGCCTGTTGCTTGGAATGACGAAGTCCAAAACCTAGACCCTGCCATCCAATACCTTCACAGCGGAACTTTCAAAAGCATCATTTGGCCAAACCCCGGCGCTGACAAACTTTTCGCCTCTTATCCCCCTCTCCTTCAATACTTCCACACCGCATGGCTCCGCATTTTTCTGGTAGATATATTCTTTGTAAGATTGCCTTTTCTAATACTTACATTTTTCACCTTCATCCTTCTTTATTCAACGCTCAACCGCTCTAAAAACCTGAAAAACTCATGGCTCCCGCTCATAATATTGATGGTTTTCGCCCTCGATAAATCAACATTTGAACTCTCCCGAAGCGTCCGCGTTGAACCACTCATTCTTTTTTTACTTTCTCTCTACCTCTACATTCAACCCAAACACTGGCCCATCCTAAAATTCACAATCATAGGAATCTCCGCCACTGCGCATTTCTATATCTGGCCCATCTTAACCGTTTGGTTCATATACGAATGGCTTCAATTAACATCTATCCATCAAAAAATTCTCTTACCCATCATTTCTGCATTGCCTTGGCTCCTTTATTTTTATTCCATTGATTTCCAATTTGATACATGGATATCCCAAATGTCCATGCAAACATCTGATCATCAAATCACCAGCACTGATCTCCCCCATTCGGCCTTCGCCAACAGTTTCTTTTTCCGCTTTTGGCCCCATTACCGAGAACAACCTTTAAACATTATCCTCTTTTGGAGTATCATCATTCTCACCCTAACATTTAGTTTCAAAAAACACACACTCTTCCAACCCCGTTATCAAAATCTTCTGGCACTGCTGCTCTTCATCATCCTACTCTTCGCATTCGCATCGCCCCAATACCGCTATCTCCCGCCACTCCTCTTACTCTCGCTAATCACTCTTTCAAACCTACCTTGGCTCAATTTTAACACACCCAAAATCAAGTACTTTCTTCTCATCATATCCCTGAATGGATTTTTTTCTTTCGGGGGACGTCACCTCGCCTCCCAACTTCAAAAACCCCAAAGAGATCCCATTCCCGTCTATAATTTCCTCTCAAAACACCTCTCTGTAACAACTTCCACCCAAAAATCCCTTCTTATTGGCGATGCCATTGGGGCCTATTACACCTATCATCTCCAAACATCATCCCATCAAAAACAACATCATAGCCTAGATTACGCCTTCGATTACTACCCCATCGACTGGCAACCATACCAAAAAGTATTCATCCTCACCCACGATTCCTTGCCCTCTTACGGTGCGCATTTCATAGCCCAATACACTCTTCCCAACAACCACTCTATTCCCAAATGGGCACTCACTTTCGCAAAAGGACAAACCTATAAGGGCATGAATCTATACCAATTGAAATAGACAGATCTCCAACTTTCAGC
>CAZGQS010000018.1:4707-13953 GCA_964527775.1 uncultured Rhizobium sp. | reverse complement strand
GACCAAGGACCTGTCTTTACCTCCCCGGCTGTGTGTTAACCAATCCATATCCAATGAGCTCATCATAAGCTAACATTTGATTCCGGTGGTACACTAAAACCATATAATTATTTTCAGCCGTTGAATGTGAACCTTCGATGGGCTTAAAATTGAGGTTCCCATCAGATGAAACAGCGCAATACAAATAGTTATAATACCCCTGCTTCAGTGGAACAACGGCCTCATATTGGCTGCTTTCGGTATTGTAATACATCTTATAACCTTCTTTAATCTCCCAATCGCTCAGTTCGCCGTAAAGGTAAACGTCCTCCGCGATAGCGGGCATGATCAAAGAAAAATGCACGAACACATAATCGCTTTCAACCCGAGTAGCTTCGGGAAGGTCTTTGTTATCATAAAGAATCCGTCCGTTGTAATCTCGCCAATTCATGTAACGATCAAACCCACGAGACTTATCCGAAATCAGCCAAATATGTTTCTGATTGGCAATATTCGCCCGCTTTTTGACACCGGCTTGAGCAATTTGTAAACTGCGCATATCAAAAAACCGATATTCATTCAAACCATCAAACTGAGTTCCCATCATTTGGTTGAACTCGTAGGAATTACCTTTGATAAATTGAGGTTTCAAATCAGAAATTGCCCCTTTCCACTCACCGTTGCGCAAAACAACCGTGCGCAAATCAGAATAAGGATTGGGAATAAAATAGGTTGCCGCTGATTTGTTAAAAGCAAAATTCACTTGTTGTTGCTGAGCCCTAAATTCCACCTGACTGCTTTGTGTGACATTCACATTTACCGCGCCTTTGCTGGAAAGAACCATCATTCTTCGAGAGAGAACGATGTCTTTCTCGTCGAAGTTCCTGTAAACTACCAATAAAAAGTTACCCGAAACCTTGGGTTTAGTATTATCGGTTGGTAAAAGCACTTCATAATGAACATACTGAGTCAAGGTTCCGTTTGAAAAACTGGCGTTATCTATGTTCTCAAAACCAACTCCGTCAACACTCAATGTTCGAGGCAACCCTGATGGAGTCCAATCTGCATTGCAATGAATCAACGTATATTGATAGTAATCTCTTTCACTGGTCAACTGATCAAAGGTTAATTTCAAGGTCTCCAAATCAGTCCCCAACGAAATCACCGGAAAATTGAATCCGCTAGATGAATTTAAAAACTGAACCGACCTAACATCCCCCTCGTAAATGGCATTATCGTATCTAAGCAAACTATCGGTGGTGGCACTAGATTGACCAAAAATCGATAGTCCTACAAACAATAGAAGAAAAAGGCGCATGTTCAATATTAACGATAATCAATCAGTTTTATTCGTGAAACTCCATCCACTGCTCTAAAATCTCGTCGTATTCTTTTTGTAAAGCACTAATATCGTTCAACAATTTCACGTGTTCTGAGGTCAACTTTAATAATTCTTCTGACTTCGAAACTACCTCCGGAGAGACCATGCTTTCCTCAAGCTGAGTTTTGTGCAAACCAAGCTGATCTATCTTCTCTTGCAATTCTTTCATCTGAGTCTCCCATCGTTGAATCTGATTCTTCGATACACCGGTTTTGACAGAAGTAGAAGCTGTAGGTTTAGCATCAACAGCTACTTTTGGCTTTTCTTCCACAAAAACCGGCGCTGGTGGTCGAGTAGCAATCCATTCATTATACTCTTCATAAGTACCTGGATACTCCCTCAAAAGACCATTTTCAATCCACCAAATCTTGTTCGCCACCCTACTAATAAACGTTCTGTCGTGACTCACAAAAAGAAGTGACCCTTCGTAATTATCTAAACTTTCAGCCAATACCGCCGCCGAAAACATGTCTAAGTGGTTGGTAGGCTCATCCAAAAGCAAAAAATTACTTTGAGTAATCAAAGTCTTAGCTAACGCCAATCTCGACTTCTCGCCCCCGGATAATACCTTAACCTTCTTGAATACTTCTTCCCCAGTAAACAAGAAACACCCCAAAACAGTGCGTAGATCTTTCTCTGTATATTCAGCACTCACCGTACCAATTTCATTCAACAAATCGCTTTTGAGGTTCAAACTTTCCAACTGATGCTGAGCAAAAAAGGCTGTTTCAACATTCCATCCCAAATCAATTTTACCCTCAAAAGGCTCAGTTCCAGCAATCATTCTCAATAAAGTAGATTTACCTTTACCGTTAGCTCCAATCAAGGCAATTTTATCGCCTCTCAAAACCTGAGCAGATGCATTCCGTAAGATGGCCATATCACCATAACTCTTGCTTACATCTAATATATCGGTAACTACCTTACCCGGCTTTATTCTTATGTTAAATTTAATATCAAACTCCCGAGTTTCATTGTCTTTCAATTCAATACGATCCAATTTCTCCAACTGCTTTACCCTACTTTGAACCGCAGTTGCTTTTGAAGCCTTTGATCTAAAGCGCTGAATGAAACGCATTTGCTGTCTGATATAATCTTGTTGATTGGCAAACTGACGTTCCAATAATGCATCTCTCTCATCTTTCTGTTCCAAATATTGGGTAAAATTACCCTTGTAATGAAACAACTGCTGATGAGCAACTTCCGCAATTCTGTTTACGGTTTTATCTAAGAAATATTTATCGTGCGATACAATTACGTATGTACCTTGATATTCCATCAAGTAATTTTCCAACCATTCAATCGTTGGTAAGTCTAAGTGGTTCGTAGGCTCATCTAATAACAACAAATCAGGCGCCATCAAAAGCAACTTCCCTAAAAGTGCACGCATACGCCAACCTCCACTCAGTTCTTTTAAAGGACGAGTCAACCATTCTGTTGGAAAACCCAATCCCTCCAGGATTTTATCGCCTTGCGACTGCCAATCATAGCCACCCAAATGTCCAAATTGCTCCTGAAGTTCTGACAATCTATTCAAACGCTTGTCATCGTAATTGACTTCAATTTCCTCAAGCAAACGATGAATTTCCTCATCAATTCTCACCAAATCTTCCCTACCAGACAACACCACATCGCGCACAGATTCGTCGTAAACTACGCTCAACAAATCTTGGTTCAAATAACCCAATTTCATGTTGTTAGCCTTGGAAAGAGAACCTTCTCTCAATTCATATTCCCCAGAAATCAACCTCAATAAAGTAGATTTTCCAGTTCCATTTAGGCCTACAAGGCCAATTTTTTCATTTGGCTTGATATGCCAAGTGGCTTTTCGGTATAAATATCTACCTGCAAATTCAAAAGAAAAGTCGTTAAGCGCTAACACGCCGCAAATTTAAGGTTTACAAACCTTAAGCATGATGAAATCATTCATGAAATATCCATCACCAATATCAAAATCAGCCACACTCTCTATCACAAAACCATTCCGAAAGTAAAAATTGATCGCCTTATAGTTCTGCCTATTCACTTGCAAACGCAACTCTATCATACTATGCTCCTCTACAAGAAAATCCATCAAACCCTTGCCCAGTCCCGATCTCTGCAATTCTGTATCCACATAAAGTTTATTCAAAAACCACCGCCCATCACCAAAATCTCTCACCGATGCAAATCCAGCATACACCAAATCCGCCTCCGATTCGCCCACCGCCGATAAATAAAAAATATCGCCTTTTTCTAACTGCAATTCCAAACTTTTCAAGTCATACATCTTTTCTAACATGTAATCAACTTGCTGTTGTCCTATGATGTCAGGATAATGATCATTCCAAATTCGCTGTGCCAATTCCCTCACTATGGGAAGGTCTTCTTTGGTTACTTCTAAAAAAAATTGCATAAACCCATGCGAATATCCCATTTTTGCAACACATTCATGCTACGCCTTCACCAAATAAGCACCGGTTTCTCTCATAAAAGTCAACCAAAATGTCTCCAAACAGACATTAACATAGACTTTAATGCTGGAACCATTGCCCTACTTTTAGGCAGAAACGGCGTAGGAAAATCGGTTTTTCTGCGCACCGTTATGGGCATTCACAAACCCATCTCGGGCGAAGTTTTCATCAACAATCAAAACATCCACTCCCTAAAATCAGACAAACGGGCAAATTTAATTTCGCTGATGCTCAGCACTCCGCCCCAAGTTGAACTGCTCACCGCATTAGAAGTAGCATGCAGCAGCGTTAAACACACAAAGGAAGCAGAAAATCAAGCCCAAAATTGGTTTAAAGAACTCAATATCGAAAATCTTACCCAAAAATCCTTCGGTCAATGCTCAGACGGCGAAAAGCAAAAAATCATGCTTACCCGTTGCCTTTTGCAAAATACCCCCGTCATTCTCATGGATGAACCCACCGCTTTCCTAGATTATCCGGCCAAAATTCACTTCTGGCAAACCCTTAAAAGCATCGCTCCCACAAAAATCATCATCGTGAGCACCCATGACATAGATACTGCACTTCCTAATGCTACCCACCTCATTCACCTTAAGAATCAAAATGCCACGATTTCCAATGACCCATTATCATTCAATTTAAATCTTCTTTAGTTTTTCGGGGGACATGAACAAGCAACGCAAACCATTTACTTTCAAGCAATTCACCATCCATCAAAACGGTGCTAGCTTACCCGTCACCACCGATGCCTGCCTATTTGGCGCTCTTGCCAACTTTAAAAACCCCAAGCATATTTTAGATTTAGGTACCGGCACCGGACTATTGCTTCACTTCATGGCCCAAAAATACCCAAAGGCCACCCTTACCGGTATAGATATAAACTCAGAAAGCCTAAAATGTGCAAGTGAGAATCTCCAATACAACAATTTTACCAACAGTACAACGCTCATTCATGGTGACTTCTTAAGCCCACACAACCCCTACCCTGTAACCCAGTTTGATGCTATAATCTCCAATCCACCTTTTTTCGAAAATCAGTTAAAATCTATTGATCCCATAGAATCAAAATCAAAACATTTCAATACCGGAGAAATGCAACAGTTTTTCGATAAAATTGATCAACTGCTCTCCCCTGATGGAAGCGCTTTTGTGCTACTCCCTCCTCGAGTTAATATATCAGAATTTACTCGTTTACATCCTAGAAGAGCCGTCCTAATTTACGCACGACTCAATAAATCTGCGCATTTACAGGTAATTGAATTAATCAGGCACAAGGAACCATTAGATTTTGAGAACCTATTTATTCGAGAGACAAATGGCCAATATACAGAGCGATTTTGTCAAATAATGTCTCCTTTTTATTTAGAACAAGCCTTGAATGTGAACCAATCACCCCTTTAATGGTTATATTTGTTAGTTAATCTAAAATTCCAATGGCTCAAATTTTTAAATATACTCTTGAAAAATCCATGTTCGGAGTATGCAGTCAGTTGGCTGATTACATGAATATCTCCACCAAAAGTGTTAGGCTATCTTTCGTATACGCCTCATTTTTCACCCTCGGCTCTCCCATCATCTTTTATCTGGTGGCTGCTTTTTGGCTAAATATCAAACGCTACGCACAAGAGCGCAGAACCCGAATTTGGGATTTATAAAACTCGCTTAATGCTTTTCTTTATGGGTGCGTCTGTGTGACCTGTATTTTTGATAGTCTGCTTCAGGTAACTCATCTTTCAACAATGCATACTTCTCATCTTTAGCTTTGCGGATCTCTTCTTTCAAAACATCTTTCAAATGAGGAAACTCATGTTGAATACGATATTTCTCTGTCTCATATTTCAGCTCAGCTTCGTATAAGACTTCAATCAATTTTTCTGGAGTATAATGTTTCTTGGAGTAGGTAATTACCTTCACAGCTGCATTCTTTTCAGCGTGATGTATGCTTTTTCTCTGTCGCAACACCGCAGCCGGTATCACTGAAATCTTTTTCCTTTTGGGGCGCCAAAAGAAAATAATGTTGTAAATTCTGTTAAAGATTTGCGCCGGCATTTTTGAACAGGTGCAAAACTAATGCCAAATAACTTACAAATGCATCACCATTTTTTGGTAGTACTATTTCCTTTAGTGAATTGCTTTACCAATAAGTGTGGTTGTGGTATTTCTTTCAACTAAAACCCTCACCAAATCTCCCCTTTTGTAATGCTCTTTAGGAAATACAACTACTACGTTTTGATCGTTTCTTCCCATCCAGTCTTGATCGCTCTTTTTGCTTTCTCCCTCCACCAAAACCACTACTTCCTTGCCCACATATTGAGAGTTTCTTTCTTTAGACATTCTATTCTGAACCGCAATAATTTCACTCAATCTTCTTCCCTTGACATCTTCAGGAACATCATCCGTATACTTTTTTGCAGCAGGAGTGGCAGGTCGCTCACTGTATTTATACATGTAACTGAAATCAAATTGAGCCCATTCAATCAATAACAAGGTATCTTGGTGCTCTTCCTCGGTTTCAGTACAAAATCCAGCAATAATATCGCTCGAAATACCACAATCAGGAATGATTTTTCTGATCATCTCAATTTTCTCCATGTACCATTCTCTGCTATAATTGCGACTCATGGCTTCCAACACCCTTGTGTTTCCGCTCTGAACAGGCAAGTGAATATAATTACAAATATTTTCGTGCCTTGCCATGGTCTCTACCACCTTCTCATTGATATCTCTTGGATGGCTTGTACTGTATCGAATTCTCATCTCAGGAGCCGCCACCGCAACTTTTTCCAACAAATCAGCAAAATCAACTGAACTCTCTTGCTCCTCTTTGGTTAAACTTTTGAATTCTTTCTTAGGACCACCACCGAACCACAAATAACTGTTCACATTCTGCCCCAACAAAGTAATTTCTTTGTACCCTTGATTCTTTAACTGAATCACCTCGTTTACTATACTCTCAGGATCTCTACTTCTCTCCCTTCCCCTAGTAAATGGAACCACACAAAAACTGCACATGTTATCACAACCGCGCATAATTGATACGAATGCCGTAACTCCATTAGAGTTCAACCTGACCGGATTTAAATCACCGTATGTCTCTTCCCTTGATAACAACACATTGATGGCTCTTCCTCCCTCGTCAACTTCTGCCACCAACTTTGGTAACTCTCTGTAACTGTCGGGGCCCGCAACCACATCCACCAAATGTTCTTCTTCCAACAACTTGCTTTTCAATCGCTCAGCCATGCAACCCAACACTCCAATAATCAGCTCATTGTTGTGCTTCTTATTCTGACGCAAATGAATCAAACGCTGCCTAATTCGCTGTTCTGCATTGTCGCGGATGGCACAAGTATTCAAAAAAATCACATCGGCATCTAACTCATCTTGAGTATTCACAAAGCCGTGTTCACCCATGATACTCGCAATAATTTCGCTGTCCGAAAAATTCATGGCGCAGCCATAACTCTCAATGTAAAGTTTTCTGGATGTCTTTTCTGCTGCTGGATGTGTGCTCATTGAACCACAAAAATACGTCTTAGTGGAGGGATTTTCGCATATTTGCAGTACGTTATGAAATTAAATAGAGTGTTTTTGGCGCTTTTGGCCTTTTCTTTCTGGGGAAGTTCCCTCGCTCAAAAATCGGAAGACCAAGGCCAATTCAGCGGAAACCTACTTCTCAACTACCAAAAATATCTGCGCGACGATAAAATTGGCGCAAATACCCGCGTCTATCTCGAAAATACCGCCAGCGTAGATGCTTGGCTTTTCATGCAATACCGCATCAAAGGCTATAATTTCGTGGTTCGATACGATGCCTTTAACAACTCTCCTCTTCTTGACCCATTAGATGCCTACACCGCTCACGGTATCGGATTCTGGCAAGCCAGCAAACAACTCAAAGATCTAAACATCACTGTTGGTTCATTCTATGACCAATTCGGCTCAGGCATACTCTTTAGAGCCTATGAGCAAAGACAAATTGGAATTGATTATTCAATGCAAGGGGTTAGACTTATTTACAACTTAGGTGATCATTGGAAAATCAAAGCATTCTCGGCAAATCAGAAAGGAAACAAATTCGCTGGAACTCGATTCAGCTCTAGCCCTCAAGTCATCAGCGGAATCAACCTAGAAGGTGAAGTTGACCTGGGAATGGATGCCAAATACGGAATGCTAAACCTAGGTGCATCAGCCCTTAATCGCAACATTGACCGCCAAACCATGGATGAACTCGTTTCCATCATCAACAGCTACGACCGCGAAGACCAATTCTATCCAAAATATAACGTATACGGCTTCAATGGCTATGCCACCTACACCAAGGGCAACTTCTCCATCGGCGGAGAAGCAAACTTCAAATCGCCCGAAGCCATTGTTGATTTCAACAATAAACTTGCCCTCAAAAACGGTAAAGTATTCTATGCAAACCTAAGTTGGGGTTCAAAAACCCTGAAAATCGGTAAACCCAAGACCACTTCCCTAGAAAAAATCATCACCAAACAAAATACCCTCAATTTAGGGCTCAATATTCAAGCCCGACATGTTGACCATTTCACGCTCAGAACATCCCCTAGAGAAAACCTCCTCAATGGATTAATCAGTTACTTACCCTCCATGACCCGTCAAAATACCTATCGCTTAATGGCTCGTTACAATGCCCCAGCACAAGACCTAGGTGAAAACGGAATTCAAATGGAAATTGATGCTAAAATCAATAAAAGTACTCGCTTATCATTCAATGCCAGCTACGTTCAATCACTCGCTCACAACGGCTCGTTTGATTCTACATCCAACTCCATGAAACCCATTCAACTTTTCCGCGAATACAACGGACAACTGATCCAAAACGTGGGTAAGCACACTCTAAAACTTGGACTTCAAACCATCTATTACAACCAGGCACGCTACGAACAAGAACCCGAATATGAACCCGTCCATACAATCACTCCTTTCGCAGAATGGCTGCACAAAATTGGCAAAGGAAAGAGCCTGAGAATCGAAGCACAATACCTCAAAACCGATAAAGACCAAGGTTCATTTGCCAACCTTATGGTTGAATACTATTTCAGCAAAGAAATTTCATTTTCTGTTGGAGATATGGTCAATATCGAACCTCACCGTTACGAACGAATGACCATCGAAAATCGCATTCTTCACTACCCCACCATATTCATGAGCTACAACCACAACAACAGCTTCTACACCCTCAGTTACTTAAAACAACAACAAGGAGTAAACTGCAGTGGCGGAATTTGTCGTGAAGAACCCGCTTTCAGTGGAGTGCGATTTACGGTTAGTAGTAATTTTTAGGGGCGGTTTTCGGTGATCAGTTTTCGGTGATCAGTCGTCAGCCGTCAACTTTGCTGAGACTTTGAGACTCACGCTTCGCTAAGACTTGGAGCCGATAGCTCTCAGCTCTCAGCTCTCAGCTCT